>JAOPTW010000012.1:0-115084 GCA_051532035.1 Fibrobacterales bacterium | reverse complement strand
GCATTATAGAGTACCCAACGCTCCTGCAAGGTCAGGTGTTCTTTACCCGCAAAACTCATAGAATTCAAACCATTCTCGGGTCGTGCGTTTCTCTTTTTATCCACTGTTCTATTCCTAAGTTTGCTATAGTATGCCACGCGGTGTATCCTACGAGAAAAAACAACAGTGATGTACGATACGTGGACGGAGCCATACACAGAATGCTTCACGAACTTAAAAAAGCAGGCATCCCTCTTTCACACTGTACCGTTAAACTCTTTGGCGGTGCCTATACTCCAGGCAATAATTCTTCCTATGAACAGTCTATAGGGTACCAAAATGCTGAAGTAGCAAAAAAAATACTCAGTGAAGCAAATATAATTATAGACGTCCATGATATGGGCGGTACTCAAGGACGAAAACTCATTTTTTGTACTGAATCCGGTAAAGTGTATCTCAAAAAAATTAAGAGGGAGATTGGCAATGGGTCAAAATAAAGTCAAAGTACTTATCGTAGATGATTCCTCTGTTGTCCGTCAAACTCTGACCGAAGTGCTCTCTTCCGACCCCAACATTGAAGTTGTGGGAAGTGCAGCAGACCCCTATTACGCAGCTGAAAAGATGAAAACTATTGTTCCCGATGTCATAACTCTCGACATAGAGATGCCTCGTATGGATGGCCTCACCTTTTTATCAAAGCTCATGTCACAGCACCCTATCCCTGTAGTAATCTGTTCGAGCCTTGCAGAAGAGAACTGTGAGTCGACCTTTCGTGCACTCGAATATGGAGCAGTCGATATTATTACCAAACCGAAAGTAGGAACCAAACTTTTTTTACAAGAATCAAGTATTCAAATATGTGATTCAGTAAAAGCCGCCGCAGGAGTTGCGGTAAAGGCGCGCCCTAAAAAGAAGCACCCCGAAAAGAAACTGACTGCAGATGCAGTGCTCCCCCCCGCAAAAACAAATGCAATGGTAAAAACAACTGAAAGGGTAATTGTTGTTGGCGCATCAACCGGCGGCACCGAGGCATTAAAAGTATTTCTTGAAGCACTCCCCCACAACTCCCCAGGCATAGTGATTGTACAACATATGCCCGAAAAGTTCACCCGGACCTTTGCCAATAGGCTCAATGAGACCTGTAACGTCCAGGTAAAAGAAGCACAGAACAATGACACCGTTATTCCTGGGCAAGTGCTTATTGCTCCTGGGGGGTTTCACACCCTTATAAAACGCAGCGGTGCACGTTACTATGTCGAGGTCAAAGAAGGCCCGCTCGTTTCGCGGCATCGCCCCTCTGTGGATGTACTGTTTAGATCAGCAAGTAGATATGTGGGTAAAAATGCGATCGCGGCAATTATGACCGGCATGGGTGATGATGGCGCTAAAGGGCTATTGGAGCTTAAAGAGTGTGGCGCCCATACCATCGCTCAAGATGAAGCAAGCTGTGTGGTTTTTGGAATGCCCATGCAGGCCATTAAACTTGATGCTGTAAACATAATCCTCCCCCTCGATAAAATTGCCGGTGAGGTTATTAAACAAGCGAGTAAATAAACGTTACACGGAGCCCTCGAACAAGACACAACTCGTTTTGAAAATATTTTTCGTAAGCGTCTACACACGTAAGCTCAATTAAGTATCTTTTCTAAAGAAATACAATTGGGACACCTTATGAACTATTTAAAACCTTCAGTTTTATCGTTATGCCTTATGGTAATGGCGACTTCTTGCATTGTCGATAAAGAAATGCCAGAAACAACATCAGAAGCCTCTTCTTCTTCAACAGCTGTACTCTCCTCAGTAACTCGATTTGTACCTGTGCAGCCATCATCACAAACCTCTTCATTAGTGTTGTCATCCAGTAGCCTTACTGTTACACAAGGCTCAAGCTCCTCTACTCCTCCTATACCACCATCGTCAAGTGCTATTACCGCACCGACTATGCAATCATCACAATCGGTCCCTCTTTCTTCTGGGTCATCACCAATCGCTCTCAATAGTTCGTCAAGTAGAGATATCAGCAGGCACTCCAGTTCAGCTGCGAATGTAGCTTTGAGTAATCCTATCGAACTCTTTACCTCCTCAACCTTAAGTTCAGCAGCAAATCAATTAACGCGGTATTCCTCTTCACCACGACCAGAGATATGTTTGGCGAATTATGACCCTGTCTGTGCCTACGACCCAATATATGATACCATTGATACCCTAACAACCTATCAATTGGCAAGTAATGCATGTGTTGCACGTCAAGATGGCTTAAAAATCACTGAGAAGAAGCACTGTAATGCAATTTACAATTGCCCGACCCTCATGATTCAAGATGTTGAGCAATGCGAAGACGGGTACACCTTAAAAGCACGAGAAAATGAATGGGGCTGCCCAACAAGAAAACTCTGTGAGAAAACGGATCCACACCGTTCCATTCTCGTCCTCGATTCAATTATACCCATGAAAGTTGGCGACACAGTAGCAACAAATGATGATACCGTACTTTTAACCCTCGATTCTATAAAAGATGACCGCTGCCCTAAAGAAGCGAGGTGTACTTTAGCAGGAAATGCACGATTATCTTTCACTTTAACTCAGGGGAAACTAACAGAATCTTTTGATCTTAATACCGATAGAACAATGGATACGTTCAAACCGGTGCTCGATTACATTATCCTTCTCAAAAATGTATTCCCCTATAATCCTAATCTAGACAAAACATTACCAATCGACTATACGGTGAGCATCAGTGTTGTATACGACCCCGTGCCTGTTCGATAGTCTCATTCATACAGACCCTTACAATAAAAAAAGCCATGACTCAAATACAGTCATGGCTTTTTTATTGTATTAACAACTGGTACATAACGAGATGTTAGCGCATAATCTTAGTCAACAGACGATCCAACTGATTCGCAAATTTCTGTTTGTCTTTGGGCCCGTATGCACTCGGTCCTCCAGTATCCATACCTTCGGTGCGGAGCTCATCTAACAGATTACGCACTCCGAGTCGCTGGCCGATATTGTTATCATCAAGGAGCTCTCCACGAGGATCTAATACGATCCCTTTCTTTTTAATAATGCGATCAGCCAAGGGAATATCTGCAGTGATTACCACATCCCCTTCTTCAACCAGCTCTACAATTTTATCATCCGCTTCATCTGCGCCAGCCGAAACGACAATACTCTCAATTAACGTAGAGAGAGGCACGCGCATATAACTATTTGCCACAAGCACAAGCTTAAGGGCGCGTTTATCTGAGACCCTATAGAGAATCTCTTTTACTGGTTTGGGGCAGGCATCTGCATCGACATAAATTTTCATTGTGTTCCACTCTCTAATTATGCGCTAAAAATAGCAAAGAGTCCGGGTCTCACTACTGCTTTTTTACGGTTCTGTAAGAGACATCAATAACATTGGAGTCATCAAGGGGCACCCTACTCATTTTACGTGGCGTTCCTTCGACCACTAACTCAGGAATCACCTCTGCAGTTCTCACATCTTTCATTAACAAAGTTCTAAAACCAAAAACAGTGGCCATAAGTAAGGTAACGGGCAATATTAATTCAATAAACATACATTCTCCTCTATCGGTTATACTCATCCTCTATTGCAAATTGCATACCAACTCTCAGTACACGTTAAAAAGGGCGATTTCGGTGACAATTGTTCTGTTATGATGCAGGAGTGCTCTCTATTCGATCACCTCTTTGTATCACTATCTAATACACCATCTCTCATGATAAATTTGTACACTTTATAGACAGAGTATTTTACACCGTAACCCATTAATGCAATCCACTGTTATAATTACCCTACTCGCACTCGCTGCCTTTGCTGCCAACTCAATACTATGCCGGTTCGCACTTTCTGAACCCATTATTGATCCCGCTTATTTTACCGTAATCCGACTCATTTCGGGAGCAGTAACCCTTGCAATCCTTATGCTTATTACAACACCTCGTTCTATAAGCAACACCATTGCATCATGTATGAAGCCCCGCTATTGGCTCGGCTCACTCTTTCTCTTTTCCTACGCCGCGCTCTTCTCTTATGCATATCTTACACTCGACACTGGAACCGGAGCACTCATACTGTTTGGCACTGTTCAATTAACCATGATCACCTTCACGATCATTACACAGCGCACTCTCAAACCAACCGCCTGGATCGGTACCCTCATTGCATTCTCTGGCCTGACCTATCTTGTTATTCCCACCGTCACGACACCATCCGTCGTGGGCTTTTTAGCAATGACCGGATCAGGTATCGCTTGGGCATTCTACACCCTCTTAGGAAGCCGCTCTAAAAACCCTCTACGCGACACTACCGTACAATTCACTCTCACAATCCCCTTTTGCATAGCCCTCATTGTTCTTATACCAGTAACCACAGGAGCAACGCCCCCTGGCATACTCGCTGCAATTGCTTCGGGTTCACTCGCCTCTGGAATTGGCTATGCAGTATGGTACCGAGTACTCCCTCACTTAACGTCTACCACTACGGGAGTCGTGCAATTATCAGTACCCATACTGGCGAGTCTTGGTGGAATACTCTTGCTCGGCGAACTGGTAAGCCTCAGGTTGATCATTGCTTCTGTCGCAATACTTGGCGGTATTTTGGTAGTTATTAGGCCATGGAAAAAACGTTCGGCCCCCTAAAGAAGTGACCATTTTTGAAAAAACATCAAACAAGCACCATAAAGGTGTGTTTTAATACAAAATGCCCCTTTTAATATACTCCACTCCCCATCCTGCGCGTGCTTACCCACAGCAAGCAAAGCAGATCAGTTTCATTTATTAATAACTTTACTATCTTTGCGAAGCACATTAATTACCTGGGTTTCGCATGCTTAAACAATTATCAACTATCATCAGCTTTCTCCTTATCTGTGGAGTAACCATAGGCTGCTTCGATAGCACCACAACTGCTCCTGAACCAATGGAACAAACGTCCATCAGTGACAGCCTTTTTGTAGCGCTTCAAGATAGTATTCTAAAGAACATGGAGAGTGATCAACCCGCTCAGGATTCTCTTCACCAAATGGAAATTGATCGCGTAACCTTTTATTACGATTCGCTGCTCAAGGCCCTTCCTCAGCCTACAGCATCATCTGAGGCTGATACCGTTCCTCAATTAAATATTGATAGCATCATGAATGCACAGCAACACGCTCTTGATAGTATCTCCAACTATTACAATACCATTCGGTCTGCGCAGTTTAAAGCCGATGCCGATTCCCTGCTCTCTCATTTTACTGATTCTTTAAACCGAGTACACACGGAGCAACAACAGTTGGTGTTGGATAGCTTACATGCAGCACAAGCGGCGCACCTTGATAGTCTTAAGGCAGAGTATAATAGTGCAGTGGATAGTATAACCAAAGAGAATGGGAATAATAGTGTTGATAGTCTTACGCTTGCGCAAGAGCATGCACTTGATAGTTTGAACGCTTTGTTTGCAGATGAGGTTGATTCTATGAAGTCTACAGTGTATGATTCTATTTATAATGATGTTGTTGTCAAATCTGCTTCGAGGTATATTCAGGTAAATTATATATTGCCTCGTAAAAAAATTCGAACATTCATCTATCCTTACTTGGATAGTGTATATAATGGTCATACACATGGCAATTTGCTATCGACTAGTATAACTAATCTAAACCCTTATGAGCAATATACGGTAATTGCAACTGCTGAGATTCCCGGAATTACGCATGCTTTTTCACAAACCACAATTATTAACCGTAATACTACGGATACACTTAAACTCAATCCAGGACTTATTGTTAATAACCTTCCACTGTTACTTACTACGAGAACAGCACAACTGAACCTAACCATTAAAGTAATTAAGAATGGTGGTGAAACGACTATACGTTCAGAATCCTATGTTATAGAGGTTATCCCTCCTAACATTTATACATCAGGAATAACTGTTCAATACCCCTCACAACCAGAAGCAACGTTTCATTTTGAGAACTACCTCTCAACGTGGGTACAATCTGACCTCCCCGTAATACACGAGATTAACTTCGAAGCAGCTGCCCTTCACCCCAAAGGCTCTCTTGTTGGGTATCAAGCTCCTGTAGGTGCAACAGACTCTGAGAAATCAGACATAGTAAGGATCCAAGTAAAGGCCATATACGAGGCACTACGAGCGCGGGACATTGTCTATATCAACAACCTCTTCTCTCCGAGTGCCGGACAGAAGATTAAATTCCCTAATCAGACCATTAATACCAAAGCAGCAAACTGTATTGATGGAACGGTACTCTTCGCTGCTGCTCTGGAAGCAGCTGGGCTTGAACCTTTCATATTCCTTATGACTGGTCACTCTATTGTCGGATGGCGAACTTGGCAAGGTACCAATGAAATGGAATTTTTAGAGACTACGTTAACATGGAACGCAGACCCACAAACTTTTGACTATGCACATGATAGAGGTATGTACAAATTCGCGAACCCCAATCCTGGAGAAACTCATCTGATTGACGTATCTGCATTGCAAAAATCAGGTATTAATCCATTGTCTGTTGAGATGCCTTAGAAGTATCCTCACCCCCATGAACAGTGTGATATCCATCACACTTTAATATAACCATCTGTACGAATCGACACATTATAGATACCTTTGTGGAAACCCAAAAAACACAAAGGATGTTATATGAAAAAACAGTTCACCTATCTATCGTCACTACTTGTTCTCCCTCTTATGATTGGCTGTACCGAAATGGTTAGTCAAAATGACAGTGAAACCGGAACAGAATCCGCTGCTACACCTACAGCAGTACAAGTCATTGATCTCGAAAATGAAACTCTCATTGAAATGAACCCAACCATTGCTGCAAAACGAAGACGCTCATTCGAAATCGTTCACCTTAAAGGTGAAGTACGTCATTTTGGCTATGACATTACGCAACAGCCTCCTGCCTACCTCGACTATACAGCGATTGTAGCCAACGCAAAAGTATGGATTGCAGAGTATCCTTTTACCAAGTACCTCAACATTACTACTGATGAAAACGGTCAGTGGGAGCTCTACATTCTTAAACGCATCAATAGAGATATTGCATTCTCATTTAGCTATGAAAAAGATTTTTATCCTGCCGAAGTTGAAGGCATGGTCTTCCCAGGTGGACTTCCAGAGCGCTGGTCAATAGCTCAAGGTCAATCAAACATCTTTACTATTGGTTCTGAAGATATCCTCGATATCGGAATGCAACTTCCTGATGAACTTTACATGTACTTTGCCAAAAGCCAACTTGAAGGACAAATTGCTGAACTCATAGGGCAAGAATACCCCATTTCAAATATCATGGTTTCTACCGTCGGTAAATCATGGTCAAGCCTATTTGACATGCGCCTCCCTCACGGAGATCCAGGAGCACTCGTTTCTATGGTACCTGCACAAGTAAGTCCTCTTCAAGGACCTATCTACTTTAACGAAGCAGTACTTCCTGATCCAACATATACTTCAACCTCTGTTGATGGTGGGGTACTTTTTAATAACCTCACACCAGGAATGTATGATTTTACCGCACACAAAGAAGGCGTTACCTATGGCAACGTAAGCTTTAACATCAATGCGACTCAAACATTCTATGTAGCGTCTCCTCCTCACTCTCTTGAAGGGTCTAATAACTCTGGACCAGGTGAAGACTAACACACTCTACTCATTATTGATTGTAAGCCTCCTAATGGAGGCTTTTTTTGTTCTCTCCTTTTTTATTACATCTCTCTTTTTACATCCCTCTTATTACAACTCTGACTAGCCCGACATTGTATATTTACCACTACACCTTATTCCATTGATTATACCTATGACAACACCCATCTATCTTTTTAAAGAACACAGCCTTATCGTGCTAAAGAGCTCACCCGACACGCTCTCCCTCCTGAGTGATTACCTATCAGACTTTGCCAATCATACTGCACTGATACCCTTTGAGCGCACTGATTCCGTCTCCTGCTGTGTGAGTAGTATCCCAGCCAATACTGATATCCCCGACACCTACACCGAGATCCCGCTGTATGAATTGATAGAAGAGAATCCTGAAAAATTTATCATTACCGCATATGCGTATCAACTCGTGCATTGGGACCAGCTTCATCAGTTCTGTTCAAAATGTGGGAGCCCCATGGAAGCTTTTGGCGACGAACGGGCAAAAAAATGTACCCAGTGTGAGCATCTCACCTTCCCTGCTGCGCACCCTGCTGTAGTTGTCCGTATCACGAAAGGTGATAGAATCTTACTGGTAAAAACAGGGCCTTACACGCCGTATGATGGTTATTCAAGTGTTGCTGGTTATCTCAATCAAGGGGAAACCCTCGAAGAGTGTGCAGAGCGCGAAGTTATGGAAGAGACCGGGATTACCATAAAAAACATGCACTACTTTGGGTCACAACCTTTCGGCCTTACCAATGCTATCATGATAGCTTATACGGCAGAGTGGGAGTCGGGCGAGATCACCATCGATGGCGAAGAAATTGTTGAAGCAGAGTGGTACACCCGTGACACGATTCCACAGCCCATTCCCCCTACACATACTCTTTCAGGTCAATTAATCCGAAAATTTATGAACATTCTCCCATAAACTATGAGCTATGAATTTTTCATGCTCTTTTTAAGAAGGAGATTCAGCTTTTTAATCGTCGCTTTTTTCTGTTCAATTTTTGTTCGTTCACCCCAATCGGCAAGAGAGATTATCTTACGGATAGCAACTGAGAGAGCAACCTTTTGAGCACCTGCGCTTGGCAGTTCTTTGAGAATAGAGAGCACAACATCATAGACCTCACTGTGCATATGTGAACCGAGTGCATCTACCAGTGCTGTAATTTCTGGTCTATGAGGGTAGGCCAACACAAGGTTTGCACCACGATTAAAAAGAAAAGAGATGACTGCCGGGTTATGAGTTTCAAGACCAACGGTGAGTGCAAACTTTTTATCTACTCGGTTTGGCAACTTGTTAATCTGTGCCCCCAAATCTAAAAGGTATGCCGCAGCAGCGGTATCACCCTTTGTCAACACTTGAATTAAGGGACGGTGTTCAATGGGAGATACAGAATCGATCACTGCACCTTTTGTAATAAGTTGTGCCGCTCTTGTGTAGTGACCATTAAGGAGGCATTCGCCCAGTGAGCTGCCATTCATTACATCAGGACGTCTCCCTTTTTTGGTCGTGCTATTTTCAACATTTACATCAAGAGGTGCTTTCATCAATTTTTCAAAGAGCTCTCCACCGGTATCTTGACACGCTGCGAATAGAGCACTTTGACCCGACCTATTTAGAGAGTTGACCACAACCTCTTTACTCAAATAGATATCGAGAGAGTCAATCTCCCCCTTACTGATGTGATTGTGGAACTTATGAATTTGAGTTGCATATTCAACACGTTCTTTATCACGCTCCGAAGTAAGTTCTCTACTGGCGCATCCTATTAGTAATATGAGTATCGTTCCCCAAGAAACCCCCAGTATCATTCGTTTCATCTTTGTACCTTAGTTAAATAAATATGTAAGCAATTGCAGATATACTATAAGTAGTATAATCCTAGTTAAACCAAGGGGGGCTGTCTGTGACATCCCTCACACTTTCTTCATTTATTTACACTTTTTATAAACTTATCAGAACTAAAAGTAAAGTTTTACTTAACATAAGTGACGGTTGACACCCCAAAACCTCTGGTATTCTATTAGTTACTCTGATGGTTATTCTCTATAGCACATTCATTTTATGTTATATTCTGAGTACAGAGCTTAACCGAGACCAATTTTTGAAACAGATACTTCTCATACTTACGATTTTTTTTCTTATTACCGCGTGTAATACCCCTACAGAATCTGAATCAAAAATCCCCATACGCTATACCATCGATGTGCGAGATACATTGGGTAATGGTATCGACTCAGTTCGTGTTACCCTCACTACCGCAGATGACGCCAAGTATCTCCTCTATACCATTGATGGTGGAAAGGCACAATTTAGCCCCCTAACCAGTTACAACAACCATTTCGAACTCTTTAAAACAGGGTATAATTCAGAGGTCTTTACTGATAATGTTGTATCCGTTGATTCATCGAGTCAAATAGTGAATAAGATCATTCCCTATCTTTTAAATACACTGGTCGAGCCGTCAAGTGCAGCAGTGATAGAAACTCCTGTGGTCTCATCATCTTCAGCGGTAACACCAACCACACCTGCAAGTTCAGTCACCCAATAACACATCAATAAATGACAGTAGCTACTAACGTAGGTTTGCTGAGAAAGACAGTCCTTCTATAATAGTAGGTTATAGTTCTTTATAAAGGGCTATAACCTTATCCTTCTCATACCCTACAACACCGCGAGATGCCAATGAGGCAATGGCATCACTACTACACGCATCAATATCTATCTCTGACACCCCAACATCACTCCGATGCAGTGGCGCACCAATAGTGTTGTAGAGTAGATCAAGACCATCGGCGACCTGATTGATAGTCGGATTCATCAATCCAAGAATCCGTTCGCCAAATTGTATAATGCGATCACTATAGAGCGTGCCAAAAATTCGCATCCAGTGAGGCGTTATCATTGAGAGTCCTGCACCATGGGCAATATCGTGAATACCACTCAGAGGCATTTCGAGGGCATGACAAGGTAAAGACATTCCAGGAATACCTACTTGAGTAATTCCGTTCCATCCCATAGTTGCACTCCACATCATAGCTGCTCGTGCATCATAATCACTCGGGTCTTTTTGAATATCTGCTACGGATGAGATAACTGAATGTACCAGCCCTTCAATTATCCCATCAAGAGGTCTGAGTGTTGCTGCCGTTGTTGTAAAATAGCCTTCGGTACAGTGAGAGATAATATCCGCTGCGGCATAAGCGGTCTGTTTAGGAGAGAGCGAAAAGGTGGTGCTTGGGTCGAGAAATGATACCTTAGGATTGAGTACCCCTTGAGTCACTAAGGGGCGCTTTGCGAGGGTGGTGTCATGAGTCAAGACGGTAATACCATTCATCTCAGAAGCGGTAGCAGGGAGTGTTTGTATGGCAATAACAGGGATAGTGATGCCTACGGTTCCTTTGCCTGAATAGAGATTCCAGAGTGACCCCGTATACTGTACCCCTGCAGAGATTGATTTTGCTTCGTCGATTACTGATCCACCGCCTACTGCAAGAATAAGGTCGAGTTTATGTTCACGTACCAACTGCACTCCCGCCTCTGCATGAAAGAGTCGGGCATTTCCCTGAACCCCACCATGTTCAACAACGGTACATCCCGCTTTACTCAAAAGTGTGTTGATAGTATCGTAGAGTCCATTCTGTTTAATAGAGCCACCACCAAAAAGGAGGAGCACTCTCGATCCATAGGGAGCAATCTCTTCGGGGAGTAGATCGAAACGATCTTGGCCAAAAATGATTTTTGTTGGGTTTTCGTAGATAAAAGGGTTCATAGTACGCTCTCGCTCATAGACTCATCTTAAAGATAGTAAGATTAACCTATGAGTGTAAGAGCTGAACCCAGCAAGAGTGAGCGACCTATTGAAAGGAGACGATTAACATTCCTTTAGGAAGTTCTTCTGTCAGTGCAATGTGGCTTTGAGCCGTAACGTTTTTTTGTACCAGCAATGCACCATGGATCGTAAATATTTTAAGAGTCGTTACACTCTCGGGAACCTGAAACTGAAGTGCGCCCGTACCAAGGTTATTGACTGCCTGCACTCCGGTAAAGCTCTGTGTTCCGTTCCGAGTAAAGAGTGCTGTAGTGCTCGAATCAGGGTCACCCTCTTCTGAAGAAGAATCCTCTATTTCATCTGAGCTCGAAGAGACGTCACTACTTTCATCAGAACTCAACTCTGTGCTACTCAAAACATCCGTACTACTTTCATCTGCAGAAGATTCTGACGAAGACTCTTCTGAAGCAAAGCTATACTGCTCTATTGATGTATCAATTGCATACACCTTCATCCACGCATCACCGAGTGCAGACTCATCGGTCCAGCTCCCGGCGCCATCACCTTTACCAAATGAAAGACCAGAGTCAACATCTTCACCATTCACCCATTCATAGTTATCAGCTTTAGGAGTTTGTTGACCCAAAACAACTGCATATTCAGTCCCTTCTACCAATCCATCATACTCCATAGCAGCATGCATGATCACAAAGAAGTTATCCACTTCTGCTTGCCCAATAGTTCCCTCGACTAATGCACTTCCTGTTGGTTTACCACCAGAAGTAGCATACAGATCAACCGTCACATCACTTTGATCCCATCCATTTAATCGACGTATTTTCACATCAATACCAGCAAGGATAGTTCCCTTCCCTGCTTTGAACGTTTGATAGCGAGTGGTCTCATCACCTGAAGCGCCAAACCCATATGAGTTTGTTGCTTTGTGGATAATAGGTATGGAAGTTAATTGCGCATTTGGTTTCCCAATCATCAACTCTGTTTCACCGGCAGGGAGTTCGTGGATATATTCGGTACCTGCTAAAGTGACATGGAGTTTAAAGGGGCTATCAGTAGTTACTGTTACCACAGCTCCTGCATCGCTGTTTAATCGGTCTGCTGCAGTGATGGTCACCATGTTATCACCAAACTTAAAGTTCTCAAGGCCGTGATGCTCTGCAAGGGTTAAGTCCCAATCGAGTGAGTCGTTTGGGCCAAAGGCGTGAAAGCCCATGACGTTTTCGATGAGGCAGGCTATTGGGCCGACACCGGTCCAGCCGACAAAGTCTTTTTTAGATTCGAATCCTGAGTGTGGGCTCTCTTGATGATAATTTTCGAAGAGTGAATTTGAATCAACATAGACCCAGTAAAGATTTTGAATGTGGTTTATGGATACCTTCTTCGCAATATCTTCGTGTCCTTGGACCTCCAATCCTTTGACTGTTTCATAGAGTGTTGGAGCCCATACCGCACCATTCCAATAACCACCATCAGATTCATATCCTTTAGAATTTGCTGCTACAGTCGGAATATGGTGCAGTGTCCAGAAAGCTTCAGGATCAACGATGTGCTCTACAAGATCTGCCGCTTGTTGTTCTGATGTCACACGCGCTATCATAGGCCAAAATGATGCTGGAGTTTTAATTTTATTAAAAGTCTCATCTGCATTAAGGTCGTAGTAGAACTTATCAGTAGTATCCCACATGTTACTATTTACCACATCTTTGATCTCAGCATGTTCATCTTCAAATCGCGTTTGAATTGCTGTCTCACCTACCTCACCCGCTATCTTTGCAATATAATAAGCATTGAGTGCTTGCTGAGCAGTGATATCAATCCAGTTTCCACCGAGGTTATCACACACCCCACCAACTTCAGCTTCTCCGCCTGTCACATGATTTGGATAAAAAAGCCGAGGATTATTATCCATACCATTCGCATAAGAGGTTGACCAGTACATACCATTATCCCAACGGCGATGATCTTTAATCCAATCAAAATAGTCAACGAGAACATCAAGAATTGTTTTATCACTCACCTCTGGGCCAGTCATTTTTTTAGTAAACCGTGATTTATCACCCGCAATTTGATAGTCTGACCACTCAGCCCACGAAAAAAGTGGTGGATTAATAGAGCAATTTTCTCTTAATTTTAAAGCTGGATTATTTTCTGTACCATCTTTAGGCCAATACGATTCGGTTCCATCTTCTCGGAGTTCTCGAGAGATCCATCCATCACTTGATTGATTCATATAAAAGTTTTCGAGAGTAACAATAGACGGAAGTTCACCATTTGAATAGCGCCCGAACATCATCATGAAGCTCGTATCCCATTGAAAGATATTAGCATTAAATCCTTCATCCATGAAGTAATCGATGAAGATTGTACCCTCTTGCTTTTGCAACACATTTTTAAACGAGAGTTCAAAGGTACGATAGTACATATCAATCCAACCAGGGTGTTCATCCATTATTGGTATGGGTACCTTAGTGATATCAGGAGATGACGGACCAGCAAAGGTCGCTACCGGTAAACTGATAATAAATGGTACTACTATGCTTTTTAAGGTGTGTTTGATTCTATAGTGCATGACTCCCCTCGTAATCTATTTTAATAGAATAGCGTTCCTCGTCTATTCTAATACCCAACTCACTTGTAGTGCCCCAACGTTGATGCCCTGTACAATATACAGTGTGTTAAATGTATATAGAATGAGTGTGTCTATGGGCTACTTTTGGTGTATTTTGCACCTATTTCATATTTATAAATGCGGTTTTTGGCTCTTAATAGGTGTTTTGGTTGTGGGTATTGTTTTTTCCGGTGGTTCTCCCTATAAACTATATCTAGAAAGGCTCTTTTGCGAGGGGTTGTTATTTGGGGATTGTTTATGCGGTGACATTTGTTGACATTTCGTATGATATTTTAACAATATGGATGTTCACTTATGTAACCCTGTAATTACATCATTTTTGTCGAACGATCGTGCGGTCAAAGTGTTTTCTCACATTTGTGAAATTACGGTATTAAGGATGGGTGTGACATCAAATACTACTAATCTACAAACAATGCAAGCCAATTAAGACTCGGGTTTAGGCACCACGATGCCATTCCTGTCTTAAAGTTTTCTTCGAGTGTATTCTGATTTTTAAAAAAGGCATGATCTGGAGTGCCAGTTGTCAAAAGACTGGCATACACCATATACCATCCACTCCCATCTGGTTGAATAAAATCATATTTTTTGTGGGTCGCATCACCATAGCCCGTTACTATTTCTTGATGCATTCGAACATGTGTAGCCAAAGCTCCATGGAACTGATCCTGAGCACCTATAATAGACCGGAGGCGACTCTTATCGAGCATAGTATTGGTCATACCAAGTGCCGGTTCGAGCCAATTATACTGACCAATACCTGCACCCAATGCTAACACGGCTCGAACCTGAGGATTATAATTCCGAGCAATAACCGAAACAGAGGCACCCTGCCCCCACCCAGCAACAACAATACCCCGCGATACATCAACTGATGGAATTGAATCATCGATCACTGCAATGGCACTATGGGAATCTGTATTAGAAAACACAGAGGAAGCCTTTGCATATAAATTAGTCATATCCTGATCAAAATCATCAACCTGTCCATAATCAAGAGCGACCGCTACAAATCCCTTTTTACTCATAGCCCGGAGTATCTGTAATACATAGGTATCATTGATAGTAGCATTCGTATTGGGCATCCAAATAAAAAGTGGATATTCGCCCGGTTGAATAGGGTGATAATAGACAGACTGATACTGCTTGCTCGCGTGCCAAATGAAATCTTTTTTAGCAGATATGACATACTGATTAGAATGCTCACTACTTGATGATACCTGAACCATACTCGATAACTCTAAACTTGATGACTCTAGTATTGAGGAAGAAGTACTGACTGATGATGATATAAATGAACTCGATGACCGTTCACTAGAGAGCTCAACAACTGGTGTACTAGAAGATGAATATGCGAGGGTACTAGAAGATGAAAGCACTGTGCTTGACACGCTCAATCCAACAGAATGACTCGAAGAGAGAGATGAAACTTCAGATGATAACCCAGGGTATGCATGAGACAGAGCGACTTCACTGGATTGTTGCGCATTGGATTCTGCCATGGGTGCACTGGAGACCGGTGTAGCAATCGGATTCAAGTCACTTGAAACTGTCGAGTGACTTGAACTCGTCGGTACTTGAGACGAAAGCATAGGTATGGCGTTACTATCCCCCTGTAATGCGTTGCTCGATATCAGAGACACATCACTCACCCTACCTGTATTCGTCAAGTCTGGCTCAGTTCCAGGCGGTGGCAATCTCTCACAAGAAAGAACGGTCAGTAACAAGAACGCATATATATATTGTTGAAATTTCATATTTTCCTCAATCTCACTATCAATCTATAAACCCAAACACTGTTCATTGCTCTGTATAATTCCCATTTTTCGAGTTTGCCACTCATCTCTGGATAGAGTGTATTTTTATTTCACACAAGTGGGTTAATTAATACTTGTATCAGAATCGTTAGCCGGTAAAGCAGCTGTTGTATCAATTATCTCCGATTCTGCTCGTTTTTCTTCTACACCATCGAACTCTGCAGCAATAGGGACAAACTTCTCGATCCACACCACCCAATCTTTTGCATGATAACTTGGAGCATACCCAATATTTTTCGAGGCACCTCCTGTAACAATGCTCTTGGTTCCTACTTGCAATATTCCACCATGACGAGGATCATACCACCGAACGGTATAAGTACCCTTTGGAAGATCAATGTCACGGGTCCCCCCATTACGGAGGTATAGTAGCACTTTAGAGTTGTTTTTAAGCGTCCAACCATTACCGATATAGTTATCATTTGGATAGAGCGTTTTCATAGGGATGTACTTTTGCATAAATTTTACTGCAATGCCAGAATAACGGTAATAATCATGGTAGCGTTTTAAATCTTGAAGAACAACATCTTTTCCTGCACCAACATAGAACTCTGTTCCTGCACCACCAGCCATTATCGTTCCCCATACAATCTCCTTACGCCAATGATCAAGGCTATAGGTTTCTGGACCAACCCATGCTTCATCCATACTCACGACCCATTTTTTACCATGTTGCGCAGATTGGTATCTCCAAAAATTAACTTTAGAGTGAATGTTATCGTTATAGCCCCATTGAAACGATGGTCCACTATACCATTGGGTACCGAGTAACCCATATAAAATAGCATCGTCCCATGATGGTCCATTATGCACCACAATATGGTCATTATAGTAGGTCAATTTTTTAAGACGTTTGGCAAACAATAACCGCTGTTTTTGTGTGTTAGCTCTGTGATGACCACTACCCTCATTCCATCCATTTTCTTCCCCGACATTCCAGGTAATCGCTAGGTGATACCCAAACCGTGCGACAAGTTCACGGTAATAAATTTTACGTAAAATCGAAAAGCCGTCAGGTGCTGAACCTTCGATATTTTCAAAGAGAGACTCATTTTCTGTTTCGGTAGTTACAAAATGAAGCATCATACCTTTAGTATCAAAATGCTTAAAGACAAAATCCCACTGTTGAAGCTTAGAACAATCATACCGATATAACTGTTTCGTATTTATCCATGGCCACGCTTTACCACCGTCACCTTCATGATTGTTGGTTAAAAAATACATTCCATTTACACCAGTAGTAGAAAGATAATTTACGACACCGATTATCCCTTTTCCTTTACCACCTCTCCAGGTTGGGTCTCCAGCATTCCAATCGGATATATGTGTTGGATAGGTACGAGCCGAAGGAGTATTATCAAACCCTGCATACTCAAGAAACACTTCAGGACTATTAGCCCCCCCTTTCATAAAACTTTTTCCCGTACCCTGAAATTGTAAGTAGTGATCACCTACATACTCCAGTTTGCCTTTACCCCGTAAATTTTTGTCTGTAGCAGGCACATCAGAAGGATTAATAGTAAATGAACCGGTATGACCATCAAAATATCCTGCAGGAGTACCCCCTTTCATTTTTGCGGCAATAAGGTTACCCTTTACAAAAGAAGCATAATATGACCACTCTCCTGGTTCATTAGGCGGGAACTTTACTTTCCATATCTTACCCGATGACGCACCTGTTTTACCAGCTTTTCCATCAGCAGCATAGAAGCCAGGTACTCTGAATACTTTACCGCTCGGGCTTGTGAAAAATACGTCAAGTCGATACTGAGTGAATGGGTTTGGTGTTGCGGTTTCGGAGGTCCATGGACCCTCAAATTTAATGTTTACGGGATGCCATACTTTAAACTTCCCTTTAACCACATCATCTGCCTGAATAACTTGAGCAAATGAGGTCTGAGAGAATAGTGCAAGTACGACTATTAATAGCATTAATTTCATATGATCTTCCTGTGTTGTTGTGTACTGTTCATTTCTTCCCTAACAGACTAGGCTGCACTCCAAGGGCACTAAGAAGTGCAACCTTTACCTGTTGGTGTCTACCATTACTCACACAATCATATTGATAAGTAGACATTGGGATATAATTAACCCATACCATTTGATGGTAATCGCGACCAATATAGTCTAGGAATATTTCTTTAACTACACCAAAATACTATGCTGATTCTTTTTTACATTTGTGAACAGAATGCGTACAACAAGGGCGTGCAAAGTATCTATTTCTGCACGCCCTCTACTCGTAATGGTTACTATTGAAACACAATACAATGTATACTGACTCTACAACACCCTTGCCTCTTCACGAAACAGTGCAAAAAAAACAGTCACAGGTATCGACCCATCTCCAGAGCTCGAATTACAAAAATCCACGATAGGCATTAAACCCTTCTAACAAAGGCAGATCTTCAGGCACATCATTGACAAACGATCGTTTTGGCAGTAGGGCAGATTGACCAATTATTTGAAGTGCAGTACTCACCATATCATCGTCATTACTCCCAATGGCAACGTCAGTATCATCATACGCATTATGATCTGTAGAAATACCATCATAAAACGCCCCTTCATCATTAGCATTCACTCCAGTAAACATAATAGGAAAGAGCACATAATCCTTAAAATGTAATGGATTCATTCCGACCGGTTTACCTCTCGTTGTCTTACCCACTAACACTACATCTATATATGGCTTAAGGCCGTTGATGAGATATTCACTTGCTGAAGCAGTTCTATTACTTGTTAAAAAGAACACCCTCTTCAGGCCTAAATCTATATCGACGTCATTGAAATCAATCGTTGTATTGTACTGCGATCTTTTATCATTTGTTTTGATTGTAGCATAAGGAGAACCACTGACACTTTGACCGCCGATATAGCTCGCAATAGCTCCTGAGACCGCCAAAGACCCTCCACCATTGTATCGTAAATCTATAATAAGTTCATCAATTTGATAGTCACTAAAACGATGAAAGAGGTCAAAGAGCTTATCTAATGCATTTTGATGAAAAGTATTAAACATAAAATACCCAATAGTCTTACCATCCGTTTCATAAATATTTTCGTGCATAACCGTTGGCTCTTCTATTAAAGCCTTAGTAAAAACTTGTTCAATAATAGATCCATCATCTTTTTCAAAGGTGAGTGTATGCTGCACCCCTTTTTTAGCAGCGCCGAGCGACTCTCCTCTTGATTCATTCCGTAAAAAATTTAAGGCATTCTCACCGTTTATCATTGTCAACGCATCACCGCGTCGTACGCCTGCAGCAAATATTTCGGTGTCTTCAATAACCAACTGCACCACCACTCCTTTCATTACAGAATAGGCTGGAATAAAGCCGTACCCATAACTCTCTCCTTCTTGATATTGATCATACTCTTCACGGGTGAGCAAAAATGACCACTTATCCAAACGGTTATCAGTTATGTTTTCTACCAAAGCATATGGAGTAGTAAAGTTTTCAGGATTAACATCAGGAATAGAATCGTACCACAAATAGTAATATTGCATAGCGTCATAAATATTTTTGTTGAGAGATACCTCATCGTTATACAGTCTTTTACCCTTATACAGAGAAAATTCTGCCTCCGAAAGAGCAACTGCTCTAATCTCATCCATCGATTGATTAACCGTATCATGTTCAACCATATGCAGCTCTTGATCAACATTTGATATGACAGTATAACCATCTGAATAGGCATACCCAGAATCATTCGGTATAATTGCCAGAGAGTCTAAGGTATAAATATCATATTGCTTCTGTATATAAACTATTTGATCATTGGTGAGGGAAAAATAGATTTGCAGACCTAAAGAGCTATCAAGAACCATGGCATCATCGCCAGTTCCCATGACGGTCACTCTCCAATAACTCGATTCAGTCGGAGTATTTGACACTGTCCCACTCTCACTTGTAGTAGAATCAAAAATACAACTCGATAGAATAGCGATAAGTAGAAGAAATAAAATGTTAACCATGGAGCCCTCAGAGTAAAATAGTGATATGTATTGTAACTAGCTAGATCTTAACCAGTAAGCCGCCAAATTAGTATTTCACCATATTTACTTCTGTGATGGGCATCACATTACTTACCGCATTTACTTTAAATTTACAATTGTATACGAATACTGTTAAGCAGATCGAGCCGCAGCTCGTGCCTTCATATATTCAGCTTCTTCTCGCGCTTCATTAATAGCATCCAGAACCGCATTAACATTGATATCTTTTTTACTGCGCTTAAAGGTACCCGTCAAAATCGTATCATGAGTGAGATTGCCCGCTTTGTATATGGACCACATCTCTCTCCCGTATTCCGTTTTCTTAAGGCATGGAGCGTACTGACTAAAAAAGTCTCTCAGATTATCGAGGTCGCGTATGAGATAGGCGCCTGCGTTATTGTTACTGGCAGCATCAACAGCCTGAGGAAAGTCAATAATGACTGGACCATTTTCATCTACAAGCACATTGTATTCAGACAAGTCGCCATGTACAATGCCTGCACACAGCATGATGAGTACATCGACAATCAATTTACTGAAGTAATCCATTGCCTCATCTTGAGTGAGTGAAACATCAAGAAGACGTGGTGCAACATCGCCATCATCACCAACAATCAATTCCATTAACAACACACCATCCATACAGATATAAGGCTCTGGTACATTGACGCCCGCATCGGATACTTTAAACAGCGCATCAACTTCTGCATTCTGCCAAGCTGCTTCAATTTCTTTACGACCAAATTTAGTACGTTTTTCCATTGCTCTGGCTTTACGACTATTCTGAACCTTACGGCCCTCTTGATAGCCTGCCTGCTTCTTGAAATTTCGTTTTGTGATATCTTTATACACTTTAGCACAGCGATATTCACCCTGAGAATATACCACAAAAACATCGGCTTCTTTTCCGCTTGTCAATGGTTTGATTACTTCGTCAATCAGTCCGTCACGGACCATTCCTTCAAGGCGTTTTGGTAATTTCATCTATCCTGGCGTCTGCTTAAGTGTAGAAATGTCTGCTGAGTCTAAAATTTACCTAATTATCATGCATTTGAGTGTACTATTTACGCATCTATCTTTCCAAAGTGCATCTATTGCATAAAAAAGCTCTGAAAAGGCGATTCTCTATATGACTGGAATGACAACCTACAGCGTATAATAGTCAAATCGGGCAAATTTAACGGTTCATTACTTGGTTTGGACCTACCCGAAGCATCTATTTACATCTTAATAATTCCGATAATAGCTCGTATTATAAGACGGATTAGTGTTCGATTTTTTAAGATGAATCCATACTTATAACCAAGGTGGTGTCAGCATCATGAAAGGATCAACATTTACGCTTCGTTCACAGATTGTGAACGGTAACATTTATCAAGTAAACATCACCTTTCTGATAACGATGAGTAATAACTACGTTTCCCCCTTTCAATTATTTATTAAAGGTTAACATGAAAACAATGAAACAGACAGCTTTTGTAACCCTTCTCTTTTTGGTTCTTGCTTTTACAGCACAGGCACAAAATCTCCTTACTAATGGAGACTTCTCTAATGACGATGCATGGTTAGTATATCCGCAACATGGCCCCGTAACTATTGGGTCACATGAGAATGGTCGTGATGCCAAATACAACCCTGTTGGTGACGGAGAGGTATGGCATCTTCAGCTCTATCAAGAAATTGAGGTAAGAGCAGGGCAAGAGTATTTTTTCTCGTTTGACGCTCGCGCAACATCTGGATCAATACGTGATTTGGACTTTGCTGTTGAATATCACACAGCTCCATATAATAGGCATCTAACAGAAACAGTTGGGCTCACTAGTGAATGGCAAAATTTTTCTGGATCATTTGTTGCGCAAATCACGCAACGAGTTAAAGTGGTATTTATGGATGCCCGAGATGGTACTCCCTGCTATATTGATAATGTTGTTGTTTCAACAGAACGGTCTCGTCTCTCTATAGAGTATGATAACAATGGTACGGGCGGAACAATCTCAGGTCCACCTATTGTTGAATATGAAGCTTATGTTGAGCTGACTGCTGATGCAGAACCAGGCTACCAATTCCTCCGGTATGAAATTATGGCTGGAGTAGGTGTCGTAACTCCAAATGGTATTGCCGAAGTAACTACTGATATAATGGTAAGAGGAGTATTTGAACCAGCCCACAATACCGTACATTACTCTGAAATTAGGGGCACAATTGAGGGCCCAGGGAGCTATAGGACTGAAAGTTCTTTCCTTATTGATCTGTTCGCTGATGAGGGATATAGATATGAAAACCTCTCTATTCAATCAACTGGCCCTGTTCCAAGGTATACGTGTGAACCAGTTGACGCTATAACTCAATGTAGAGTATATGGCACCTATGGTAACCTAATTATTGAAGCACAGTTTGTTCCTCATGATTATCTAATACATTATGATCTATCGCCAGAAGGTTCGATAACCGGTCCTGAAATGTATACCGCAAATACTCGTTTTTATATTCATGTTCTCCCAAGAGCAGGATACTCATTTGATCGATTGGAAATTCGATCAATCGAAGGGCCCACCCCCGAGTATGAGTGTATTTCAGCTAGGACGTGTAGCATTGAAGGGATAACTGGAAGTTTATTTATTACTCCTCACTTTATTCCCGTTGCCCCAACTGAATACTCAGTGGCATATGCGAGTAACACACTTGGAGGGATATCAGGCCCTACCTCCTATATGGAGAATGCAACATTTACGGTTACGGCAACTCCAAACACTGGTTATGAATTTAATGGAATATCAATTTCATCATCACTTGTACGACCTGAATATACGTGTGCCGATGGACCTGGAGTCGTTGAATGTACTATTTTTGCCGCCATAGGGCATCTAACCATAAATGCAAACTTTAGAGAAATACCCTCACTTGAATATACTATCACCTATACCGTAGAAGGAAACGGTGATTTTAGTGGCCCAGCTACCATTACACACGGATCCAGTGCCGAGTTGACCGCCATCCCTGGACCAGGCTCCTTCCTCTCGAATATTATTGTTACCTCGGGGAATGCATTTATTAACGGAACGGTAGTATCTGAAGTAACCTCTGACATAGCCTTACGCGCTGTATTTTTAGAAGAGAACAATGAGGTTGTATTAGACTCATTTATCGACTGGAGAGATGGTAGATCGTATACTACAGTACACATTGGTCAGCAGTTATGGATGGCTGAAAACTTGAAAATCGAGACTCCTGATATGCCTGACAAATCGACATGTTATAATAATCAAAACCGGATATGTGACGAATACGGTAGACTGTACCATTTGAATGCAGCATGGGTTGTTTGCCCTGAAGATTGGCATGTTCCTTCTGAAGCAGAATGGACTCAATTACTCAGTGTTGTTGGTACAGAGAGTGGTAGTAAACTTAAATCAACCTATGGCTGGCGCCGCGGCAACGGGAGTGATAGCTTTAACTTTAATGGTCAGTCTATGGGTAAAGCATGGCAATTTGAATCGGTTTGGCATTTTGAACAAGCCGGATTGCAGAGTGTCTATTGGGCGTCAGACTATGAAGCGAATGTTTCAAGAGCTCTAGAGCTCCTCGCTGATAGTGATGAGGCCGCTATGATTAATACCGATAATGAAACAAACTATCATTATGTACGCTGTGTTCATGACTAGAATCTTCAGGTAACATTCTCTTATACTTAAACAAAACCCCAATACTGTAAATCAGTGTTGGGGTTTTTTAATAGAGTAATCTATGATAGTACAGAGCAATTTTGCGTTTAAGTGCATTGATACAAATAGTCTTTGCTATTCTAATATCACTTAAGATGAATATTATGGGCTTTTATCTTCCGATATAAATTGTTTTTTATCATCCCCAATGATACCGCTGTTGCATCTAGATCATTGTCAAATTGCTTCAACCGCTGAGACACCAACTCTTTTTCAAACCACATCTTTGCATCATTATAGGATTTACCAGAGACGAGGTCCCACATATTCTTACCGCTTTCCACTGGAGTAAAGGATATATCTTCTGCAGAGATCTGTTCACCAGATGAAAATATTATTGCGTTCTTTACTATAGAAATGAGCTCACGAATATTTCCGGGATACGTATAGCTCATCAGTTTATCGAGTGCACTGCTCTCAAGTTCAGTATAGTGTAAATTATTTTCTGCGATAAATGTCCGAACAATATGATCACTCAAAAGAGGGATATCTTCGAGACGCTTCCGTAGTGGGGGCACATCAATAATAAACGTTGAAATTCTAAAAAAAAGATCGCTTCGGAACCGTTGTTCCTGAACCATACGATTTAAATCACAGTGGGTCGCAAATATCATACGCGTATCAACACCGATCTCTTGTGATTGACCAATTGCTGTAACTTTTTTCTCTTGGATAACTCTGAGCAACTTACTCTGTAGCTGAATATCAAAGTCACCAATTTCATCCATAAAAAATGATCCGCCATGCGCAAGCTCAAACAATCCCTTTTTATCCTGCACCGCTCCGGTAAAACTCCCTTTTGTGTGCCCAAATAGTTCTGATTCCACAAGCTGAGGATTAATTGCCGTACAGTTTACTTTATAAAAAGGCATATGAAAACGATTGGAGTAATAATGCAAGTTCTCTGCGACTAACTCTTTTCCCGTACCACTTTCTCCACATATCAATACATTCTCATTGAGGGATGCTAATTTTTTGAGTCGGTTTTTTAATGTGGTAATTGCTGAGCTTGTTCCAAGTATTTCGCGCCCGGTTTGAAAAGCTGTTTTTGTACAATACTGATTGACTGCATTTTTAATAGTGGTTAGGAGTTTGGGAAGTGAAAGGGGTTTCTCTATAAAGTCGTATGCCCCATTTTTCATGCACTCGAGTGTTTTGGAAATATCACTCTCTCCTGAAATGATAACGGTCTGAATAGTAGCAAAGTTCTCTCGTATCTTTTTGGTCAGCTCGCCCCCATGCATTTGCCCCTCTCCGAGGTTTATATCAATGACTGCAACTGCAGGCTCATTAGATTCGAGATACGCCAAGAATGCCTCCGCAGAGCTGTAGAGAGACACAGTATACCCATTTTTAATAAGTACCCGCTCTAGCGTATCTAGAATTGAAGTATCGTTGTCAATAATGCATATGTGGTTATTCATACTATATTACTCAGTCAGTGGAGTGAGTTGAATGCTGAATGCAACATCACCGCTCTTTTGTGTTACTGTTAGATTCAGGTCGAGGTATTCTGAAATTTTCTTACACAGAAAAAGCCCAAAACCCCGCTCTACTCCTTTACTGGAGTACCCGATATTAAATATTTTGTAGGGTTCCGAAATAATAGTATTTGGAGTGACAAATGTTATTATTACCGCGTCAGGTTCTTGTCTCACTGTATAATAAAACTCTGCTGCATTAGCTTCCATACCATTGTTAACCAGATTAACAAAGAGCATTTTGAGAAGCAACAATTCTGTTTCAATATACACATCACCCTGAATTGCGGAATAATCAATGGTAATATCGGGCCAAATCCTCACCAATTCTGTCTGTATATCATCGAGGGTATTATTCAACGGTACTTTTTTGAGAGGACCAAAGTCTATATTTACAAACTCTTTAAATTTGTTAAGAATCCCCTCCATATCACCTACAGAGGTGAGTATTTGCTTAACCTCTTCATTGCTATCCGAAAGGGTAGTATCGAGTGCAATACTTTGAACCGAAAGTTTAATGGGAGTCATAGGGTTTTTGATTTCATGAATGAGCATACGCGCCCCCTCTTTCCATGACGCCGCTTTTTCATAGGTTTTCATTTTATCAATATCATCAACCAGTACTGTCGAAAGCTTTTCGAGCATTTGCAATTCGGTCTTATCTCCTGATAATTCATGAGAAAGACTGAACCGCTCTTGAGCAACATTAAAGAAATTGATGAATACATTTACATAGGGTTTAGTAAACTTATTAAAGAGCGCTATCCCGACAGGGAGCGCTACTATTAACACGATGAACACAAATATTAGAAGCGTTACCACTGATTTTTCCATTATTCTGTGTGACATCAGAGGAATCAGAGAGGGGGTATTAGCCTGGGCAAACAACTGAAATATTTCAACAAAGAGTGTCAAAGCAATTCCTGCAGTTATAAGTGTTGGTACAATTATAAAACTGATGAAAGAAATTAAAAACCGTGTCTTAATGTTCATTATAGACAAACCTCCCCTTCGTAAAGTGCAATTGGTGCTCAGTTCTCGGAACATAGTAATTCCATAGTACTCCGGTAGCAAGCCCCGTTGATCGAGTAAAATTACTATCTACCACAATCCGTGCCTTTAAAAGTAGGAGAAGAGAGTCACCCTCATCAAATCTCACGTGAGGTATAAGAATATCAACAGCTCCCATTGCTTGTTGAACATCGTTATGGTCTACTTTACTGTTATTGACCCTATACCCATTGTCATAGCTCAGGGTATGTATGACCTCTCGATTGATAACATGTTTTTGGTTAACAATAAGCGTCAGCTCTTTTTTCACTTTAAACCGATAGTTACTCTTAATGAGTTCTTCTACTTCATGTGTTACGGGCGCTGTTAACATTGATTGAATGTGCAGTGCTTGATTGTTATGATCAAGAGTGACCGGAGTAAAGCTGATTATAGCAGCATAACTTATGTGAAATAATTTCACAAACAACTCGTACATGGCTGTTCCCTATCTCTTAAAAATAAAATGAAAGAGAAGCATCAGTAGTCATGTTTTTTACAAAGGCATCATTTACCATTTCAAACACATAGCGAACCGAAAAAGAGGAGTGACGCGTTATATAGAAGGTTAATCCTATATACTCTTTAAATCCAAATTCTTCTTTCCAGGTAGTGTTCTTATTAGAATCAGTAATATGCCCCATATAATACATTGGCCCTATAAACACCTCAGTGCTTATATAATTTTGTAGGAGTACACCACCAAATTTAAGGCCACCATAAAAACTTGTTCCATTAACCACCACAATATCAGTACTTTCTTCATCTTTAGTGGTAATTCTATTACTTAACTGACTTATACCCAGGAGTCCACCCACTTTAAATTTTCTTGCAGGTCTACCCACAAAATCACCCTTCTTTAAGTTAAATGGATTGAATTTAAAATTAAATTTAAAGGACCCCATGTACCCAAGTTCAAGTCCAACTTGATCGTTTCCAAGTATCATGCTGGCAAAAGGCCCAGTACCCCAGTCCGCAGTTGTCCCTAGGGCATAAGGATTATTATCGGTCAGCTGATAGTTAAGTAACTCTATTTTTGCATTGAGCGAGTCTATTCGTCCCTCAATATCAGAGGTACTTGTATTCTTCTGAATAGTATCATTTAAGTTTTCGAATGCACTGATGCTTAGGGGAATGATAAGTAATAGTAGTATGAGCTTTTTCATAGTATTCCTTGATTAATTAATTGCTATTACTTGATATATGCAATTAATATGCCAATATACAAAACAGCCCTTATTTCCGTTATAAATCAATTAGGAATAGTATGAAGCATAAAAAATATCATAACTGCACCAATCGTTGCACAAATGATACGGATATAAGATATTCAAACAAACCAATTGTCATACTACCAGTCCGAGCAACCCCGTGCAACAGCACGAAAAAAGTAACTTCCGTGCAACAGCACGAAATCAGTATCCAAACCACCCTTTTCAAATCACATCAGAACAGCTCAAAGCATTTGAGCCACAAACCCGTGCACCAGCACGAAATTAGTATCCAAAGCCCTCTTTTCAAATTATATTAGGACAGTTCAAGGCATTTGAGACCGAAGCGTACGCTAGTACGTGAGGGAACAAATAACGCAGAAATGTTCAATATAATTGGAAAAGATGAAGATATTGCTTGTTGAGGCATTTTACTCCGGTTCGCATAAAGCGTGGGCCGACCAGTTCAAAGAGCACAGCTCCCATGATATAGAACTCATCACCCTCGAGGGAAAGTTCTGGAAATGGCGCATGTATGGCGCATGCGTAACCCTGGCTGAGCGAGTTGCTCAGCTCAAAGAACTGCCCGATGTTATTCTGACTACTGATATGTTGGACGTTGCTGCCTTTAGCGCACTATTACGTCACACTCTCCCCTCTCATATCCCTATTGTCACCTACTTCCATGAGAATCAGCTTGCCTACCCTTGGCAGCCAGACTCCGAAGATAAACAGGAAGGCCGTGATGTTCACTTTGGAATGATGAACTACACCACCATGCTCGCATCTGATTACGTGCTTTTTAACAGTGCATACAATCGGAGTTCTTTTTTTGATGAACTCGGGAAGCTGTTGAATAAAATGCCTGATTATAAACATACTGATACTTTGAAGAAGCAGTATACAAAGACATCGGTTCTTCCATTGGGCATATCTTTTACCGCTGAATCTCAAAGTATTGGAGTGGCGCAACACGCTTCAAAAGAGAGTGGTCCTATGATACTCTGGAATCACCGACTTGATCATGACAAAAACCCAAAAGACTTTTTCAATGCGCTCATTGAACTCAAACGGGCAGAGATTCCATTTCAACTGGTATTCTTGGGAGAACAAACGAATACTCAGAAAAAGAACTATGGATCATACCTTAATGAGCTCGAATCACACACGCTGTTTTCGGGCTATGCGACCAGAGATGAATATCATTCTTTTATGCACAATGCACATATTTTACCCGTAACATCAATCCATGATTTTTTTGGCATCAGTATTGCCGAGGCAGTACATGCTGGTGTCCGTCCACTGCTCCCCAAGCGCCTCTCATATGTAGAACTCTATAAACCAGATGAAAATCCTGAACTTTTTTATGACACCTACGATGACCTTGTTATAAAACTAAAAGAGTTGTGCGCTTCATTTCAAAAGGGCACCTGGGAAAAAGGAGACTATCGTAAACTAGTTGCATCTTATGACTGGAGTACTATGATTGGAGTGTATGATGAGCTATTCAGTGACATACTTGACAAAAAAACACTCAACCTATAAGGTGTACATCAGATTACTATCGCGATTTTCCCAAATAGGATCAGTCAAGACTTTAAGCGACATACCCCCTAATGTTGTTTTAGTTTCCCAATCTACGGGAATACCCCATTTTTCAAAGAATGGTGTAAGATCATACCCCGCGACCCGACTCGACTCAATGATGAACGTCTGTTTTTTCTTATCACTCGAATAGTCACGCGGCTCCAAACCCATATTTCGATAATTGGTACCCACTGTTTTATAGTAATCGTCACCAAAGGTGAGCTGGAGCTGCCAAAACATTATTGCACGAGGAAAGAGTTTGAGATCGTGATAGTTTCGCGTAGACTTATTAAAATGCTCAAATACAGTATCATAGTGGTTATCTCTCTCAAAGCGTGAATCATTCCCCAATAATTTTTCAATATGCGCTGAAGTGATATTGACGGTCACTTCAACTTGATCTTCCCAGGTCCAACTACGCATTTGCAGTTGATGGCCATATTCATGCCACATTCCCCAAGCGTCGGTTCTCATAAATTCTGCATTGAGATAACTATTAATCGCTGTGTTTTTTGCAGTCATACGGTAAAACCAAGAGAACATATAATACCCAGAAGATGGGGCGATTTCTACAAAATGAAATTTATGTACAATAGGATCATGAGGATAGTCATTGCCTTCTTTTAGAGCATACTGCTCTTGCCCTGCAGCAATAATAGTATCATACAGTGCCATTAAATGCTCCGCATCATCGATATGAGTCACAGCACTTTCTCTTGTGGCGGTTACCATAGCCGAAGCCCCTACCAACTCTACCCATGGCGCAGATGAAAATTCTGTGATCATAGAATCTAAATGAGCATTAGTATGATAGTTATGTACAAAGCGTGGCATGATTCTACCGCCTGAGTCCAGGTTTAACGTAATTTCCCCATCGGTCGGTTCATTATAGATGGCAAAATAGATAATACCATCATACTGTGCCGTAATGATATTCTCACCGGGGGCTAACGTCACAAATTGCTCTGAATTGTATGTTCCCTCCTCATTCGTAATATCATGAATCAGCACCTGGGGTGTTTCATTGGGCGCACTTCCGGTATAGCTATAAGATGCCGTTATCACATCCCCCGCTAACACATAATAGCCCGTTGACTGCAGTGGTGTTTGATCAAATGCACGATGCTGCGCTGCAACCTTTGTTTTTACATTTCCCGGTTGCAGTGCAACAAAACTACGAGGAGGAATCATTGAGATGACTACCGGCTCATCACTGCTACTCTCAATTATCCAAGAAGAAGAAGAAGAAGAAGAAGAAGAAGAAGTCAGAGCATCACTACTCCTATCATCCATCAAAGAAGAAGAATTGAAAGCCTCATTACTACTCTCTATCATAGATGATGACATATCACCAGTTTTACTTGAAAGGGAACGTTGCTCAGAAGAATCAAAAAAGGTATCAGTTGTATCGCCGTCAGTATTTTCTGGTGCACTTGATTGACTACTTACGGTCTCATCTACCGAGCTGCCACCTATTTGTTCTGTACTACTACTCTCATTAATGTTTACCTTATCCATATCGACCGGTATATCATTTGAGCAATAAAAAAGAGTGAATGATGCTGCAAAAACGGCTACAACCTTACGTGCCAAAAAATATCTCATGCGTGTCCCCAACGACTTAATGTATGTATTACACAAATCTATATTTATTAGCCTAAAAATGGATCAGTAGTGCCCATAATTTACAGTGGACCTGTCTTATCTAGGTGTCTACTTATCTCAGCACGTGTTGTCACTTCGATAATTTTTAAACATCTTTACAACTTAATTTCTTAAATCAACATTAGAATCCTAACTCACTCCTAAAATCAACCTGAGGCCGCCATGTGCCTTGTTCGCCATAACTTCCATCAGCATCAATAGAGTTGATACTCCCATGATGATTACCCGTAGCATCCGTCACAGTGCTCGGTTGCGTATCAAAATAATTAAAATCATAACTGAACACCAAACTAGTTGCATCATACAGTTGATCGTTGGTGCTGTATAAATTCATTTCTATTTCGCTCGCATTCAGTGCTCTATTCCAAAGACGAACATTATCTACAAGTCCATTCAAATATGCACCGTCAGAATTAGAACTCTTTCCGATAAAATTGGATGACCGAGCAACATTTCTAGGGAGAGCCTTAAGATTTGGCTCTGTCTCTTGTGTATGGACTTTACCATTAACATAAAATGTTACATAGCCCTCAGAGGTAACCGTTACTGCAACATGGATCCATTCATCGATAGTAAAAATATCATGAATACTCATGCCATACCAATCCCCAGAGCCATCACTACTATTACTCACAACATACTCGAGATAATGCTCTCCCAAACTATCTACTTGAAGGTCAAATGCTACGAAATAATTGTTATTTGAACCTCCTGCAAGATTAAATAAATGAGTATGATTTTCAATGGTATCCAATTTAACCCAGAGTTCCATTGATAACCCATAGTTAGTCCAGTCGTAATCTATACCTCCTTGAATCTCAATATGCTCAGGGTCCCCATTGAGATGTAATATCTCAGTTGTATCATTGAGCAGAGCACTTGATGATGCCCCAACCAATGACGATGATAAGGATATACTGGATGAAAGTGTTTCTACTGATGATGATGAGAGTGATATACTCGATGAAAGTAGTGCGATTGAAGATGACCCATTATTTGAAGAACTACTAGAAATGAATACTGATGCACTAGACGTATTCTGCTCTAATTCACTACTACTCTCGTATTCAGGTTCTATAAAAAGAGTATCTCCAACGGGGAGGGTAAATGTTTCAAGTCCATTGAGTGGTGTTGAGGTTTCCTGGTTTATGTAGAGTACCGGAGTATATTGCCCAGCAGGGAGCGCTGTAAACGTTGCTGTTATTTGAGTACTATTACTATCTATTTCCGTTATAAACGTGGTATTTTTTAAATAGAGAGTACCAGCTGATATATTACTCTGTAATGGAAAGGATATAATCACTCGTCCCATCGGTTGCAGGGTGTCGCTGTAAGAATATTCACTCGAATGTACAATTGAAATATCTTGTTTATAGAGCCCATGGGTTTGTTCTCCATCGACCGTCTCTAATGAATAGTCTCCATCCTCAATACTATCTATTGTGTAATAGCCCTGAGTATCGGTATATACATCATGGCGGTTTGAGGCGTTACTTTTTGTTACAGGGTTATATCCATCTGGAATGAGAGAGATCTTTGCAAATGCGACGGGCTTACCCTCAGGAGTATGGATAATACCCGCTATGGTTCCGCCTGTTTCAATATCGGTCGCTCCCGCAATATCACTGTCTTGGACTGAACATGCAACTAAGAAAAGTGCAATGGGTAATAGATATGTTATAAGTGCTGTCTGCATGGTCAGTACTCCGTAATAATTTGGCTGAGAGAAAAATGGTTTTACATTAATGCCTGCTGTTGTGCTTAGTATCCATAAGAAAGTGTCATAAAAGACCCTCATTCATTATACTCGGTATTTTGCCTTAATACCTCAATTTCCTTATAATTCTCGTTGAAAGAAGTGAGCCCGGCAATCAAGTGTTTAAAATTCCTCAATATTCTATAGTAATAAATAGGTCGGTGCTTTTTTTACTCGCAATCTATGAGTATGTGTGTGAATAGTATTCTTAACCTAATACCTAATCTATACTGTACATAGGAGGAAAGGGTAAAAAATACCCTAACATTATTCATTTGTGATTACAGGTGTAATCATCCTCATACTATTTATGTAGAAAGTCCATGCTCTCAACGGTGTCACCTGTCAGAATGCCTTTTTGTGTCATATAACGGTATTGAACGAATTACTCGTGATACTGTTCCAAGGATTTGTAATAACTCGCCTCAATAGCGTCCTCATAGCTAGAATCGAAGCTCAATCCTGAAATTTTACTTTTCAGAAATATCTGAGTCTTTGCAGGAATTCCGTCTTCTGTCAAAGTTTTCATGTATAGTTTATGTCGTGTTTCATAATAAAAGTAACCTTCATAGAAATCATGAAGATCCTTCCCATAAAATACCGCACAAATTTTATCACTCTGCATAATGTAACGGATAACAGAACTAAATGAAGTGAGACCTAAGTAGGGTGTGTTATCATTGCCAACTTCAGGGATTTCATCTTCTGCTAATTTTCGATATCCTTGAATCATAGACGCCTTAAAAAACGAAACACCATCATAACATTTGGTATCTTCATTAATTGTGGCTATTCCAACAGTTTTCTTTGATGTATATATGCATTTCCCCTTGTAGGCAACGCTTGCATTTTTTGAAAAATCAAGATCTATATCATCATCTATATTAAAGAGCATCTGTTTTGTTTCTGAATGTTTCATAGGCCTATCGAGTTATAACTTGTATCTGTAGAGAATATAATAAAATAGCCCATCCATAAACGAGGGATTTCCACAAACATATTTTCGAACGTTGCCTACAATACAAGTGACTTACGATATTTTTGTATACCAAGCCTATAATACTCTACAGATTTTCTAACTTTGATTCGCGGTTCCGTTTAGCTCGTATAGGGTTCATAAGAGGAACAAAGAATTAATGATCTCACCAATAGGCTTTTATTTATGCGACTTTTAAAAACTGCTTTTCATCCCGACTTCTCTCCTGCAGATATCTCTCCAGATAGTGATCTTACGCTCATTGAGCGACATGCCGCGCGGGCCATAGTGGTTAAGCAAGACTCTATTTTACTCTTATTTACAGAGCGATATCATGATTACAGCCTACCCGGTGGCGGCATTGATGAGGGCGAGGATGAAGTCGCGGGACTGATACGTGAGCTAAAGGAAGAAACCGGTGCACGAGGTGTTCGCAATATAAAGGAGTTTGCACGATACGATGAATACCGCCCATGGTATAAATCTGATGCGGATATTATTCATATGATCTCGTATTGCTATGTGTGTGATATTGATGAGGAATTAGGTGAAACGGCTCATGAATCACATGAAGTAAGAAATGTGATGACCCCTGTTTGGATGAATATTCATGAGGCTATTGCGCACAATGAAGAAGTTATTTCTCATAGTGATAAGAAAGGTCTTTCGATTGAGAGAGAGACGTTCTTATTGAAGGTGATTGCAAAGGAGCTAGTGGGGCATTAACTACCAAGTCGTGAGCAATCAATAAGTCGAATTTCGAAGGAGCTGACGTATGATGATTATTTTGCGACAGCCTTCTTTGTCATGAATGCATATATGGCTCTTTGTGGGCCAAACTTGCCTTCGACATCAACGGTTTTTAATTCTTGAATATCAAATTCTTCTTCATACAGTAGCTTCATTTCATTTTGTGATGAAAAATAGAGCTCAGTGCCCAGTGGTGTCTTTCGGTACTTCCCCTTGCCGCCAAATTGAGAACTCTCTTCACTAAAACATAGAGAAAAATAGTGCCCCTCTGGCTTAAGAAGCCTTGATACATTGTGAACATACTGTTCCCTCTCTTCAGGAAAGACATGATGCAATACTTCCCAATCATATGCACAATTAAAAAGATTCGCTTCATCAATGGTATAATCCTGTACGCCATCAACTTCCAATGTGCATTTGATATTTTTCTCCAATGCTGCTTTTGTAGCAATTTTAATTGCTGCCTCCGAGAAATCGATTCCTGTTGCATCAAAACCCAGGCTTGCCAGATACAGTATATAATTACCAGCACCACAACCTAAATCTATAATCCTACATGGCTTGATTATCTCTTTCTCTAACAACTCGACAAGGATTTTTGGTGGATGTTCAAAATTCCAGGGAATTTGATCAAGGGTCTTTGAACTATATATTTTATTCATCTGATCTTTAAGTATCATATTTTCTTCTCTTTAGTGCGAATAATGTAAGGAGTTACCACCCTATAGTACCATTCCCATTAATATAACAACTTGCTTCAAGCCCAAAACCAAAGTCTGAATCTATGGTACTCAACAAGTCCTCCGTTATAGAGTACTCATAAAAATTGTAATTATTATTGTCGCCCACATTTTTAGCGATAAACACAAGGTTATTATTATACAAGCCCATAGTAATTACGCTACTTTCATGAGTAAAAAGAGTTTCGGCGCTACCATTGTGAGAATATACAAAACTATTATCCTCAGTAAGCCAAAGAGCCGATTGGCCGTCAGTGGTAATTAACTTCACCTTACTTTCTGTTTCGGCAATAACCCCTTTTTCACCGTTGTGTAAACCATAAATGGTCGTAGTGCTGTCCGCTTTCTCTTCTGTCCAAACGATCACACCGCCATACATATAATACTGTACTCTGCTCCCGAATGTTTTTCCGAGGGTTACAACCTCACTCCCTTTACTCCATAACTTGAGGGCAGGCATTGTTACATCATTTTCAACAATTTGAGAGCGATAGAGAATTCCATTTTCACCAATTTTGACTGATGAAATTTGTATGGGTTCTATAATAGTATCGCGTATGGTGCCATCTAACGAATGCACAAAGAGAGTGTCTCGACTTCTCCAGGTATATATATCATCATACACCTGAATGCTCCAGCCACCGTCTAAGGTATCTAACGTATCTAAAGCACTTCCATTCATGTTAAATAGCAGAGTGGAATATTGTAGGTCATCATTCACCGGCTCTTGGACTACCGCGAGGTGATCCCCATCAATACTCGCACTAAAAGTTCGGCCAGGGCCCGCCTTAACCGGCACCTTCAAAAACATCCCATCTACGGCTCGCATCAGACTTGATTCTTCCTCGACACCCATTGTATTAAACAACGCCACATCCTCTTCTATATCAACCAAGCTACTGTTGGGTAATTCACTGACAACCCCAGTAAGATTTACCTTCCAACCATAACTTGACGGCCCCATCGACTGCCAGGTATAGATCTTATACGAAGCGAGTTCCCGTGAAGGAAACACAAACATTGGATCCTCTTCAACAGGTATAATTTCAGAGCTCGAGCTCACCGCTTCTGAACTACTGATGATAGGATCTTCAACAACAACTGCAGAAGATTCCTCACTTGATACACCTCCAACGTCTGCCACTTCGGAACTGACCACGGATACTATTGAGCTTGATGATGACACAACCTGTAATGCACTACTCGGCTCTTGAACATCACTCACATCCGAAGAGCTCTGAGTGGCCGTAGGGTTTTGTAATAGGTCTTCTATGTCCCCATTCTCATCATATGCAGTAAAGATAACTTCACCCGTCTGCTCATCAGCTATTGCATTAAAATAGACAACGGGCTCACCCTTCTCTTTTACGGCGATAACATTCTTTTCTCCCGGAAGCACATGCACCAAGGTGTCCGTAGGGTACTCCTCATAGGGAGTTCCATAATACGAGACTTTTTCATAGTCATCTTTAAGAACAAGTTTTGTATGCACAAACTCATGAAGTGAAACATTGACCACCGTATTTGATTCTGATTCAACCTCAACCGCATTCACAATATCTCCATAGCTCCACTCGGTCTGAGATATGAGGGTATAGGTGTCTGGTATAACTCCGTCAATATGATACCGCCCCAAAGAGTCAGATTCAGTTTCATACAATACAATATGAGAGCTATCACTGTGTACCATGGTAATTTTAGCTGCGACAGGGGTATCCCCTATTACGACAATACCGGTAACTGACGTTTCGGATGCCTCATTCGAAATGGCACATGAAACGATATAGAATAAGGGCAAAAGCGCCAGTAAAATCTTCATTAGGTCCTCGTTTATCTATTAGTTAGGTTAGGTTTACTGAGTGAAAAATATTGAATATTAAGTTGTTTGACTTCGTCAACTTCAGGGAACTGCTGCACGGCAGAATAAATATCTTCGATGGATTGTTCTATAATCTTATTAATCCGATTGTTTAAGCTGGGATTAGAGCCAAAGCAAATAGTTTGGGTGTTTCGACGTCCATCAATCAAGTCATCTATAGATTGAACACCAAGAGTTAAAATTTCTTTTTGATAATTTCTAAAAGCAAGTTTTTGAATAAAGGGGTCAACTAAGATATCAAACTGTTTTTGTTCATAGAATATCTCTTTCTTTTCGGACAACCCTAGTTCAACCAATACTTCAACGGACTCTTTTGCCTGTTTCGGAGTAATAGGTGGGTTAACCAGCTTTCCTAAAAACCGGTAATCTTCTTTAAAATTTACAACGGAGATAATCTCACGCACCGGAAGGGTATACCAACACTCAAAGAGTCGATACTCTGCATACTTTTTACGATCATTTATGCGGGGGCGCTGCAACTCTAAGATGCGAGTCCAATGGATGTTCTTCTCATCGGTATTTTTTGCAGTCTTATAATTAACCAGCGTACCAAAGTATTCCGCCTCAACGTCATTTAGGCCAAGGGCATGAGACACATTTAAAATTGCAGTACGAGCCAACGCTTTTTTGCCCTTAACAATCTCTGCAAGGTGACTCTTAGATTTAAATCCTGCTTTTTCAGAAATGATACGATATGAAAAAGCATTTGAATCCTGCTTTTTATGGTCAAACCAGTCATTCAAAAACTCAGTATAATCGACATACTCTTTTATATTTATGCTATCAGCCACTGCTACACCCTGTAGTACGTTATAGACTATATGTACCTATTAAAAATAGCTACTTCAATGATATTCACCTGTGGCTTTGTCGAAAATGTTCTCTAATAGTGTACGTTTTTACAAAGGCAACAGGTCTCTTCCATAGAGTTCATTAATGATCTGAGCAAACGCCGTATAGATAGCCGCTGAACCACAAATAATCCCCTCGACTCCTGCGATCACTTTCAATACTGGGTTTTCTGTACTGTCGGCAATAGCCAAGAGAAAGAAGAGGAGCGCGAGTGAGGCAAAAACAAACTGTAATGCACGACTCAATTTTAAGGTTCCCAAAAACATTCCACTCGTGAAGATTCCCCAGATTACTAAAAAGGAGATTATCGCTGGCTTTTGAGGCGCTTCGACAAGTCCCATTTTGGGAAGTACAATCAGAGCAACAAAAGAAAGCCAGAAAAATCCATACGAGATAAAAGCGGTTGTACCAAAAGTATTCCCTTTTTTAAACTCCATGAGCCCCGCCATGATTTGTGCGATACCCCCATAAAAGACTCCCATAGCCAGAATCATTGAACCCAATTCAAAAAGACCGGCATTGTGCAAATTAAGGAGCACAGTGGTCATACCAAACCCTAATAACCCTAAAGGAGCTGGGTTTGATGATACATCAACTTGGTGTGTTACAACGGTTTCTTTGGGGAGTGCTGCTATGTGTTCCATAATAATTCCTCTCGTGAAATATGGGGGTGGGTACTCTGTTATAGTACTGCGCCCAAAGATAACTATTGAGAGCGTCTCTCGAATAGATGAGTACGAATCGAGGTATCATATTAGAAAATAGTAATCTCCCCAAAATTCAACTGTTCAAACATAACTGCACAATCTGAATGTGCACAAAAACACTCCACATTCTTTAATTGATGCTACAGTATTGATTAGGCATTTATAGAAGTGCCCATGGTATACACTCCTTTTATCACCCCCTACCACTGTGATTTTCTAGCAGAAGGGTAATTGTACTTTTTTGAGGTTCTATACGCTGAAAACGTTGACTTTTGCCCTGTAAAGAAGCATTATTATAGATACCAATAACTCTATATTGAACTCGATACAAGAAGGTATCCATTGAATGAGGTGACACTCGTATGTTAGATCCAGTAATTCTTGAAAAGATCTTACTCATGCAGAACCATGTGGTAGATTTACCCACAAGTGATGCACTCTTTAGTTTGGTTTGTAGCGAGCTTGCAAATGTTCCAGGAGTGGCAAGTGCACATCATTCCCCATTTAAAGATTCTACGCCAAATGACACTTCAATTAATTATACACTCAATCGAAACAACAATGACTTTGGTACACTCACCATTAGATTAAGCGACAAAAATCAATTTGCTCCTTATCATGAATATATTCATAATTTTATGGCCATCATAGAAGTGATACTCCAAGAACAATATGTATCTAAAACACACCGAGAGAGTGAAGAGCACCTTCAAGCACAGTTGGTACAAAGCCAAAAACTTGATGCCATCGGTAACCTTGCAGGTGGTATTGCACACGACTTTAATAATATGCTCGGCGGTATAATGGGTGGTGTACAATTATTAGATAAAAATATCCCAAAAAATGAGAAAACGAGTAAATACATTAAACTGATAATGGACTCTGCCCAGCGCGCGGCAGACTTAACCTCCAAGCTTCTCTCATTTTCTCATAAAAGCAAATCACTCACCGAACCCGTAGCCATGAATACCATTCTGAGTGATGCAGTTTCTTTACTCGAAACCACTATAGATAAACGGATTACACTCACCACCACTCTTACCGATGAGTCCAGTATTGTCTTGGGAGAAACATCACAGTTACACAATATGTTCCTTAACCTCGGAATTAATGCATCACATGCAATGCCCGATGGAGGGACACTCTCATTTGCATCAAAAGTAATCACTCTGAACGATAGTGATTGCAGTGCAAGCTCATTTGACCTATCACCTGGAGCATATATTGAAATTGGGGTATCGGATACTGGTCATGGCATGAGTAGTGATGTAATAACCCACATATTTGATCCTTTTTTTACCACCAAAGAACAAGGCAATGGGACAGGCCTCGGCCTTTCTGTAGTATACAGATCGGTTCAACAGCATAACGGAGCCATTACGGTTACCAGTGAACCTGAGCACGGAACAACCTTTACCATTCAAATTCCTGTAACTACTGCCCCCCCCCTTCCCGATGTGAAACAACAATCAAACACTCTAGGAAGTGGCACTATTCTCCTTATTGATGACGAACCAGTGATGCTCGATGTCGGAAAGGCTATTCTCGAAGACTGTGGCTATACAGTACTCACTGCTTCTAATGGACATACCGGAGTTGATGTTTACAAACAACATTCGAAAGAAATAAAACTGGTCGTTCTCGATATGGTAATGCCTGTAATGGGTGGAAAAGACTGCTGTAAACTTCTAAAAGTCATTGAACCCACCCTCCCAATAATTCTTGTCTCTGGATATACTAACCCCCAAGATTTGGATGACCTCAGTAAGTTGGGTTGTAATGTATTTATAGAAAAACCCTTTAGTAGTATGGAATTGAGTCAGGCTGTAGCGAAATTAACGCTTTCGTAGGCCTATAAATACAAAAGCCGAATCATAGTGATTCGGCTTTTACTATATCATTTAATACTCAATAGTAATCGAGAAGCTGACCCCGGTCTTACAGGCGCCTCTATCACCGATAGAAAATAACAACAGAGACCGCCCCCCACGAGTCTGACGGAAATATTGCAACAGCTCCATCTACAAAATCAGATCCATGAGCAGAAAAAAGCTTTTGCCCCGTAATGGAATAAATCACCATGGTCTGCACACCGCTAGGGACCAGAACCTCTGTCTCACCTGCTTTGAGTAGGCCCATACCACTAATATGCTCTTCTCTGAACCTCAGTGATGCAATGAAATCAGTATCAGGAGTATCATCAGATTCTTCAGAGTCATTTAACTCATCAAACTCATCGACTTCATCATCATCAAAACCATCATACACTTCCTCATCAATCATCTCTTCGTCATCCAAATCAATAGGCTTTTCTGGGATTATTGAATCAAGCTCAATAGCATCAATAATCTCTTCAGTCTCTATCGTGTCTAATGAAAGTGTATCCAATGCAAGTGTATCTAATAAGGGCCTATCCTTAGGTTCAGGAATTTCTACCAACAGAGTATCCTCTGGAATTCGGATGACCTTAGGGGAAAAGTGCGCGGTAACCACTGCATCTGTTGTCATAACCACGGCTGACCGAGGCGAGAGTGAATCAAGAATCACTGCTTCACCTTCAGTCACGCTCCAATGGCTAAAAGTATATCCCTCTTTCCAATGGGTGATATCGATACCAAGAGTATCACCAGGCAGGGCAATAGTGTTATCAAGAAATTCCACATACCCCATTTCATTCGATAGAATAAGGCCCACATGATCTTCGATATTTCTCATTGAGACAATAAAATCTCTATTGGTAGTGCACTCTCTCTCACACCTGATTTGAAAAAAGTATTTCTTTGGTGTTGTCGAATGAGGAACATTATAAAATATCCTTCCGGTTTTATATTCTATAGCATCCAGTTCGTTATAGGTTGAGTCTTGCTTATAGCTGTACAGTGCTCTTTTCATTCTATTCCCTACGGTATCAATGGCGATAGTATACGTCCCCGACTGTGGAGCCTCCACTTCAAACCAGAGTGCCCTAGGATTTACCTGTTCAGCATCCTCAGCAATATTCAACACATGTATCCCAGGAACCAATACATAGCGCTCAATAGGTTTAAAGTATGCTTTAAGCACTATGTCGGTCTCTACGGTTACTTTTGTTTCAGCAGACGTTTCATCGTGCACTGTACCTGTGCCACTGACCGTCTCCCAATAATCTAACGCATACCCATCTTCTGGCTTCGCAAGTAGTGTTACGGTAGCGGGACTATTATCAACAACTGTTTTTGATGCAGACGCCCTACCACCCTTCGATGCTTCAACGGTAATATTTACCATGGTTGTTTTATTACGTACCCGTGCGGTAAAGGTTCCGAGTCCCGACACTTTATAATCCCCCACAGAAAAATAATAGGTGGTGTTGGGTTTTGTAACCGTAAAGTCAATAAACTTATAGGTGGTTCCACCCCACGTACCTTTTGAATTATTTTCATAGGTAGCATCAGTACCGTAGTAATCGAGGGAACCAAATGAGGTAATACTATCGACTTGAAAGATATGCTCTCCTACATCTTTAACAGTATAGGCCATGAAAATCATCGTATAGCCAGAGGTATCCTGAGCCTCGGTATTATGATTAAATTTTTTGTAGTCTTCGGTAATAACATACGCCGTATACGGTTCAAAGACCGCTTGTACTTCAGCATTACTATTAACTGTAATTCCTGTTTCGGCAGAATGCGGATCATCAAATAGTGCATCACCACTCATAAGCTTCCACTCTTTAAAAAAGCTGCCCTCTAGGCTCCCCGCTCGCACCATAACCTTTTCACCCGACTCTACAATCGGGTTTGTTTCAAATACCGAATAACCACGCCCTTGAACAGTGGTTGTTAACGCTGCACTTTCTTGAAAGGCAATAGCCTTAATGGTAAAATCAGTCAATACCGCATAAGAATTTGTTCTCACACCAAAGTAATGGACCGCACCAATGCTTTCACTCATAAAATTAAAGGCACCTTTTTCTTTTTTACACCTGGTGCTACTATCAACGGTGGTAAATGTCGAGTCAAGTCCATAATGATCAATATGCTTTATATTAGGTTTCACCGCCTCTTCATTAATTTCAAGAGTATACATACCAACCTTATCAGTCGTGTATTTAAACCAAATAGTAGTGGAGCGAAATCCCTTTGCAACATCCTTGCCAAAGGTAAAGGTCTGCGCATCTTTTGTAACCTCTTTCACCGGTGCCTTTGCAAAGACTGCCGTAATCTCAGTATCTTCACTCAAAGCAACAGTAGTTCTATTATTGGTCACATCATCAATCACCGCGAGGCCAGTACTATGCTCCCATTTTACAAAGGCATACCCATTTTTAGCCCACGCCTCTATCAGTACTGTTGATCCAATGCCTACATTTTTTTGGGTGATATTAGTATTCCCAAACTCATTACTCTGAATAGTAAGATGAGCCAAAGGTTTAACAACGACTGCGATATTTTCCTCGTAATCTAAATCCCGAGCAGTAAAAAGTGCAAATACTAGTTTTTCATCGGTAACGGTCGACTCAAAAGGAAAATAGACCGTACCAGTATCAACATTCAGATAATCATTATCACTATAAGTTGTATCTGAACCAAAACCGCTCACGCGTTTATACCACACCCGTCGTCCATCATCAGCAATTTCCAATACATACTTCCCAGGGGCGGGTGACTCATATTCAACCCAAATGCCCTTGCGTGGATTATTCAAATGAGCACTGGTCGTATAGTTAAGAACGGTTTCCGTCGCACCTATTGAGTGTCTTGGTATACGCGTTACATCTATATTAAGGGTTACATCACTATTCATTTCGACAACAGCAGTTTGGTTCAGCCCCTCTGTTAAGATACTCTTATCAGAATCTTGCACCAAACGCCATTCATTAAATTCATACCCTGAAACTACTCCGGTAGTAAAGAGTACCTTCTCGCCAGGTGATGCCATAAAAACCTGATCTTGCCGGCGGTTGCCTGCTGTTTCGGTATAGGTAAGTGCAAAACTTTTCTTTACGAGTGCAGTAAAATTATGAGAAGCTGCTGCTGTCGAATGAACGACCACACTGAAAAAATGCCGGGTATCTTTTTGAGTATTAGAAAAATGAAAGGCTCTTTTACCCTCTGGTAATACACGAGGAGCGCGCAATACATTGGTGTAGCTGGTATCTGTTCCAAAATAGTTGACGATAGGATAATTACCCTCTACACCATCCACTACTTCAAAAACATAGTCATCGACATCCTCTGCAAGAAACGAAAACCATACACGCTTTTGATACTGTTGGCCCTCTGCAGAAGTTGTATAATTAAATTGTTGTTCTGTCATTAAAAGGGTGTGAGGTTGAAAGCGCCTATATTTTGCCGTAAGAGTTACATCTCCCGTGAGTACAACAAATGCAGTATTGCTGTGAAGTGTTTCATGCACCTCTCCATGGCTCGTTACCACCCACTCTTCAAACTGATACCCCGGGTTCTTTTCATAATAAACTTTTATAGAATCACCACTCTCAATCAAAGGGTTTCCCATAATCAATATCTCCCCCCCTGAAGCTTGAGTGACACTCAACGCTACTGGATTTGCCAAATAATCAATTCCCAGAGAAAACGTTAATCTCTTATATCGATAATTGTCAGTAGCCACATTAAAATAGACAACCTCATCAACCTCTGTAGTGGTAAAATTGAAAAAGATCTCACCTCTCGATGATACAACTGAGTCACCGCCCATTTCTGGATACAGAGAGTCGCCACCAAAAAAGGTAAAATCTTTACTAATCTGTGAATGGGGATCGTCGATTGTAAGAGCGTAGGTACCAGGCTGTGCGGCAGTATACTCAAACCACACCTTTTTTGAATAGTTACTATCAAGGGCATCATCACTGTAGTGAAAGTCATCCTGTATGCCATCAAATGCAATAGTAGTTCGTATAAAGGTAACGGTAATAGCAGTGTTTTCTTCACAAATAAAATGTATCCCTCGACTTATTTTCAATAAAAACGTAGGGTCCCCTTCGGTAACATCCCAAGAGTCAACAACATGACCGGCAATTGGATAAGCTCCGATGCTCAGCTCTTCTCCTTGAGCTACCTTGAACGTCCCCTCTTCGCCTAACCTCCCCTGGCCCACTATCGTCATCGTAAGTGTCACAGAATCTTGTGCGAGAGCAGAGCTTTTTTGATCAGCGCTCGAACTGATATTTGCAAAGAGTGATGGCACCCCAAGTAACAGAATCAATAGTGTGATAGATAGTGCCTTATTCATAATAACCCCTTTTAAAAGCATAGTAAAAGGGGAAATCTAGCTAATAGAGTGTTATCTCCCCTATTTAGGGGGTGTTGAACTGAAGATTCCGTTCACTTATTGTGTACAAAATTCTACAAAAAACTAAAGGGGGTTTCTGTGACAGGAGAGTCACAGTACTTTATTCTACTCAACAGACTCAAGCTTAAACTCAAACTGACACTCCTCGGATCGATTAATATATTCAATCTCCAAAGTATGGCGCCCCCGTTTAAAAGAATGCACCACTCCAAGGCCATTCCCATACTCTTTATAAACCACCTTTTTATCTACAAGAATCCGTACATCAGCATTGGTATGCTGAGCTCTCAGATAGAGAGTGGTATCGGAAAAGAACTCATAATCTCGACGCCAGTACGAAGCAAACTGATCAACAGGGAACCCTTGATAGTCATTCCAGTAATTATGATCCAGTTTAATTTCACTCATCGATCTCGTGAGAAGCCCTGTTTTTTCAATAGCATAATTGAAATAATAATTTTCAAATTTATCAGTCGGCACACCATACCCAGGGTCATATATTCGATCTCCAAAGGTCTCTGGGTCATCCAAATCCATATAAATAGTTGCTTTTCTTCGTGCGGCAACTTCTTCGGCAGTTATTCTGGTTAGGGTATCTTGCTCTTCTATTATATAGGCATCACCACTGAGTTGTGTACGTGGAATTTCAACATGCTCTCCTCTTATGGATCCACAAAAATAGTGAAATACTAAATTATAATCTGACACGATATCTATAAGAGTCTTTTTAAATGGGTTAGAGGGACAATATTCACTTAAACACAATTGTTCCATATTAGTGAGTAAAGGAAATGCATCGATGTAATAGATCGGTATATCATCAGGAATATTTATCACAGTAGGTTGCCCCATATGACTAGAAACAACAATCCCCTTAATATAATCCATCTGAGAAAAATTAAAATCCCACTCTACTTCTTTAGCACTCGTTAAGAATATAATCGCCTCTTGATTGAGTCGTGTATTAACTAATTCAATTCTATTGCGAGACCGTTCATTGGGCGTAGCACCCACATACCACAGCTTTGCCTTGGGATGCTCTGCACGAAATTTTTGAATGGTACTCATTGACACTTTTTCTTGAATAGGGGTAAACCATATTAAATAATTAACAGTGCTCACTTCTGTAACAAATACAGAGCCTTCACCGTAGGCAGTGTCAATATGAATCTCACACTCAATTCTATGCGTACCTGCTTTAAAGCTATGTACAAAAGGATCATCTTCTACTGAACCATCATAGACGACCTCTCCATCTATCCGAATAAGTGCTAAAGCATTCCCTTGTTCAACATGAAATTGATACAACTCCTCCTCAGAAAAGGTAAAGAGACCTGCATAAAAAGCACTAAATTTCTTAGGGTGAATATTATTAAAAAAGCTGTCACGATAAAAGCGCCATGGGTTTTGAACAACTCTACTCCATATTCTTGGGTGGTCGTAGGTACCGTTAAAATAAAATGCTCTAAAAGAGTCTTGAGGAAGAATATCATCATTCAATTCTCGTAATGATTGGAAAACCGAATTATAGTTATCAACAAAAATCTCCTCATACTCTGTTGATTCAGGGAGATACGTCCCATTAAACAGATAGAGTTCATCATCACCAACGTGACTCTGTTCAGAGCTGCCGTACTCGTCGTCCGACGACAATTCTGGGGCACTTTCAAATGAACCTCCCCCTTCGATATTGCGTAAATAAAAGACAGTGTCAGAATTATTTGTATACTCGGCACTCGATAAAGCTTCTTGAGAGAGTGCAGCAGACTCAGAATCTTGAGTCCCAAACAGAGAACTACACCCACTACAACAAAGTGCGATCCACAAACTATACATAATAATACTTTTCATATGAGTGCCCCAAGCTGAATGAGTTATAAATGTAGTAAAGCGTCTCGATCTTAATAATGTTTCCTATAAGTAAGCACGCCGAGTACTAGTATCCTCCATTTTTGACTAAATTACAGACCCTAATAAAGCATGCCTACTACAATCTATCACCACTTTATTATATTTCACCCATTGAGACACCGATCTATCCACTTTACCCTACACCTGTGGCCCTATGAAATACACCATTATTACAATTATTGTATCGCTTCTCTCTATGGGATGCGATAAAAACATAAACTCTGAAGAACTTGACACCTCAAGCTCCCATGAAGCAACTACAGAAGTGTATCTCTCTGGTGATACAGGTACCGTTACTGACGAAAGAGATGGTATTCGTTATCCGTGGGTACGCATTGGTGAACAACGATGGATGGCCGAAAACCTCGCCTTTAAAACTCCCGATGATACAACAGAAAACCAAGTGGTCTGTTTCGATCTTGACAAAGAGGTCTGTGCCTCATTTGGACGGGTCTATTCCTATCATACCGCAATGGATCTCGACTCTTCTGCCTATAAACGTAAAGCAATAGAAGACCCCTATGATCACCAAGGCATTTGCCCTGATGGCTGGCGTATACCGGCACGGAGTGATTGGACTATTCTTGCAGAGACTATCCTTGACCGATACCCTGACTCTACAGAAATCGCAAAACATATCAAATATACAGTGGGCTGGAATTTTGAAAAAGGCGAAGATAGTTTTAATTTTGCGGCACTCCCCGAAATCTGGCAAATACAATCACGTGAGAAAGGCTATACCTCATGGTGGGTAGCAGACAACACATGGGATCTCGCATCCTACCGGACTTACATTAGTGATAACGATCAAAAACTCGAAGTGCGGTCGGGAAACAAAGGGTACATCTCTCATATACGCTGTATCCATGGAACACCGGTCGACACCGTACTCAGCAGCATTATTACTGATATTGATGAGACACTCAGCAGTGATACTCCTGAAGGTGATGACCAGAGCAGTGTAGATTTAAGTAGTGAACAGCCTCCCCTGTCAAATGATGTTACTGCATCGTCTTCTTCTAACGAAATACCTGAGGAATCATTAGATGATACAAGTAGTTCAGAAAATGAAGAGACCGATCGATCATCCTCTAGCTCCGCCCCCTTTGATGAAGTCTATAAGGTAAAAACCTACCCTAAAGATATTGGTCATATTCCACAACTTGAAAAACCTAAGTGGCCCGACTATAGTGACATCTGCCCCGACAAATCCTTTAACTTGTACGATGATGGTACCTATAGTATTATACGATCATCACTGCAAGGGCCTCATAGTTTAGGAGAACGCCTTTGGATTACAGACAAGATTATTAATGCTGAAGGGCTCGTTATTGAAACCCGCTCTTTTGAACATGTTTTTGAGACAAGCACCACCACCTTTCAGCACTATTATACCTATGAATATAATGGTGATGGCTTGCTGAACCGCAAAGAGACCTATTCAGACCCCTGTGGTGGTGACACTCTTAATTTTTGGGATGAGTACGACTACAATACCAGTGGTCAAATGATCGAGAAACGCTACTGCATGATTCCCTGGGATCCTAACTCGATCTATTATGACCACACCAATAACACCATGGGTAAATACCTTCTTGATTCAACAGGAATAGAGAAACAATGTAAATATGTAACCCGCAACGATGATTCCCTCATTGTCGCTGAGCTCATTAGTGTTGCCTGTGATATTGATAATCCTGATTATGAGTATCGCTATCACTATACTGCTGACAATAAAGTATCCCACAAAACAGGTGAATCCCAATACTGGGAGAAATTTATTGCGGAAATATATGAATATAACGGCACCAATCGAGTCCTTCGCAATAGCTTTGACGACGACTTACTGTGGAAAGGACAGGCGCAATATAATTATGACGATGATGGACGTTTGACCCATGTCATAGAATTTATGACGAGTCCAGGAAGTGAAGGTAAGGTATACGTCCTATTCACCTACGACTACTTCGGTGATGTACCCGCTCATTTTGGGACATTCCCTAATGAAGGTGATTTTTTGGATCGTTAGACTATTTGAATCTTTTTCACTCAACAGGTTACCTCATTCACTTTTGAATCGTCTAATAGGCAACATTATAGTTTATTGAGGATACCAATGTACATTGACGACGACACCATCCATTTTGATTATTGGGAGGCCCTTGAGCTTGAAGCAGAAGAACTCTACAATGAGGATAACTGGTATGCCGCACTTAAAATTTATGATATTCTGGCTATTGTCTGTGCAGAAAACTTAGACTATTACTTTGATAGAGCGATCATCTACCTTCATTTGGGTGACGCCACCCAAGTGCTCGAAAACCTTAAGGCAGCGGGCCCTCATAAAAAAGAACCGCCTTTTGACGACCCAGCCAATGTCTTATACTATAGATTTACTCAATGGATAGATCAACTGAACTGATACTGTAGTTGAACCTAGATGAATAAATAAAAGCCATTTCAGTGTACTCAATCTCCCGGTATATAATAGTCCGTCTTGATTATTTTCATGATACTTTCATTTGGAGTATCATACATAAAAACAACATTATCGTTATCAAGAGTCGTCATAGAAAGCTTAGTAATTTGGTCTGTAGAAATTTTTTCATAGTATATTTTATCATGAACATTTACAATATTTTGATAGATTACTGACCAATATGCTTGTTGAGTAACCGAGTCAATAAATGACAAAGCAAACTTACCATTACTTAAAGCTTTGACGGTAATATTAGTTGCAACTAACGATGAGTTATTTATTGTTCGTGCACTTCCGATTTCATCACCATCAATATTAAACAGCCGTATGGTTGGGTACGTTATATCGGCGGCATGATAAACTAACACAAAGTCTCCGGTCGAGAGAGTTGCAATATCCAAGCCATACGTTTCTTTTGCATGTAACCAAATTTCCTTATCTATTGTACCAAAATCATAAGTATTAATAATTTTTAAACTACGAGCATACGATGTTGGAGTAGCATCACACCCCAAAACTACGTTGCCATTTTCCAATACATCCAAAGCATATGCCACCCCATTATAACTTCTAAAAGGAAAGAAACCAACTTGTGTATTTCCATTTTTATCATAAAAATAGAGCCGATTATCGTCATCCTTGGCTGGGTCATTTTGTTCAAAGTAATGACCAACCACAAAGCCATTATCACCCAATGAAGAGACAGGCATTAAAGTAGACGGGGCATCACGGATAAATCTTTCTAACACAAATGTTCCGTCATTCTCAAAAAGCTTAAATGTTGTCTCTAGCATCGAGTTCGTATTATACTCTGCCTGATACACAATAGCAAATCTCTCTTCAGAAGCCTTTGTCACCTTAATATCATAGGGTTTTGTAATTATAAACTCATGGCTCCCTCCCAACTGTATCCCTTCTGGGGAATACAAATCGAACACCCCTTTTTCATTTCCTGATGTCCCCGTACTATACGCAACAACATAAGTACCATCACCCAATGTTGCTGTTGAGAACACATTACTCACACCGCTATTATAAACAGCGTCAAATGACGCTACTCGGATTACTGTATTATATGATAAGCTATTATTATCTTTACTCGTAACAGTTACTGTTGTGGAGCCAATACCACGAGCTGTAACCACCCCTTCGCTATCTACCGTTGCTACAGCATTGTTTTGTGAGTTCCAGTCCACCTCTTGGTTACTTGCATTTTGAGGGCTCAATTCGGCTACAAGCGTTAAAGTCTCGTCAGTTGGAGAAAGTGTGTGGATCAGGCCTCCCTGAATGCTCACATCGGCTACTGCTATGGGAACATAAAGAGCTGTAACGGTTCCATCACCCGTACAACTCACTATTAAAGGAATTTGCTGATTAATTGCACAATTGCTTGAAATATCCCAAGCGTTAAAGGTGTTGCCCCCCACTCCCATTACTGTAACAGCAACTTCTGTACTCACGACATTATCAACCTCATAACTTGCAGGAGAAACCGTGAGTTTACTGTCGTCTTCAGATACAATAGTAAGGGTATATTTAATCACCTCTTCAGATGAATAGATCTCAACAGAACTTGACTCGACTGCAATACTACTGGAAAGCTCTTCAGAGCTTGATAACACAACCGAACTGCTTGATAAAGTCACAGATGAAGATGGTGCCACACTACTCGATACTGGTGCAGAAGAGCTTTCAGAAGTATGAGTAACCTCTGAAGATACACTCGGCACCTCTTCACTCGATGAAACTATTGGGTCTGGGTCGCCAGAGGCTTGGCTCGAAGAAGTAACTTCTGCAAGAATTTCTTCCACATTAATCCCTTCGGGCACTCTCTCTTTTACTATTTCCAGTGCGATGTTCGCATCGTAGGTTGCGTCTAATAGATCATATAACTGAGTAACGAAAGTCTCTTCTACAACGCCATCCATAGTTACATACGTGGCAATAATTACTTGAGCAACCGAATCAGATGCAGTCACTGCAGCGGCCAATACCAATGAATCAAGGAGTGCCGACTTGGTTAATTCAGACGTGCTCGATTCATAGTCATTAAGTACATCTATAAAAGGATATTTGGTAATAGATACGGCTGGAATAGTTTTATCTGAAAGTACAAATGATCGAGAGATACCAATGACTGGAAACCCTTGAGAATAGCCAATATACTCCATTTGGACTACAGCCTTATCTGAAGGGCCACTCAATATAATAGTGTGAGATACTTCGTAATTTGTATCGGTCTTGATTTGGACAAAACCAGAACCAATATATGATGCACGATATGCCACATCACCCACAGTATAATCAAACACAATACTATCAAGAGGAAATTCACTTGAAACCCGTATACTATAGTCTCTTGAAACCGTACCGGAATCATTTGAGCCAATACATCCAGAAAAAACCATGAGTAATAGCGATACGAATAAAATCCCCGCAAAGAAAGCAAAATTTTTCATTAAAATATCCTCAAAATACTGAAACAGACAAACAAACATCTAGGTAATGTGTGCGTCTGTTGTTCAGGTGTATCCCATACGTCCGGAAAAGTAGCAAAAAAATTACAAAGTTGTGCATGGGGTCCCCAACGGGTATGAGGCGGTATAAAAACTGGCTTGAGGGGCTAAAAAGAACGTTTTCACCCTATCACTCTACAATAATTATCCAACTCTGCTGTTTCCCTATACTCATTTTTTAAATTTTTGTCTGTGACAGGCATCACATGTTGCCTGAATCAGATTTTATTTCGTAGACCAATAGTGGTGATTATGGGGGTTTCGTATACCAAATTTGTATGCGAGCTCAGTATATTTACTCACCAGTAATGAGCTCGCGTATTGATATGTTATTAATAGTTCTATTACATTATGTAATCAAGCTTCTATTATGGAGCATCATGAATGATTCTCATAGAAAGATATGACATGATATGGAGAAGTGGTTCACACGTATCTATCTCTGCATGACTCACCTTTGGACAAAAACCATTTGACACATCTGTGTTTTCTCTTAACTGATGGCCATTTTGTAATATGGGGTATCCACTTTGAAGCTGAAACCTTGATCTCTGATAAAACGAGAAGGCTTCTTTTACATTTGAATTGATGTTTTTATATTCTGATACATGCTTATCCAAAGTACACGATGCATCAACAAGTATGAGTTGATCTATATCGAGAGTTCCCTGGAGTTTATTAGCCGCCTTCATCATTTGACAGCCCCCCATACCTTTGCCCACGAGGATAATTTTTCTATCAGCAGGCATTTTGCCTGCAGCAAAATTAATTCTACTTGCAAGGGTATAAGCACTCGGATGAAAGAAATCCTCATTAAGAGGAAATATATCACTATCAGCCAGTCCACTAGTAAGGTCAAATGTAGGATCTGTAGAAACTGCAAAAACTGACTTTTGAATATTTTCTTCACGGACTCTTTTGGCAAAATAACGTACATCATCATAAAAATCAGTATAGAGATACCTCAAATTGGTTAATTTGTAATACGTAAACTTTAACCAATCCTTTTTAAATTCAATTTTTTGAGTCAGTCTATTTTTTGCAAGATACGTTGTATATTCTGCACCACCCGAAGAAATTATCAAGGTATGACTCGTACTGAGGGCTGGATCATTCCACCACTTGATTTCCTTTACTATTGGTAAACCCTCGGGCAGTGTTAAGGCTCCCAAGGTTCTTGTTTGCCTTATATATTTACCCGTTTCTTGACTCATACCATTTGTGTATAAACACGACAACACCACTAATCCCGTTATTATCATCTTACTCAATATCATTATATGCCTTTGTATGTTGAAATGTATTGTGGAGTACCATTAATTCACTTTCATTGTTCTGTAAATAATTTTAGTTAAGTCAGCATCGAACCAATAGGCATAAAACAGTAGGCATCTATGTTTTCGTTTAAGAAGGTGTTTAAGTAAAAACATTCTTCACCACTACTCTATCAACCTATCATTGACTACTTTTAACGAATCTTCGATAGTAAAAAGAGCCAATGTTTAAACTCCCTGAGTATTTCAACCCACCGTCTTTTGGCACCCTCGAATTAGAAGGTTGTACTGTCGTACAGTACCGTAGAACAGACGCTCCATTTAAAGCCACCTTCGACATTAGTCTCTCATGCTACCTCTTTTGTATTATACAAGAGGGAGAGAAGATTATTACGCTTCAAGATACGACTATTCACGCAAAGGCCGGAGATGCCTTTTTTCTCAATCGTGGGGTCTATGGCATGGCGGAAGTGCTCAACAACACTCAGCATTTTTCGAGTCTCGTCTTTTTTATCCAACCCCACTTTATAAACACCTTCATTGAACAGCTCAAAGACACAACCAACCTTAAGGATGTACCGGAACCCCGTTCTGGCTTTAAGATTACAGTGACGCCCGCACTCCAAGGGTTTCTCCACTCAATTCTCCCCTATCTAAACCAACCAGATATGGATGTGAGTGCTATTCTCCCCCTCAAAATAACTGAACTGCTCCATACTCTCTGTAACGACACAACCAATCCTGACTTTGTACAGCTCCTCTTAACAACCCGAGAAAACAAAGGATTTAACATTCGTGAAATTATGGAGAATCACTACCACTCAGGTCTGCAAGTATCGGACTATGCAAAACTAGCAGGTAAAAGTCTCACAGCGTTTAAGTTGGAGTTTAAGGCGATATATAATCAACCGCCTGGAGAGTGGCTCCGTATGAAAAGGCTCCACAAAGCACGTACCTTGATTGTCAATTCCGAAAAAAACATCAGTGAAATTTGTACCGCTGTGGGCTACCGCAATTTATCCAATTTTATTGCCCGATTTAAAGATGAGTTTGGGATCACCCCAAAACAAATGGCTAAAAACGGTATTTTTTAAACCACCACCGTTAGATTCAATTGGGTTACCTGAGTACCTTTACTCCAGAAACATACTTAACTGGAGGCACAATGATACCGTTCATACGATCAGCCGCACTTATAACAACTCTTACTACTGCCCTTATCTCAGGATGCAGCACAACAACACAGCCTACCCTTGCTCAAGGGATCGATACTACTCTCACCGGGTTTGATACTCCTGAATCAGTCATTCACGATTCTGAACGAAATCTACTCTATGTCTCTAATGTGCAAGGCGCACCCAATGAACATGATGGCCAAGGGTTCATATCCAAAGTCTCTTTGGACGGCACAATGATAGACACGACATGGGTGACCGGGCTCAATGCCCCTAAAGGGATGGTCATTAATCAGAACACACTCTATGTGTCAGACATTACCGCTCTTGTGGCCATAGATATACCTACAGGGGCAATAATAGCACGATACCCTAATAGTAATGCTCTGTTTCTGAATGATCTCGCCATTGATCAGTCAGGGCAAATCTATGTCTCTGATATGATGGGCAATGCTCTGTACCGCCTTGAGCAAGACTCTCTAACACTTTTTATACAAGACCCCCTTCTCGATCATCCTAATGGTCTCTATATAGAGGGTGAGACTCTCGTGACTGCATCGTGGGGAACATTTAGTGGCAATGGCTTTGAAACATCTATCCCTGGATCGATCATTAAAATATCTCTCACAACCCAAGAGATTACCGCAGTCACTCAAACGCCATTGGGTAATCTTGATGGACTCGAGCCTGCATCAAACGGTGCACTGTATACCAATGACTATTTTTCGGGAACGGTTTATGAAGTTTCGGTAACTGGTGACACTACATCACTCTTTTCAATCAATACGGTTGGAGCCGATTTTGAATATATTCCCGAGCGCGATCAGTTTATTATTCCTATGATGATGGATAACAGTATTCGTTTTATACCGCATCCTAGGTAAGAGAATTGAACTCGATAGGTTCATAATAGTGTCTCTTACTACTGTGAGCCTAAAAGTATGATGGATATATATCGGGGCATACCCGCTTATGTGTAGAACATATCCCACCAGTGCTAGAGGTTCAACGTTCCGAAAATGGCAGCAGTGAATTTCATCTTTATGGAAATTTATTGATGCCTTTTCGTGTTGTGTGCTGTGGCCGGGGGTTATCAATATTCTTTGCAATTCTCATTTGTTTCTGTTTTCAGTCCCGTAAGTTTTTTATTAATTTTTAAAACCCGCAAAATTACACACGAAGCTACGATGGTGTAGTGTGACCATCTTACACTATTCAGGTTTTTAAGAAAGATTTAAATGCGGACCTATATGCCCGACATAAATATTTTTTGATTCATTGCAAGGATAAAAATGCAAGCGATAGCCATTACTTAATTTCACATGGTTATCAAATATTTTTTTTACTCCAGTTGGCAACCAAAATTCACGTTCAGCCCTCAAATTTGGAGTATTAAGAACTGTTTCAGATTCCCCACTAACTCTATGATTTAAGCCTTCTTGCTGTAACGCCTCTTTGTTATATGCTTGATATGTTCCTATTTTCCATAAGTCACTAAATTTATTAAGAACTGTTATTGACTCTTTGACTTGCTCTAACAATGTTTTATTTGCTGACCAATACTGCAATTGCTGGACGGAATCTCCACAAAAAATCACATTTGTGAAAAAGGTATTACGCTGCTCGACAATCTGTTTTCCAGATTTAATTAAATCATTTCTCTGTTTTATAAGATTATCTATTTCATTTTCAAATGAACGAATGGAAAAAAAGTTCAATACACTACTTTGGGTAGATACTATTTCAGCTAAACGATTTAGTGTTCTGATTTTTATGCTTATTAAAGGGGTTTTCCAAAGGGATTCAGTTGGAAAGCTAACAAGAGGGCACTGATGCCACGCTGCAGCTGTAATCGCTGAATATGATTTCTCATCTATAATATTGACTTCAAAAAGCTCAGCTCCTTCTTCAATATCTTTAGAACGAAATAATGGCTGTTGAATGTTTACACTTCTAAATACGCGTATTATATCTTTGTTATCATCGGTATTATGTGAGTTAAACCAATCTTGCCAATAATATCCACTCGAAAGCTCGACACGGAACCAACTTTTATCAATAACATCATCAATCAAAACGGTTTTAATGCCAACATTTTGAGCTTTTATGCATATTTTCAAAAACTCTAATACACTGCTGTCTGCCTCCATAGCTGAACTGAATGGTAACGAATGATGATTAAACACCATACTTGACATCATAAAAGCTTCTCCAACAGCTTATCACTTTCATCAAAAAAACCTTGTGGCCAAATATCAATTCTTCCATTACTATCAATTTTTGGTGAAATTACAATTGATTCATGTGTAGAATCGGTACTTCTTTCAAGGTAAAAAAGTTTGACATCTTGATTAGGAATAACACCCTGTTTAATTGCAACACGTATTCCATTCAAAAAATGATCTGAATGAGATTCAATAAAGAGTTGCACATTATTTTTTGCAGCCAAAGAGCAGAGACGGCCCAAAACTGACTGTCCCCCAGGGTGCAAATGTGCTTCAGGATTTTCAATAATGAGCATATCTCCTGGTTTTGATCTTAGTATAGCGACCAAAACTGGCAGTACAAAAGTAAGTCCAAAACCAACATTTTGAGGTTTAAAATCAGCAGTCATCTCATTACCTTGTTCAAAAGCATAATTCAAAGAAACGGAATTTAGAGTCTGATGCAGCTGTGCATGTATTCTTATTCCAGGTGATATTTCTGACATCCATTTATCGAGACTATCCAACAATGAAAGAGATGGAGCATCAGGGTGCTTTAAAGCTTTTATAGGCAATGGATCTAGTCCATTTTCAGCAATATAATGCGCTGTATATTCTCCGTGATTACCTAAAGAGTTCAAATCCTTAATATAATAATCAGATGCCTCATAAGCAGCTTTTGGACTTATCCGATCAGCAGAAAGGTACTGGAATTTTTTTGAAAAAAGGTTTAGATCATTTTTATGCGAAATAACAAGTTTTGAACCAAGAGGCTGAAGATCAGATTTACCCGAATAATTAAAAATAAAATTAACGGGTTTATCACTGTTCCACGTAAGTGTAAACTCTATTGTTTCCTTTTCGGCATTTTCTGAAAGAATATCTTGCCCTGTGCCCACTGAAACATAGTCTCCTTTAAGCAATAACCCTTTATTTAATAATGTGTGGTTTTCTTCAGATTGCCTTAAAAGAAGCAAAGCTTGGATTACAGATGATTTTCCCATCCCATTTAATCCGCTAAAAAGATTAAGAGAGGCTAATGGAAAACTTGCATCATTAAGAGCCTTAAATCGTTGAATTCTAATAAAATTAAGCATTAAGAACCTCATTAATTATTGTATTTACTTTATCTCGCCTTGTACGAAAGTGATCTTTTTTCTGAGTAGAATAGGTGATAGATCGAAAATAATCATTATCATTAGACATTAGATCAATGTGCTTATCTATCAATAGCTGCTTATTGTTGAGAAGAACTAAGCTATCAGCCTCATTTAACTGCACAAGGGCATTCGTCCAAACTTCAAAGAGAGTAGAGCTCTTTCGTCGTCGTCGTCTTGAATTTTGGCCATTTATACATTTTTCAAAAGCTGAATCACCAAATATTCCTAAGCTTCTTTTAATAGCAGTTTGGAAGGATTCTCGATAATTCTCTAAATCACTCTTACTGGAGTTTTCAAGTTTATCAATCATTTCGTCTAAGAAAGTGGCGATATTCTTTTTACTAGATTCATAGTCCATAAAATGAAAAGCTAAAAATCTAAGAACCATTTCTTGATCAACCATTCTGCGAGACTGGTCTCCAATTGCTTTTTTTAAATCATCATCATCGGCTATATTTTCCAAATAACTACGTATGTCTGGTTTGGCCATAGCATTACGAATTTCTTGATCATTTAAAACTAAACCACCAGTATTGATTCTTCTAAATATTGAATATTTTACTGCATCAGGTGTTCCAGCTTGAATTAGAAATAAAGTTACAGGACATTCATTGATTCTTCTTTTATAGGTTTTGGGAAGGTCATCATACCCTAACCCATCAAAATCTTTTTTAAGGTATTCCAAACCACGTAGTTTTAGCTTCTTATCAATTACGAATTTTCTGATTGCAGAAAGCCGCTGTAGTCCATCAACAATTAGCCAATTATCTTCATTGGAGGCATCAAAATAAAATGCAGGTAAAGGAAAACGAATGAGTATTGATTCTATAAGCCTAGACATTTTAGCATTATCCCATAATTCTGCATGGCGCTGAAAGTCTGTATTCATATCAATTTCTTTATCACTCAATCGGTCTATAAGGTTACGTAGAGTATCTTGTTTATGGGTAATATTTATTTCAGCTGGATTGAAAGGTTCCTGGATTACTGGTTCAGAAAGATCTTCTTCATTATCATTTTCAGGCGTTGTGTCATTATTCTCTACTTCAGCAAAATCATCTTCCGTAATACATTTTTCAGTTTCAGTTTGAATTTTCATTTTTCACCTGCCTTTCCTTCTCTAACCCATACATCAACTTAAGTTGTTTGAAATTTCCATGCTTTACCAATTTTATGAGCGGGCATTCCTCTGCCTTTAATAAACATATAAACTGTATCCTTCTTAACACCCATATAATCACCAATCTCTTCTACTGAAAGCCAACGATTATCCACTCAAAACCTCTTTAGTTGTGCTGTAAGTTAAATATTGATATTTTTAGTGGTTAATTCAATAATTAACTAGATTTCACCTAATATCATCCCATTATTATAAAGGTATCATAGGACTTAGATCGAGTTTACTCGTAGATTAAAAAATGAAGATAAACAAATATGAGCAATAAGACCTGTTATATGTGCAATTCCTTAGGAGTCAGCCAAGAACACTGTCCGCCTAGGTGCGTATTGGACTTCACCCGTTATAGTGTACAATAAAAATCTACATTTTATAACTGGAGAAAGTCCATGTCAAAATCATATTCAGATCAATTCAAGAAAGATGCTATCAACCTAGTTCGAGAGAAGGACTATTCTGTAAAAGAAAAATGCGATCGTCTTGGAGTATCTAATCCAACAATTTACAAATGGCTCAATGGTCAACGCATTCACAAAAAGACTACTAATATTAATTCCCTTGAAGATGAAAATGCTCGTCTTCGAAAGGAGTAAAAAAAAGCTCAGCAAGAACGAGATATCTTAAAAAAGGCCGCGGTGTACTTCGCAAACGAATCCAATTGAGTTACACCTTTATCAAGGATAACAAAATGGTATTCCCTATATCATTGATGTGTAAAGTTTTGGAAATCACCAAATCTGGATTTTACAAATGGCTCGATAAACCTTTATCTGACAGGGCTATAGAGGATCAGCAGATTCTTAAAGAGGTAAAATACTTCTTTGCTGAAAGTCATGAAACCTATGGAACCCCTAGGATTTATCACGATTTAAAAGAAGCTGGCTGGAGTATAGGACAGAAGAGAGTTGCACGATTAATGCATCAAGCTGCTATAAGACCTATTCGTAGCTACAAAAAGAGAAAGCAGAAGTATTCAAAACCCGATAATACTCATCCTAATTTAGTCAATCAAGAATTCAGTATCTCGAAACCGAATAAAGTATGGGTGACTGATATAACTCAAATTCAAACCTATGAAGGCTGGTTGTATCTTGCGGTAGTCGAAGACCTTTGCACCAGGGGTGTTGTTGGGTACTCAATGCAGGGCCACATGAAAAAGGACCTTGTTCTTGATGCGCTTACAATGGCAGTATTTAATCGAAAACCAAAAAATAAGGTAAATATTCATTCAGATCAAGGTTCCCAATATGGCTCTGATTCTTGGAAACGCTTTTGCAGAGATCATAATCTTGAGGTTAGTATGAGTAGACGAGGTAACTGTTTTGATAACGCAGCGATTGAATCCTTCAATAGTACCATCAAAAAAGAAAAAATACAGGGAAAAATTTATAGAACTCGTAATGAAGCTCGTGCAGAAGTGTTTGAATACATTGAAACTTTCTATAATTCAAGACGTCGGCATAGTCATCTTGGTTTCATCAGCCCGATGGAATTTGAGAAGAGAAAATTTGCTGCTTAACTGACCACTAAATCGGGTGAAGTCCAAACATTATCACCATTATTATAATAATTATAGTAACTATGGTGAGTATCATAATTTCCTTTTTAATAATAACGAATTCATTTGTCCCCCCCTTTCGCCCATTATCTTAAGCAAAAGTTTAGCATGAACTAAGATGCATACAAATCTACTGCATCAGTATATTAAAAACTTATCCCCTGAGTCTAATTCATCTTGCGTTATCAATGTTGGCAATCGAAAGAATTACCGCAATGATCTTTTTAAACTTACTTCAACTTTATTTATGTTTTCAAAAGGACTAACCATTGAACTAAGTACGACATGACCATTATCCTCGAGTAGTTGAAAAATTGAATTAACAATATAGAGATTGACATCTAATTTTTCGTGGACTATCTGGGCTGAATGGATATTTTCATTCACAATCATTGACACAGTTTTATTTATTGTATCGTCATAATTTGACAAATAAGCACATGCATATTCATGAAACCCAAAAGCTGTGATTCTAATAAGGCAATGGTAACTATACTGAAAATTTCCACTAGAAAACCTAGAAACTTTAATAAAATACATATCTTCTAAAATATCAATACATTCCTTTATTTCATCTTCGCTCAATCCAATATATGATCCATCACCAAAAACCACTTCTGGATCCAAATGTTCTGAATCACTTTTTAAAACATGTTCACACAGGCCTTTTAATACGATATTATCTGATTTTGTGAGCTCAGCAATTTCAAAATATTTTGATGAGACATGTTGCGGTACATCTCCCAAAGCTGGCTTATCGTTTAAACCGAAAATAGAGTTAACAATTGTACGCACACTATTATCATATGACTCTAGATTGGAGATTTTTTCCCAGATAGTTGAAACTAAAGACATAGGTACTTCACAGTCATCAATAATAACAGGTAATATTTTTGTCCCATTTGATATACGTCTCACAATAGCTGCATTCAGCTCTTCTTTTACCCATGGCTTATTTATACTATTTTCGGAAATGACAATGATTATAGCTTCCGCTTCTTTTAACCCTTCTTCAAATATTTTATCAACTAGACTATCACCGACAAACATTTCCCATTTATCTAACCATATATCTACGCCTTTGGACCTTAACTGTTTTGCAAATTCAATAACAAACCTTTCTTTGTCCTCACTGGCATGACTTAAAAAAACTTTTGGATTCATATAGACCTCATTATTTTAGTTTAACTTTCAGCTATTCCAACTGCTGATATTGGTATTATTGATGACAATTTACTCAGAAAATCAAAATGATTCCTGGAACACATTTTGAAACGTAAAACGTGAAACAATTACTGCTAAATCTTTTAAATCATTTACTTGAGCATTGAGGATCGTTTCCCTATATCTATCTCGCTCAAAAAAGATCCTGATATCTTGAGCATCACTAACCATACCTATATCCTCTATTGATTCAAAATACTCATAAAAAGTTCCATTACCAACATTTATAAATTCCCCCAATGATGCAACAAACCTATCGAATCTACCAATTGGTAGCGCTAACAATAACATAATTGAAGTATACAAGACTTCTTTATCATTATTAATCGCCTGAATATCTTCATGAGTTCGAATTATTCGGTATGTATTAATAAATCTTTTTACAGCTCTTGGATTCTTTCCAATTAGAAAAGTAAAATCCTTTAACATATTAATTTCAAAATCTGATAATATTATAGAAGTTATCTTTTCCATTTGTGGGTGATTTAATGCGTCAAAAGGTATCGACTTAGAGTCTTGTACCATGTCCTCTTGATCAAAAAATCTAGTGCTATTCTGCGTTTCGTCTGAGCTAAAATAATCACTACCGTTATCATTTATTTTTTCACCTAAAGTTATCGAGCTATAACAAAGGTCATCAACCATTTTTTTAACACTCTGCTCATTCGCAGCCTTTAAATGGAATGGAACTTGAAATATTTTTTCTAAATAATTTTTTGCACTGATGACTACATCTTTTTGATCATCATTAGTTGAACATTGGCATCTATTTTCGTTAATTGGTTTGTGATGAAAGTCCAATGATTTTTCAACCCAACGTTGATCAACCCCAACAACTACAACAAAAAGGGGAAATGCCATCAACAAATTTACAGCTTCAAGCACCTCAACAACTCTGTTTTCTGGGCACCTATCTAAGTCGTCAATATAGAGCACTATTCGTTCTAATGGTTTATCCATATTTTTTAAAAAATTTACTTCTTTATCACTTTCTAAAAACAGTTCACTTAAGATGTTTAAATCTTTTCTTATCAATGAAACTAAACCTAAGTATTGAGAATACCCTGCTCCATTTGCTTTTTGGGCTATAAATAGCTTCAGCGCTTCAGTCGTAAGTGTATTTTCTAATGTATGTGATAATTTTTCATTTTCAAGTTTAATATTTACCATATCAAACTCTACCCTACTAATCTGATCACTTAGTGCCACTCTTTCAAGTTCAGTAGATTGAGATATTTGTAACCATTTATCTTTTTCTTCATTCAGTTTGTTTTTATGATCATTTTTAAGCCTCCATAGAAACGTCACCCAAGGAAGTATTTTCTTTATAGAGGCTAAATATCCAGAGACAGCTCCAAAAATTGGAAGTAATAGATTTGTTGACAGGTTATTAAAAATAGTCGATATTTCAAATTTGCTCATTACAATTAAACACAACCAATAGGCTCCTAATATAATAGCCCCTACTATCAACCCACTCAAGACCTGCCATCTAAATACAGCACTAAATAGACCGTTAAAAGCAATCATTTTCGATGATAACGAAGTAATTCCTTTAATACCATTTTTGGCTATAAAAAACTTTAGGTCCTCTTTTTTTAAAGTAGGTAATTGGTATTCATTTCTAATTTCATCAAACCTTTGATCTAAATCAAATTCCTCATTTACTTTAGCATAAGCGTTTGTCAAAGTATTTACACCTATTTCTTTATTCTTTTTAGACAAATCATCTTCTAGCTGTTTTTTTAGTTCTTCCAATTTGCCTGTTCTGCTTGTTAAAATTGATTTTTCATATTTTAACCGCTCATATTCTTCATTTGTGAAGTTCAAATTTTTAATAAGTTCATTTTTAACCCCCGTCTTGTATTTCTCACTCCCAGAATTATCATTAATATATTTGTCTAAACCCTCAAAAATAGTCGTAATAATACCAGCCCAAAGATTTGTATCAAGATAAGACCATGCATTGAAACCAATGTGAGCTACTCCCTTGCAATATGGAGAGTCGCCTTTTTCCATTGAGTAAATACCAATCTGCTCTTCTATTTTTTTCATAAAAAAGCTTTTGCCTGCCCCCCAATTACCAAATAATGCTATTGCCAACGGAGGCCTAAAGTCAGATGCTACTATAATTTTTGAAAAGGCCTTGTAATCCGCAGACAATCCTAATAAATCAGGTCCATCATATGAATCAGAATCCAACTTGGCATAAGTTTCGGTCTCTTTTTTCTTGATAGAAAAAGTAAAGTTATCTTTTAAATCTATGCCGTATTCTCTTAATGAATTCAAAATTATCTTTGGATCAGCCCCAGTAATTAATCCAAATGTATTCCTGTATTTACTCAGCTCTGGTATGTCGATTTTTTTATTAATAACAATCCAATCAACTTCTAGCATTTTACCATCACCAAGATTTCGAATTACATGTCCAACACCTTTTACTCGTAAATAACCAGTATTTTTAGTTGCATAGGTTGACTTAAGTATGATTACATCACCAGGCTGTGCCGACCTTATTACATCGGCATATTTTTCTTGATATCCAGATTCCCAAACCCCCATTTTAAAAAATTCTGAAGCTTTATTTACTTCCCCCCATGTAGAGCCAGCGGCAAATACCTTCATAGAATCAGAAGTCGGATGATTTACTCTAACCTGCTGTAAATGATTGAATATTTTTTCCCCAGCATCACTAGCTGGTAATTCAAACCGATGAAGTTCAGCAGGGTCACATTGAAACATCTTGGTCGTTCGATCGTACTCAATGGGCATCCCAGAGTTCCGTAACTCCGCTAACAATCGTTTAAAAGTATTTTCTGAGCAATTCAACTCCTTCAAAGCATACTCTTTATTAACAATACCGTCCCCATCAACAAACAGGCCATATAGCTTTACTACTCTATTAAATTTATTGCTCATCTATTTCCTAAAATGGTTTTTGCTCATTCTATCTCAGTACCTATTTCTATGAATATCCATTTCTGATCGCTGTTTTCATTCCCACAAACAACAACAGAATCATCATACACTAATGAACTTAGTAATAGACTCAATTAACCACATACCTGAATTCAGGGTATCTCCCTCTTTACATTAGATAAATGAAGTTTAGGCTACGAATGAGCGATTGTTGATACATCTAGGCTACGGCACTACCCCATTCTTCCCATTACTAAAGTACCCTCATAACTACTCAGCAACAATTTTGCCCTGAACTCAAATCCGGAACCATTTCTCAGCAACAATTTTGACCTACACTCAATCCGGAACCATTTCTCACCAACCATTTTGCCCAGCACTCAATCCGGAAGCATATCTCACCAACCATTTAGGCCAGCACTCAAATCCGGAAGCATATCTCACCTACCATTTAGGCCATCACTCAAATCCGGAAGCATATCTCACCAACCATTTAGGCCAGCACTCAAATCCGGAACCATTTCTCAGCAACAATTTTGCCCTAAACTCAATCCGGAACCATTTCTCAGCAACAATTTTGCCCTAAACTCAAATCCGGAACCATTTCTCGGCAACAATTTTGCCCTAAACTCAAATCCGGTAGCGTATCTCACCAACAATTTTGGCCTGCACTGTAATTCCATGTACCATCCACTCATTATATTTGCCTCAGAGTTACATACTCCTTAGATAATGCATCTATGTCTGATTGCACAATCACAAAGAGAGCCTATCTTTTCAAATAACCTTGTAAACTAAAACAAGAAGGATACAATTATAGGCCCGTGTACAGCATTGAAAAATAATTTCCCAATTAATTCTGAGAGCTCCTTGTATAATTTTCATTATCAGAGTACCGTTTATGAATCGTATTGTATAAAACTCCCCTCAATGCTCAATATTCACAAATTGCTAGCCACTGTTTTGCAAGGGGGAATATCAATTTAAATAAAGTTTTATTCATTTTGTTGTTACACAAATATTCTGAGAGACGTCTAATGTGTGTTAATTGACTGATTCTCTTTTTATTTGGCTCAAGGAATCAGTTCACAATGTATGAGCCTATAAGGTAACACCGTAATGACTAAGAATAACAAAGAAACAAAAACAATTGAATCTATTACACCTGAAACTTCAGCTGCTATTAATCCAATCAACTACGAAGTAATTTATAACGAAGATCTTGATCTTATCAAAAACACAAAATTAGAGAAATTCTATAAGCCTACTATGAAAAGGGATATCTATCTCGAAGAGGCTGAAGGGTACTATGAAATTCTCATGCGTAGGTTTGATGAGATGAGCGCAGAGGGCTTTAAGCAAGAGACAGCCGACCTTATGTATCGTCGCATTGCCTCTGCTCGTATTGCTCAGGCAAATATGAATACGAAGGAAGGTGTAAAGCCTAATGAAGAGAGTTGGTCTCATATCTTTGCTGAAGCTAAAACGTTGAGAACTCGGTTACTCAGTCGCGTTAAATTTGTGTGTGCCAATGACGCCAATCGAAAAGAGATTGTACGTAAAATATCTGATGGGAGCAGAATCAGTGATACCATTCAAGATCTTTTTGACCTCGGTAGAATTGGTAAACAGATGATTTCTGAGTTAGCAGAGGTAAAGGTTACCGTACAAGAATTAGATCGTGCTATTGAGCTTGGGTCTGTTCTTGGGAGAAAGCATAAGAGTTCAACAATTGATGGTACTACTTATTCTGAACCCCGTATCATCAGAGATACTACAGTTACCCTATTGGAAGAGTCAATTAAATATCTTCGTACCTGGGTAGAGATGGTCTATATCGAGGACAAAGAAACAAAGAGTCAATTTTACAGCAAACAAAGCCGCTTAAATGCAAAGTCACAAAAATCAAAAACAAGCGTAACAGAAGATTCGGTCGAAGTTTCAAAGTCTGAAGAAGAAGTCGATACTTTAATTCCTAAGCATACTCATTCAGAATCTGATTCGGATATCGATACAAACCCTGAGGAGGCATCGGACGCAGCATAGTCGGTCGTTTAACTGTGTATACTATTAAACGCACCATAAAAAGGGTGAGGACTGGTCTGCCCCTCACCTTTTTTTATTCACCTTTTGATTATATCAGCACCAACTCATCAATACCTACACAATACATCATATAGTTGATGTATCCGGTGATCAAGTTTAAAGAGCCCCTATCACCACCATCGTGCATACATTATTTCACAATTGACTCGACCTATTTTAAAGCAAGTATCGGTTTAAAATTAAAAGAGTATTTCTATTGAAGTGCTCTTATCTACCATTGTACCATCACCAAGTTGACCAAAAACATTACCCCCAGTAGCCCATAAACTGCCATCTGTTTTTAATATCATTGTGTGACTATTCCCTCCAGAAACACTCGAAATACCGGTCATAACCTGAACGGGGGTACTCTTATCAACCGTTGTTCCATCACAAAGTTGACCATAATAATTCCACCCAGTTGCCCATAAAGCACCATCTATTTTTAATATCATTGTCTGCTGAAACCCTGCAAAAGTACTCGAAACACCGGTCATAACCTGAACGGGGGTACTCTTATCAACCGTTGTTCCATCACCAAGTTGACCATAGTTATTATTCCCAGTTGCCCATAAAGTACCATCTGTTTTCATTATCGTTGTGTGATACCCCCCTGCAGAAACACTCGATACACCGATCATAACCTGAACGGGGGTACTTTTATTTACTGTCGTACCATCACCAAGTTGACCATAATCATTACGCCCAATAGCCCATAAAGTACCATCTAATTTTAGTATCATTGTTTGAAATACCCCTGCTGAAACACTCGCAACATCGGTCATAATCTGAATGGGAGTACTTTTATCTGCAGTCGTACCATCACCAAGTTGACCATATTTATTATACCCAGTAGCCCATAAGGTACCATCTGTTTTTAATATCATTGTGTGATACCCCCCTGCAGAAACATTCGCTACACCAGTCATCACCTGAATGGGGGTATTTATATTCCAAGCCGTAGCATCACCAAGTTGACCATAGTTATTATTCCCAGCTGCCCATAACGTGCCATCTATTTTTAACATCATTGTGTGATATACCCCTGCTGAAACACCTTCAACATCAGTCATAACCTGAACGGGTGTACTTTTGTCTACAGTCGTACCATCACCAAGTGCACTAAAATCATTACGACCAGTAGCCCATAACGTGCCATTTACTCCTAATATCATTGTGTGATGTTTTCCTGAAGAAACATCAGCAAATATCTTCTTTTCAAACTCTACTTTTATATACCCCTTTTCATCGTTACAGGTCACTGTTAAAGGTGCTTGATCATTGACCACACAACCATCATATCCGGTCCATTTAGAATGGTACCCTACATCTGGTGTTGATACAATAGGAAGGACGGTAGCTTCACCATGATTTAAAGTCACACTTGTAGAGCTTACTGTGCCATTCCCTTCAGCTTGCACAGGAATTACATACTCTTTTCTCGTATAATTAACAGTAACCACACCAGTTCCGAAAGAGATGTACCCAATAGTATTTCCATTAGTGGTAACATTAGAGCCAACACTTACATCACCAAAATCATATCCTGTTTTTGGTGATGGCGTAAATGTATAAGGGCCACTCTCCTCTGTTAAAACAATAGTATTGAGTGTTGCCGTGTGAACGTCGCTACAATCAATACTGGCTCCATTTAGATAGCACGCAAAGCTAATTTCAACTTGGGGTACAGCAACCTTTTCAAAGGCAACCATAACATTAAAGGCGTTACCACTCGGGTTAAAATTGCCGGTATTAATTCCCGTTACAGAATAGGCATTTCCATTTCGAGTTATTTCTAAGCCTGTTGACGAAACACTTGATACTGTACAATAGTCTCCTTCAGTAATACTGAGCGGTACAGCACCTGCTCCGACAGAATAATTATATGGACCTGTTCCAACGCTCCCACAAAGTCCTATTTTAGTGACAGCAATGGTGTACTCTATTTTCTCAAATTTTGCATAGAGTATACTTGACTTGCTACAGGTAATATTAAGCGGTTCTCTATTATTAACGATACACTCTCCGACTGTAGGAACCCACTCACTCAATACATACCCATCAGCAGGGACGAAAGTAACACCAGGCACTTGTGCTGCCACTCCGGCAATTACTTCAAAAGGGGCAATAGAAACGGTACCATTTCCAAAAGATTGAAAAGTAATAGTATGATTTTGTTGCACACTCGATGATGATAAAGATGACGAGGAGGATGGCGATGATGAAGATGATATCGATGATGAAGATGATGAAGATGATGAAGATGAAGATGATAACGACGATGAAGATAACGATGATGAAGATGAAGATGATGAAGAAGATGATGAAGATGAAGAAGATGAAGAAGATGATAACGACGATGAAGATAACGATGATGAAGATGAAGATGATAACGACGATGAAGATAATGACGATGACAATGAAGAAGATAAAGAGGATGAAGCTTGACTCGACTTATCCTCTTCACTAGAACTCACTACAATCTCTATGGAACGAGAAGGGGTTTCAACACCCCCCGCCACATTTTCACCCGAATTTATGACAGTGACCGTATCACTATACAACGAAACATACCCAAGAATCTCTAACTCAGAAACCCCGATAATTGACTCAAGGGTTACCGCAGCAGAATTCACCCCTCTCTCCGAAAGAGTATCGGTAAGGAGCACCACTAAATACGCCACATCGGCCCCTTCTTTTAGGCCATAGGTTTCAAAAAGGGGTAACACCGTTGAGTCCACCTGAGTGATATCATTTTTAAACAAGATATAGTCAACAAAAAGTGAGTCAAAAACACTTGCACGACCAGAACTATCAAGAGTTACATCTGTAGTAATGCGATTCTGAAATTCACCAAGAAGAGATACTGTTTGAGGATTTACCCCACCGCGTACTTGACCTTCTGCTTCTGTATATTGAAACGACCGGCCTTTATCAATAACCGGAAGCCCATATGAATAACATCGATAGTCAACGGTTACCGCCACATCTACATCGGATGCAATAGGGAACGAAATTTTTACAAGGAGTGCAAGACCATCATAATCTTCACTATGCACATACGTCAATGTATCAACGTTACCACCAACATTGCGATTCACCACAATACTATCAATCATCAGAAGCTTGCTATTTTCTATAGAAATCACATAATCTCTTGAACCTGATACATTGGTTGTTAAACAACCAAACAAAACAAATGATATCGTTATTGCAAAAACAAGAATTAATCTTTTCATAATCGTCTCTCTAGGGGTATAAAGGTTGTGTCTCTTATATAGGCAAAATCTACCATTCAAGGAGATAGAGATTGTAATCGAGATAGTTGTAAATATATGAAGTGTATCATTTCACGTATAATTAAGTGCACAAATCACTCTAAATGATCCTAAAAAAAACTGATTGAGTGCACATACTGGATTGAAACAATATATTGAGTGCACAAATGTGTTTGACAGTATACCGCCCTCTGCTTTCACTGCGAGTCATAAATGTTGTTGCTGATATGAGGCAATCAAAACGGGGATTTTAGTTAGGTATTAATTATACTCAACGGACATTTTGACCTGAGACAAAGGGCCCTACCCCTGACTACCCATTCCAATTAAGATATCGCCATTCTCAAAAGCTACGACCATAGAGAGACAGCATCAATCACAAGCAAACAGTCTCTCCCCCATCCCGAACCCCCTCCAGCATCTGCACCAACTCGTCCTCATTCATCTCACCCTTCTTAAACGATAACATGCCCCGAAGGAAGATACTTAACACCACTTTCTTTTACAAGCACAACACCTATGGCATGATTTGGAACTCAAAGGTGTCGGCCACTACCGAATCACGATCATTAGTAACTTCTAGAATGTAATTATAAAAACCAACATCATCAGGAGCCTCATACTCTAATAGATGCGTACTTCCGTACGAATGGATAGAATCTGCATCCACACCTGTCCCATCAAAAAGAACCGTCCCATTATCTATAGTAACATATATTCTCTTGAACGAACTATGGTCATAGCTATCATAAGCGCTAAACAGAACTTTAGTCGGGGCTCCAGCATAAACCCACGGAGAGGTGCCAGATTCAAAACGTCCCCTGATCCAACTTTCTCTCACATCAATAGCTTCTCTATATTCTTTCGTGACGCCCAAGGGGTCGGTTACCAAAACAGCTAACTCCCCACCTATGGTAGTTACCAGCCCGTTACACGTATCACCAACAATAGCTTTTGTTGAATCCCCCATAGAACAAACAACCTCAAACTCACCATTTAGGGTGTCAGTGATTGTTACCACATAGCTTAATGTATCGTTAGTTCGATAAAATGATGGCGTTGAAAGAGAAGTGTCATTATTGATAATCACATTACTAAACGTTACCTCGATTGCGGGGTATTCTATCACTAAAGAACTTACTAGAGAATCAACAACTTCAGCCAATTCCAATTTATTTCTCTCTTCTCCATAGCAACGAATAAGATGATTCCAGTCACTCACCCCTCTCAGAACATCATAAAAAACAAAGCCACGTTCCAATACACTCCCCGAATATTCAACTCTTTTTAGCCCCTCTGCGTTACTACTATCAACCACAATAAGATCAGTGATCACCTGTCCAGAACGGGCGCCCACATCACTTAAATAGGTATTGGAGATAGAGGTATAGCCACTCCCTTTAACTGTTTGATATACACAGGCACTCTTCACATCTTCTGAATCATATGAACCACTAAAACCAGAATAAAAAGAGTTTTTAAACTCGTGACCGTTATCCACTTTTGAATACTTCCAGGAATCAGGAAATGCCATTTCTATAAAGTCACTATCCGTAATACCGGCTAGGCGAAGGGTATCAAACACATGTGCTTCTATTTTAACCGTCTTTGTTAAAGTATCAGTAATAGCATCAACATCTTGGACTTCGAGAATAAAGGTAATTGAATCAACTCCTTCAGGAACGGTATAATCCAGAGAAACGGTTGTATCTTGTAACAACGCCTCACGCCCCAATAAGTTCTCTAACTGTATTAAGGTATCTCCCTGAGAACTCCATAAGGCAAAGTCCCCCAAACCGTTATATTGAGTATTCTTGTATCCTCGCGCCGCCACCTTTATACGTGCATTGGGGTGAATCGTTGACTCTGCAATTGTCACAAGGGGAATTGGTGTACTTACCTCATATTCCACAACAAGTTTAAAGGTATCCCCCGGAGCAGCGGTCATTGGATTTACACTGTATACTACTAACGTATCCACAACACCAGTATTTCCTGTAGCGATTCCTGAACAAATGTTTTCTTCGGCAGCTATAGTTTGATTCATAAATTCACATCTAACCGCCCTATTCATCTCCATAGGGTCGTTACTCTTGATCTGTATTGCAAAGGTATCGTGCATAGTCATGGTAATACTTGGATCACCATTATCAGAGTTCCAATTTACATTTCTATCATAAATCAGTGCAGCATTGGTATCATTCATAAACCATCCGGAGCCATATGATAACTCCACCGTTGAGAGAGTTATAGCAATAGACGAGCGTACTTGATCAAGGTCAGGGAGCTCAATACTCTGAGCTATATCACACATAAAACGTATAAGGTATCCCTTCCCCTCCAGAGGAATCACGATATCATAGAACCAAACCTCGGCTTGCTGATGTAGCGCACTATAGCGTAAGGTATACCCTTGTGCAAATTGAGTCGAATCAATCAGCTGTACATTACTTAAAATATCATCGCTACTATTACCATTAGCATTAATAAGTATGTGACTTGGAATAGTATATTCTGACATGGTAAGAGTGCTCAATATTACACCAGTATAGAGGTATTCCGTATCAAACGATAACACTGCAGGTATAAAAGCATACAAGTTTCGGGTACCTTCTAAAGTATTCCATACTGTAGGAATTTCTAACCGAAGGGTATCATTCGAATAACCAGTGAACTCAACTATTCCTCGGGCACTCGGGGGAGCCGCGGGGACAAATGTTTCATATTTGGGGGATGACACAAAACACCCGACCACTAGGAGAGAACTCACTACAAGAATTATCATCAATATACTTGAACGAATCATAATACCATCTCCAAAAACAGTGCTAATCCAATTTTGATATAAGGACCACCATCACTAGTAGTTTCAGCATCAGGAATTTCAAATATTCCTCTCGACTTAAAGTCAAAAGCATCAAGTCCAATTTCAAGTTCAATTCCAATAACGGAGTTCAAACGCGGCATAATTCCTAACCCAAAAAAGTAACCAGCACTATTCCCCATTGACTTAGGGTCCCCCTGTATATATACTCCTTCTTTTACCGACAGATTATCGGTTCGCCATACATATGCCTTTCCAAGAAGTGCGTACAAGAGAAGTCCTTGGGAACCTTCGTCTTCTCGGTAGTCTGAAAAATACATAGAGAGCATTAATGAAGTCACTAAAGTCTCATTAGTTATCTTCCACTTATCGATAGCAGATTCATCTGTAAAAATATCCTCTTTAACGGTATATTGATTGTAGAGGTAGTCGACACGAAACCCAAATATTTTATAGAATAGAAGGTAGGCCGAAACCCCTATTGGTTCCTGAGAAATTTCTACAATATCATCGGGCCCATATGTAGATTTCCCTGACTTTGCAGGTTGATAGCCATTATCGACATCATAGGTTGCCTCTTTTGCCTTGCTATCACTCGTATACAATCCTTTATACGAGGCATGAATACTAACCCCAAAATCTATTGTGCATCGAGCATATTTCATTTTACACAAATCTACACTTGGTGCTTGAGTAGTTCCCTGACTGCTATGATTGCTAGGCATCACCTTCGTAGTATCTTGATCAGAATTACGAAACCCGTTATTAGATGGAGCACGCACTCGTGCATCAACATGTGTAATTAATAAAACTAAAATTACGCACAGTACTGAACGTATACCCATGATATTTCCCTCTCTCAACGCTTAACAAACATATTAAAAGCGCCACATTATTTAAAGTAACTTCACTACTCTAAAGCTCTGTATAAGTCGTTTATTTATTAAACACTCACTACTATTGTGCTTACTAATATTAAGCAGGCTAATCTTTGTATTTTTAATTATGTATATATAGTGCAAGCATCTATCTCGAGCGAAACAAGAATATTGCGTATACCCACCATTATACTTACTACGAGTACCCATAGTTTTCACACTCCATTCCATAATTGAATAATTCCCCTACAACAGCCGTTTTTCACCATTTTCTGTCGCTAAATGCCTAAATTTTAGGGTACCGACACCAAAATGGCTCCCCATGATTGACCAACATGTATTCATAGAAGCGTTTACCATTGTATTAGTTGCAGCAGGACTCGTAACCGTACTCTTCCAAAAGCTGAAACAACCAGTGCTAATGGGGTATCTTGTTGCCGGTGTTTTAGTGGGACCGTATCTTCCAACACCATTGGTTGCAGATAAAGCGGTGGTACACCTCTTATCCGAAATTGGCGTGGTTTTGTTACTCTTTGGTATTGGGCTCGAGTTCTCTATTACCAAATTCTTAAAGGTTGGATTGTCTTCGGGCCTTATTGCACTCATCCAAGCATTTCTCATGATATTTCTCGGGGTCACCTTAGGCCGCATGTTGGGCTGGTCAGAAATTCAAAGTGTCTTTTTGGGTGGCATGCTCGCCGTAAGCTCAAGCGCAGTAGTTACGCGAACCTTTCAAAGCGGAAAAAAAGAGAAAAGCTTAAAAGATTTAGTGATTGGTATATTAGTCGCACAGGATCTTATCGCAATTATCCTCATGGCAGCGCTCACCGCTGTCGCATCGGGCTCTGGCTTTACTTTAGATAGCTTTACCTCAATGCTCTTAGGCTTGGGCGGGTTTTTGGCTGCACTCGTATTTATCGGCATTCTCTTAATACCACGGCTCACTCGGTTTGTCAGTATTCTTAAAAACCCCGAAACAAATATTATCACCAGTATCGGCCTCTGTTTTGCCATAGCACTTCTCGCTAAAACCTTTGGGTACTCCATGGCGCTCGGCGCGTTTATAGCGGGGTCACTCGTTGCAGAGTCCGGCGCCATATCTCATAAGATTGCCAGACAAATTTCACCCATTCGCGACCTCTTTACGGCTATATTCTTTGTATCAATTGGTATGCAACTCAACCCTATGCTCGCCCTTGATAACGTTTCCCTGATACTCCTCATTACTGTTATTGTTATTGTGGGCCAAACCCTGACCATTGCACTCGGTACGTTCATTACCGGAAGACCCTTAACCTTGGCGCTCGAAGCAGGGCTCAGTCTCTCTCAAATCGGTGAGTTTAGTTTCTTAATAGTCGGGATCGGTCTCGTTTTTGGCGTGGTATCACCCGCACTTTTTTCAATAGCTGTCAGTGTGGCAGTACTCACCACCTGGACAACCCCCTATATGGTTCGCCATAGCTCATCCATTGCCCTCTTTATCTCCAACCACCTACCCTCACCACTTCAAACCTTTGCCTCACTCTATGGCTCTTGGCTCGAACAAGTATATAAGAAAAAAGACAACAGCACTCTCAGAACCAAACTCTTCCGCTGGTTAAAATGGTTGGGCGTTGATATTCTCTTTCTGGTAATCCTCTCCATAGCCGCATTAAAAAGTGATGCTATCTTCCATGCGTTAGGTGAAAAACTTGCTATTCCAGAACAAATCAGTAGTACCCTCTTTATTATAGGTGCCGTAATCATCATTATCCCACTCTTTGGGGGGATAATAGGCCTCACCTCACGCATTGCTCGAGAGATCGCAATCACCACACTACCACTACCTCCCAACAATGGAGTTGATTCGGGGTTAGCGCCACGCAGAGTACTCAGCACCTCCCTCCACATTATTCAGATTATACTCATCAGCATCCCCATGATCATTCTTATTGAACCCATAGCCCCAACAGGATCGGTTTCTTCGATCATCGCTCTTACCCTTTTTGGTTTCGGCGTTGCTTTTTGGAAACGAGCGCGAAACTTAGATGGTCACGTAAAAGCTGGTGCGCAGGTAATAGCATCTGCTCTGCAAAACCAATTAAATCTCAAAGGGAAGGATACCGATACCCATCAATCATCCATGGATTTGGTAAATAAACTACTCCCCGGCATGGGCCACCCAGAAACAGTCGAACTGAAAGCTGAAAGTTTCGCTGTTGATAAAAGCCTCTCTGAGCTGAATTTACGTGCCCTCACCGGAGCACTGGTTATGGCTATAAGCTCTCAAGGCAAAGAGTCGGCCTTACCGACTGCTGATACTATTTTACGTTCTGGCGATGTATTGGTACTCAGCGGGAGTGAAGAGGCCATTAAAAGTGCACATGCTATGCTGCATGGGTAGCCCGACAGAGACTCTTTTTGAGAATAGTAACTCACCAGAAAAAACTAAAATCTAACTATGCAGTGATGGGTACCCCTCAGATGATTTTTGATAATTACTACATTACTTACTCAGTACACACCACACAAGAAAATCATGAAAGCACTCAAAAACACCGGTATCATAAGTGCCCTCCTTACCCTATCAGCATTTGCCGCAAATCCTCAGGTCCTCTGTATCTTTGATTACGACCTCACTCTCTCATCACACAAATGCCCCGAAACAGATAACAAAGAAGAGTACCACTGTTTTGATTATACGGGTGACAACAATGTCTATAATTGGGACCCGCGCTATCAATGTTTGGGAGTAAAGGCGCGCGAAGCTATTGCACGCTGTGTCGCTAACGGAGCATTTATTGGTATCAATAGCCATGCAGCTCTAGAAGTTGGTTATGACGATAAGATTAGCCACCTCATTGATGACAACCACTTCCCCGAATTTTTGGCATCAGAGCATTACGACAACCCATCAAAAGAGTGGTCGTATCCAAAAATAAATGACAAGGCAAACTGGAACTGTGAAACCTGCGCCTATCATATGGACCATAACTCCTATAAGCCCGATGTCAATGACAAAATCATGCGGGCCTACGGCATGGACCCCGAAAACGTAGAAGACCGTAAACGAGTTATTTTTTGGGATGATTCAGAATCAAATATTAAACACATTACTACGAGTGGTGAGGTACATCCCGTCTACATTCCTCGCCTCAATGGAGGCACTGACCCCGATGCTGGTGGCTGTGGTATCACTGATGTGCTCATAGAAGAAGGCTGGCAAAAAGTTGGTTGGGTTAATGAGTCTAGTTCTGAAAATACTCAATCAGAATCTTCTGCTTCGCTTTCATCATCAGAAAGTAGCTCTCAGACTGCTGAGAGCTCTTCTCAAAATACTATGAGCGAAGACTCATCCGAAGACACTTTTATAGGTGGCTCATCTGCAGATGAGTCGTCCGTGGGTGAATCGTCAATAGACGCAGAGTATTCAAGTGAAGCACCTGTATCGATTATGCTCCCTTTTACGGAAACTGATCAGCGGCATTGGGTAAATCATATTTCTTCAGACCAACCACTTGCGCTCTATTCAGTTACGGGGGTGCAGCTGTTTAATGGGATTATCTCTAGTCATCAACCACTCCCATTATCTGCAGGATTGGTTGTAGCGGTACAAGGGAATAAGCGGTCGCTTTTTGTGATTCGGTAAGCTCATGAAAAGCTCTAAAAATTACTTATACAACAACGAGCACGCCTCACCCTTATTCATTGCTTACTTGATGTAATTACAGTACAATTACACCAAGGTAGGCTATGATAAACCAGTTACAAGAAATTTTTTCATTTTTAGAAAAAGATGCAACAGTTCCCAAACACACATGGGAATATCAACATCAACGAACAGTATACACCTATCAATATGCAATTGCTTCAGGGTGGTTTCCTTTTGTAGTTCTCTATTTCTATTGGGATAACACTCTTGCCATGGTTGCTGCATTCACAGCATTTCTATCTGCTCTTTTGAGCCTTACTATTATTAAAAAATATAAGAACTATACTTTAGCAGGAAGAGTTGTTTCATATATATCAATAACAGCGCTCATCCCAATAATAGCAACAACTGGTGGAAGCACCTCTGTCATTCTGGTGTGGTATGGACCTCTTGTCCTGAGTTCCTATACCCTTCTTCCTCGTAAAGAGAGCACTCTTATTACACTATACACCCTTTTCTTAATTCTCGTTCTCTTTATCGCAGAAATTGTCGACGCCCCTATCCCCTACCTTCTTCCCTTTTCTATTGATTCATCAAGCTACAGAGTATTTTTCACATTCAATATAATTACTTCAGTTTCACTCTCGGCAATTCTCATTTCAATTTTTTATAAACAGTTTGACGAATCCTTTAGCGCCCTTACAAGCGCAAAGCAACAAGCTACAGCGGCTCATGATGCTAAGGGTCAATTTCTGGCAAATATGAGTCATGAGATTCGTACCCCTATGAATGGCGTTATTGGTATGAATCGGTTACTCCTCGATACCACCCTTGATGAGGAGCAGCGAGAACTAGTCGAAGCGGTCCGTGATAGCGGCAATAACTTACTCACTATTATCAATGATATCCTCGATTTTTCAAAAATTGAAGCGGGTAAATTGGATGTCGAACAGATTAATTTTGACCTTCATGCACTCCTCAGTAATCTCTCAATTATCAATATTTTACGCTGCGAAGAGAAGGGACTACAATATCTACAGGGTATCTCGAAAGATATTCCTCGTATCATAACGGGAGACCCCGTCCGTATCCATCAAGTCCTTACTAATTTAATCGGTAATGCAATAAAATTTACGCCTAAAGGTTCTGTTAAGCTGCAATGTGCTCTGATAGAAGAGCCAGGAAACAATATCTATATTAAATTTTCGATTGAGGATACGGGTATCGGTATCCCATTAGATAAACAGATACATCTCTTCGAAACCTTCAGTCAAGCCGACAACTCTATAACAAGACAATTTGGTGGCACCGGTCTGGGCCTCTCAATATCAAAACAGCTCGCAAAGCTTATGGGTGGTGACATCGGCCTGTATAGTGATATCGGTGCCGGTTCAACGTTTTGGTTCACTATGCAGTGTACGATACCTGAAAATCAAGCCATAGCCCCAGAAGAAGAGCTCACCACCTGTGATATCAACACTCCAGACCTCAATATACTCGTTGTCGAAGACAATACCATGAACTTACGTGTCATTACAAAACTCCTCAATAAGATGGGTCATTCAGTAACACCTGCAGAAAATGGTGAAGTCGCACTCTCAATTCTTAAACAACGAGACTTTGAATTGGTGTTTATGGATATGCAGATGCCGGTTCTTGGTGGGCTCGAAACAACTCGTATCATTCGTTCTGGTACCCACAGCGAAATTGATCAAGCAATACCCATTATTGCTATGACTGCTAATGCCATGAAAGAAGATCGGAATGCCTGCCTCTCAGCTGGCATGAATAGCTACCTATCAAAACCAATACAGAAATCAAGAGTGCAAGAAGCAATCTCGATTTGGTATAAGCGACAAGAAAAATAATTTACAGTTTTCCTTTCTGTTTCAATCGCTCGTGAATGTGAGGATATTCACTTTTTATACAGTCAGGACATACACCATGAGAGAATGAGGCATCACTATGCTGAGCAATGTAATGCTCGATTTGATCCCAGGCACCGCCTTCAGAACGAATTTTTTTACAACACGAGCAGATAGGAATTATCCCCTGGAGGGTTTTAATCTCATCCACCGCTTTTTGAAGCTGCACATTCTTTATTTCAAGATCATAATTAAGAGTAAACACCCGTAAATGTGCTGATCTGTATGATTGAATCGCCACAAAGGTTATTATAAACATACAGGCGGCCAACATCCCCATTTCAATAAGTGTTTCATGAATAATTATATGAACCGCATTAGGGCCGACTCTATCGAACACAAGAGAACCAATACATAAAATCAAATACAGTGATACTAAGAATATAACACCTTTTACAAACTGAGATCGTTTCGTTATAAGAGGAACCAAAATACCAATCGCAACAAATGCCATGGGAGAAATCCCAACATTCCCCGCAAGCAAGAACCAATCAAACAAAATCCCAATTGCATGTACCAATAGATAGACCCATGCCAACCAGTTGTTATTTTTTGTAATCCGAGCAATATAAAAGAGGCCCCAAAACAGAGCCGTCAACAAAAGAGTAACACCAACAGAAACGGTCCCCAACCCCAGTACAATTGCTTCAAGTACGAGTGAGATACAGATGATGCCTGCAGCAAAAATGGTGACATTCAATACTCTTCGCTCGAGGGGAACGCTTTTTTCTTCCCCTGCCAAAAATTCAAGAAAGGCACCACCTATTGATTGTTCATTCATTTATTTATTTCACCCTTTGAGGCCCCAATACGCAGCCTCTCATCATACATCAGAATACCGGTCACGAATTTCAATAAAATCATCAATATTTTTTAAAAAGAGGTCAACCAGCTCAGGATCAAAGTGTTCACCTTTTTCATTTTCTATAAGCTTTAGTACCGCGTCCATTGGCCAGGCATCTTTGTAACACCTATCCGAACCAAGTGCATCAAACACATCTGCAAGAGCAGTTATCCTACCATACATATGAATGTCTTCGCCCGAAAGTTGTTGAGGGTACCCTCGCCCATTCCACTTTTCATGATGGTGATAGGCGATAACCGCAGCCGCTTTGAGTGTCACATTATTACTATCGCGAAGCATTTCATAACCATATTCGGCGTGTTTCTGCATCACTTCCCACTCCTGGGCATCAAGCTTCCCTGGCTTATTCAATATGGCATCGGGAATAGCAATTTTCCCAAGGTCATGGAGTGGAGAAGCCATATAGATCTCTTCGCACTCACCAGATGACAATCCACGCAATGTTGCCAAGAGCCTTGAATAGTGAGCAACTCTACGAACATGATTACCCGTTTCTTCTGATCTTCGCTCAACCGCTTCACCGAGAAGATATACAATTTCTTTTTGGGTTACATCCATGTGGGTCTTTAACTCATTGTTCTCACGAGCAATACTTACATTATTACAAAAAAGTTCAAGCAGTTCATCATCAAATGAGATACCAATGGTTTGGCCACGCATGTACAATACATATTCGGTGCCCCCATGACCGGTAAAGTATCCTGCGTAGTAATCGTCACCTATCATTGTCGTTTTACTATGATAGACCGTAGTGATTCTCTCTATCACACTTTTACCAAGATCATCAAGAGAATCGCCAACACTTCCATATTCACCAGTACGTGCAATAATCTCAAACCCTGTGGCATTTTTGAATACTGCAACTCCTCCGCTATCTAACCCATGCCCATTATCATTAAAGAGAATACTGGCAAGTTGTTTTAACACCCCAGACCCAAACTCACCCAACCTTTGAATACCATGGATAGTACCCGAAGACTCTATCACCTTTTTGAGTCCCTTTCTATTTTCATTGAGTGCTATAATTTCACTATAAGAGCGGAGTGCCGTGTAGGTTGAACTAAAGAGACGACGCGCATTCATATCGGTCTTTTCTCTATAGTCATTGATATCATATCGCGTAATGACATCCTCTTCAGGAGCGACCCCCGGTTGTCCGGTACGAATATTCAAACGCATCATACTATTTTTAAGATCATTTCTAATAAACTCAATGAGTCGGAGTCCCGCATCATCAGTCTCCATAACGACATCTATATAGGCAAGGGCAAAATCATCATCATGCATTAAGAGGTCTTTCGCTTCTTCAAAGCTAAAGACACTGGTAAGTTCAATAGGTCTATTAAATAGAATTTTACTTTTTAATACAAACCGGGTCACATCGTGTACTTCACTATCATCATCAACAAGTAAAATACGCCAAGGATATCCTTCATCAATATATTGGGGTTCTTCCTCTTCAGAAAACTCGAGCAAATCACTCATCCACTACTCCAAGTATGGCCATGCCTAAAATCAATTGTATGCTACCAATAGATTATATCGTATTTTAAGCTTTTATTCCATGGTTTAACAGTAGGAATGTCGAGTTGTTACGATTTCGTACTTTTTGAGAGCTGAAAATTGGGGATTACTTGCTGTGTAAACCCTTTAAAATTTCTTGGGTAATATTGATGGTGACGTCATGATAGAGTATTCCAGAGCTTTTCTCAACAACAACCGTATATCCCTGTTTTTGAGCATATTCATCAATATATTGATTTATTCTCTTCAAAACATCTTGAGAGATACTCTCATTTGTCGTTGTCAGTTTATCCTGGAGCATCGACTTTTGATTCTCAAAGGTGGCGGCGGTCATCTGAATTAACTCTTTGAGCTCTGAGATACGTTTCTCATTCTTACTCTTTTGTGCAAGGGTCAGCTCTTTTTTATAGAGATCGAGCTTCTGATTAGCCAGTGTGAGAAGTCGATTGACCTCTTTTTGAACATTTTGAGTATTAAGCTTCATAGAAACCCGTACTTTTTCGGCCTGACTAAAGTTTTCAATAATTATTTGCGTATCCACATACCCAATTTTAACGTCAGGAGCACTTTTTTGAAGAGCGCAACTCATCATGAACATTGAGATTAATAGGATACTTACTGTTACTTTATTCATCACAAACCACCATTGTTATTTCTAAATGAATAATAATTTATTCTGGAGCTCGCGCAGGGTTAAAATAAGATTTGATGGACCCTCAATCAGTTAAAAGACAATTGTTCAAATTAAGTGCACATGTGTTCACCTTTCATACATATACATCTTTCATCATCTATAACAGAAGTAGATTGTAACCAGAACACGAATCCAATGCAGAATCAATCTCCTATTTTTTCAGCGATAAACTATATTTCCTTCTCAATCATATTGCTGTAAGATACACAAAATCAGGTAGTTAATGGATCAAAGCACTGACACTAATCAAGAGACCGAAGAGCAGAATGTTCCTGCCCACAATATTGAACTCCAAGATATTGAAGAAGTCGCTGATGTAGTACAGGCACTTGTATTTGCTGCAAGTGATACCATTCCTATTAAAAAGTTTAGAGAGATCATTGGAGAATTTATTGATGCCAAGTATCTCCGTGAGTGTATTGTCCTCATTAATAAAAAGCTTTCTTCGATTGATAGTCCTTTTGAGATGGTTGAACAAGCAAAAGGATTTCGCTTTAGAACTAAAGTAAAATACTTTCCTTGGGTAAAAAAGCTATTCAATGAAACCAGTAGTTACAAAAAAATATCTCGTGCTGCGCTCGAGACACTCTCTATTATTGCCTACAAACAACCTATTACAAAAGCAGAGATAGAATCGGTTCGTGGTGTGCAATCATGTGATGCACCGCTTAAGATGCTTCTCGAGAAAAAACTCGTTGTCATGAGTGGACGCTCAACCTCAATTGGTGGCGCATTCCAATATGTGACAACCGATGAGTTTTTGAAATACTTTAACATCAACAGCATAAGTGATGACCTCCCAAAACTCCATGAACTCGATGAGATCATTAACTCAGATCTCCTCTTACCACAGATGGATACCAAACCTCGCCCCTTTATTGATGAGGAAGAGGATTCAGAGGCTGATCCAAACCAGCTCTCTATTCTGAACAGATCTCAGGAAAAATAATGTCAAAAACAGCGGAAGCACCCGGTAAAAAATTGACGCCTATGATGCGTCAGTATTTAGATATTAAAGCAAACTATAGTGACTGTGTCCTCTTTTATAGAATGGGCGACTTTTACGAACTGTTTAATGAAGATGCCATCTTTGCCGCTAAAATTCTTGGTATCACTCTTACCAGTAGAAACAGTAAAGATAAAGAGCCGACTCCACTCTGTGGTTTTCCGTATCATGCTGCCGAACGATATATTCCCAAAATGATTCAAGCAGGCCATAAAGTGGCTATCTGCGAACAAATGGAAGACCCTAAAGATGCTGTTGGTATTGTAAAGCGCGACGTTATCGAAGTGATAACCGCAGGAACCAACCTCAACGAATCAACCCTCGATGCAAAGTCAAGTAACTACCTTGTTGGCATCTATATGAGTGTAGACCCTTCGGTCAACTGCTCACTCGCTGCACTTGACATTAGTACCGGAACCTTTTTTGTTGCAGAAGGTACCGCAAAAGACATAGAGAATGAGCTTTTTCGTATCGGCGCCAAAGAGGTGTTGGTCAATGAAGAGACCGCACTCCAATTCCCTTTTGTCGATGACCTCAAAGAAAATGATAAAGTACTCGTCTCTATTCTTCCAGACACCTATTTTACCCTAGAAGAGTCTAATAAAGAGCTGTGTAAACAGTTTAAAGTCGAAACATTAGAATCCTTTGGAATAGAAAAAACAGCTTCAGTGGTAATCGCTGCGGGCGCCGTACTCCTCTATGCTCTCGACCTTAAAAAAACTTCGCTGGATCACCTCGACCGCATTGAAGTGCATCATCTTGCCGATTACATGGTGCTCGATGGCCCCACCATTCGTAATCTTGAGCTTTTAAAGCCACTCAACAACGATGATACTAGTAGTACCCTTATCTCGGTACTCGACAACACCATTACCGCAATGGGTGGTCGTAAACTCAAACACTGGGTCTCGCATCCTCTCGTTAACAAAAATCTTATTCATGAACGACTTGATGCCGTTGAAGAAATTTTTGAAAGTCAAATATTACAAGAAGACCTCAAGCTTGAGCTTCGAGAAATCAACGATATCGAACGCCTTATTGGACGGATCGGTTCAGGGAGAGCCAATGCCCGCGACCTCCAAGCACTCGGTCGCTCACTCCTTAAAGCCGACAATATAGGATCAATACTCAACGACCTTAAAAGTCCTATTTTTGCCCACCTGCAACAGAGTCTTTCTGAGCTCGGGCATAAAGGCGAATACATACTCGACCTCCTCAACGACGATCTTCCTCTCACCCTTCGTGAAGGTAAGATGATTTGTCGAGGGGCCAATGAAAAACTTGACGCCCTCAACGAAGGTATCCGTGAAGCACGAGAATGGCTGGCTGGCTTAGAAGCTCGCGAGAAAAAGCGCCTTAACATTCCAACGCTAAAAGTTGGCTTTAATAAAGTGTTTGGCTATTATCTTGAAACAACCAAACAGCATATTGATAAAATTCCCGACACCTACATTCGTAAACAGACCCTCGCCAATGCCGAGCGATTTATTACTCCCGAGATGAAAGAGTATGAGACAAAAATCCTCAATGCAGAATCTCAGATCAATCAGCTGGAATATCAAATTTTTACAGAACTCAGAAATGAAGCGAACGGTTGGTGTAGTGAACTCCGTTCTGTTGCCGATGATATCGCTTCTGTAGATTCACTCTACTCACTGGCACTTGCTGCACGTAAGCAGAACTTTATGCGGCCCTCTATAAAAGAAGGCACTGACCTCGCTATTCATGGTGGCTGGCATCCGGTCATTACCAAAATGAATCCCGACATTACTTTTATTCGTAACGATGCCGATATGGATGCCAAAGGGCGCCAAATAATGCTCATTACCGGCCCCAACATGGCGGGTAAATCAACCTATCTTCGCCAGACAGGGCTCATTGTGCTTCTTGCCCAGATTGGTTCATTTGTTTCTGCCGAAAAGGCAGAAATCGGAATATGCGACCGAATCTTTACGCGTGTTGGTGCGTCAGATCGACTCAGTAAAGGTCAATCAACGTTTATGGTCGAAATGATTGAGACCGCAAATATACTTAATAACGCTACGGCAAAGTCACTGATACTCCTCGATGAAATTGGTCGCGGTACCAGTACTTTTGACGGACTCTCTTTAGCATGGGCCATTGTAGAAACGCTGCACAACGAACCGTCTATTGCGGGCAAAACACTCTTTGCGACTCACTACCATGAACTCAGCTCTCTCGAAGAGAGTCTTAAGCGCGTTGAAAATTATCACATCTCGGTTAAAGAACAACAAGGCTCACTCCTCTTTTTGAGAAAGATTAAAAAAGGGCCCTGTGATTCAAGTTACGGTATTCAAGTTGCTGGTATGGCTGGCGTTCCTAAGAATGTAATTCTGAGGGCAAAGAAAATTCTCCTCAGACTTGAATCTAAACGTACCGTACCTCTTGATGCCTCATTTGATATTGAAGAGAAGCCACAACAAGATCTCTTTGAACCAGAGCCAATGACCGAAAATCATAAACTCCTCATCAACGATCTTTCCAAAGCAGACCTGAACAACATGACTCCTATGGGAGCGTTACAATTTGTCGCAGAGCTCAAAGAGAACTATTTGTAGGCCTCTATTACCTAAAAACAACGAGTTCTAGAGTCTAACTTCTCAAATGAACTCGTATATCAGTTGTTATTTTATTACAATGACACTATACATACAACTCAAATGTACTTTAGTGAGGCAGGATAATGTATCAATCGAGTTTTACGTTAGAAAACCCTAAAGGGCTTCATGCCCGTCCGTCTGCATTACTTGCCCAAGAAGCCATGAATCACCAGTGTAATATCCTTATAACAAAAAATGATTTTACCGCTAATGCAAAAAGCATTTTAGACATCATGCAACTCGAAGCACTCCAAAACGATACTCTCATGGTACAAGCAGATGGCCCCAACGAATATGAAGCTGTAGAAGCTATTGGGCGCGTATTCAGTATCATCTACGATGACTAATCTTTTGAATTCATAAGTATCTAATCATCAATTCTTAATGCTAAACTCTGAATTATTCTTTTAGTGACTGAGCTGATTACGCCCATTATTTTTAGCACGATAGAGCGCTTTGTCTGCACCTTTGAGTACATCTTCTGGTTCTATATGCTCAGTATCCTTTTCTGCCACCCCAATACTAATAGCGACTGAAACCATCGTTGATGATCGTGGTGGTATCTTCCTCTTTTTAGTTCCATCTTGACCACTGTTCGGTCGCTCTACTTTATTACGAATAGAGAACTGATAGTCTTGTACATTCACCCGAACCTGCTCCAAATGCTTTAAGGTCTGTCGGATTGTTTTATTCGGAAACACAACGGTAAACTCTTCCCCACCAAAACGATAGGCACGTCCACCACCGGTCACTGCAGCAATCTGATTTGCAACCATACGGAGGACATCATCACCGACATCATGCCCATAGGTATCATTAAAGTTTTTAAAGTGATCAATATCCATCATAGCAATAGTATACGTACCAGTGAGTGAAGCCATCTTCTCACGCATAGCACGACGCCCCAAGATACCAGTCAATTCATCGACGTAGGCCAGATTGAACGAGTTAAACACTGTTCCTACAATAAGTGAAAGTGCAGATGCTGTAATAAGGAGTGAAAAGGCACCATAGGTATCAACAGCAAGAAACGCCAAGAAGAGAGGAAAGAGGGCAGCAAAAGCTCCCATCTGTTCATAGTTCCGCGCTCGAAAAGTTTTAACCCCCATTACTACCAGTGCAGCTATAGAAGTAAAAAAGGAGAGTTCAGATACTGTAAAAAGTTGCATCACATTAAAATGCTTGATATTCAACAAGCCAACAGTATAGTAGCTTTCAATGAAAATAATCCAGAAGGTAAAGAGCCCCTGGAGTATCATTACAAAAAATCGAATGATACCATCGGGTGTAAAAAACGGGCGTTCTTTTAAGAATGAGAGAATCAAAATATTGAGCGGTACAAATACCGTGACTGCATGAAAGACTGTTTCTGCAACAATAGGCTCTACCTCGGACTCAAGACTAAAATACCGAGAAAATAAGAAGTAGGCTATTCCCATATGCAGAAAATAGAACACCTCTTTGACTCTGTTAAATTTGTATGAGATGCCCAACCCAAATATTATAGCCATATAAGGAAGTAATATTAAGATACCAGAAAACGATTCAGGAAGTCCATCCAAATTCATGGCTGCAACTATAGCCCCCAAAGTAATAATAGCAGGGAGCAATAGAAACTTGATCGTCTGTAAAATACTTTTTTGCACAACTACCCTCAATAGCCTCAAACCCTATTGTCATTTACATTGAACATCAACGTATAACAACAACATAGATCCCAGGAGATACATCATCAGATATAGTATACCGATCTTTACCATTTACTGCAACTGTTTTTACTTTTTTGCCTGTAATAGCAAAAATTTGCACTTCTTGAGGGTTATTTTTAAGAACAATTTCTGTATCTCTCCGCACAATTATTCGCAGAGACTCAACTGAGTTCCGTCTCACCGTCTCAAATATATCGGATACTTGAGGGGCAGGAACCGCTCTTGCCACCCGCAGCTCTTTTACAAGAACCAACGTTGTATCTTGATTAAAATAAGTACACTCTAGATAATAGATCTCACCAAAATGGAGTGTTCCAGCAAGAACCACCTCACCATTACTCTCTACAAACATCTGGTTGAGACCAGTAATCTGCACGCTATCACTTTCATCAATACCAGGAAAGTACGCCACAACAGTTCCCAGACTCAGGGTATCAAAGAGCATTATAAATTCGCGTTTCGTTACTCGTGCCCCCCCTTCTTTAGAAACCACTGTGTCTGCTCGTTGAGAATTTGTATCGTTCACCGGGTCAGTTTCTCCCACTACCTGTAGTGTGGTGTCAGTAATGTGGAGCGTTACAGTGGCAGTATCAGCACGAAACGCATCGCGAACCTCCACCCCAAACAAATAGACATCTGAATCCGAAAGAGGTCTACTTGATTTAATGGACCCATCGCGCCCGATAATAAATGCATCTGAGCCCACTATTCTATAAGAGAGAGGGTCGTTATCTATATCATAAGAAACAATCGTACCGACCCGTGTATATCGGTCGGTATTGTTTGTAATAGTAAAGACAGTATCATGTGCAACAGGAGCATTGTTAGTACGTTTCACAAAGAGGGTCACAACGGCAGTATCACTGCTGAGTGAATCAAAAACAGCAATTCTAAAATCGTGAACGATTCCATCTGCAATAGTGAGGGGCTCCGCAACATACAGTAGATCTGTACCACTGTATAACGCGACCTGACTCAGAGGATCAAGAATTTCCCACCTCAGCACATCCCCATCGGGGTCAAATGCACTCAACCGACTAATAACCGCTTTTACTTTGGTATCTTCGCTCACCTCAATTTTAAGATCCTCTAATTGTGGGGTATCATTAACCGGGCTCACTACAACTACTTGCTCGACAGACACCCCTGGACTTCCGGCTACACCGATACGAACCACAGTAGTACCTGAGTAATGTTCCTTGAGCGTCAGTGATAGTATATCTTCAGTCACTGCTGCGGTTACTCCAACTACACTGCCAAAAGAAAGAGTATACGTAATGGAATCCATCGGTGAGTCTTTATCAACAAACAGATTAGTGAGTGGTACCGAAAGGGGGCCCCCATCCTCTTCACTATACAGAGTATCGAGGGTTCGAAGTACTGTTACCGGATCATCCACAGCCAGTACGGTTATAGGGATAGTATCGAAAAGAGTAACGCCCGCCGCGGTTACCGCAACATAGAGATACCCAAAACCAGACTCGTCTGGGGCAAATACACAGGTCAGAGAGTCTGCGTGTGTTGTTGCCGTAATGAGAGTAGTGGACGAAACTACTGTTGCACTCAGTACTGCACTTTCAGAATCCGGATCACTATACAGGTCGGTCAAAGCAAGCGTCATAGGAACGCGATCTTCGTAAACCAACAAGGTATCACCACCAAACAGGGCCCGAGGTGCATCATCAACAGATGTAACGGTAACGGAGAAATCATCGGTTATATCCCCTGCTCTGACGGTTACCGCGCCAATCCCCCATGCATCGGTTACAGGGGTAATCGTTAAGGTATCACCGATAACGCTACAGTGCAAGAGGGTGCCACTACAGCCACTGACTCCATAGGCAAAAGTTATATTATCAGGGTTATAAAAATAGTCGGGTAAAAGAATAACTATAGGAGCGGCATCTTCTACCACTATTTTATCAGGAATGGTATCAAGAGCCACAATAGCATCATCTACTGGGATCACGCGAACCACCATCAGTGCCTCACGAGTCAATCCATCTGCAGTTGCCATAATAGTCACCTCGGTTACTCCATACCGATCCTCTAAATAATCAACAATTAACGTGTCGCCTTTTTGCACTACCGACACCACACTATCGGTATTTAACGAGTATGAGTATACTATTGAGTCAGAATCGATATCAATAAATGAACCCGTCAAAAGTATCGTATCCGGAGCACTCTCTTCAAGTCGTTGCAAACTTGCATATGAACCAACAGGTGTTGGTGCGTCATCAACGGGCTCAACAACCAAGTGTAATGTATCCATAAGAGTATCACTCCCCGAGATTACTTTAATCTCAAGTGGCGATGCTCCAAAAATATTTTCATGAGGTATAATCGAGAGGGTGGTACTGTGTACTTGCACCATCGCAAGGGATTGATGATCATGAGACACCACATGGATATTCATATCATTCATATCATCATCAGGGTCAGTATAATAGGTATTGAGTGCAACCAAAGTCAGAGTGTCATCCTCATGCAGCATAAGAGTATCAAGCCCCCCCGTACGTGATGGTGGAGTATTAATTTTTCTCCATGGTGTTCTAAAAAGCGTCGTAGCTGCTGGCTCTGCATTATCAGTTACCGTGACAATGCTTCTGAAGTACCAATTTCTCTCACTTTCTGTGAGATCAAAATCAAGGGCATCTCCTAAATCAACGACGTTCACCCCGTAAGGGTTATCACCCTTTTGCCACGTGTGCGAAATAGTGAGGAATTCTGTTGCGCCATCAGCAGAATCATTCCAAATACCTTTATCAATAGTAAGACGCGCTCCCGGTTCATGATCACCCAAAACAACGGGTGCCGATTCAAATACCGGCGCATCATTTACAGAGTATACGACTACTTCTACAAATGCGGTGTCTCTTCCTTCAGCACTATCATCAACAATAAGGGTAATGGTATCGGTACCATGCCAATCTTCATTCAAGGGTTCAAGAGTAAGGGCTCCATTTGACGCAACAGATGCAACAACATGTGTGCCACTTATAGCCTGCCATATAAATTCACGATCACTATTATCCGGGTCTACTACATAAGGGCTAAGAACCACTGTTCTAAAAGCAACGCCTTCATCACTTTCAATAGTCCCAATAGGATCCAGCTGCGGAGCATCATTTACTGGTGCGATATGTACCACAACAACAATTGTTGAATGTAACCCTATAGCATCAGTCACCGAAACCATAAAACTATCATCACCAACCACATTACTCATAGGAGTATAGGATACATTCTTTGCGTTCCCCGTACCTGTTACAACGGCGCTCCCCTTTTGTGCGTGTTGAGAAATGCGCCATGTAAGTATGCCTGGAGTGTCATCCGTTGCGTTCAGGGTTAATGCAAATCCCCGTGGTGAGCCATCCTCATCTATCGTAATTTCAATAGTATCACCTTCGGTAATGACCGGCACATCATCAACAGCTTGTATCTCAGTTGTTACCCAAAGGGTATCTCTCCCTTTGTCATTATAGATAGCAACACTAAATGAGTCAATACCAGCGGTATCCTGACTCGGTACATAATAGACTGCTTTGGTCGTGCCCGTGCCACTCACCCGTGCAACCCCCATGGTTCCTTGGGTGTCAATTTCCCACTCTATCTCATGATCATCACCATCAAAGGCATGGAGCCAAAGAGTCTCTTCTCTATCTTCATCAACCAAAACCAGAGTATCAGACGAAGTAAACGTCGGAAGGTCTGCAACAGGCTCTACCTCAACAGTAACCCTACTCACACTCTCTGCACCATGGGTATCAAATACTGCGATTTCAAAAAAGTCACTGCCGAAATAATTCTCAACGGGCACATAGACCAACACTACGCTATCTCCATCAATATCCAATGCAAGGGTTCCATGATATGGTTCCTGAGCAATACGCCACAACACCACATCGCCATTTTCGTCTACACCATGAAGCGTTAAATCAAACGGTACCGGATCAGCATCTTCGGACATCGCTGGTGCAGCAATCAGAAGGCCTTCTGAAATAGTCGGTGCAAAATTTTCAATTTGTTTCCACTCACTTTGAACCATGGTATACGGCGTTCCCACTCCCACACCGTTATCCCATGCATAGACACCAAAACTCAAATAGCGCCCCACATTATATATTGAGACGGTAATAGTATCTTCGTTTAATGTAATGGTATCTATTGCTAAACTGAGCGTATCATCGGTGATAAACCACTGATAACTATACTCAATAGTTGTCGTGTCACTATCAATAGAATCACTCCATATACCATTCACCCCTGTGATAACCTCACCAACTGCATAGATTCCCTCGGTTATTGGTAACGTCACCGCTTGTGGTGCGTCATTTACTGCTAATAATGTAATGGTAAGCTCTATAGGGGCACTATAATCGGTACCGTCAGACACGCGATATTCAAGAGTTGTATAGCTGTCCCCATGTTCGTGAAGAATGCCCGTATAGGTTACCCGAAGATCAGTAAAATCTTCGGGATACAGTGTTGCGCCCGCATGAAGTTTTTCCAAGGGCTCCATAACTCCATTTTCATTAACATCATAAAAGAAGTCTCCTTTACTTGGTACCGTCGTTATTAGTACCGACGTTAACGCTTCACCATCAAGATCGTGATACGAGAAATCACTGCGTGTAAACTGATGCGGAACATCTTCGTAAAAGGTCACCAACGAGTCTGTCCCAGTGGGAATATCTTGCTCTGGCTCAATAGTGAGTATTACTGTCGCTTTAAGAGAATCACATCCTCCATTTTCGGTACCACCATCATCTTTAATAATAACCGAAAGAGCAACAACACCCCACTGGTCAGGTTCTGGCTTATACTGTACAATCACCCGCTGCTCTTCGGGGAGCCACGCAGCTTCAATATCACGTACCATTGCAGAATCCCCCGAAACGGCAGTGACTGCAATAATAGTCTGGCCCTCTCCACTATCTTGAGGGTTTATAGAGTCTATGACAAAACTACTGTAATGGCTATCTTCCTCAACAGTATCAGCCGTCGCAGAGAGCACACCATAGGGTGCATCATTTTGAGAAGTAATAGTATAGTGTATCCATGCACTGTCTTTGGCCGGGAGAGAGTCATCATAAGCGGTCCACCCAATAGAGGCCGTTCCATGCCAATTTTCGCCAGGTTTTACAAAAACAGATGGAATCTGCCCAATAGCTAAGGTATCCCCTGTTGCTAGGGTATCTGCCCCATATATCACTGAAAGATTCTCCGGGATATCGGTTAAAAGTACTCCTGCGGGGGTATCTCCATCGGGGTCATTAAAGGCACTTTCTATAGAGTCTCGTGAAAGATAGCGATAGCCATCTTCGGGAAGGGTAATCAAAAGGTCTCGAACCGTACTACTATCAGCCCGTGCTTCAATGTCAATGAAGAGAGTATAGGTCGAATCGCTGACATCATCATTACTATCTATCACTCGAAAAGTTAATGTGTCACTTTTTTGCCCCGAACTATCAGCTGCAGGGGTATAGATGAGTTGTGTCAAATCAGATACTTCTACCGCAGCCTCAAGATCATCTCCTGCATAGGTCACTGTTCCATTTTGTGCAACGGTTACAAATACGACCGCTTTTATAGGGTCACTATCACCATCTTCATAAAATATATCAGTCGAAACGAAGGTATAAAGAGAATCTTCAATTACAGAAATGGTCGTATCACTACTCGTAGGAGTTGCTGCAAATAGGTCGGTACTTGCCACAAGTACACATAAGAGGAGTAGTACCATTTTCAAAAAGCTGCTCAATTTCTCTTCCATTATTAAACCTAAATGAGAGTATCCTATTCTATAAAAGCGATATATATGCCAATGAATCTCCCCATAAAAACCTCTTTTATACGTCATTTTAGCCACTTTTGAGTAGTTCATAAAGTAAACCTTAAAGAAAGGGTAAGGAATTCCCCTTCCTAAGGCACAAAATACCTCACTTTTGAGGCTACTCATTGAATTTCTACAGGCAAGGGGTTATATTGAATGATGAAGTAAATCCTTACATTCATCTGATGGTGGTTGTATATAAAGGAGTGCGCCTATGGCAATGGCCAGAGCTCGACATATTCTGGTTCCGTACGAAGATCGGTGTCAGGAATTAAAGCAAGAGATAGAAGCAGGAGCAGACTTTCAAGAGCTCGCCGCACAATTTTCTACCTGCCCTTCGGGCAAATCTGGGGGCGATCTTGGCATGTTTAGCCCAGGAGATATGGTCCCAGAATTTGATGATATCGTTTTTAAAGAAGAAGTTGGCCCGGTCCATGGCCCCATTAAGACTGAATTCGGGTACCATTTAATTCAAATTATTATGCGAGCTGACTAAGAGATATCTAAATGTATTTCAGCCTCAGCAAAAAGGCCCCCCTTTTTTAACAGAGCCCCATCAAATTATCACTGAATTCAGGTAGTTCTTGGGTAATAGATACCCAGATAGAGAGCCGAAGCGATGTTTGGGCTTACTAAACAAGATACTATTTTTATATTGTACGCACTCTCTAAACAAATGGATCTATTGTGCGTTTTTATCTTATCTCACCTGCCTTATCACTCGGCTTACTCTATTGCCTCTTATCGTGTAGTGCGGCCCAACCTGTTGTTGACAGTCAACACCCTCAGGTCATTACTATTCCTATCAATGATTCACTTCCTGATTTACCCAGTACAACCCCTCTTCCCTCTCCACTCGTGATCGAATCACCTGCCCCCCTCACCAATACTGCACTTTCACTTTTTTCGGGTGTATGGCAAGGAGTATGGGGTGGTGGCGTTGCCGAAATGATGGGATATGCTCTTACGGCAACTACTGTTGTGGAGGTAATTAATGACTCAACTGCCCAAGTCATCTATAGTTGGGGTAAAAATAAAAATATTGGCGTTATCAAAGCCGGCTACGGTATTGTAGAACCTAAGGTTGTTGACAGGTACACTATAGAATGGGCCACTACTACAGGAATCTACCGCTTTAGTGTCGACCCTGAAAACCCTACTCAACTGCTTGGTGTTTTTAGCAATGGAGAGCGCGATTTTTCTGTCACTATGAAAAAATACAAGATCCCAGATGGCACATTTACCCCTACAGCCCACGACAATCAAGATCAGGCACTCCCTATCTCAACGCCATCATTGACTATTGCTCACCCACCCACTCTACTTGAGAGTCCTCTCGTTGTAACCGGCGCTACTGCAGGTGAAACCCTCACACTCTCACTCTCAACACTCGATCGCTTTGGCACTCTTTGGACAGCAAAACGTACAGAAGTTGCCGACTCTACTGGCATGATCTCCATACCAAGCCTCTCCCCTATATGGTACACTGCTCGACGTGCTGGCCATCATAGAATTGACCGCTATTTTGAGCCCGCACCACTCTGCTCTCTCACCGTTTCACTCCTAAGAGATCGCACTATTGCCGCTACTGTAATGGTACCACTCAATGCGAGCCTTAATTATACGACTCAACCAATCAATGATAGTCTTCTCTTAGGCACTCTCTACAGCCCCAAACAACCCATCGTTCACGGCGCCATCTATATGGTCGCTTCAGAGTACACTCCACTCACTGAACGGTATGCAGAGCTCTTTGCTTCTCGTGGATTTATGGTAGTATGCCAGTCACTTTTTAATGATTCACTTAAAGAAGTCCCCATGGAGGCGCTCACTGTAGGAATCAATTATCTTAAAGAAAAAATTGCTCCTTTTTACAATCAAATTCCTGGATTAGAAGAACGTGGTGTGAATGGATTTGCCATTGGCCGCGGAAGTGAAGCAATCCTTTTCCACACAAGCCAATTTAACAGTATTAAAAAAGTTGCACTCCTCTCACCCACATCTATTACATGGATGGGTACGGGTATGAGTGGCGAATTTAGAAAACATTCAACTCTCTCACTCAATGGAACTCCGGTGCCTTTCCTTCCCAATAACGTCATGGAAGATTTTGAAAAAATGCTTTGGGAATCACCCTATCGTGCAGTGAACTGGCACTCGTTTAACTATGCAAATGCAACAGCAGTTTCAAAAGCTCTCATTCCTGCACACACTATTACTGGTGAACTCTTTCTCGCTTCAGGCACCAACGATCCTTATTGGAACAGTACCGTTATGGCTAATGCAGTAGCAGCTCGGGGAGATGCAACGCGCTTTACTCATACAGTACTCGAAGGTGCAGGGCACCTAGTACAAATCCCAATGAGTCCTGTAGTAAGGAGCCTCAGAAGTCCACTCGACAATAGAGAGTATCAACTTACCGATACTCCTACTGCAGATGGTACTCAGATTAATAAGCTCTTTGAAGAGCTCATTACATTTTATAAAAAGTAACGTACGCCAAACTTGAGTGCATGGGTTGTCAGATCATAATCTGTCGACCCTTTTTTAGGAAAGATAAATGTTGATGATGGCTCTAAGTTCATAAAGAAGCTATACCCTGGAAGTGTAGAGACCTTGAATGCTGCTCCACCAAAGAGACCAAAACGAATATATGAGTTCCACTCATCTTTTGCAAAAGCAAGCTGTGGGCCCCAGTAAAGGTCTCCGGTAACATTACCCGATTTAATAACATTTTTACTTAACAGTGCGTAGCCACCCTGAATCATGATCGACTTAAAGTCAGTACTCAGATACAAATCTGATCTACTCTTTTCATCAATTGCATAGGTTGCATGTAAACCACCCGCCTCATTTCCAAACTCAATATAGGTTCCGAGCGTTACTCTATTATTTCCTACAGGAGCACTACTCTGTGCAGCGGGTGTTGATTTAGTTTTAGCTTTCGCGGGAGTGATTGTTACCGCATCAACCTTCTCTTCTTTTTTGATGTATTCAGGAGTCGTGATGTCATCAATACTTTTAAAAGGGTCTTCAGCGTCACTTTCGAGCATTTGTGCAAAAGCACCTGACCCCAAAAGAGTAATAGTTAAAATGAGGACTCTAAAATGTGCATTAACCTGAGACATATTTACCTGCGAAATGTATTTTTCCAAAGATTAATGTACTAAATAACACCCTTTTTGAACGGTAAAAAAGCGCACCTATGTCACAGAACTCCGAAAATAGAATGTCAGAATTGACTACACTCCTGGCTCAAGCCAATGCCCTTTACTATCAAGGTAAGACTACCGGACTCACTGACCAAGAGTTTGATGCCGCACTCAAAGAGCTCGAAGCCATCGAAGGAGAGTTCCCTCATTTAAAAGCTCCCAACTCTCCTACCATGCGCGTCGGAAGTGACCTCAACTCGACCTTTGCCAAAGTACAACACAAAGTACCCATGCTCAGTATCTCCAACACCTATAATGGAGAAGAACTGCAAGAGTTTATAGACCAAACTGAAAAGCTCCTCGAGAAGGGTGATAACACGCTTGTCGTAGAATCAAAAATTGATGGAGTCTCTATGGCTCTTATTTATGAAGACAGAGTTCTTATCCAAGCAGTCACCCGTGGCGATGGTGTTCAAGGTGACGACATTACCGAAAATGCAAAAACCCTTAACGACGTCCCCCTTTCCCTCTCTGAGGCTGCCCCCCTGGGCCGTTTTGAAGTGCGCGGTGAAGTCTACATGGAGAATAGTGCATTTTTGGAGCTTAATAAACAGTTTGCCGCCGAAAACAAAAAGATTATGCAAAACCCACGCAATGCTACTGCGGGTTCACTCAAACTCAAACACGCGAGAGAGACAGCGCGACGCCCGTTACGATACTTTGCGTATGCACTCGTTGGTGACGCTGCTACCGACACCCATTCAGGTAACATGGCTCTCCTCAAAACATTGGGGTTTAATGTAAACCATTTTACCCTGACACAGACTGCCGATGGAATACTCGCTGAGTGTGAACGAGTCTCTACTGTTCGGCCAGACCTTGAGTACGAAATTGATGGTATGGTGATTAAAGTCGACTCTATTAATGACCAAAGAACCATGGGTAATACCGCCAAAAGCCCTCGCTGGGTTGTAGCATACAAATTCAAAGCTGAACGTGCTCTTTCAAAAGTCCTCTCGGTTGACTATCAAGTGGGCCGCACCGGTGCCGTCACTCCCGTTGCCAATTTAGAACCTGTTCGCCTTGGTGGAACCACCGTTAAACGCGCTACTCTCCATAATTTTGAAGAGGTAGAACGACTCGACTTGCACATTGGCGATACCGTCTGGATTGAAAAAGGCGGAGAAATCATCCCCAAAGTAATTGAGGTCGACACCGCTCACCGTGAACCCCACTTCGCCCGAATTACCCCACTAGATAATTGCCCTGTATGTGACAGTCCACTTATCCAACTCGAAAATGAGGTAGTCCTCAGGTGTGAAAACTTACACTGTCCTGCTCAGGTTCAACGTCTTATGGAGCATTTTGTTAGTCGAAATGGTATGAACATCGACGGAGTCGGTCCTTCGCTCATTGAGCAGCTTATCGATCAAGCGTTAATTAAATCACCTGCAGACCTCTACGCCTTAACGGTGGAACAACTTGAAAATTTAGAGCGCATGGCACAAAAATCAGCTGAGAATGCACTATCTTCTATCGAGGCCTCTAAAGCCAATAGTCTAGAGCGCTTGATATATGGCCTTGGTATTCGCCACGTGGGTCGCGGTGCAGCCAAAAGCCTTGCTCAAGCCCTAAAAAAAATAGAAGCTTTTCTCGATGCCCCGAGCGAAGATTTGGAACAGATCCCCGATATCGGCTTTAAAACTGCAGAGAGTGTTCATGACTATTTTCACACTGAAATCAACACTCAACAGGTTGACCGCTTTATTGAGTTTGGTCTTTCAATGGAATACACCAGTTCTGCAGGCGGTGATCAATTTGCCGGTATGACGGTGGTTCTTACAGGTACCCTCCCCACTCTTGACCGAAACAAGGCGAGAGAGATGATTGAGGCTGCCGGTGGCAAAGTCAGTGGTTCTGTGAGTAAAAAAACCTCGGTTGTCGTTGCGGGGGACAGTGCTGGCTCAAAGCTCAAAAAAGCCCAAGACTTGGGTGTGCGGGTTATGGATGAGGCAGAACTCATAGAGTTCCTTGAATAATAAGCGTACCCCTATAGAATCGGCCCTGACTGACCCTCAGGGCTAAATATTTGAAATTTTTCATATTTTTTTAACATTTTTTATTGACGTTAGTCATCGCAATAATTATTATTGTCTCACTCAAGCGAGAGTAGCTCAGTTGGTAGAGCATCACCTTGCCAAGGTGGAGGTCGAGGGTTCGAATCCCTTCTCCCGCTCTCTTGATAAAAAGCCGATCCACTGGATCGGCTTTTTTGTTTTAAAACTGAAAATTACCTTCTAATCATTTAGTGTTACTCCTACTGTATTGTTATAGGAGTCTTTCCAAATTATTTCTGTAGGGGGAATAAGTAAGAAGAGTTTTTGTGAACTTACGTCAACTTACTGAGCCATTGATTCAATGCCGTGTTAACACTTGTGATGCTTATTGGTTTTGCAATATAATCATTCATGCCAGCCTCAAAACACTCATCTCTATCTTGTTTCATAGCATTAGCGGTCATAGCAACGATGGGGACTTCAGATGAAGAGACCTGATCAGAAAAGGTTCGGATTTTTTGGGTTGTTTTGTACCCGTTGAGTCGCGGCATCTGCATATCCATAAAGACCATGTCATATTTTTTTATTGCCATTTTTTCTAATGCATCAACACCATCATATGCTTCATCGGCAGAGTATCCGAGTTTTTGTAATACAGCCTGTATAATCATACGGTTAGTAATATCATCTTCGACAACTAAAAGATCGAAGTATCCTCGTTTGTCTAAAGGAATTTCCGCAAACGTATTCTCTTCGTTTGCCGATACCAATTCACTTTTATCAGCATGCTGAACAACTATTGAAAAACTAAATGTTGCACCGCTCCCTTCGATACTTTCAACCGATACACCACCGCCGAGCATTTCAGAAAGCTGTTTCGATATAGCCAATCCGAGCCCAGTACCGCCATAATTACGGGTGATCTCTTTGTCGACCTGAGAGAACTTATCGAACAGAATTTTGAGTTTACTTTTTGGAATCCCAATACCGGTATCGGTTATATCAAAATTTAATGTACACGTATCCTTATCAACTGCAACTTTGGTAATGGCAAGTATAATGCCACCTTTATCAGTGAACTTAAAGGCGTTACCCACTAAATTTATTAAGATCTGACGAATCCTGTTGGGGTCACTATTTATATACTGAGGGACAGCGCTTTCAATACTATAAGTCAATGATATTTTTTTCTCATCGGCACGATACATCATCGAGTCTATAAATGACTGAACCAACTCATGTAAATCAAAAGGGAACGGGTCAATTTCAAGTTTACCTGCTTCGATTTTAGAAAAATCTAAAATGTCATTTATTAATGATACGAGGGATTCACCTGACTTTTTTATGATCGAAAGATATTTTTTTTGTTGAGCCGTTATGTCTGATGCTAACAATAGTTCTGCCATGCACGTAACCCCATTCATTGGGGTGCGAATATCGTGACTCATATTTGCAAGAAATTCACTCTTTGCAATACTCGACATTTCAGCCTCAGCAGTCATTGAATTTGCAATAGAACTCGCCGTTTCAAGTTGCTCATTTATTTCAAGAAGTTCAACTTGTTTATTATTTAAATCGGTGTTGCTCATACGCACAACAGTATTGAGCAACAGTGTTTTTTTCAATATTAAAACAATAATGCCTACGAGTATCGACAGTACGATTCCAAACAGTGTTGACAGTTCAGGAATGAATGAATGAATGTTAGATACATAGTGCTGTGTAGGGGTTGTAACAATTTTGAATACCCTATTACCCTCGCTCTCAATTGAAATTGTTTGGCTATAGTTCACGGCTGCCTGGTCAGAATTATCACCACTATACACTTTTTCATTATCAATGTAAACTTCAGTATAATAGCTTTTACCAATACGTGATTTGAGAATGGATGACAACCATTTTTCGGTCTGAAAAACTGCTAAAATAAACCCACTGAAGGTACTGTCAACATGAAGAGGAATGTATACTAAAAACCCTTTACCCCCTTGTACGAGGTCGATAGGTTTTGTTACTGTAGCCGTTTTGCTGAGGCGTGCTTTAGCAAGTGCATCTTTTCTTCTTTTTTCGAATGCTAGATCAAGACCTTGGGCTTGCTCGTTTCCCTTAAGGGGAATAACCCACTGTACAATATAATTTTCATCAACCCATTCAATCGCCTGAAAGCCGGGCATATCTTCTATATAATTACGTACATCACTATAAAATTCTTTTTTTGATACTCCCTTGTCATTCTCTTTCCGGCTTCCCATTCTATTGAGTGCCTTTATTCGAGAATTCAAATCATTTATAATATTCGTTGCTTGTTTTTCCGCTCCTTCTCTAAACACATGAGAGTTTCGCTCTACCTCATGGGCTTCCAATAAATATCCTGCAACAAAAGATGCGCAAATACCTATTACGACAATACATAAACCAGTGAATAAGGCAGTACGATTGGCCTTTGTTTTTTCCATATTCTCATTACTCAAAACAACTCGTATGAACTTGATAATACCGCATATTTGTACAAAAAGCAAAGAGTTGAGGGTATGCATCCAAATTTCAACGTTTAAATACATTGAGTAGTGAAAATGCACTTAAGCAGGTAGATAAAAATGGAGATGATCAGGCCGAGCATAATAATCACATGGTATTTAACTCTGGTCTCTTTTTAGGCGCATAATCGAGTTTAATAAACACAATTAATCGTATCAGGTGATCGCCGGTATTATAAATATTTCAAATAAAGAATGGCCTATTACTGAAAGAAAGTGCAATAATTGATTTCGTATCTGAGATACCCGGGAAGTCGAGTGTTCGAATCCCTTCTTCCGCCCTCTTGATAAAAAGCCGATCCACTGGATCGGCTTTTTTGTTTTAAAACTGAAAATTACCTTCTAATCATTTAGTGTTAATCTACAACCTATTCTGTATACTTAATTTTAGTTAAGGGAAAAAACTGAATATTAGCTTGATAGACACTATCGGCATTTTCTTCAAAATCAGATGCTATTTTGACTAATTTATTCTGAAACTCTGAAACAAGTTTATTGATAGAGTCTATCCCCTGTTGATTCAAAGAAAATGTTGCACATCGAATATTCCGTTCATCTTTATGAAAACGTTCTATAGCCTCTGCGCCTAAATGAATTACTTTTCTTTGATGATTTCTCACCGCGAGTGATTTTGGCAAATGAGAAGGAGTATCCAAGTGATATTCAGTCTGTCTATATATAATTCCTCTTTTAGTTTCATGCCGTGTAATTAATTTCAGCTCAAGAAGTAAATGAACAGTATCTTTTGCTTGTTTTGCTGTAATTGCTGGCTTCATATAACTACCCAACCGTTTAAAATCATCATTAAAGGGCAAAAAAGCAACAGCCTCTCGTATAGCTGTTGTATACCAGTTATCTAAATATTGAGTATGAGCCCGCTCTAAATTATAAGCTTCTTTTACTGGCTTTAAATACAAAAGCTGATCACGATAATACTCTTTTTGATTATCATCCTTAGTAGCATCATAATTAATGAGTGCCTCTAAATAATGAGTTTCACGTTTTGATAGATTCATTGCTTTTGCAATTTTTAACAATGAGTCTGTTGACAACTTACTTCTTCCAGCTAATACATTTGCAATAAATGAACGTGATTTAAACCCTGCCTTATTTGCAAAATATTGAAAAGAAAATTTGGAATTTTTAATCTTTTCTTGAATAAACCAATCATTCAAAAAATCAATACTACTCCAATAATTGTAAATAGAAAATCCGGTCATTGTGTCTCTACAAGTTTATGTCCATAGTACAATATCAAATATTAACAAACTTACCATTAAATAGAAGCCAAGACCCTGCTTTGTTAATTTCATTTTACATACGTACCATTCAATTTACTCTCTTAATTTTTACTTTTAGCAAGTACGTAGAGAGGGCACAATGATACTACTTATTTCCATTTTATTTATTTTAGTTAGCTGCGACTCAAACAGTCAGAGTACTAATCCAGATGACAATTCCGGAATTACCACAACTGGAAACAACATAACAGCCAAATTTTTGGTTGCAGATGGTTCAGATAGTGCGGCTGTTGAAGAAAGTTTCGCATATCTTTTTCACTCATTAGACTCCACCCCAATCGACTCCCAAAAAGTGGACCTCATTAATGGAAACACCTTTGACAGTCTTCAAAATGGCACTTACGATATTTTTGTATTTAACCAAAAAGAAATAATTGGCTCAATGCCAAATATAGCAGTATCAGATGATAACACAACAATGGTCAATATAACCCTTACAATAATTACCCAAATAATTGATAATGACAGCTCAACTATAGTTACAGGTGAAGAAGCCATCGTAGTACAACATACAGGTGATGCCCCCACCATTATCGTCAAGGACATTGGTGCTGGAAGTACAGTAGTCATCAATACTGGGACCACTCAATCTTCGAATAGCACAGTATCAAGCTGGGCAATGGAAAAAGAGCATCAGTCTCACTTTCTAAGTAGTAGTGAACCTTTATCAACACAATTAAGTCATTCATCATCTACAACGATACCGATATCATCAACTGATACAACAACCCATTTGATTTCTTCATCCGCTCTTATCTCATCATCTAGGATGATAAGAACATCATCAGTTACAACACCTCCGGTTTCCACATTAAGCTCCTCTTCCTTCGTTAATGTGAGTAGCAGTATACCGCCCCCACTCACTCAAAGCTCATCCAGCATTATAAGTTCAAGTAGCTCTATTATCTCAGATACCATCTATTTAAGTGACTTGCAAAGTACCATTACCTATCTATCTGAGCCTTCAAATGACATTGAATATGATAAAAATTTTAAAGGAAGGCTGATTTCCTTAAATGAAATAATTTACCCAAAGGGAATTGTTCTCTACGAAGACTCGCAAATAGATTTTCATCTTGATAAAAAGTGGGACGTATTCGAAGCCGTCATTGGCATGGACGATAAATATGGTGACAATGACCTTCAATCCAATGTACATATGATTGCCACATTTGAAGTTATACTTGATGGTCGCTCAGTATACACAAGCCCAGAACTGCGTATTTTCTCAAATTCAATCCGTTTAAAAATTGATGTTAAAAATGTATCCACCATTAGCCTTCGAACCGATGAAACATATCATGGTCTCAATAGCTATGTTACATGGGCTGATGCAAAAGTCATTTCAGCCCAAACAATAGAGCAAGATACTATTGAGGTACTACAAGAATACACTACCCCTCATGATTATTTATTAAAAACGATTGTGAGTAGTCCCAATTTAAATACAGGTTTTTCATCCTGTCAAAATTATTCCATAACCAATACCGGATATCAGCTCTGTTATAACAATAGTAATGGTTCAATTATTACTCGAGAATTAAAAGATGGAGATTTGGCATTTACCATTATACAAAATAAAAATATTGGTAATTCATGGAAACACCATGATATATATACAATTAACGACACTACCTATTTAATGCTCTATGATGATCAAAATGGCCTACTCGATATTCGAAAAATTGGTAATGATGGGCTTATTGGAGATGTAAAACATACTCACACACTAGAGACAAACATATTGGCTTTAAAGGTTATTAAAAGTGACTCTACTCATTATCTTATGAGATCCATTGAGGCGACCAAAGAGACCATTACAACTCCTCTCGACAGTAATAGTCTTCTGAGTACCGATCAACCTCCTAATACTTGGTCAACCCCATGGACCTCGATACAATACATTATCATCAATGACATCACCTATGTATATTTGAATGGGCTCAATTCTAAACATGCCACCTATAGTTTAAAATCTGATGGTAGCTTACATGAGCTCATCGAAGAGAACATTAATATTCGCCCATGGAACTATATACGCCCTTTTACCATAGCTGATAAACCCTACATCTTTTTTCATGACACCCAGGGTAGTCATTCAGGCTGTTTCAAGTTAAATACTGATGGCTCAATTGGCAACAAACTCTATTATCGTGGTTGGAGTTCAGGATGGACGAGTATCGAACCCCTTGGCCTGACCAACAACTCTTATCTTTTCATTCATAAAAATTCAAGTGGACGCAGTGAACTTTCAACTATTGAAATTGAAACAGTTGAACCATAATATTGTTGTAAAATAACGCATGTATTTTTGCTTTTAGGTTTCCCTCTAAATATTATTTTTTAGAGACCGCTGTTTAAATGCCAAGCAGAACAATACATCAAAATTGGCCGAATGTATCACTATTATACAGCTTTGACAACCCAGTAATGTGATGTTCAAGTATCTAACACAGCGATACATTCAGATAAGCGAGCCGAAAATTAGTTTACAGAAATATCTTTAAGTCTTATATACGACAATTATCGCAGATAAATGTTGAAACAAAAAAGTCGCTGACATCAATCAGCGACTTTATATTATGTACTTATGTACTTATGTTAACTTGAATTATATTAAATACTATTCATTCTCAATACAGCGGGCAGATAATCGCCAACCAGTACCACTGTTATCATAAGAAATAGCATTATCAGAAAATCTCAAATCTGTTCTGCGCACACTCGACCCACTTTTAGTTGTAGACCAGTGTAATCCGTATTTATTCAGACTTGAGTAATAGCTTGACCCGTTTGTGTTCCCGAATCCTGCCGCCAATGCCGAAAAGCCGTACGTGTCTGTACCGGGACCACCTGCCGGATCAGCATTCCACAATGTCGCAGCTTTCAAACTCTGGCCAACTGCCACAGTACTGTTATTAGCTACAACATAAGCTACCAATTGTTTCCATTCACCATGACTCGGCAGATGCCAGTTTGCAGGGCAGAGTCCCTGTTTCTCACTTGGACTGGTACTGCTTTCAGTATCCCCGTTCATCGCTTCATTCCAGGTATACATTCTGCCATAGGTATCACACGTTGCCGCATCACTATAATTTGTTTGCCCATGACAAAACCCTACTGTATTATCAGCTGAATAGTTTAGATTTTCAGCCATCCATATCTGAGTACCAATAGTTACTTTTTCATATATTTGTCCGTCACGACTATCAGTGAAAGTAGTTTCCGGTTCTTCATCAGATACACAACGTACCGACACCATCCAATTAGGGCCACTATTATCGTAATGTACCCCGTTATCATTATAGCGCATATCTGTTCTTAACACTTTTGAACCGTTCATTGTTGCCGACCAGAATAATCCATATTTATTCAAACTATTGAAATACCCGGAACCATTATTCCCACCGAATCCTCCTGGTAGTGCGGAAAAACCGAATAAATCTGTGCCCGGTCCTCCACTTGTATTAGCATCCCAGTGGGTTGTGGACTTGAGACTTTGACCTACTTCTGCCCCAAGGTTGTTTACAGATACATAGCCAATAAGTTCTTGCCATTCAGCATTACTTGGCACGTGCCAGCTTTCCGGACAGAGTCCTTGTGCATTACTCGGGTTAGCACTAGTTGAAGCATCTCCATCCATTGCTTCATACCAGTTATAGAGTCTGCCATAAGTGTCGCAGGTTGCCGCATCATTTTTGTTCGATTCACCACTACAGTACCCTATCGCGTTATCGGCAGAGTAGTTGAGGTTTTCAGCCATCCAGATTTGGTTGCCGATGGTTACCTTTTTATAGACCTTATTGTCTCGTAGGTCCCTAAATTCATCGGATCCGGGACCGAACACTTCATTCAGAGTAAACCGCTGTGCAGTAGTTCCATTACAGGAATATACTTGAATATTTGCATAATTAGCACTTGAGGCTCCTTGTACATCAATACACTTGCCTGGAACAATAACAGATTCAAAAGTATAACTACCATCGTCATTTATACGCACATTCCAACGTTGGCTTCTTCCTGGTAGATCATTATACCAAATTTGAATATTAGATAAAGCGCCACCATTAGCAATATCTAGATATTTATCTGCATTGACATTTTTAAATGCAATTGAACCGTTAATGCTGTATTCAAGAGACCACTGCTGTCCATTAGTCCCATTACAGTCGTATTGTTGAACATTAGTAGCATTAGCAGTTCCACCACGCAGTACATCAATACATTTACCACTATTAACATTAACCATTTCATAGATAGACTCCTTAAGCATTGGAGTAACACTCACTACGGTTGGTTCTGAAAAGTTACCTGCAGCATCAACAGCTATTACTGAAATATTAGAGTTCATTCCATGTACAAGATCAGTAACTGTAAATATCAGGTCACTAGTAGAGCCATGGGTAACAGTTCCATTAAATGAAGAGCTTTGTATAATATATGCTTCAACACCGACATTGTCTACTGAAGCTCCCCATGCTATAATTGCTGAAGAAGCCCCCACTTCCACCACAGTAGCATTTTTGGGGCGTGTTGGTGCTTCATTATCAGAACTATTATTAACGTCTTCTACATATCTAATTTCATCTACCCACATTTCTCCATTGTCTGAGCAACCGGTAATGCCAAAAGGGATCGTTACATTAGCTATATCAGATATTTTAAAATCTTTAACAGGGATTTCTACGACACTAAAACGATCAATAATAGCACCATACTTACCTATATCTAAATAACTTTTGCCCTTTGAACTACCTCCACTCCAACCAACAAATACTTTACAATCCATTGATGACTTTACTAGAAATTTTAATGTGCCCGATTCAAACAATGTTAAGTTTAGCGGAGTTTCGTTACTAAAATATGACTCACCTTTAGTATTGTTTACGGTAACTCTTAACCCTTGGTCACCATACAGACGTCTCAATGCTTTTCTTCCCTCAAAAGTAGGAATATTTCTTGTTTCCATCTCTATAGAACCATCCATAGGATTAACAATCAAAGCATCTGCATTCAACACTGAGCTATGACGATCACCATAAACCATGAGCATTTCTCCTCGTCCGCCAGCTAGTGCAGGACTCGATTTTAAACGACCATGAAATAAAAGTCCAATGGGTGATGTTCCATAATACGCTCCATTTTCATATAATTTACCCTTGAAGTAATCCTCAAAATACACCGTTGCATCTGGTTCATCATAATGTACCCCTTCATATCCTATGCGGGTATGGGACTTTGTATCATAAAAATCATAATTATCTAATCCATGTACATCGTCATAACCAATGTTATACCCCTTATCATTAAAGAGACTTCCATAAATATGACCAACTTCATGCTGAAGCTGTGATCGCCTTTTATCTCCGTGACTCCACATCCAGCCATCCGTGTCATCAGTAATAGCCCAACCCCGAGCCACTGGATTTACATCTGTTTTCAGTGCAAGATACCAAATCCCGTCAGAATTTTTTGATATTCTTGGGTCGTTGATAGTCAGACTTAGGTTATCACTTCCAGATATACGGAATAAATATCTCTGTTTGGAGACATTTTTAAGAATAAATTTTTGTGCTATCCCCTGAGCTTCTTCTATTTCCCATACAGTATTTACATTCTCTAATTCTGATAGTTCAGGAGCCATACCGGAGGAATTGCTCGCAAGAAAACCTTGAGATACTCCAGCAAGATCCATAATCTCTATTGCATATTGTCCATCGTCTTTCTCTCTAAAATGCCAGCTTTCTTTATGATAACTACCGCCTCTACTACTATAACTTTCACGAACTGAAAGGTCATTAGTCTTACCCAAATCACATGCTACTATATGTTGATCATCTTGACTGCTCAACAATCTAAGTGATGGGCCAACAACATGAGCCTTATCTAAATAGAACCAAAATTTATGTAAATAAATGGTAAGGTCGTAATCTTCTTTATCACTATCAGACATGTAGGAATCTGGATCTGGGTAATACGTTTTAACTATTTCTTTTTCATCCCTCTCTACCAATTCACCGATGTCAGCAGCATCTTCATAGGTTATATTCCACTTAACGAGTCCGTGACTATGAGGAGCGACCAGGTCATCATATACATATTGTACCTGGGCTTTAAGGGAATCTTTCATATTTTGGGTCATTTCAATTGGATCAATATACGAACCCAATTTACCTTGTGACACAAATCCAACTTTTACATTCCACTCTTTAGGCTGGATCCAGTTTTCATCAAAGGTTACTGATTTATTTGAGCCATCAGCAACAACAAATTCCCATCCAAATCGTTCATTGTCTCCTGAAAAACCAATATCATGAACCCCTCGATGTGGAAGTACCAATTCTACATTTTCAGAGGCTGTTTTAGTAATACCGGTAAAGTATCCGTTCAGATAGATATCTCCTCCAACTGCTGAAGAAATTGTGACTTTACTTTTTACTGGTGCAGCATCATGCAGAAGCCACATAATATTTCTATACACAATCTCATTCGCTTTAGCGGCTGTATCAAAATATTCACCATTCAAGTCTGTCATTTGAGTCATAATTTTAACACCACGGTTATTTACCTTTGCGAGAATTAATTCCTCACGGTAATCAGTAGCAAATACAGACTGTACAGATGCATCAAACCGCACTGCAGGAGTAAATTTTTCATTATAAGTAAAAGAACCGAAGCTATAACTTAAATTAGGAATATGCTTATTAGCCCATGCTTTAATGGGTTCCTCTGAGCCATTAATAGTGCTGCTGTTACGGTGTATAAGAAAGTATTCTCCATATTGAGCAATATCGAGCAAATACGGATTTTCATCCAATTGATCTCTATAGTCATCACTTGCACTATATTCATCCAGCATTTCACCAAGATACCGGCCAACCCAGTAGAGAGGCACATCATGCTCCCGATGATTTCTGATAATCGATTCAATAGCGGTCAAGCTTGGTCTTGTACCATTTTTATTTGTTCCATTGTGGTACACAATTAAGTCATACATCGACAGATCAGTATGTTTAGAGATCTGATTTTCAAATTTAGAGGTGATGAAAAAATCAAAAGTACAGACTGCCTTCAGTGCAGTAACCAGTGAGTTTCTCTCTTCCGCATAGTACTCTTCCCTATCTCCGAATCCATTTCCAATAACATAAAGAATCTCTTTCATTGAGGCAGGACTTTTTTTCTGAATACTCCAGTCGGCGACATTGGAGTCCTTAAATCGCGACAAAACAATAGCATTGGTAGATTCATCAAAACTGAGCCATGTAAACTCTCCACTCTTTACACATTTAATAAATGCCATTTCACCTGAAAAAGAGATCTCCCAGTTAGATCCGGACGAATTCTTATCTTCATGAGTAATCGCTCTACCAGACGTTCCAATGAGATAGCGGGGGCTCGATTCAATATTTCTGTTGTATATTTTATAGGTACCGTCATCATTCTGAATAAGTTCCCAGAATACCCCATCATCACCAAGTGATTTTGTTCCCTCTACACTTGAGGCACCGGACACACTACTCAGATATCTTCCGTTCGAAAGTTTAAAACGTACCCTATCTCCTTCTCTTACCGACACCCGGTCTAACTGCCAGAATGAATCATCCGGACCTACAGTTTGTGTATTTAACTGCACTCTGCCGTCCAGAGTATTCCCTGCCAACTGCACGATGCCTTCATCCTTCTGACACTGTATCTGATGTTCATCGTTACCAACAATGCCCGGCTTCCGCGCTTCATTTATTTTCCAGTGCATAAAATCCGAACCAGAATAGGGGTACGCCAATTCAAGATCGGCACGACCGGCAAGACACCCTACATATTTTTGAGAACTACTTTCTTTAAGTGCAAATGAGGTAATATCATCAGCTGCAGTAATTTCAAAGAGCGATCCGGCATTATCACCAGCCAGTTCCACTCCGGTAGAAGCAGAGTTCTTTTTCAATACTCTAAACTGCTCTTCATCAATTTTAAGCCTATTTGCATTAAAGGGAAACAGGTAATCTATACCGACATCACTTGAATGCCCGGCGCTACTCATATATATATCATGGGTTCCCGTAGTATAATCAATAGGAGATTCTACATATTTAAAAAAAGGATGAGACAGTACGAGACTCGGCTTTAATTGACCGATAATTTTCCCCGTAGGACTATCAAGGCGAATAAGCAGAGGGTCATTTGAACTGCTGGCAAATTTTTGATGAAATACCAGTCTGTCAGCACCATCTCTAAAATTAACTGTAAACTTTACCATATCACCAGTGGAAATACCATCTATATAGGTAATACCACTTGCCTCATTATCCATAACGACCGAACCGGATACTACCGTTCCATTCTCCGCTTCAACAGGAGTAATAGCGTCATACAGATCACCCGAAGTATTGAGAACTCTCAGCACTTTGGATTTAAAATCGTGATTATTAGTTGAGGTACTTATTAAAGGAGTACTCCTGAACCAGTCATAGAAGTGCAGGATACTCGCTTCATCCTCGACATCAGTTTGACTATATTCACCGGTTGCAACATCTACTTTTAACCAATTTGATGATTCGATACACTTAAATCTGAACAGCCCACTCCCTATATCATCCAATATCCAGTCAACCTCACTTGTAGAATGGTCTTCATGTGCGGTAAAAACATTATGTGCATCGCATTGAAAATACCAGTCCCCGTTCATAATTTCATACTTGTTTGTAGAAGACCCGGTTGACGGTCTTGAATAGAAATTCCAGAATGGATGAGGATCAGTTTCCAGATCTTCATAATAGTCGAGACTGGTCAGTCCCAACGCACCCGCATCATGATCAATGAGCATACGACGCGCATCATAATCCGGTCCAATATTACGGAACAGCATCTGATCACCAATACTGATACTTTTCACGAAATTGGTAAATTTCCACTCTGTTCCTTCCGCTTCACTATCTTCCGTAAAAAAGAGTGTACCATCAGAAGTATTCCCGGCAAGGTATTTCTGCGCCTCATCATTAAAAAGTTTTATGCCATCAGCATCATAACTGACATACCATTCAGCCCTTTCGTCACTTTTGGCGAATATGTGTGCGGCACCGCCAGACCATCCCAAATACCCATCAATTTGATTATGGTTGTTGACCCGAACAATTTTGAATTTGTTAAGCACATTCCCCCATTGCACAAAAATCCATTTTTGTCCTCGTGCATTAACATTTTTTGTGAGAACCGGATTGTCATCATCGTATATCAAAATATTTATAGATCCTCGATCAGACAAATTAGTTAGTTGTCCTTCCTGCTGGTCGATTATATACCCGGCGAAAATCTGTGTTATAGAAATTATTAATAATAAAAGCAGATGCTTCATTGTTCCTCTCTAGTATAGGGTGAACCCAGTATACCATGCGATATACTGGGAGGTGTTATTGAAAAATGGTTATATCCAGAACCACTTCAATGATTTAATTATTGAGATACTTCCTCAAAGCCGGAACATCAATCAGCATCTCTTTCTGTGCAAATTCACTTTCTTCGGGAAATTGTACCATAAAACTGTAACACGGTGAAATGAGCCCTACAGTCTGATCATCTTCTGACTCTTTAATTGGCATCCACGCAAGAGATATACCTGTGACCTGAATATTGGCAAGTGCGCCTAAGTCACCGTGTACTATGCTTATCAATTCATCTCTGGCACCGAGCCAAGCTTCATTTATAGTAACTGCCTCATAACGTTGTTTCGATCTAAATTTTGGCCAACGAAGTTCGATCTTCTCAAGAGATCCAGATGCATCAAACCAGACTTCAACAAAAGAGATATTTTTTCTTAGAATTCCCTTTCTAAAAATTCTTCGGTACCTGACACCATATTTAACCACCCTCTCAGCTCCAGACTCATCAATTGATTCAGTCTCTTTAATACTATTAGAGAATTCAATTTTACCTTTCAGAAATGCGAATTTTTTTCTGAGAATTCTATCAGCAAAACGATTGGCTTTTCGTTCACTAAACTTTTTCCATTTAGCAACCATTGGCACCTTAGGAGTAACAATACACACTTTATCTGAAGAATCATATTGTATTTCAAAATCATCATACTTCTTCTTTTTAAAACGTTTTAATAACCGTTTGTTTGCGTTAAAATTAAGTCTGTATTCAGGTAATTCTCTCTCCTTCCAGTGTGTAACATCTGAGTTATCTAATTGATAGAGTTCTTCTGTCTCTTCAAAGTCTTCTATAACAAAATCAGTTTCAACTCCTTCGAAAAGCTTTTTATTACTTAGTACCTGACCTGAACGATGTTTTTCCGTATTTTTATTGTAAAAACCCGCAACAAAATCTGACACATTTTGATTAAATTCTTGAGAAAACCCAAGCGCGGATAGTGTGACTAGTGTAATTATAATTTTTTTCATTCAATTTTCCTTTGCAGCTAATGTCGTTTAGTATGTTGGTGATCCATATTTAGTACTTCTCCAACCGATATATTTTCGTGCGTCTCCAGTGGCCTGATCATTGTATACATCATTATATTTCTCAAGTGCGCCGTCGAAGCTTCGACCATCAGCTGTTCCTTTAACCGATATCACCTTAATCTCTTCACTAGCTCCGAGATCCATCACAATATCTTTTCGAATTGCCTCTTTGTATGCATCCCACATGGTATATCCTTCATTTACCCATTTAGAGGAAAAGGTATCCCACTTTTGTTCTGTTGTATGGGCCGACCATGGCCAATATGGCACTCTTGCTTGCCACATCATAGATGTATATCCAAACATTGCATGTAATCCTTTAAACGCAGGCCAAAAGTCTGCTACTGGCCTATTTAGTGACCAACAGTTATCATAAAAGACCCATTTAGTATCATCAAGACCATAAGCTTTTTCAGAAGGCTCCAACGTCCCACCATCATAAGTAATTGGCCCTAAACCTTTCATTCCATTTTTATAAACCTCATCACTAGTTTTGTTGCCATGTCCTACAAATACAACAAATTCAGAATTATCAGATTCTGTTCCTTTCATTAGAGCTTCTGTGACTTCAGAGTCTTTAAATGTATAGCGTCGGACTCTACTTCCTTTATTTTTTGCTTTAGTCATTATCGTAGCGAAATTATCTGCATGTGCATGACTCCGTTGTAAATCTTCTAATGTTTTACTCCCTTTAGTTACATCATGGAATTCTCGAGCCTCTGAATAATCCACAATCGAATAGGTGGTTACATAGGCATATTTCAACTTCCCCCATGTTCCACTAAAAACTGCCGTGCTAAAGAGCACCAATGCTATTACTATTTTTATTTTCAATGAGTTTCCTTTTTAATTCAGTCTGCATTTGCACCACTGATACGATGGTTTTGCTGTAAAATTATTAAAGCAATAAGGAAACCTTAATTGAATCGAGTTTATGAAGGACATTTCTGTTTAGTAATAGTGAACACTATTTTTAATAATCATCAGAGGCTTCTTGGTAAGATACAAAGATAGTGTCGAGTCTTAGCTCTATGAAAATAGCCTCAGATCAAGGCCCATGCATTTATACCGTGAGAACTATTATTGATTCTGCATCATTTGCAACAAACTTTTCAACTACAAAACCGTGTCACAAACTCGACTTACAGCTAAAATTAAACATTGACTCACACACTGATCACCGTTTCAAAGGATTGAAAAAGCTTCAGTTTCGTGCCATGTTCAATGTCCTCTCACAAATACAAGAGTAATTAGAATATTAAATGTTTTGTGAGGTGGGTGTATACACGCCTCGAACATCTTTTACGCCTGTTCAATTTAATGGTATCGACCACCGACTACCCTTCATACATTACTTGAGCACAGAACGATAGACCCTCAATATATTGCCACCCATTATTTTCCCAATCTCACCTTCTGTATAACCATTTTCAATAAGCTCTTCGACAATCAAGGGTAATCCTAAAGCCGTAAAAGGAGCTCGAATACTCCCATCAAAATCTGATCCAAGGGCAAGGTAGTCCACTCCCACTAACTCTTTTATATAAGTCATCGTCTTTACAATTCCAGCAGCAGATGATTCTTTAATAGCCCCATCCCAAAACCCTACCCCAATAACCCCACCCGACCGAGCCACTCCAATTATCTCTGCATCAGTCATATTGCGAGGAATAGGATTAATACCTTGTACTCCCGTATGCGAAACAACTACTGGTGTTGTTGCCATCTCAAGTACATCTGTATACGCCTCATGAGATGCATGAGCAAGGTCAATAAGAATTCCTTTCTCTTCCATTTGCCTTATAAGCTTTTTACCAAAATCAGTTAAACCATATTGTTCGTCCCCGCTACAAGAACCACCCACTTTATTATCATGAAAATGAGCAACCCCCATCATTCGGTAGCCAGACTTATAGAGGGTATCAAGATTATCTATCATTCCATCAATCACATGAAGCCCTTCAATAGACAACACCCCAGCCATTCTACTCTCACTATTGCCATTCATAAATCGCTCTAAACCACTCTTTGTTTTGATTATAGTAAGAGCACCCTTGGACCTTTTTTCAGCATCATGTAATTTCTCACTCATATACAGGGCCCGTTGCAACGGGTCAAACCAAGCATGTATTGGATAACCTTGTGATATGGATAGAGGTGTAAGCAGGTCAAACCCACCATCTGATTTTGAATAGGGGTCATTAAGCCAAGATGATGGCAGCATTGTCGCTGCTGAAAAAGTCTGCAATGACACATTACTTTCAAGTAATCGTGGAATATCTGTGTGCCCCACCTCAGACCGCTTAAGAATATCCCTGCTAAACATCAAAATATCATTATGGAGGTCAGCAATAAACAACTTCTGAATTAATACCTTTGTTGAATCAGAGAACAGGTAGGGTGGCTTACGTATTACCAGATTAACATTCCCTTCAATTATTTTTGAGCCACCAACACCGACGTATAACAATACCACCACTAAAGGCAGTAATATCAGTGATAACAAGACAATCCTACTGTTCATAACTCTCCGACTCAAAGCCCAACAACGCTTACTCATA
>JAOPTW010000011.1:127405-140338 GCA_051532035.1 Fibrobacterales bacterium | reverse complement strand
GACCATGTAATTGATGTATTAAATGAACATATTTAAATGAATTGAGCTATTTGGACTTAAATGATTCACCAGGAAAAAGTAATAATAAGCTTCCATTCATGATTTCAAACCTTGTGATCTTTCCTATCACCTATTGGGTTCAACTAAATAAGTTAGCAATGCAACTTCACCCAGATAAGCATGAAAGTATGCAGTAAAGAAGGTATAATACCGGATAATGAGCGTTATCTAGAATTATCAATAAGCCGCAAAAAAGGGATGGGGTAGCTATACCCTCACCCCTAATACTATTTTCTTACAACCAAAATACGGCATGAAACGCGTATTAGCCCACCCCAGTGGTGACGGTCGTTTGAGCGATTCTAGTTATCTCATTACGGCAGTCAAGTGCAATCTGCCCTTGCCTTGCCCGAGCAACCGCATTACTTTCAAACACATCAACCACGATGATTTTTGTTCTTTATTATTTTTAATTTTTGTTTTTTAACTATGATTCCCATGCGCCGGCTTGGAGCGGCCAGACCTTTTGTCTCCACAAAAGACTGGACAAAAGGGATTCTTGCAGAAGGCTTCATTACAAATGCTTTGTACATCTAGACCAGGTTACGCTGATCTGTACCGATACATAATGTATTGGTTTCTCTGTTACTGAGCATAAAATATCATCCTGCACATGGTGTAGCTTTAACCTTTCAGTTGTGTTTAGGGAAATCTGTACTTCGTTGTATGGTATCGCTATGCGAGGCCGCGGTTGTAATGTGCCTGTACATCCTCAACCTGTATTTGATCCTTTCGAATGCGCTGCATACTGCAATACGCGCTCCGCACATGAGTAAAAGAAGGCCCAGACACAGAACTGTCAGGATGCTTGGCGAGCAGCAAATCCCATTTGCGACCAGTCAGGATGCTTGGCGAGCAGCAAATCTCATTTGCGACCAGTCAGGATGCTTGGCGAGCAGCAAATCCCATTTGCGACCAGCCGGGAATTCTGATAAAAAAATAAAGCAATTCAAATCAGATAAAATATGAGACGCGTATCGCCGGTCTTATCATTGCAGTACCAACCTACCCGTTGCTTCTACCGCATTGTTTGCCGAGAAGAACTCACTGCCATGGGTATACCGCACCTTGAGTATCGAGAACTCATCTTCATTTTTGCAGAGTTCTTTGATTTTGCCAAAGTTACGGTTGCTACATTTGGTGAGCCACACACTATCCGAAAGCGCCAGGTTCTTTTGGAAGAGTCCTGATTGTTCCATGGATTGCAGTTTATCTAATGGGCACTGAATCACGGTCAGGAAGTCGAAATTATTTGGAATAGTTATATTCATTGTATCCTCTCTCGTATTATGTACACACAATGAAGGTACTGGTAATGCTAACATATGAACTCGGTTCTGCTAAAAACGAGTCCCCCTACCAGTACATTCATCAACAGTGTATTAAACGACCTCTTCGGTTACCATATCAAGAACGTCTTCTTCTGAATCGATAAACTCTAGTTCGTCGTCTTCGGATTCATAGCGTGCTTTATTCTTCAACCGTTTATGCTGACTCGTGAACTTCTCTAGGGTCTTCTTGTCTTTGTTAAACACTAGTTTAGCCCAACGCTGTACCGCTGCTACGTCTACCATAAGGAGAGTAACCACTTTATCACGAATCTTACGTTCTTCAGTGATTGCAAAGCGGTGCAGTGCAGCCTCTTTTTGTACTTGACCCAATTCAGCCGCTAGGTTTGCAGCATATTTTAGTTGATCAAGGTTAAAGTTAATATCTTCGAGACTTTTTATTACAGACTCTGTTGGATGCGCAAGAATATGCAAGTCTTCGATAAGGTCTGCGATTGAGGTGCCTTTTGAAACATCTTTGAGGAGTTTTGTCATTGCTTCATCACCAAAAGCAATAAAGCGATACTCATTGAGCATATCATTACGAAGTTCATACGCAAGTGGCGAAAGGGTCTTCCATTGTTTTATGCTATCGTTATATGAATCAGTAGCCCATGCCATACGTGTTTGAGCATGACGGTATGCCCCTACCAGTTTTTCGATATTAACAGTATGACTCGCATCAAAGTTTTTTGCTCGGAGAGCATTTTCATGAAAGCGGATAGTGGGTATCAGCCCTTCAGCCTCTTTAGAAAATATTTTGAGAGAGTAATTAGGTTTAGTCGTTTCATCATCTTCAACAGACTGAATAGCCTCATACAGTTCGTTAAAGTGTTCTGCGCTCTTGCTATCCGAAAGGTTAGAGAGTGCTGCTATTTTAGATTTATAAGTGTTATTAATATTCATAGTATTCCTATGGTTAAATTAATTGTGTCTGAGCCCTTATACATAGGGCTTTAAATGGTTGCACTTCGGTTATTCAGTTATTAAAGATTTTAACTAGTATTAAACAAATAAATTGAACTACCCGAAGTGCGCGACAAAACTATATAGATTTCAAGTATTTTATATGTAAAGAGTCGTTAGGAAAACGGTGATGGAGTTTCTTGAGTCGAAATTTTAACGCAAATTAAACTTGGTTAAAATAAATTTACACGATTGCTTACCACGGGTGAGTGTTGTTAAAGTGTTGTAGGGCGGGGTTTTGTGACGGTCGTCACATTATTTGATTGAGTTTTTATTGAAATGGTATTCGTGTAATTTTTATTTACATGCTATTGCACTCTTATTGGCTCTCTAAATTGAGGCTCAAACACAGAACTATCAAACGGCACAATAACGCTCTTTAGTGTCAGGGTATCCCCTACTCCATATCTGTTTTTTACTGCAATAACTTGTTCATATTCATTGCCTACATGGGTACGATTGGGACTCATGTGCATTGTTACTATATCCGTTCGCCGGATTTTATTAAACGAAGACGCTACTGACACCTTAAAAAGATAAACCGGGCATCGCATTATAACAGAGAAGCTCAGCTCTCCTGGGGGGTGATAAAACATACCATCAGAAGGAACAGGACAGTTATATGCTATGTTTTCTAGAAAATCAAGGGTATCACTTAAGATCTCTATATACACTGAATCGTACCCAATATGCTCAACGACAACTGGAGCATTGACACTGTACCCTTCTTGCAACGTATCAACCAACAACCTCAGTTCATCCTTATTGGTAATACGGGGTGGATGGCTTTTTAAAAATGATTCTGTTGAATCGGGATCTACTTCAGCCCAAATGGTATCGAATACATGTCTGGGGTAGCAATCACGATAGATGGCATCCAGATAGATCGTATCAAGAGGATTGGGATAGGAGATATGCATAGTGTCGACGGGTATATAGGGATTTCTCTTTGGAGCACAATCAATGCAATAATAGTTGATTTGAATTTGCGGGGGTAGTATCACTGTACGGTACGGTCTTTTTGTTGGTATAGAGCCAAAGACTCCATAGGAACTATCAATCAACAGTGGTTCAGTCTGTGAGGTATCTGTCCATTCCATGCCATAGCGGTTCACCTTCCAGGCATACAGGGTAAGAGTGTCTTGGCTCAATCCTGTAGTATCATACTCGTAGGTGTATTGAATAGTATCGAGAGGCACTACGTCATCGACCATGGGTTCTTGTACGAGGGCGCAGCCTTCACAGCCGGTAAATACGAATAGGCTTAGGATAAGGGTGGTGCAGAGGATTAAGATGTGTATAGGGGTCATGAGTGTGAATATAGCATTTTTGATTTTGGTATGGCGAGCTGGTGCGTTATTTTGGGTGTGTTGGAATATAATTATGCTTACCTGATGGAAGCAGCTGGTTATTATGGAATCTTACACATCAACGCTTGGCGGAGTACGCAGGCTTTTTGCACTTCAGTGCATAGAAAAAAGCTTGCGTGCTACGGCTGTTGGTGGATCGTAGGAATGGGCATGCCTTGGCATGATGTCTATTTGGGAGAAAAGAAAATATTTTTGTTTACTGAGCGGAAGCAGGGATGCTGGAGTGAAATATTTATCTAAGGACAGTATATTATAATCACTCTTCATCTATCCATTTATAATCATTTTCATCTACTAGTTCTTTCTTACAATTTTCACAAACTTCTTTAATGGCGCTACGGTAATCACATGTTAGACAAAAGAAATATTGCTCTTTGAATAAAGGATAAAGAACAGCCCCAATACTTGTAACTATAGAGATAATGAGTGCATAAGGGAGAAATGATATCAATTCTTCCAATTACTTTATATTCAAATTGCCAATATATTTTGAATAGCCAAAGCCATATGTTAAGATTGAAATTACGAAGGCAAAAGGAAAAACTAATAACACATTCTTTTTTTGGACACTAAAAATGATAAAATCTTTCTCTTTTTCATCCATCTTTTTCCACATATAACCCTCCTATAACGTCCTGAATTGAGCGGATCACTTGTGATACCGCTCTAATGTCTTGTTATATCTTTTTAATCTATTTTTCTGGTATAAAACGTTTAAACCAAGAACGGCTTTGTTCAGGCAGTTTTTCATTATATTCAACTAAGTAATTATATATATCATCATTATGATAAGCCATACTTGGTATAGACCATTCTAAACATCTTAAACAACAAGGCACACCTACTACACCCGCCGACTTAACCAATTTATCAATAATTTTCATGTCTCCTGTCGCTGAAAACCAAGCCCAGTGGGCATCAACCTTTTGTGGAGTATAAGCAATACTATCATTTAACTCATTATACTTTGATAATATTGCATCTAATGGCTCTTGTTGACACATACCAAACGGAAAATTATTTTCATAATCCATAACTTCATTACTTGTCAATTTACTCTTGATATTATCACAATTAATGTTTTCACTATTTACTGAAGACAGCAATTCTAACGTAAGCTTAGCTGGAATCTTATAATTTTCAACATTTAATGAATTCATTCTATATATGCTGATAACATAAGGATCAGTGTAGACTTTTGGCATTTTATATAATGCATTTGCGTATTCATTAAATTGTGAATTAAATTCGGCAGGCAAGTCTTCGTTCTTAAAATCTTTATTTAATTTCGCTTGATATAGCCCAGCGCATGAAACTAAAAAAACAATCAACACTACAAATTAGTACTTCATCTAATATCCTTATACCTTTCACAATTATTTATCCAATATAATAAAATAGCCCAACCATGGACGGTGGGGCGTACACAAAAATATTTTCGACCCTGCATAGACATGCTGTCTCCCAAATAGACTCTCTGCCCATTCCTATATCCACCAACATTCTCTATTATAGGTATAGCGCCTCTCCCTCCCCTAACTCATAACATTAACTCGGTCATTTTGTTACAAAATGACCTGTTTAATTCAGTGAATGATACCGTTATTTCCTAAATCTGAGTTTTCGTTGATATACCCCATATACTATATATACTTAAGAAGTGAGCCGTAGCAACGCTCCTACGGCCTCCAGTAGTTGAATGAATATTCCATCACTCTCTATTGCAAGCATATCTCCCCTTCCATACCCACATATTTGTAATAGATAATTACTGTGTTGTAGTTAATTAGCCATTGCAACGACCTCAAATCTGAAAACTTCTATTTTAAGTATGGTATCTGTTACATGTATTGGTAATTCAAGTTATGACTAACCCACAAGCCCCAAAAAGTGTCGGTCCTGTATCAACATTCAACGACATTGCATCATTAGCACACTACTCGCTAATGGAGTCCCTTACCCGTGATCCTGATGCTACAGAAGATGGCAAAGACCACGACCCGCGGCAAGTCTTCTCTGGTCACTATGTACCTGTTAAACCAACACCTATTCCAGACCCTGAGTATATAGCACATAGTACAACCTTTTTCTCTGAGCTTGGTTTCTCTGATACCCTGGTAGAGTCTCCTGATTTTATGCGCCTGTTTACTGGAGACAATGATCACCTCCCAGAACCAATGCATCCGTATGGTTGGGCATGTGGGTATGCGCTCTCTATTTATGGCACAGAGTACACGTCACAATGCCCATTTAGGACCGGAAACGGTTATGGAGATGGTCGTGCAATTTCTATTCTTGAAGGTGTTTTCAATGGTAACCGCTGGGAGATGCAGTTAAAGGGTGGTGGCCGCACCCCTTATTGCCGCGGTGCCGATGGTCGTGCGGTATTACGATCAAGTATTCGGGAATTCATCGCCCAAGAGCATATGCATGCGCTTGGAATCCCTACCTCTCGTTCATTGTGCCTCTATGTTTCAAAAACAGAAGAGACCCAACGCCCCTGGTACTCAGAGGGATCACGCTCAGAAGACCCGGATGTTATGGTTGCAGAACCCGTCGCTATTTCTACACGAGTAGCCCCTTCATTCTTACGTGTGGGTCAACTGGAACTGTTTGGCCGTCGTGCTCGAAAGAACGAACACCCACAGGCGTTAGAAGAGCTCGAAAAAATCGTATTACATACTATTGATCGTGAGTATTCTCATGCTATTGACAACAGCCTTTCTACACCAGATAAAGTTATAGCACTCGCACGTACTTATCAACAAAGACTTACCTCATTAGTTACCCATTGGATCCGTGTTGGTTTCTGCCAGGGCAACTTCAATAGTGATAATTGCGCTATGGGTGGTTTTACTCTTGACTATGGACCCTTTGGTTTTATTGATCTATATGATCCTGAGTATCAACCATGGACAGGTGGCGGACGCCACTTTTCTTTTATGAATCAACCCGTTGCTGCCCATGCCAACTTTACGGTTCTCTGTTCAGCACTGAAACAGCTACTCACCTCTCACCAAGACTCCTTAAATGAACTCGAGAAGATTCAGAGTACATTTCCAAAGGTTATGAATAGTGCACTCAAAAAGATGTGGGCAGAAAAACTTGGCTTTCCCTCATCAATAAATGAATCAGCTCTCACGCAAAGCACCGAACTCTATATGGAACTGCAAACGCTCATGACGCAGACACCAGTTGATTACACCATTTTCTTCAGAGAACTCTCTTCACTTCCAGATGACATTACTCCACTTAAGAAAAGCTTCTACGATATCCAAATAACCTTAGAGAGCGCCTGGACGGAGTGGCTGAACAAATGGAGAACTCTCCTTGATGAGACAAATCAGATCACTTCTAGATCCAACGAAGAAATTTCTCAGCACATGAAAAAGGTGAACCCCAAATACATCTTACGTGAGTGGTTTGTTGTTCCGGCGTATCAACAGGCTAAAGAGGGTGATTACTCTCTGGTTCGAGAACTTCAAGAGCTATTGAATAATCCCTATGGGGAGCAATCAGATGAGATTGAGCAGAAGTACTATCGACTCAAACCTCGAGAACTTTTTCGCATGGGCGGGGTTTCACATTTGAGCTGTTCTTCGTGAGTATTGATCAATTAGTGTTTCCCAATACATCTGAAGGGTACTCTCAATAGGTACCGATCGAATAATTGGCTCTTTACATCAGCAATTACCAACGAGTATGAATGTTATACGAGTACTGTCTGCTGCTATGTTACTCTTTTATTACAATTGCGAACATTTTTCGTACAGAAAATTAATCTATTTTAAATGCAACGCATTCAACATGAGAGACTAACAATGAAATTATTAATGATACCACTTATAAGTGGATTACTCATTGGTTGTTTTTCCTCAAAACATTCAGATAACTTGGTAAGCCCAGTATCACAACAAGCTAACACTGTATCGAGTAGCTCGATATATTCATCTAAAACTGATAACCGTCCCAGTAGCTCAATTTACTCATCAGAAGCTTTAGTTGTGAATCAAAGCAGTTCACACAACTCTTCTTTAGTAGAATCATCACAGGTACAACTCTCAAGCGATACCCCGTTCTCATCTATAAATCACAATCTTTCTAGTAGTTCATATTCAAAACCGGCAAGTAGTGTACATTCCATCGCTGCATTTTACGATCCAGGAACAGGCCCATGGGATGTTGTTGCCTCAGAAAACCTTATAGATGAATGTGGGTTAGATCCTGATCTCCTTAAGACAGCAAACAAATATATTAGAAGAAGTTACGCCATCATTCGATTTGGAAAATTATGCCATGAACATCACCCCAAAGACCAACCCCAAGTCAATGAAAAAAATCTGGTATATTCTGTATCTAAAACACTTGCAGCTATTTCTTTTGGAAAAGCAGTGTATGAAACAAAGCACTTTACGAACACCGGTCCAAAGACCGGTCCCCTTTCTGAGTTAGATAGAGTTGACCATTGGTTAGATAGAGGTAGTATAAGCTACAACAAAAAGGCACATATTGCACATGTACTTGGCATGGTCGCCTTTAATACTGACTTGGGATATGGAAATAAAACCTTTAAATACGATGCGAATGGAAAACGTGAAATAAATACCTTGGCTGATATTGTGGTAACGGCTATTTCACAAGATTCCGAAAGACTTGGAAATACCTTTTATGATTTTGTTAAAAAGCATATATCAAAACCATTAGGTATGGGCAAGCTCACGTGGGATAATCTGCCTGGAGAAGAAGTTCCCCCCATGGCCACTGGTTGGCATACGACTATTCGTGATATGGCGCGATTAGGGCTCCTTATGATACGTAATGGGATATGGAGTGGAGATACCATTGTTGATGCGTCTTGGATTTATAAAATGACACACCCCGCTTTTGAATCTGCTTCAACTAACTATGGGTACTTAACATGGGTGCACCCTGGAGAGTGCCAACCGAGACCTATTCATGCAACCTATCCCCATGGTCTTTCATTATCTACTGACTGCGAACTATCACAGTGTACCCAAACCTATGATGTTGGGGTGTGGTCTGCTATTGGAGCACATGGAAATTATATTTTTGGCCATAAAGGGCTTGACCTTGTGATAGTTGCCAAACAACTCGACCCTATACCAAGAGAATTACTATGGGAGGTGATACGACCAGCACTGATTAAGCATGACCCGGTGTATCAGGGTGATGAAACGGAATTTTGTAAAGATTATTCACGAGGGGACTATGCTCCTCATTTGACTTACTGATGTATTGTTCCAGTCTGCATCTATGGAATATTTAATAGGGGTTTTAGTAGTAGTGTAATCCCCCCATTTTTTAGGTGATCAAGCGGATATTTTGACCTGAGACCAGGGGGAGTTGGTCAGTGTGGGTTTCGTGGAGCTATTCATGATGATGGCGAGTCTATAAGTGGCTGTAATCATCCCATTTTTAATTGACACTATAAGTAGAGACTCTATTTTTGAAATCGGTGGTTTTTCGGGGGGATTACAATAAGCCTATGCAATAAATCTACTAATCCCCCATCCAATTAGAGCTCAAAACACCACAAGAACTCCCCTATATACCCATGAAAAAGGCCATCTCATTTATGAGACAGTCTCATTTCAGCAAGCTATCTACACCCATCTCCCAAAACAAAGCTACATATCACTTGATGACCCTGAAGAACTCAAATTATCAGAAGACATACCAGGTAGTATTAGTGCCCCTTTTATTGTATCTGATGGTACTAGACGAATCTGTAGCCTAGTAACTGAACTGCTTATGCCAACAGAATCATTATTGGGTGAGTCATCATCATTCATAAAACATGACAGAAGCAACACTGCTACTACCATTGGTATTAATAGTTTTAAAATCATAGTATTCCTTATTTTTGCGTCCAAGGATTAGACGTCGCTATTAATGGAAATGTTACATGATTTTTGTATAAGATGTATAAGAGCATTTAAAATACTCGGGAACTAAGGTTTCAATAATAATTATACTCCAACTTAACCCCAAAAACTAAGTTACCATTCCAAAGCCGGTCTTGCTCATATAAATAAATACTTCCCTCATGCTTGCTTCCTACATTGATTTTGACTCCACTATCATGGTAGAGGCCTCTATAAATAAAAGGGTGAAGGCTGTTCGCGAGTGCGATTGAAAAATATGAATATCGAAACCCAATTTCACCGTTTAATAAATTAGAGAAATGTCTTGCGTTTCCACACTTTTCAACGGAGCTAGTAAAGCACATGGCAAACATTATAACACCTGGGAATACAAAATCAAGTGATACATTTTGAAGTAATTCACCTTCATGAATGAACATGAAATTAAAAACTTTACCCTTTGTATAGAACCTGCTATCAATAGACTCGGTCATGTTTAAAAAACTAAATTCTGATTGTCCTGTGGAGTAGGCGCCAAAACTTATTGATTCTGTAGATTTTAAGGTGTTTACTTTATTGTCTTGCCCAAATGCCAAGCTAACAAAAATAAGCAGAAGAATACATGTGCGCATAATTAAAATGTTTCCAAGTGCGATAGGTGCATTACGGTTGACTTAAGTGGCTAAAAGAACGATTTGGTATTCGCTGTTTCCGGCTAAGGATTCTTAATTCTTCGTAATATTTTATTGAGTGGCTCACTATATATGCTTTCAGATATGAGTTGTAGCTTTGATACCTTACAATCATCAATGTGTAATAAATAATAGAGCATTTCAGAATTAAATGCTTCTATTAACTTAATGGTGTGTCTATTGATGTACGAACTATCAATTTCCATGAATCCAGCATGGCACGAGGCGAAGTCATTTTTGTGATTGGAGGTCTGTTTAGAGCTTCCTAAAAATATGGGGGAAGCTGCATGAATAATTATGGCTGATAGTTGTTTGGTTAAAACAACTTGCGCCTCTATATTATCATGTGTAGTGTCCCTTAAAACGGAATTAAAGTATGATTTTAGTGACCTATGGCTACTATCAACCTCTTTCTTGTCGTGATTTAAGCTCCACTCTTTCCCAAAGTGCTTGGAGAGGTCATACTGAAAATCATCAGCGATTACGCTTGCAGACAACAGAATCAAAAATGTTAGCAGTGTAGATATTCTCATAATTATAGACTTGCGAATAACTCTTATCATACAGACGGTTGATTTATAACAAATAATCTAGCTAATTCCCGCTGAAGCAGTACCCTTCCCTAGCACTGATTGCTCATTCTGATTAAACTATCGTCATTCTCAAATGATACTACCATAGAGAGGCATTATAGCGCCTCCTTTATAATACAGATTATTGAGTATATGACTCGTATCCGCTGTTAAGTCATCTCACTCCTCCATAGAGTCGTATAGAAATTCAGCAGCAGCAAGAGCCTCTATAAATGTTTGTAGAGCCATATGAGAATAGGTTACCGATGCAGGGAGCAATGTGAGATTCAGGAGTGAGAAGTCAAGTTAAACAATTTGAGGAAAATCAATATTTTTTACTTTGCACGGGGGAACATAGATACGTTATACTCTTATTGTGCGACACTGTTGCCTTCATCCTCTTCAATCAAATATGATCTGACTGTGTCACCGGAGTAGGATTCAAGCATCTTAAATTTATTATTTTCAATATACATATAGGTTAGAGTTTCATTACAGCCGTATAACAGGGCTTTTTTTAATCCAGTGATATTTGGGACGGCAACTACATATAGTAAACGCTTTATAAACTCATTTCTAGAAGCAATAGGATTTAATATGGGGTAATTAAAGCTATTTGGCGGAATTGGATTACAATAGAAAGAAATCAATATCGACTCACCTTCTGATGATCTAGATGTTCCAGGCTTTAATGTCGATATAAAGTTCTTAATAGAAGTGTGAGTAATTTGAAGGCTGTCTAAAAAATCATTTTCATTATTACAAACGGTGAAATTTTCTGAAACATTTATTATTTCTAATATCGGTTCGATTTTATACGAATCAAGTACTCGTATTGAAACATTAATAATCAAAAGAACAATTAAAATCGATAGTACAGCATTTCTCAATATCTTTAGTAACTTTTTACGCAAATCTTTTCCTTAAGATAGACCTAGGGTATAGCACTTATTATCCAGAGGGTAAGTCTATACAATAAATCTAATAATCCCCCATCCAATTACAACTCAAAACTCTGTATCATCCCCTATTCACTTCCAAATACTCAATCAATCACAAGAGACAAGTCCAACTCCCCACCCTCAGTAAGATACCGTGCCACCCAATTGATACCAGAAGCAGAACCATATAAGAATAGGTACCGACACAAGGAGCAATGTGAGGTTCAAGAGCGGGAAGTCAAGTGAATCTTACTATCCCAACAAAAGAGGCCACCCTTTCAGGTAGCCTCTTTGTTAATAGTTATCGTGTTCAACTATTATTTGCATTGTATGTATGAGTAATTATGGATTATCACTCAGGCAACGCATAGAATGCCCTGAAAGAAACTTACTCGGTCCTTCGCCAACACCATTACTACCGGAGGATACTGTATAGGTATATGCTTTAGTACCATTTACCGGGTCTGTCATATAAGTAGTCCACCACTGAGCTTGTGTATCTATAGACTGGTAATCACCAAAATCACGACGTACACCTCCTGGGAGTCCATTAAAGCCAAATAAATCTGTACCATTCCACATGCTTTCAGATTTGAAGCTGGTTCCAGGATTATTTTCTGCGCCATTATTATAAGCGTGAAAAACAAGCTGAGTAACTTCTGTTCTACTTGGAACATGCCACCCTTCAGGACAAACACCTTGTACTCCACTAGGATTAGTATTTGAAGGAGCAGCTCCGTCCATCACAGTATTCCAATCATAGAGACGGCCGTAGACATCACAATTTGCAGAATCATCATCATAACAATATGAACCACCAGTTGTTGCGTAATTAAGGTTTTCAGCCATCCATTTCTGAAGTCCTATTCTCACCCAGTTATATTGCTTGCTATCTCTCGAATCTACAAATGTTCCAGAGCTTGTTTGACACTCAGTAACCGTAGAACCGGCATCGCGTGATAGAATTTCCCATGAATCTCCATCAAATAGACACGATACTCCTTCAGCGATATTGTAAAACGCCTGATTTAATGATGGTGAATCAGGTACAGTCGTTAATGTACCTAACCATTCAATACCGACGCCGTTATCGCCAGTGTCACCTTTAACACCAGGAAG
>JAOPTW010000011.1:0-127290 GCA_051532035.1 Fibrobacterales bacterium | reverse complement strand
CCTGCGCACCAGTATCACCGTTATCGCCTTTATCGCCTTTTTCGCCCTGTGGACCTGTAGCTCCTACAGCGCCAATAGCAAACTGTTCCCAAGTATTGTTATTATAAATAAACGACTCTTGAAGTCCAGTATGGAAAAATGCATCACCAGCTGAAGCTACTTGAGGATAGGCATCGAACTGACCAAGCCAGAATACTTTTTTTCCACTCTTCTGATACACTTCAAATTCAAAAAGTGATATACCGTACTGATTACCATTGGTCCAACTGCGTTCAAGACCTTGAATCACCACATATCTTCCGGTTCCAAATGATTGTACCAATTCTTCTCTGCCACCCTGACCATTACTGTTGACATACGTTGGAGTTCCCCAGCTTGTAGCTCCATCTGGTACCACAAATACCTGATACTCAGATGCATAGGCAGCCTCCCAATCCAATACTATTCTATCTACAACCTGATCGGACCCCAAGTCTATCTGAATCCACTCCCAATTCTGGTGGCGTGACGCCCAACGGGTTGATAAATTTCCATCATTTACATACAGAGCTTCAGTAGTGGTATGTTCATTACCAGATGCTGAAGCTGGTTGTCCTTGTGAAAGTAGTGTGTAACTTTGTGCAAACGCTCCTGATGTTGCAAGCAATACACCAACAGCTAAAAGCTGTAAAGATTTGTTTTTAATTTTCATTAGTGTCCTCTCTTCAATTATTAAAATTTGTTGATGCAAATTATAGTTTTAAAATTTTGAATGATTAAACTCAGACAGAAATAGTGAATCAGAAGCAACAGATAACGTTTAAAAATGTGTTTAAATTTTACACACTACAGCAGATGATGATTCCCTCGTACTTGATTCAATCATTGTTTCAGATGCAGGGAGCACTGTGAAATTCAGGAGTGAGAAGTCAAGTTAAACAATGAGTTGAATCAATATTTTTTAGGCGACTTGGGGGACATAGAGATGTTATGTAGTTGTTTCCGTCTAAAATTCTAATAATGGCGCATCATCAATCAATTTAGATGATGTCTGAAATTCTAGGTTTTCCTTGCCATCAATTTTAACAAGTGATAAAAACGATATAGGCTCGCTTAAAGAACTTTCTCGAAGTAAAACCCAGTTATCATTTTCCCAAATGCTAATACCAAATATTGTGTTGCTATCATAATCAAAAGTTCCTGAAGCATAGATCTCAGTGTCTTTAACTTTTAGTGTGATAACTGGCTCGCTAAACTCAGAAGAAATATCATCAAGTCCAATTATAGGCAACTGCCAGGATTCATCATATTCTTCGTCAAGGTTTACTTCCCAGGTCCAAACCCAAACCTTATTTTCAAGCACATCGTTTAATGTGATACTATCTAAATCTTTTGGTGTGCCAAGTTTATTAGTGGGAGACATTACAAATCCTATTTGGTGAGCAGAAATAATATGTAATCAAAAGCCATATAACTCTTATCATACAGACGGTTGATTTCTAACACATAATCTAGCTAATTCCCACTGAAGCTGTACCCTTCCCTAGCTCTGATTGCTCATTCTGATTAAACTATCACCATTCTCAAAAGATAACACCTAAGGGAGGCACTATAGCGCCTCCCTTACAATACACATTATTGAGTATATGACTCGTATAAGAGATTCATAAGTGAGAAGTCAGGTAAAACAGTTGAGATGAATCAATATTTTTTACTTGACTTGGAGGGCATATAGACGTAAGCCTGCTGTTGTAAGGTGCAAGGTTTACTTGCTGAATCGAATTTTTACACCAGTTCCTGAATTTAGGTCTCCGACACTTCCATCATAGCAATGTACCCATTCAATTATAAGTTTTCCATTCGTTGCATATGTATTTAATAATGCTGCATATAAATCTTTATTTGAATTTTCATTAAGTTTTAAGTGTGTACCATTTTTACAATCAAACATTTCAGAGCTTAATTGGAAATAAATGCTTCCGGAATTAAAATTGATTTCGTTAATTGATACTTTTTGCCCACTTGTGTTTCCTGCATAAGTATTTGAAGTGAAAACAGCACAAATTAAGGTTAAGCCTATGATTGTTTTAGTAAATAATTTCATATTTTTCCTGATTTTTGAATGTTATACATCTTTAGACGATGGGTAATATTAAAATGTGAATGAAAGTTCAAACTTTTTATAATTAATGATTAATTAGGTGTAGATGCAGGCTAGCTCTTATTCTACAGAGGGTTGATTTCTAACAAATAATCTAGCTAATTCCCACTGAAGCTGTACCCTTCCCTAGCTCTGATTGCTCATTCTGATTAAACTATCGTCATTCTCAAAAGATACTACCATAGAGAGGTATTATAGCACCACCTTATAATACACATTATTGAGTATATGACGCGTATCCGCTGTTAAGTCATTTCACTCCACTATAGAGTCATATAAGAGATTCAGCAGTGAGAAGTCAAGTAATACAATTGAGGGGAATCAAGATTCTTTACTTGGCTTGGGGGGGTATATAGATGGTATATGTCGATTAGGCGCTAAATACTTATAGTATCGAAGTCATAACACCAAACGAAGCTATGAAAAGAAATACACCTACAATTGTTCCAAAGAATGGGCGCAGAATTAGTTTTCCGTCTTTAAAATAGTAAAAACCTCTTTCTTCTACTTCATACTTTTGACGAACGACTTTTCTGTATACCTTTAAATCAAGGTTACTTCTATTACCATAACTAACGTTGATAAATCCCAAACTTAAAATTGGCAGTAATATTGATGCAAAAACTAGAGGAAAGTAATTAAACCTTATTACAGGAAACAAGTCGGCTTTTTCTAATTGAGTTTCTTTTGGTCGTCGAAGCATTCCAAATATCTCTGATTACACAGCAGGTAAGTCTATGCAATAAATCTACTAATCCTCCATTCAATTACAACGTCAAACCAAATATCACCCCCTATTCACTTACAAATACACAATCAATCACAAGAGAAACCACCCAACTCCCCATCCTCAGTAAGATGCCGGACCGCCCATTCAATTGATACAGAAAGCAGAGCCATATGAGAATAGGTTACCGATGCAGGGAGCAGTGTGAGATTCAGGAGTGAGAAGCCAAGTAAAACAATTTGAGGTGAATCAAGATTCTTTACGTGACTTGGGGGGCAAATAGATGGTATCACCTCTGTAGTTAATTTTTGTTCTTCTTTTATCTATGTTTGTACTTAAAGCCAATTTCGAAGCCTAATCTAAACGTAAAGCCACTTGATGTTTGTGCTTCGGTATCATGAATAAGTGCGGTTGTATTCATTCTTTTTAGACCATACCCTAACAATGCCTCCATGCCAAACAAGTACCATTTGTTCCTTGAATTCAACAATTGAAGTCTAAAAAATATTTCCGGTGTAATACTTCCATTAGTGGGATTAAGAATAGAGACAGTTGCTCCTGGAGCAAATATAGTTCTGTCGTTTTCAAAAAACATGATTGATGTTGAGCCTCCGTATCCTGCATTTCCAAATTCCCCATCAAAGATGTAGATTGGCTCAATTGCAAAGACCAGTGATTTATACTGACAATAATACGAGACAATTCTAGTGGGAAGCAAATGGCTAGCATCAGGATCGCCTATAGTTAGGGGGCGAACAGCAAACATATGATAGGTCGATTTAGAATACAGACTCGAACAAAGAAGGATGATTATAATTGCGAAGGATTTCATGTTTCCTCATGATGAATTAGTCTAGAGGGGATACGAGGCTGTAGAATAATCCAAATCTAAGTCAGGATTTGTCTCAGCCGCGTAAAAGTTCATAGTAAATACCAAGATGCAAAATATTCTTTTTTTGTCTCTAAGGATTTGACGCCGCTATTATTGGAAAAGGTTACATGATTTTTGAATAAGATGTATAAGAACATTTTTTTTAAACTCCCCTACCTCTAAACATCTCAATAATGGGGTAAGAGTACCCCACAACATACATCTACAATAGAGCACTCTCATTATTAAACTGGGGCACTAAAGAAATTTAAATCACCTGTATAACCCCCTCGATTATAAACGGGGGGAGCTATAGATGTTAACTGCTACACTTTGCAAATAAGTTATTCGCAATATTTGTCTTTATAGGTAATGTCAAATTCTAGCGAATTATTCGGCCCTTCATCAATATTTAGATAATAGCTGTTATGACTCATTGTTGAAAAAGAGACTGAATCTTTAGATGTGGTTTCTGATGACAGGTTAATCAAATATATTTTGAAAGAGTCTTCTCTAGGCAAGCTACTGAGTGTAACTAGAGAATCTAGTGAGTGCACTGGGAAGGACATAATTTTTTCGTATATAACCGAAAGGCGTAAGTCAATGTTGTTATTTATTTGTAATTGAGGCGTAAGTGGCGTTCCCACAGAACAAGAGGATTCAGAATCTGTGGAGACACAGCTAAAAATTGAGCAAGTCAAAAGCAAAGTGAGTAAATATTTAATCATAGGTCGCAGTTAAATCTTATTGTACAGAGAGTTGATTTATAACAAATAATCTAGCTAATTCCCACTGAAGCTGTACCCTTCCCTAGCTCTGATTGCTCATTCTGATTAAACTATCGCCATTCTCAAAAGATACTACCATAGAGAGGCATTACAGCGCCTCCCTTACAATACACATTATTGAGTATATGACTTATATCCGCTGGTAAGTCATTTCACTCTTCCATAGAGTCGTATAAGAGATTCAGGAGTGAGAAGTCAAGTAAAACTATTTGAGGGGAATCAATGCTTTCCACTTGACTTGGGGGGACATATAGATGTTATCTTGCTGTTTCCGTCATCATCATTTCTTGAAGTGAAGTTATTTATTAATTTTCCTATCAAGACAAATTCGATAGTCCCAATTAAACCAGAGTAAATTAAAATCATCCATATTAAGGGCGAATTAGCATAGGCAATTATTGAGAATGGAAAATTTATTATACTATAAACCATCATGGAAATGATTATACCATTGTCGGGTCCTTGAGAATCTAGCCATATAATTGTGAAATTAAAAATAGCTGTAAATACAATATATGCAACGCCAAACTTGAATGATGTTTTATTCAATCTATCGTATTTTCTCAAGCTAATTAATCCCGTCAATATGCAGATTAATCCTAGAGCAGTAGTCAATATTAAGTGCATCATTTTACAATATTTCTTTGGTGTACTTCAGTTGTAATTATGCGCAAGCCAATACAACCCTTATCACTCAGCAGGTAAATTTACACCATAAACCTAAAAATTCCCCCTCAAATTACAACGGAAAAACCAACATCATTCACAAGAGACAACATCCACTCCCCCTCGAACCGTTAATACGCACCCATACACACCACCCTGCTCCAAACCACCCCTAGATTCTACACATTTGAGTGTCAATCTGGGTGATTTACTCCGATATTCAGTTCAATTACGACGCTAATGACCTCATTTACACCCATACTCAATAGAATGCATGCCCTATTCAGGTCATTACATACCATATACAGTCTCCGCAATACGATCTCCGGTATAATCCCTACCCTATTGTGCTCATTTACCCTCATATTTCATAGAATACCGTCCATATTGAGGCAATTACAACCAATATCTGAGTAAATACTACCCATATCTCACGAATTACCTACCATCTGCGTACGCTTTACTACACACTCGACCTGAATTACTGCCATATGGAGTCACAGATCTGAGTAAAGCTTTCCTAGGGATAATGAGTTGACTGTAAGGACTGAGTATCTAAATGCCTAGCTCAGAAAAATTCTAAATAGTGTTGCTCTATATTAAACCATGATATATGAATCATAAGACAGTAATACTTAATATTTGATACCTTTGAGTATTGGCAATGAATTATAGAATACAGGTAATAGTTTAATAAAGATTTGGATATAGCTAAGATAGCATGACTTACAATCATTGAATATCCATAAATCTTTAGTAAAAACAGATATTTAATTACTCAATACTGGTAAGAAAGGATATACTGAATCAACCCAATATGGATAGCATCGAGTGACCTATGGATAGGAAATTACAACATATGGAGAGCATCCGCTTGCATAGGTAGAGCAAACCTGCACATACCAATAGCATTCGACAACATATGGATAGGAAATTGCCCAATATGGATAGCATCAGCATACATATGGACAGCAAACCACCCAATATCTATAGCAAACCGTTGCATATGGATAGGAATTAACCCGAGGGAGACACCATGAGTAGCAAGAACGATAGCAAAAGCCCCTATACCAGGCCCAGCTCTAAGGTTCCCGACCAACCTGAGGCGTGTTATGACCTTATTATCGACGAGATTACTGCGCAACCGACCAATGCACTCCACATTCCCTCTATGCGTATCGATACGTACCTCTTTGAAGTAGAAGAACTGGGTAAGACTGCACTCAATCACTTAAAAGCACTCAAGACATTTGGGTTTAGCAAAGAGACCGCGCATAAAGCAATCATGCAGTCTCGGGCCGCACAGCACGCCGACATACTCTTTAAGCAAAAGTTACGCACCGAAACCACCGACCGTGACCTCTGGACACAGCGCGCCCCTGAAGCAAAAGAACTGCGTTCTAAGATGGTTAAAATTTTAAAACTGGTGTGCATGAAAGAACCACGCCATATTAAAAGGATCATCTCTTTTAATAAATCAAAAGCGATGGACGGTGTGTTAAAAGACCTCACCGACCTTGCTCTATTCGGCAGGGCACTCCCCCTCGAAGACTCCCCCGTCATTTTTGATACTCACATCTGGGATGAAGCAGACGCCCTCATAACGGAACTCCGTGATCTCAAAAAGCTCGCTATAGTAGAGCGGTCCCGTGCAACGAATTACAAAACCATCCGCGACCAGTGTATTTCACTCCTCAGAGCAACTGAAGTCGAGATTAGAAATTGGATAGATGTAGCCTTTCAAGACTCCCCAGAAGTACGCAAGGAGTTTAATAGCCCGTATGCGAGACAGCAGTATTTGAAAAAGAAACGGTTGAAGACGGTGGGTGTTGATGGGAAGGAGAGGTTGGCTTAGGAGGACGTCAACACGAGGAATTCACTCTATACTATTCTTTCCAGTCCCTATAGAGTATCACCACAGGAAGATACTCATGTATCATGAAATCGATACGTTCTTAATTAAAAAACCAGTTTCGGTTGTCTTATGTGTTCAGCCACTGTGAATATAAGTAGGAATATTTTAATTCAAAGAAAGGTACTTGTCTTCTGTACAATTGGTAGGTACCTAGCTTGAAGATGTAAATCTGTTCACAAAATGTACGCAGCATTTTTCCACTTCAGTGAATAGAAAAAATGCTGCGTAATTCAATTACTTTATTCTGCTTGGTAGTGATTAATTAAGTAATAAAGGTGTAATAATAGTAGGTACAATATTTATTGGTTGCCATGTTACATGATCTAACAATGCCGACCCCATAGCCCATCTAATTGTATGAACACCACTTTCTATTCCGATTTCTTCATGCATCCAGTCCGATGGCAAAGAAGTCAATTCAACTTCAACATCATCAACATACAATTTCAATTGAGCTGATGAAACAGGCATATAGCCATTCATAGCAATTTTTTCTCCCTCCCCAAGTGCCCACGAGAACTTCAATGTACCTGGCCCATTAATGCTAGTGTATACGTTTTGTTCATCCAAGGCATGTGTTATACGCCAAGTGTCAGGGTAATATACATTATCTGCATAAGCATCTACAACACCTATATAACCAACATTATACAATGCATCACCGCCTGTTGCCTCAGTATTTAAATCATAATACACTGGCCAATCTGACCAAAATGTCATACTATAATTATCTAATCCAGCCTGCAATCTGTTATGTTGCTCCGCACAGAATTCATATTTATATGGTTGCACTCCGTTCGGGTCAACCATAGATACAGATACATTAACGTCATAGCTCTGTACAAACTCATTATATTTTACCTGACCATATCCATCAGTATACCTAAATTTTAAGTACACTTTCATAGTCATTTTTGGTGATGTAATATTAGTAGCAGTGGGCGAATAAAGGGGTATTGACCTCCATTGACTAGGAGACAGGAAATTAGAAGAATTCGATATCAACGTTCCATAATCCGTTGTATATATAGGACCAAAATGTCCATCCTGCATATACGAATGTGACGTTGAGGCTGTGAGTGAAATATTAGCATTATAATCAACAAGTTCATTTCCAGACTCTGGATTTATGACCAAATTACCACATTTGGTAAAGTCTTCAATATGAAGTTCATGAATTCCCCCACCTTTTCGCCCAAATAGAGTTGCCTTTGGAGGATTGTTAAAATAAAACAATCCTAATTGAGAAACCTCTTTTGATTTTGCAAGGTACGGAACATCTGCTTCGTTCTCAAATTTAGATCCTATTACAGGCATAGATACTCTTAATGATGTTTCAGAGTCATTTGTGATTTCTCCTGACAGATTAACCTTTGATTCTTTAAATACAATTTCTGTACTTCCACCTCTATTAGTAACCTTAGAAACCAAATCCAAATCTTTTATATTGCTTGCAAGTTTATCGGAAGTAGAAGACTCTAACTTAACCTGCATAGCCTCTAGCATCGGGTCATCATAACATGAGTTTTCATTAAAAAACATTCCAGTGAATTGATCCACAATTTCCTGCCCTGCATAACCGCCAATTACAGGAGCAAAATAGTTTAAAGCACCTTTAGCCGCTGCCCCAACCAAACTCCCAAAAAATCCGCCATCATTTTTAGGAACTTCTTCTTCTGTCACGATTGTTCCATTTAGATTTATCTTATCTACACGCACTTTTTGGGTAGTAAGTTTAAAGTCCACTTCACCGGCACTCAGATTATCATTATTATAATCAAGTGGAACATCGACGATTAACCATTTTTTTTGCAGATTAGCACTATTCAACAATTCATACTCCGCCGGTATAGGCCCTTTGACTACGTGACCATAACTTGCATAGTTCTTAGGATAATAATTGTCGGCCGATGTACTGAAAAATCTATGAGACGAATAAGTTGCACCATTTATTTCTAGTCCCAGGGCATGGTTGAGAGTTTGAAAATCAGCAGGATCAAATTCATTAAATATAAAGAACCTTAAAACACCTGTATACTTATTATACAAGGCATAGTACTTTACACTCGCGTTTAATTTTGTCCCCAAGGTTTCAAAATTATATGGGTGTTCATAAGGTTCATTCTCTTCAAGTCCATAATCAAAAAAATAATTCTGATACCCGCGAGAGTCCGACTCTAACAATCTTCTGGTATAGAGCAACCAACCATCACCTTTTGTCATCTTATTTTCATTTGTACTAAAAACACTATGGAAATTTTCTGGAACGGTTGGCTTGGGAATTTCAATGGAAGTAATGTGTTCATTTAATGCATTCCACCAATCATGATCATTCCAGTCCCATCCATAAGATGGGTCATATTGGTCTATTAGAGCCTTTTGTGGTACACTCGCTCCCGCAATCATCACAAAAACAGCAGTTGTCAAAATAATTATTAACTTCATTTTTTTCTCCATTTAAAATTCAAACTTATTATCTGACCATATTAGACGAATCCAATGGGGAAATTGTGACAAAAATTATGTTTTAATTTACTGCAACGTATTATCGCTAGTTACACAGAATTTTGAACACTCCCGAAAGGACATATTGAATCAACCAAATATGGATAGCATTGAGTAACATATGGGTAGGAATTAACCCGAGGGAGACACCATGAGTAGCAAAAACGATAGCAAAAGCCCCTATACCAGGCCCAGCTCTGAGGTTCCCGACCAACCTGAGGCGTGTTATGACCTTATTATCGACGAGATCACTGCGCAACCGACCAATGCACTCCACATTCCCTCAATGCGTATCGATACGTACCTCTTTGAAGTAGAGGAACTGGGTAAGACTGCACTCAATCACTTAAAAGCACTCAAGACCTTTGGGTTTAGCAAAGAGACCGCGCATAAAGCAATCATGCAGTCTCGGGCCGCACAGCATGCCGACATACTCTTTAAGCAAAAGTTACGTACCGAAACCACCGACCGCGACCTCTGGACACAGCGCGCCCCTGAAGCCAAGGAGCTGCGTTCTAAGATGGTTAAAATATTAAAACTGGTGTGCATGAAAGAACCACGCCATATTAAACGGATCATCTCTTTTAATAAATCAAAAGCTATGGACGGTGTGCTGAAAGATATCGTAGAACTCGCCTTACTCGGCAGAGCACTCCCCCTCGACAACTCCCCCGTCATTTTTGATACGCACCTCTGGGATGAAGCTGACGTCCTCGCAACAGAACTCCGTGAACTCAAAGTCCTCGCCCATGCAGAGAGGTTCCAAGCAACTGATTTCAAAACCATCCGCGACCAGTGTATTTCACTCCTCAGAGCAACTGAAGTTAAGATTAGAAACTGGATAGATGTAGCCTTTCAAGACTCCCCCGAAGTACGCAAGGAGTTTAATAGCCAGTATGCAAGGCAGCAGTATTTGAAAAAGAAACGGTTGAAGGCACAGGGTGTTGAGGGTAAGGATGGGAAGGAGAGGTTGGCTTAGGGCCGTTGGTGCGAATTTTAATTTAGAAACATCACCAAATCACTTCACCACAAGAAACACTATCAAAAGCATTACTTTCGTAGTGCCTTGGGGCACAAGTTCCCGTCATTATTTCATATTTCCCACCCACTATAGTATCCCCTACAGATACCCCAGAGGTTATCACACATTCATTATTGAGGTATAATTTATCCATTAAATCAATGTCACTTGACTCATATATCATATCTATAACCATTCCGTGATCAAATAAGGTAGTGTCAATATTAGTTATATGTAAAGTACCTTCCGTGTACTCATACGTACAAGGTCCCCCTACGATATCATCATCGCCATTATTCTGACACCCCAAAACAATTAAGGTACATAAAACGAGAACTACAACTTTTGACATATTTACCAATGGAATAAAAACGAGCTGAATATTAAACGAATCAAATTGGAAAAGAGTTACTCAGTGATAGAAATAACTTCAAATTTGAACGGATCATCAGTGATACCGCTCCAATGAATTGTTATAAAGATCTTTTAATTAATGTATTCCAATAAACCTTTAATTTTGGTTGCAACCAAAAGACTCCCAGAGGTAAAAACAAAACAGCAACAAAGGAACTAAATGTTTCTTTGAAAGTACTTAATCGCCCAAGTTCAAAGCTTCTAAGTTGTTTTGCCGCCTCCCAACTAATAAAAACCATCGATACAATGAAAATTCCCAATACAACTTTCAGTTCAATTATTCGGTCGATATAATATAAAACAACTTCTGAAAAGCACATATTGCATATTACAGCCAAAACAAATGCCACCTTAAACAACCCAAGACTTTTCCTCAATTGTTTTTTGGTCGATTGAGAAAATACAATTACTATACACCAAATCCAAACATACCAAATCGCTTTAACCAAAATGGTAATGAAAATACTTACAGGATTAAAGTAGTTATTGGCAGAGACTTTATAGATAAAGTCACTTGAAAAATGTTGTGCAAAAATTTTATTAGCGATCGGTAAAAGAACAAGCACGAGTAAATATACCCAAGCGTTTGTCAAAAAAATACTTTCCGTAACCTTAGTTTTTATTGTATTCATAGGAAACTCAATTTTCAAATAAAGAATAATATTCTTGTAAATATAAAAACTCAAACCCGCCATAGACGGTGGGTTTCAACAAAAACATTTTCTTCCCTGAAACACTATTCGATCTCCAAACAAATACCCTTGCCCTTTCCTATATCCACAATTGAGCCTACATTGTGTTAGAAGAATACATTAGGTATTGATACTCACCTCTGGGATGAAGCTGACGCCCTCGTAACAGAACTCCGTGAACTCAAAGTCCTCGCCCATGCAGAGAGGTTCCAAGCAACTGATTACAAAACCATCCGCGACCAGTGTATTTCACTCCTCAGACAATCTGAAGTTGAGATTAGAAACTGGATAGATGGAGCCTTTCAAGACTCCCCCGAAGTACGCAAGGAGTTTAATAGCCCGTATGCGAGGCTGCAGTATTTAAAGAAGAAGAGGTTGAAGGCGCAGGGAGTTGAAGGTAAGGATGGGAAGGAGAGGTTACGTCGGGCACTATAAAAGATAGTGTATCTCAAATAAGCGGCCTCTTTAAGGGGGCGTTACAAAGGGAAAAACACAAACAAAGACGAGGCGCTTACTAAGAGTAAACATTAACATTCAGCATCAAGTTTTTATATTTGATCCATCTATTAATTGGGTATTTTAATCCCATTTTACACTTCGGCTCAGTAAATCACCATAACTGGTATTATATAAAATCGAGATTCCTATGAAAGCTATATTCCAATTACTATTACAAGATCATGCTTTTCCCTCAATACTCTACATCATTTTACTCAGTATGGGTACAACCCATGCCGTCGATGGGCAACTCTCCGGTTCAGGGTTCAAAAGTAATCCCTATGAAATTGCTGATTATGCTGACTTAAAGCAAGTAGATAGCAACCTCACCGCATATTACATATTAACAAACGATATTGATGCTTCAGCCTCGCTCAATGAAAACAGTGGAAAAGGCTTTGCACCAATCGGAGGAACTAAACGTCCATTTAAGGGATGGCTGGATGGTAAAAACTTTAAAATCACCGATCTATACATCAACCGCCCTCATCAGGATACCATTGGACTTTTTGCTCTATTGGATAGTATTTCAAATAGAGACACTACTTCGCATATAGCAAACCTGACGATAACCGGTCAAATTACCGGAAAAGACTATGTTGGAGGTATTGCCGGAATACTCAACAGCACCATCTATAATGTACAAAATGAAGCGCGTGTAAATGGAGAACGGCGCGTGGGGGGAATATCCGGCTATAGCACAAAATTTACCTTTAAAGCGTGCATCAACAGAGGTTCTATTCAGGGCAAAGAAGATATCGGCGGTATTACCGGTCAAAACAGAAGTACAATACTATCAAGCTATAATATTGGTGCAATACATGGCGAGAGAACAATTGGGGGCATTACCGGATTTAACGACGGATTACTGGAATTAAGTTATTCAACAGGAACAGTTACAGGTAAATACAGTGTGGGTGGCATCATAGGTTCCAATAGAGGTTCCGTTAATCGTTGTTACAGTACGGGACCTGTGGAAGGATATCAGAGCGTTGGAGGCCTTATAGGTAGCAACGATGCCTCTTCCGGCTTTCCTTACAACTACATTGTCGAGCAAAGTTATAGTACTGCACGTGTCCATGGTCACATGGATGTTGGTGGGCTCATAGGATTCACTCTTGGAAGTATAGACAACTGTTACAGTAGTGGATATATTACTGGAAATGTGTCAATTGGAGGCCTTGTCGGCACCGCATGGCTCGACTTCTATCATGCCACAGTTACCAATAATTACTGGAACAGAGAGACATCCACCCTTGATTCCGCTGTCGGGTCAAACCCCCATGGCAGTACACCTCTTACCGCGACTTCACTTACTACGCAGGGATTAAAACAGCTCACCTCCCACTTTAATTGGTCTCTTCCCATTTGGAAAAACCCAAACAACCAGACGTATCCTGCTCTAAATGATGCAACCTTTAACAATGCTCCATTTGGCTTTCCAGACATTTCCCCTGCACTTACTGACCCTATAGACTACTCCCCTTTTCTCAACAATGATTTTGATGCTGAAATTCCTCACGTTACGCTCGTAAAATACGACCAATATTCAAAAATGATTCCTGAAATAGACTCAATTCCTAACGATGTCGACTCACTCTACATATTCTACCGTCCTGGAGAGATCACTCCTTCAGGAGACACTCTGTGGGGTGGATCTGTCCATATATCAATGCCCTTTACGCAGCAAGAAATTACCATTTCATCCTACGAGGAGCTTAAACGCATAGGAAAACATTGGCGTTACCCCTTAAACATCAATTATCGATTGACTCAAAATATTGACGCATCTGCTTCTCACTATGAAAATAACGGCGCAGGGTTCGACCCTATAGGTACAATCTCTAGACATTTTTCCGGCTCATTTAACGGTTCAGGATATGTTATTACCAACCTATACATTAATAGACCAACAGAAGACAACGTTGGATTATTCAGCACACTTGGAGAGACTGCTCGAATTGACAGCCTTGGAACAGAAGGAACAATAATTGGAAATAACTATGTAGGCGTTTATGCCGGAACGAGTCTCGGTATTATTTCACAGAGTTACTCAACCGGATTTGTGAAAGGCAGGAACAACATTGGGGGCCTCACCGGAAGTAACCAGGACACAATCCGGAACGCCTACAGCACTGCGGCTGTTCAGGGCAATTACAACATCGGGGGGCTCGTAGGAGTAAACGGTGAGACGACCACCCGCTGTTATAGTACCGGAAAAGTTATCGGTATCAGTAATCTTGGTGGATTAATCGGTGCTGACAATTCCGGAAGCGCACCGGGACGTGGTAACGGATCAGGCTATTGGAACATAGAAACCTCCGGTATAGACTCTTCAGGGGGCGGTACTCCCCTGAATACGGATCGCATGAAACAACTGGACCCATTTATTCCTTGGGACCGTACCACTATCTGGGAGTTACATGAGGGTCAAAGTTTTCCGGGTTTACGCGGTGTCAATGATGCCCCCATCGGTTTTATGGATTCAGTTCAGTCTCTGAATAACCCAATAGACTTATCTGTTTTTATTCAAAATGATTTTGATCCCGACGATACACCTGTTACAAAAGCTATAGAAATACCCTATTCCTCTATTAATGAAACACGAGATTCACTGTATCGTTATTATCGACCGGGAGAAGAATTAACATCGGGAGCCATACTATGGGGTAACTGGAGTAGTATCGCAGTGCCTTTTATCGATACCATTATCCCTATTGCAACCTATGAAGACCTTAAAAAGATTGGAAATGTATCGACTCACCCACTCTACGGTTCATACAGGTTAACACAAAACATTGATGCAACAGACTCAAAAACCGACAATCATGGCTTCGGTTTTTCTCCGATAGGCTACGGTACCGGAGGGTTCTCTGGTTATTTTAATGGAGCCGGCAACACCATTTCGAACCTCTTCATAAACCACAAGAACGAAGATTATATCGGCTTGTTTTCTGCAATAGACTCAGCCGCTCATGTAGACAGCCTGGGACTTGCTGTTGAAATAACAGGAAAGAATTTTGTCGGTGGCTTTGCAGGAGTTAATAAAGGTACAATACAGTATTCACACTGCAAAGGGTCGGTAATCTCAACCGCATACACTGTAGGGGGCATTGCAGGCTCCAACCGGGGGACCATATCTCACTCCTATAACGAAGCGCATATACAAGAAAAAAGTTCTCACTACAGCCATGCTACCGGTGGAATTGCCGGATTAAACTATGGCATAATTTCTTATAGCAGCAACAAAGGAATAATTGAGGGTCAAGAAAATACGGGCGGAATTGCCGGTAGAAATTATGAAAAAATCATACATACTTTTAATATCTCTCCTATTAACGGTTCAGAGCAGGTAGGCGGCATAGCAGGCCTCAATGACGACACCATATCTTACTCCTTTAATACTGGCAGCATAAAGGGTGGCAAGAGAGTAGGTGGTATAGCAGGAGAAAGTCATACTATTCTCCAGAGTTACAATTCAGGGAACGTCCATGGAACCAGTATCGTTGGAGGAATTGTTGGAGACCTTGATACGGAGATCAGCAACACCTATAATACTGGAACAGTGAGCGGCAACACTACTGTCGGTGGCTTAGTCGGCTCTGGAGGTTTAACTATTTTTCAAAGCTACAGCACAGGTGTCGTTTGGGGCAAAAATACTGTTGGCGGGCTCGTTGGTAGCACCAGTATAAGTTCACCTGAGAGCTATTGGAATACCGAAACATCGAACCAGACAGCATCTGCTTTGGGCACACCGTTAACCACCGATCAGCTTCGGCAACAGAGTTCATATAGTACATGGTCTTTTGGTTCAGACTGGATCATAAAAAGCACTCAAACCTATGCGGGACTATTAAACATAAATAATGCTCCTATGGCCTTTAGAGATTCAATAATTGCCCTGCAGACAACACCATTCAATCAAGTACTGCAAAATGACTATGACATTGAATCAAATGGCGACAGCCTGGTGGTACACGTTGATAGCCTCTTTGGAGATATGTTTATTGACTCCTTACACAACATCTCCTTTATAGATGATACCCCTATAGGAACTGTCGACTCTCTACGCTACCGCATAGGAGAAGAACTTGAATCAGGTGATACCTTATGGGGCAATCAGGCAATACTGGTAGTAACGCAGGGCAAAAATAACCCTCCCAATGCTCATGTAATAACGCGCTATGGCTATGAGGATTCCTTAACATCATTTACCACTAATAATCTGAATTCAAACCGATATGACCCGGATGGCGACCCACTTACATTTACTCTTTTAAATGACAGTATTCCCCACCATGGAACCTTTGTGCATCAAAATGATACTCTCTACTACACACCATACAAAGACTGGTATGGAACTGACACTCTCTGGTACCAGCTCACTGATAATAGTGACTCTGACACCTCTGTTATTGAAATATATGTGAGAGGTAGACAAGACAATCCGACAATTACTACAGCGCAAATGAGGACAATTCCAGAAGACAGTACTTTAACAGTCACCTCTGCAATGACTGACGCCCAAGATATAGATGGTGACCCCTTTTATTTGAATGTACAAAGTGGTGACAATTACACTGTTTCCTATTTAACCATAATCCCTGATGATAATTTCAATGGAATATTGACGGTACCACTTTATGTTTCCCGATATAGTTATAAATCTCCCCCGATTGATATGACGATTATAGTGACTCCGGTAAACGACCCGCCGACACTTATCTCCACTAGAACACAAACAATCAAGGAAGATTCTATTCTCACATTACTCCCAAGCATGGTTAAAATAATCGACCTTGAAGGTGACACAATAGATAAAGTTATACCTTCAAGTGGTTACCGCTATACTATAGATGACAATCGAGTAATTCCATCAAATAATTACAGCGGCACCCTGAATGTCCCTGTAAGAGCCATTTCCGGCTCTGATACAAGTAACACAAGGTATCTATCAGTTTTTGTCATCCCTGTCCTCTACCCACCTACTCTTACCCATACTACACCTCAAACAATACCTCTCAATAGCAGCCTTACAGTTACTCTTGCTATGACGGATGCACAAGACCAGGATAGAGACGCTATCACACTCTTGTTAGAGCCTGGAGAGCACTACACCATTAACAACCAGAGGGTCACTCCGAATCAGGAATATACCGGTAGACTTCACGTACCGGTACGTGCATTTGCAGCTGGAGACACGAGTGCACCAGTAATCATGACGATTGATGTATATTCTGATACGGAACAGATTAGTTCTGATGATACCGATGAAACACTCACTTCTTCAGCAGACTATAACGTACCGGGGATTTCTTATGTAGCTGACACCAGTAGCTCATTTGAAATACCTCCAAACTCTGGAAATCACGGCAGCTCTTTTCAGAATACAATGACACCTTCATCGGGGGTACTCGTTTCAGGCACCAGCGCTCCTCTCTCATCAGCCCTTACAGCGATTACTTATACTCAAAGCACCTCTCAATTCTCATCGGTGAAGCTCATTAATAATATTAAAAGAAGTTCACACCTCCTTGCCGTACCACGTAATTCAAAAACGTTTAGACTCTATAGTATTCGGGGTGCCCTGATACAGTCTGGCACAGTAGAGAAAGAGACACTCTCTCTTTCCAGTTCATTACCGAAAGGCGTATTTATAGTATCATTTGAGTAGGAAGCATTTGGCGAATTGTACGGAGCGATTTTCTTCTTCATTTCTAGAAAAAATCGTTGCCTGCTCTTAAGCCCAGTAACACTTGTGTATCAGTAGGAGGCAACCCCCTTCATTATGGGAATTATAGAACTCACATTGTGTTAGAATGAGACATTAGGTATTGATGGAGAAGGATTAGTCATATTAAATGGATCATGGTTAAAACGGCCACCTCCCTGTTCTACAATTTGAGAAGGATCCCACATCTGAATGCCAAAATACTTAACGTTAGTCTCAAAATTTGCTTTTGCTGTGAGAGGATTTAACTTCATCTCAAACTTTTGGGCATACTCAATCTCGTACTGCATCTCTAAATCTGTGAATGAGGTAAACTCTATTGAAAAGGCTGCTCTACGCTCAGTATATTGCCGTGGAAATGTGTCTTGTGAAAGAAACCCCTCAATATCCTTTGCTGCCAATACTTCCAAATCAGGTAACCCAACAAATTGTAACGCTCCTAAGTCATTAATAGCGTCCTCTTCAATCTCTAGAGTAATATTGGGCCTATCCATAAGAGTACAGTCCATGATAAAGTAAGGACCACTCGATTCAGGTGCATGCTCAGGAAACTCTTTCATTTTTATAAACCTGAAACTGATAATTTCCCACTTCCCAGGCTCAAGTATGAGTAAAAATTCTTGTGAATTCACATCAGAACTCATGATTAGAAATGAGTCTGCTACTATTTCTCCATTACTTTTATGATGATCTAATAACACTTCAACATCAAATGAAGGAGGAATGCCTGCAATAGTACCACTGAGATAGGACTCTTTATACTTAATCTCAGTAGTAGGAAGTTTACTCAATAGCATTGTACTACACTGAGTCATAAATAACGCTAATAGGAATAGAAATCTCATGTAATAAACCATTAATAGTACCAATTACTTAATAATAGAAACCTGAACAGAAAATATACATCCCCAATATACATGACTACAAATAGCCTCCGCCTCCTGTTGGTGAATCATTATACAATGCCGCTTGAGACATTCTATATAGCGACGTTTTCATATATATATGAAAAACAAATATCTTTAGCTAGCGTAACAAGTGTGCTATCTCGATAGACATTCCCACTTTGAGAATGAGAGAATGCGTTGGTTTATTATAGTAATACCACATTACCTATGGCCCCTATTCAACTAAAATGAAAGGGAAAAGTTCACGTAAAACGGTAAAAGACTTCGCCTCCTACTACCCTAATGGCAAAGTGTATAATAAACTTAAAGGGAAGCCCTTTGAAAAGCTAAGAGCCCACAAAGATGATGGCACAGGGTGTGTCACCTATTATATTGGTGCTACCGATCTTTTTGCCAAAATGTTAACCTGCGAAAAGAAATATGATAACTCTTATAAAAAGTCAGTTGATAAATTTCTTAAAAAGTTAAAGGCTAAATAGTGATTCCTATAGTGGCTGAGCATATTCACTCAAACCCTACTCAATGAGACTTCCTAAAGCTAGTTTACAACACCTACCCATTGACGTTATCCTTGATTTGATATAGAGTCATAGTTTATGGGTAGCAGATACCGTTCCCATGTTTGCTATATCTAAAAACAGTATAGTAGACCTAAATCCAAAGCGGGGAGATTAGCTTGAATATTCTTTTCCCAAATATCCCATTCGTGATATGGACGGCCTCCCAGTCCTACATAAACATCCTCATTAAAATAATAATTCAGTTCTAACAAATACATGACAGCGGGTACCAACTTAAACTCAGAATTATAATTTGAATATTTTACACGTATTCCAGGACCATGTTCAAATTCAAAACCTATTTTGTTTTGAGACCTAAACTCAAAAAATGATGAAAAAGCTGCAGTATATTCGTTTTCGCTAAATACTGAACTATATACATCCTCTTCAAAAACAATACCTATTGAGTAACGGTCACCAATATTTACTTTATAAACGATATCAGGAAATGATACTGAAATTATGTTATCACTACTTGGGTTAATCGATCGAAACTTCACCCCTATTTCATTACATATCGACATGCCAACGAATACGAGAAGAAATACTATTATTTTTGGCACACTGAAATGATTCATGACTTTTGAGCAAGTTAAATGACGTCTTTACTAAATCTAAAATATTAGTCCCCTTAATGCTACCTATAACAAATTCTAGCACGACCAAAAACTATGGACGGTGTGCTGAAAAATATCGTAGAACTTGCCTTACTCGGGAGAGCGTTCCCACTAGCAACTGATTACAAAACCATCCGCGACCAGTGTATTTCACTCCTACGAACAACTGAACGAGAGATTAGAAACTGGATAGATGGAGCCTTTCAAGACTCCCCAGAAGTACGCAAGGAGTTTAATAGCCAGTATGCGAGGCTGCAGTATTTAAAGAAGAAGAGGTTGAAGGCGGTGGGGGTTGAGGGTACAGATGGCAAGGAGGTAGTGGACCAAATGACTGAGTTGCGTAGGGCGCTGTAACTTGGTGTGATTCGCAATAGAGGTACCACACCCCCACTAACGCGACATTTAGGAAACATCCCACTTGACCAAAGATACATTCAGTTCGCCAAATATTGACACCACCGATAGAATGAAGTCTGTACTCTTACTCGATGTAAAACAAAACAACAATTACTACATTAGCTATGAACAACTCTCAAAATACGAATAAATCATTATGAAATTTCTTTTATTATCAGCACTTATTATCATAATATTCAGCTCATGTATCACCCAAAATACAAGCAATAGTAAACCCAGTATTTATGGTACATACGTTAATTTTTTTAGATCACATGAAGGAGTAGTTGGATATCGTGATAAATTAGGCTGGAATGATACATTAATAATAAATTCAGATTCAATACTATCTATCCATACAGAAACTGACACTGTATATTATCCATACTTTATAGATAACAATAACCTTTTAAGCGACAAACAATACATATGCATTCCCTGGGAATATAACACAGAATTAAATGAGGTGGTAACATACAACCAATATTTAGAGAAGCTAGATTTTGACCAATCTAACACAAATGAACTTTCCCGTCACACTGAAGATTGGTGTAATAATCCAGCCACTGCATATGGTTATCAAGTTTATAATGACACTTTAGATATTATATACTGGGATGGATTCATTAAAATCAAATAATATTTTCTTCCTTATTCCACAATCTTCTATTACATTTCGTCTCTGCATATTCATGCAGCCTCCCCAATAGAGGCACTGCCAATTCCCATATCCAACGTTCACCGGAGCCCCTTGTCTCAGGTCAAAATATCCATTTAATGAAGAATTTTTTCTGTATCATGGAAAATCGATTCGTTTATAATTAAAAAATCAGTTTCGGGTGTCTCAAATGAGCGGCCACTATAGTTACCCCTCTACCGGCTTGTTATTTGGTTTGACAAATGCGATATCACCCTTTATTATCAATCCACCTAATGCCAAAGTTACACCATGAGCGATAAAACTTGGCCAAAAATCAAAAGGCTTGAAATCAGACAAACCAAGCAATTGATACTTAAAAACTAATGTACTTATCTTTTCTACAACCTCAGGCAAAGAGAATACAACTGCAAATGCACCAACAATTTTTAATGAAATATCACGAACAAAACCCAAATTTACATCTATTTCATCATCTTGCTTAATTAAGAAGGAACTCAACTTTTCAGCATTTTTAAATAATAAAACGAATATACCAGTGAGTACTATACTAAAGAATAAACCGGAATAAAAGTTCCCCGACATATAGTCTCCATATTCATCTCCGTTATAAAAAACCATTTGTCCAAAAATCGTAACACCAGAAATCAAGTGGATAATTATTTGGTAAAAAGTATATATTCGAATAATCAAATATGATATTTGCTGTAAAGACATATGTGTGACCCATTAGTTGCAATAAAACATATGCTGAATATAGTAAAATCAGCAACTCATGGATGGGTGGGTTCTACAAAGTATATTCGTCCCTTCACAACCATGGAGTCTCCCAACCAATACCCTTGCCCATTCCCTTGCCCATTCCCTTGCCCACAATTGAGCCCACATTGTGTTAGAAGGATACATTAGGTATTATAAGTTCAGCCACTACACCGATACAAAAAAAGCACCCATCGATTGATGAGTGCTCTACATAACAATACAATAATTTAATTAGTGATCACCACAACTATTAGACTCAGGAAAGTCCAGACAGTATTCTGTAAAAAGAGCCTGCATACACTCATTTGCATCTTCACCATCATCCTGTAGGTCGGCACAAGTTGTGGGAACCGGAAGGTTTCTTCTATCCATCTCGTTCATGTCATTCTCAGTACAATTATGCGTTTTGTAAGTAATGGTTTTTGTTTCTGTCACAAGAGTTGGTGCAAATGTAATACTCTCTGTAGATACTTTTCCGTTAATAGAAAGTGTCCACGTACTACAATCCACTTTTTCAAAGGTTTCTGGTCTATCACTATACTCATGCTCTATTGCAAAATCATCAACATAACAATTAAAATTCCAGCTTCTTACGCGTTCAAATTGAGTCTCAGTAATATTCAACTCTTCTGATAGTTTATACGTTTCAAAAGAGATACCGTCTCTCTCACCAGTACAATTTAAGCTATCAAGCATATAGTCTTCTCCAGTATAACTCCACGATCCCAATGGAGTGGTACCCGTTCCACTAAAATGCTTTTTTTCACACTCCCACTCTTCTTGAATAGAAAGTGTATTGTTTGTTAGAGTAAATAGATGATTATTCTTATAGTTATAGGAAGAAATAACATCATTATCACAGCTATAATCTTTATCGAAAACGGTAATAGTATCACCCGAAATCGATACACTGTCTCTATCATAGGCCATTACTGTATGAACATACGACCCGCCCTCAATAACCGTCTGTAAATTCTGTGCCGCCATCGCTAAGCTATCTTTTGCAGCAAGGCACTCCACAGACACACATTCATCATTTTCATTAAGCAACGAAGTCACCAGACTATCAGCAGCAATTACTTCATCACGCGCACTTGCTGAATCAGCATTACTCCCCGTTGCAGCATCCCCTGATTCATCGTTCATTAGGTCACAGCCCACGAACAACGATATCGCGATGCCAACAAGTCCCCATTTTATTGTATTCATATTTTTCCTTTTATACTGTTTGACCCTCAATGTAATGGCCATCTATATGTGTGTCAGATCCATTCTGTCTCAACCTACTGTTGAATATAGAACCTCATTACCATTCATTCGCCAGACTAACAAAGCTGTATAGACAAATCATTACCTTGTACAATCTTGTAATCGAAACAGTCAAAGTACTGTTACTCTTTAAGGAGGCGTAGTCCATTAATACCAACAGCCTAAAATTTCTCATATTTTAAAATCATCAATTCTGACAGTACTTTTTTTAAAACAATAGTAGTATCTTCAATATCACAAATACTCCAGAAGGTACACAGTGGATTACAGTACAATTTTTCCTCATCTAGATTTAGACACTATCGGCATCGCAGACCTTCTCTTTCAACGAGCCTGCATTTCAGAAATTTTATGTGAATATGAAAAAGCTGGAGAAGATTTTAATAGAATCCAGTTCCTCGATGATCTTTCACGAGATATGAGAGCTGAAGTACTCCTTCACCAGGCACTCTGCTTTGAACAACTCAAAAAATATGACGACGCAAAAGACTGCTGCTCTACCGCTCTTATGTTTACCTTTAATGATGGTGAAAATGCAGATCTCAATATCGAAAGCCAATTGAACACAGTACATATTAGAGTGTTAATGAAGATGAAAGACTACTTTAAAGCTTTTGCAGAACTCAACCTGGCCAAACACTGCGGTGATGAGTTCAGTAAAGAGTATTGGGAAGAGTGTTATCACAAAGTAGATCAAGAAAAGTTTATGGAAAAGTATGGGACACGTTTTCCCGATGCCTTTTTGCCACCCGAAATACCGTGATGAACAACCTCAGACTGAGTAACGCCCAGCCGACATAAAAGAAAAACAAATATCATTAGCTAGGGTAATAGGTGCGCGATCTCTATAGACATTCCCACTTTTAGAATAAGTGAATGTATTGGTTTATCATAGTGATAGCGTGTAACAGTATTTGTTTCGGTAACTAAATTACGTTCTGTATCAAGAATAGTGAGATCCAAAAAGGTGACACTATATGAGCACCCTAAGGTGAATTCGATATTCTTTTTCCATTCAATACCATAGAGTAGGTCAGCAAGGAGTAGATATGATACCTCTGAGTCCTCTTTTGTGTAAGAGTGGTGTACAATAGTATGAGTGTTTTTCTCTTTCAAATAAAATTCTGTATCTCGTATGTCTATTGTATGCAGCCCAATTTGGATAGATCCTGTAACAGACGTCTTTGTATCTGAATACGTGTGCTTATATAATGGGCCAGCCATTACAAGGAATGAAGGGGAAAAGCCTTTTTTGGTTGTTTGATCTCTCAAGAAAGATCCACTACTGTAAAACTCTGGGTATTCTTTAGCGTTTACAGTATCTAGATTAGGAGCACTGTAAAATGATGATTCTCTGATTGCTGATATTGATCCCGTCACTCCCAAACTTGATTGCCAGATTAGACTCACGGATATTGGGCTAAAATAGATACCACCTGATAGCGTATTGATAACAGGGTCTGTTTTTGTATGAGTAGGAACATTGGATATATAACCATGCCCCCCTATTGACATATTGTACCTACATTCGCGTAACGTAAACGAATCTAATAAATCACTCCCTAGAACCGGTACCCCCGTCAAACAAAAGCAAAGCACACTTGTGAATACTAATTTCATCAATACTGTACCGATAGAAGGGCGATTTGGTCGACGGTTACTTCTGTAGTTTCTAAAGAAAAAGTATTTCCATTGGTGAGTGTGATTTCGACCTCAAGCTTGACTACATTATTTGTGATATCAGTCATGAGCATAAAATCATAGTACACTTTCAATTCTGATGAAAAATCGTTTTTGTAGCTTGCCTGTAGATACTGATGATCAAGAAAACGTTGAATGGACTGATATTGATACAATGGTTTTCCCGACTTATCTACAAAACCTTTGAATAAATGAGTGATATCTGAACCTTCTGGAACAGAGTCATTCAGCGAATACACTGTTTTAAAAACAATATCACTTATTGAGTCGATGTGTTGATAGTTGAGCTCTGGCATTGGGCATGTAGTCGCATACACACTACTCCCTACCATTGCTACCTCTAAATTTTCAACAACCTCCAGTGCTAACTCAAGTCTAATACCCAAACTTTTATTCCCGACTCCAAAACCGGTCACGTCCTCGGGGGCTTCCCCACGAAAATCAATAATGGAAATTGCTGGGACTCCTGGGTCTACTACGTAAGTATGAGGACTCGAATGACAACAGGCAACAATCAATTCAATGATTGGCAAGAGTATCACAAAATACAGTATCTGCTTCATTAGCAATAACCAAAAAACATTCTATGTACTAATATATATACTGAATAGTACATATTTATTTTGCAGTTATTCCTTTCAGTAAGATGGGGAAATTGAATCTTCTGTATGGTACATACAAAATTGGGAGCTCAATTAAAACCGGAAATACTTCTATCAACAAGCCCACACTCTGCTGTGATTAAATAACGCACACACTGCACTGGCTACGCATGTAAATAGTTTCTTTACAATTATTCACTTTTCATATATCACCCATAGCTAAAAAGGTTACTTTAAAAGAGGCAACCAATGGGGTATTGTATGCACAACTTAGCAAAAGTCATTTCTGTCATTGATGAAAAATGTAATAATTGTCACACGTGTATCGCTGTGTGCCCGGTAAAATATTGTAATGACGGATCTGGTGACACTGTACAGTTAAATGATAATATGTGTTTGGGTTGCGGTCAGTGCTTGAAGCATTGCACCCATGAAGCCAGGGTTGGAGTTGATGACATGGACTCTTTTCAGCAAGCAGTAAAAAAGGGTGATAAAATTGTTGCCATTGTTGCTCCTGCTATTGCCGCTGTTTTTCCCGATGCTTATCTGGAATTTAACGGGTATTTAAAGTCTCTTGGCGTTGATGGTTTTTTTGATGTTAGTTTTGGGGCAGAACTCACTATAAAATCTTACCTGGATCATGTTGAAAAAAATAGTCCAGAAACAGTAATCTCGCAGCCCTGCCCCTCGCTCGTCTCCTTTATTGAAATTTATCATCCTGAACTTATTGATCATCTTGCACCAGCCGACAGCCCAATGCTCCACACAGTAAAACTTCTTAAAGAGTATTATCCGGAATACAAATACCATAAAGTTCTTATTGTTTCACCGTGTGTTGCTAAAAAACGTGAGTTTGATGACACTATTGGTGACTTCAATGTTACTATGAAGGCATTTAAAGAGCACCTCCAAGAGAATAACATTAATATAAACCGCTTTCCAAAAGAGGATTACTCAAATCCTCCTGCAGAGAGAGGGGTTCTATTTTCTACCCCTGGGGGATTGTTGAGAACAGCGCAAAGATGGAACAGAGATATCGATCAGATCACGAGGAAAATAGAGGGCCCAGAAGTAATTTATGAATATCTTGAAAAGCTTGATGATGTAATTAATAAAGGAAGACAGCCGGTATTAATAGATTGCCTAAATTGTGACCTTGGTTGTAATGGCGGGCCGGGAACGGGAAATTCACACAAATCTCCTGATGATATTGAATATTTTGTTGAGAAAAGAAACCAAGAGATGCAGGCGCTGTACAAAAAAAGTGGCCGTAAAGGGGAGTTAAAAACCCAGAAAGAACTTGAGAAGCTCGTTAACAGTCACTGGAAGCCAGGGCTCTACAGTAGAACGTATACCGATAAAAGTTCAAATAATACTATTCAAACTCCCAATACACAAGACGTTCAAAACATTTATCTATCAATGGGTAAAGAGACCGAAGCAGATATGTTTAACTGCAACGCCTGCGGTTATGGTAAATGCGAAGATATGGCAACAGCTATTCACAACGGTTTAAATAAGCCAGAAAATTGCCATCACCATATGCTTAAAGAGTCTCATATACTTATGGACGAAATAAATTCGCGCTCACTTGAAACATCGGCGATTTCTGAGATCAAGGAATCCTCAGATACGGTAAATTCTACTGTAGCAACGGTGAAAGCAAGCATGGAAGAGTTATCACAGACAATTTCGGAGATTTCACAAAACACACTCGAATCCAAAAATTTATCTGATAGCGGAGCTGAACTTGCAGCAAGCTCTACTCATGTTATTAAAAACCTGGAAACCTCCGGTGATAAAATTTCAAAAATAGTCAACATGATTACCGATACTGCCGATATGCTCTCTCTATTAGCGTTGAATGCTACAATTGAAGCTGCTTCTGCAGGCGAATCCGGAAAAGGTTTTGCTGTTGTTGCTAGTGAAGTTAAAGAGCTGGCAAAGCGAACTGCAGGTGCTACAGATGAAATAAAAGAACACGTTGAAGAGATGAAATCTAATGTTACACACACCGTTACAACTCTTGCTGAAATAACCAATGTTCTTACTAAACTGCAGGAGTATCAAAGTATTATCGCCACTGCTGTTACCGAACAATCTGTGTCAACCGATGAAATGAATTCATACATGGAAAATATATCACAGTCATTTCAACATATTAACCAGCACATAACCAACATTGCCGATTCAATATCCGGTGAAAACACATAGATTTTGTAGCATTATGGAAGAGTAACCTTGGGACCAATCAAATTGAGAGATAAAAATGTGAACCTCTTCACATAAATAACAACTAATGATAGGCAGACCATTTTACACACTACCCTATGAAAACCCTATTACAACTAGTGCTCTTTATTTCCCTACCTCTTTTCTCCTCTCCGATACTGTTAGAGGCCGAAGAAGGACTGTCTACAAGCTCCCTCACCATTGAGTCTTCACTCACTGGATATTCTGGGAGCGGCTATGTCGGCAATTTTTCCGGAGATACCGATACACTCACACTCACTGTCGAAATCAATTCTCCAGGGAGTTACCAACTCTCCATCATCTACGCTGCTCCTTTCGGAGACAAAACTCAAATAATTCAGGTTAATGGCCAAGCATCAGGGCTCCTGGTGACTCAACAAAACAACGCATTTGACACCGTATCTATTGGCGGTATATGGCTGAAGAGTGGCACGAATACCATAGCAATCATAAAAGACTGGGGATGGGTTTTTGTAGATGCCTGTATGCTATCACCGCGGCCTGCCAACAGCTATACTCCAACATCAACACTTATCGACCCCAACATCACGCCATACACCCAAGCCCTATACGATCGGATACGGTCTGGATATGGCTCTCATATAATCTCTGGCATACATGACACACGAAAGGATTTTGATGGTGACCATCCAAACTACACCCAATTAACGACGCTCATTAATGACCAGCCACTGCTCCGGTCTTTTGATCTCTCTAATTATAGTACACTCAACCCATGGTTTTGGGAAGAGGATACCCATGTCCTTGGCTATGTAGGTGCCCTCACAACAGAGGTTGAGGGTATTATTGAGTGGCAGAGCAGCACCAAAGGCAGAGGAATGGTAGAGCTCACCTGGCACTGGCACACCCCTATTGCCACAACCGCCGGGGTAAATAATTTCTACACCATCAATACCGACTTTGATGTGAGACAGGCTATTACCGAGGGTACGCAAGAATACAGCGCCATCATTGAAGATATCGATTCAATAGCAATACAACTCAAACGCCTTGCTGCCCAAAAAATCCCTGTTCTCTGGCGGCCACTCCATGAAGCAGGAGGCGGATGGTTTTGGTGGGGGGCACACGGACCCGAAGCAGCCATTACTCTTTGGGGTATTCTTTATGAGCGACTCACCACCTATCACCGCATTCACAATTTAATCTGGATATGGTCTACTCCAGAAGAAGAGTGGTACCCCGGAAACAACATGGTAGACATTATCGGATACGATTCATACCCCGAGCCTTTTAACTATGGCTCCCAAAAGAGCCTCTTTGATCAACACTACGACTTAGGTAACGGAGAAAAAATGGTAGCTATGACAGAGAATGGCTCAATCCCTACCATTGATGCCCTCTTTACAGAAGATGCCCCTTGGGCATGGTGGTCAACCTGGGCCGACAGAACATTTGAAGATAACAGCGCCGACCATCTAACCAAAACGTTTGCACATCCCAAAGTGTTGACAATTGCTCGATCACGGCTGATAGACGCCCCGGAAACCCCCATTGATAGTACCCAAGTAGAGAGTTCCACTCTAGATGTTTTGGTATCAAGTAGTATCGAGCTCCTCTCTTCACAATCTGAAGAATCTGCTGCAGGCAAAGGCCTCTCATCATCCCTCGACTCTTCAGAAGGTATCAGTACCCTGTATAGAGAGATCAACATCCAAACCGACCTCCCACTGCGTGGAGCGCTCTACACCATCACTGGAACAAAGATATACCAGGGCGCCATACATCGTGGCATGGTTGATCGCCTCTCCCCTGGTCTCTATATGTATACTAATGACAGTGCACTCCCATCATCTTTGATTATCCGATAAGGTATGAGTGCACTCTATTGTTTGGAGAATACTTTCGCAACAGAGTGGCAATACTACTTCTCAGCTATACTTTCCTTAACGTTAATTAATTGTTGGAACCTGTAGACCATATATTTTACGGTCATAGATGTACGAGATTAACAGTAGAACGAGCGCAAACGGTGATGAGGTTAATAAAGAGTATTGGGGAGAGTGTTACCACAAGGAGAAGAAAAGGTTGAAGGCGATGGGTGAAGAGGATAAGAACGACAAGGAAACGTTGGCTTAGGACAGGCATGGGTATGATTTAACATAATGATTACTTGTGCTAACAGGGAATATTTTTATGCCTCACCTTTATTCTTACAACAATAATAGGTTGACACATACTTTTGAACAAGCAATAGAGGTATTGACATTAAAACACAACTGACACTGATTGGGACCATATTAAATTCGTAAAAAAGATTTGACCAAAACATCATCCAGAACAATGCATACCACAGGAAAAACCAGACACCTTTTACACTATCTAATTCAATTACCTTATACGCTACTTTTATACCCAACAACAAAAGTAAATTCATCAAAACAAACAAACCAGCATGTACCCATCTAGGTTTCATAACAGCATCTATAGATGTAACTTTCCCTACAAAGGTATCAATCTCGTATAGAATGTAGGATGCTGGTGAAACGGTAAGCTCCCAATAGAGTACACATAGTAACGTTAAAAACAATGTAATACATAGAGAGCGCAGTTTAGCGAGACTTCCAGTAGATAATTCTCCAATGAGCAAAAGTATAAACAAAGCGATACCTGTAGCTGAGCCATAATATAAATATCGGGATAGAATATAACTCTGAACATTTTCAGCACTTAAACCATTGTATGCTGATAGTGTAAGTAGTGAGAGCGCAATTGGCAAACCTGTTAAATAGAAATACATTTTACAACTACCAGTATATAATGTATAAAGGTTGAATAAAGCCCAACAAACATACAGAACCAGAAAGCTTAAATACAAATAACTATGCAACTCCATTATTTGTTCCTCCCTTCTGTCGCCTTATATTGTTGTTTAAACTGGTACATTCTGATATCCGCCTCTCTTATAATATCATCAACAGCAGTGTACCCTTTATTTTCTACACACCCAAAACTAATACTCCAATCTCTTTCACGAATCCGCCCTAGGTCAATGATCTGTTCTTGTATAGTGCTCATAATTCTGATTGCATCACCTTCCCCACAATCAATAAATACGACTAAAAATTCATCGCCTCCAAGACGAGTTACAAAGTCTATTTTTCTCTGACGCTGATTGAGTATCAGTGCCACACCTTTTATAAGCAAGTCGCCTTCTTCGTGCCCCAGTACATCATTTGTATACTTTAGATTGTTGATATCGACAAATGCGATTGCAAAACGCCCTTTAATTCTTTGAAATATATCAAAGAGATCTGCGAGTTTCTTATTTCCCCCACGCCTATTATAAACACCGGTGAAATCATCAAGCGTAGCTTCACGTTTTAATTTTGCCAAATGAGCCAGCTCTCTTGCTTGGTACTTTCCTAATTTCCAACCAAGAAACATCAATAAGGGTAACAGTATTCCTCCGGAGCCAGCCAAAGTCATCAACAAGCTATAATCAAGTTTGTGAACCATCTTTTCTGGCTTATGCATAACGAGGTATAAATACCATCTTTTATCTATGCTCGCAAATTCAACTCCTTTGTAAGGGAATATTTTTTTGATATACCAATTTCCACTTTTATGAGAGATAATACTATCTGATGTTAATACATGTTTCCATAGTTCAGGATTATCTGTTGAAAAAGTGACCTGTTCGAGATCGGGATACATAAAGCGAAACTCATGCGCACGATTCAATCCCTTTAAATAATAGCCATCTAAATTTAATAACAGTAATTGATCACCCTCATGTGCATTCAATTCATCTAGAGTGTGAAGAAGATCATTCATGCGATAATTAAGAATTACCATACCTAGAGTATTTCCTGCTTTATCAACCACGGCCTTTGCAATTCTGATCATTGGCTTAATTGGTTTTTCAACGACATCATGCTCAACATTCAAATCTATTGGAGAAATAAATATCTTACCAGCAGCCTCAAATGTCTCAGTAACATAGTATCGCGTTCTCTTATTTTGAAGCAAAGAATCTGGTACTCTATATGGTGTATTTAAATCAGAATCGTAATTAATTCGTAATACCTCCTGCCCACTGGTATCAATCCATCGTATCTGGTCGTAAGAATAGCGCTCCATGATAGATGATGCAAGTGAAGTAAGGCTCGCTTTGACCAATGTGTTGCGAGTATCAGAAAATATAAAGGGGGTAAGATCTATTTTTACTAGATACCTAAGGTCACTACCAATATGATAAAAGCGCTCTTCTATTGCTTTTTGTATCTGTCCAACTTCAAAGAGTTGTGATGCATCTTCTTCCGAGTGAATTACATAATGCCTATATATATAAGCCGCCAACCCAATCTGAAAAAGAAATGCACTAAAACTAAAGACAAGAATGAAACCTCGCGCATTACCTTGATTACAAAACCTTCGTAGTAATTCCTTCATCATATCTGCCTTATTGACATTATTATACTATTTCAGTATTTTAAAGTCAAATGCCGTAAAGAGTAAAGAAGAATATATACAGGGACAACGTAGATTATAGCCAAAATATGGGTTTATTTTGGTGAAACGTTGCCTCTATGCACGCCCAATATTTTCTAGAAGATCAATTGCCGTATCATAAGCATACTCTTCTATTGCATTTTGTATCGCGAGCATATCTTCTGTGTTGAACTGTTTAGCAAGCCAGGGTTTTAAAGTATTAAAAGTTGTATCACTATTAACACTGTACTCTTCTAACTCAACTTTTAATCGGGCCAGTAGAATCGTCGGGTCATTTTCTATTGATATGTCGGCATTGGAAACGCCCATACTATCGAGATTATCTGAAATACTTTCAAAGACCGTTTTTAATTCCCTGCCAATTGTTTCCAGGTGACTTTCTACTATCGTTTTATCTGGCGAAGGCTCCTTTAAAAACCCCTCTAAACGACGTACTCTATCAAATATACGTTCCGCCCCAATATTCCCTGAGACTCCTTTAAGAGAATGAGCAATTCTTGCGGCCGCTTCAAAATCTCCGGCATCAATAGATTGGGTAATATCAATCATAAAACTTTGATTATTATCCATGAATTTTTTGAGTAAGGAGGTGTATAACTTCCTGTTTCCGGCTACTCGATTTATACCATCGACGGTATTTATACCTGTAACTTCTAACGCTGTTGCATCAGTATTTTTAGAGAGGGTACTTTGTTGCCCCCCCTTTAAACGGTCACCTTCAGAGATTTCATCACCATCTATAAACTGTAACAGGTGATCAAAAAGTATTGATACATCGATAGGTTTGGTAATATAGCCATTCATACCTACTGAATAGACCTCTTCTTCAACACCACTCATTGCATCTGCAGTCATAGCGATAATGGGAAGCCCGTTCCCATATTTTTTACGAATATGAGTAGTCGCCTCTATCCCACCCATGCCCGGCATTTGTAAATCCATCAGTATCAAATGAAAATTTCTATCTCCATTCAATACATCCAAAGCATGTTGTCCAGAGTCTGCTACAGTAACCAGCAATCCTTCGGCCTCTAGTAATTCCTGTGCAACTTGTTGGTTTATTTCATTGTCTTCAACTAATAGTATTGATGCACCACGAATCCTTTCAACGTTAGGGATACTATGAGTCTTGTTGAATCTTTTTGGACTGAGTTCAGTGAAATTAAACACTTCTAGTATGGTGTCATAAATCAATGACTGTCCCACCGGCTTTAATAAGAAGCTATCCAGCATGAGGCTGTCACTCTGGTCCTTAATTTCTTCTCGCCCATAACTGGTTACCAAAACTATTTTAGGCTGTACTACCAAGTTCATTCCTTTGACCTCACGGGCAACTTCTATGCCATTCATTCCAGGCATTTGCCAATCCAAAAATATTACTTGATAGGCGGTCTCTTCATCATTATTCTTTTGAGCTACCATCTCAAGTGCGTGTATCCCATCAGATACACAGGTCGCATTAATAGAGAAGTCTGTCAAATAAGCATCCATGACTTGTAAGGCGGAGTCATTGTCATCAACGACTAATACTTTCATTCCTTCTATCCCATCAGGTATGACATATTTTTGTTCAATTATTGCATCACTAATTTTAAACACTGCATTAAAAAAGAAACAACTCCCTTCACCTTTTTTACTGGTAACTCCAATTTCGCCACCCATCATTTCTGTAAGTCGTTTGGAAATACTGAGACCGAGGCCGGTACCACCAAATTTTCGAGTAGTTGAGCTATCAGCTTGCGTGAATGCCTTAAAAAGTTTTTCTTGTTGTGCATCAGTCATGCCAATCCCAGTATCGGTAATGCTAAAGCCAAGTTTAATAAAGTCATCACCTTTTTCTTCACTTGTAACATTAAATTTAATTTCCCCTGATTCGGTAAACTTGAGAGCATTATTGGCTAAGTTTAATAACACCTGACCGAGTCTCAATGGATCTCCTACCAAGACCGGTGGTATTTCTGGGGCTACAGAGAATATCAGCTCAATGTCTCGTTCCTGCGCTTTCATTAAGATCATATTTGATACATTATCTATAACAGAGTCCAACTCAAAATCTATCTCTTCTATATCGAGTTTACCCGCCTCAATTTTTGAGAAATCAAGTATGTCATTTATTATCCCCAATAGGCCTTGGGCTGATTCACCAATTTTGTGTACATAATCCACTTGTTTATCAGTGAGGGTTGTTTTTGCAAGAAGGTGATTAAGGCCTAACACTGCGTTCATTGGTGTACGAATTTCATGTGACATATTGGCGAGAAAATTTGATTTCGCTTCATTCGCAGATTCAGCCTCAATTTTTGCTTTCTCAAACTCCCCTGTTCGCTCAGCCACTTTTTCTTCAAGTTCATTCATCGATGTTGCCTGTACTTCAGTGAGAGTCTGAACCTGTATCATATTATCTCTAAAAATAGTTGCTGCCTTTGCCATATCACCAATTTCATCATGGTTCTGGGTATAGGGTATCTCTACAGTTGTATCCCCTTTAGCCAACACATCCATTGCAAGGGTAATCTTTTTAAGAGGTTGTGCCACCCTTAAACCTGTTAGCCAGATGATTACTCCACCAAACACTAAAGAAATAAGCGAGACAACAATCATTATGTTAACCCCACGGTTTACCGATTGTTCTGCAATTGGTCCCAGTTCATCCTGTTGATCTTTAAGTGATAACTTCAGTTGCTCAATCTCATCTGCTACATAGGGCCCTATTTTATCCAATCTATTTTTAATAAGATTATTGCGATTTGAAATTGATTGGTACACTTCTTTAAAAGCATCACGATAGGTTTGTTGGTCTTTCTTAACTCTTTTAGCAAGTAATAGCCGATAGGGATTTTCAAGATGATCTATCAGTTCATTTAACTCAGTTTCCATATTTTCAAATTCTACTTCAACACGCTTAAAAGATTGTTTATCATTTTGGACAAGATACCGTGTTGCATAGATGCGTGCAAGCAACATACTTCGTAGTGTCATTCCTGCCCAATATGAAGCTTGATTGTCCGAATCAGCAAAAGCACTGGCCATTATTGTAGTGAGGCCCCTCTCCATATTTGGGCCAACAAGATTAAGAGTATTTAAGACAAGGTCATCTCTTCTTGCGTGTTTTTTCACTACCTCTCCAAAAATAAGGACGTAGTCATCAAGTTCATTATTGAGAATATGTACCATATTATTTTCTAAAGAATCTAATTCGAGGGCATGAGCTTCTTCTATCATTGTTATTGTTTTCTTTGCACGAGCAGTAACCCCTTTGATATTCTCTTCACTGGGGTTAATGATAAAATTCTTAACGTACAACCGTGTCATAAGCATATTTGCCTGAATCCGGCCATCTGCATTAGTTTTTCGCGCTAGGGATCGATATTCCTTAAAATTATTATTTGCGTCAGAGAGACTGAATATTCCAGTTCCGGCAAGAGTGATCAACAACACAATCACTGTTCCTAAACCTATGAATACTTTCGACCATAATTTCATACTGATCCTTCTCAGTATTTTTTGAAAGAGCAAATAGTATTAACTCATCAATTATTAACTACTCCCTTTAGTGTATAACAATTCATCAATTTATGCATCTTTGAAAATACCCGGAGGCTTTAAAAACAAAGTAATGATGTGTTGTTTTAGGATAACACCCCCATTTAAAGGCCCTATCGAGCATTCATGACTCCAATATTACAAATTGGTATTAAATGAGGTATTTATTTGACGTTTCCTGCTACCTAAACAAACACTAGAAACAAGCGCATTATATCGGTGTAAGCAGAGAATTATCCATCGGTGTTTATGGAGATACCAGTTAATAATGGTTCAGGAACGATAGTAATGAATAAGATTGTCTGCCCTATTAAATACCATCGAGACCTTTCATTTTTTCGTACTCATCCGGGTAATTTTGCTTAAGGCAGGTTGGGCATAGACTATGACTTATATCAGCTTGTGAATTATGTTGAATATATTGATCTACTTTTTCCCAATTACCTTCATCATCTTTAATTTTATTACAGTAACTACAGAGAGGCAATATACCTTTAAGGTCTTTTATCTCTTTTTCGGCAGCTACTTGTCTACTCATATCTTTTACCGCAATTATACGGAGTAGACTGTCTTTATATTCAAATGGTTTTCCATTATATTCTACAGGTATAATAGATTTATCTTTTTTTAATCCCTCAGATTCATAAGGAGAATTTTCATCTGAATTCAATCGTAACATCACTCTTTCATATTTGTTGTGAGGGATAAATTCCGAAAACTCTTTACCCACCACTTCAGATGCATCATTAAAGCCATACATAGCTATAAAGCTTGAATTTACCTCTATAACTTTCTCGTTTTCTACAATAGCTACCCCTTCAAATGAAGCATCCGAAAGAGAATGAAAGCGATTTTCACTTTCAGTAAGTTCCTTATTTGACTCCGATAACAGCAGTTCACTGCGCTGCATATTTAAGAGTAAAAATACAGTTGCTTCGAGAACTTCTAACGCCACGAGAATAAAGAAAAGAGTGGCAATAATGTTGTCTTGTGAAAGATCCATTTCATACCCATATTTAGTATTATATACAAATCGAGTGATCAACATAACTGCTTTTACAAAGGTAAGAAAAGCAACGCCTCTATAGAGCCAGGCCACGCTCCCTTTTGCATTTTGGAGTAATACCATCATCATATACGATAGTAATACCACTAAAGGCGCGGTAACTGATAGATTTCGACCCACATAAACGTCAGCAACAAATCCAAAATAGAGCGCAGAGAGCGTACAAACAAAAGGAATACTATAGGACCATTTATGAGTTCTTTTTCCTGTTACAAATCGTGAAATAGAATCGGCCCTCAATACCGCTGCTAGTGCAAAGAGAAAGCTTGCTCCGCCTACGCTAACCCATAAAGGAATGGAAACACGAGCAACATACACCCAAACGGCAAAAGATAACACAAATAAACTCTGCATCCACAACCCATACCCAGGATGACAGCGCTGCACTTTCCAATATGAAAAATACACGAAGGTCATACAGGTTGTGAGAACTGTATGCATTACAACAATTGTTTTTAAGTCAAGCTCCATAGAACAATACATTTAATAAACTGTTTATATTGTATGATCTTTTCACGAGAACAACTTCACTTATATTCTGAATTTGATGTTTTTTAATAGAATGAGTTGTTTTACTATTGATCTATTCAACCTATAATAAAAACCGGGGATTAATACCCCGGTGTAATTAAAAAATTGATACTCAGACGATATTAATACAATCCACTTAAGTTCTCTTCGGCAATTGCAGGGAATCCTACTTCTTGCTGTCTAAGATCTGTATCAAACATGCTGTAAGATCTGTTTTTAAAGAAATAAATTGAGTTGTTTTCGGAAGCAGAAATGAATGCATTATCTATAGTAGAGAATTTGAGGTCGCCCCATTTTCCTTTGATTTTTTGAGGGCTCTTTTTACTCAGGGCCTTTTTAGTATGCACATATTTATAGTAGTTTTTACCCGAAAAGAAAAGGAGTTGTTTAGCATTCCATGGGGATGCAATTGCCGCTTGAACAACAATATCACCTAAGCCGGGCCAAACAGTGCCTGTTTTTTTAGGACCACTTATGATTTGACGCGGTGATTTTTGGTATTCAATACATTTGTTCCCTCTAAAGAAAAAGACCCTATTCTTGTTCCATGGTGAATGAACAGCGGCATCAATAGTAGCAAAGTGATCAGTAAGCCCCGGCCAGTCGCTCTCAATACTTTTCTCAGTGCCTACGATTGTATTAGTACTGATATCATACATTACATAGGAATTACCTTTAAACATTAGCACGTTTGTGTTATCCCATGCTAGAGATGCGCTATAATCCGGATAGAGCAAACGAATTGCATCAATATCACCAAGGGTGAAACCTAGAATATGAGTATTTAATTCACCATTACCATCAATGTGTAGGTAGGTAGTTGTATTCATTAATGATTTGCCATCATTAATTTTAGTTCCAGCAATATGAGTAGTATATGGTCCCTCTGAAGAGTTTGTATGACCGAGCCCTAACGCGTGACCGAGTTCATGTGAAACGATTTGTGTTTTTAAGGCACTTGAGAAGGGCCTGTTCCCCATTGCATCTAAATTAAGTCGAAGGGTTCCATGGAGCGTGTTATTACTGAGTGGATAATACGCACTTCCGAGGGCATAATCAGGAAGCTCCCCATCCACATCACTCTGTATCGTTATATCAGCCTCTGCTGCTGTTGTGTATTTTAAAAACACCCGTGTTCCAGAAACGGCATTCCATTTTTTTAGAGACTTTTTAATTTGAGTGCGCCAATTGTCTACTCCCGATGTCGGCACTGATTCATCAACCCGTACGGTGACCCATTTAATTTGTTGGTCATCTATAAGATAAGTGTATTTGAATTGTGCTACAGTAGAACCATGTTTTGCTGCAATACTTTCTGAAGAGGTATCGTCTGTGACTCTGTGATGTTTATGATTACACACAATTACCAGTTGTTGATCCTGTTGTGCAATTTTAAAAAGATGGGTGTCGGGGTTCCCATCATCAACGATGGAATGCTGTGTTGTTTTTTCTGGTGTAATTTCTGTCTGTTGAGGATTGGTTTTTGCATCACACCCTATAAAGAGTATCGCAAAATAAATCAATCCAATAATTGAACTGAGTAGTTTCATAGTGTTCCTTTTTTTTGTGTTGTGTTAAACATAATTCCCTAAGGAGTCAGAAATATATATTACAATCACTAAACGCCCCCGTAAACTAATGTTAAATAAAGCCTTATTTTTAGGGTCTTACAGCGCGTCGTGTCTATTTATTGGTACAAATACACTCAATATTGTATCCAACATGTTCGCAACAGTAAAATAGTGTTTAGACTCAGAGGTCCTCAGTTTTTGGATTTTATTAATGTTATATTACAGTGGTTCAAAAGCTTCTAAGGGGTATCAAGAAATATGATATATATATTACAATGGGCAATGCTAATGGTACTATTAGGATTAACGGCTTGTGGTTCAGATAATCTATCGACGGCACAATCTGATACTGCTAGTAGTGAAGCAATGAGCTTTGAAAGTTCCACTGCAGAAGTTAGGAGAACAAGTAGTGAACCTAAAACAAGTACTCACAGTGGCGTACATGAAAGTTCGAATAGTATCGATAGTCTGAGTAGTGATGCTCCTGCAGTATTGTCGAGCAGTGCAGACAATGTTCATAGAAGCTCTGAAAAAATACTTTCATCAAGTGAAGTACCTATGTCTTCAACAGCTGCATTAAGTAAACGTGAAAATCTCAGACACGATCTTGAATATATTTTTGATGAAACGGATGCCGTAAAAACATATGAAATTATTATTGATACTAAAGCATTGGCACGGCTTGATGCGGCTCCAAAGATGGAGAACTATGAGTATGCACACTTAGTATTTAAAGGAGATACCATTCGTGATATTCAAGTGCGTTATAAAGGAAGTTTTGGAGCGTGGGCCGATTGTACTTCTGGAGAAATGGGGAGCCCTGAAGGAGAAAAAACGTGCATAAAGCTTGCTCTGAAACTAAAGATTAATAGTGAGAAACACTCGGATAGATTGTTCTTTGGTATGAAAAAATTGATTTTCCATCACATGCATTTTTATCGTGATCAAATGAAAGAACGATTATCATATTGGATGCATCGACAGATGGGAAGCATAGCCCCCCGTGCTGTACATGCAAAGATTAAAATAAACGGGAAACTTATCGGATTATTTACGCACGTAGAGTATATCGATGGAAGATTTACTCGGGATCGTTTTAAAGACGGAGAAGGAAATGTGTATAAAGAGATAATACCGCTCAAGTATGATATGGTAACACCGAGCCCATCCCTAAATTATGTATTGAAGACTAATGAGGATGAAGATCCAACCCATGAAATCTGGCAATCCCTTGAACGTGATGTATTGGAGGCGAATGAACCTGCTCGTATTAAAGCAGTAATACGAAAAAATATGGATGTCCCCTCCCTAGTGAGCTCAGTATTAACCTCTATGGCTATCATGCATTGGGACAGTCCCTTTGTGCGTGATGATGGGCATAACTCCTATTGGTATGCAGATACGTTAACTGGTAAGCTCTATACGATACCTTGGGATATGGATAATGCAGATTTTATTCCGAGAATGGCTCCCTTTTGGGGTGGCTTAGTTGAAGTAGAGAAAGAAGCCCGCGCAGCATTAGCCTGTAACTCACAGCATCGCACCAATAAAATTGCACAACATTGGCTCTGTTTCCCTGAGGCCAGCGAAGCACTTGATAAACTTCTGGATGAGGTGTACCCACAAGTAAATACCAAGCTCGATGAATGGGCCGCACAAATCGAACCAGCTCATAAACAGGCACGTGCGGCACATCAAGGAACCTTTCCAGAAACCGGAGCCCTAACCATGAAAGAGTGGAAAAACACTCTTAACACACTTAAAGAGACTATAGAGAAAGGGCGTAAGGTGGTTAAGGGCTGGAGATAAACGTGTTTATATTATGCAACTCCGCGCCGAATTACTTTTCGTCTAATAGTTTAGCAGATACTCTCCATAATAGATTTGAGCCATTTCGCTATCAAAGCCTGTGGGCAATACTACTGGAGAGACACCATTGCAATACTAAAAGTTTTTCAGTTCATCGTCGTCAAAAGGAATGATTTCTTTTACAGGAGTAACTGATCTACTTCTCTTTGCTGGTGATATCAGTGGTAACGGTGACTTTTTTGCAGGCCTATATTGTGGTGCAGTATTGGTCACTATGGTATCCTTTTTCCTGTTTTCTAATATGATAAGCATTTCATTCACCATAGACTGAAGTACGGCTGCCTGGCCGTTGAGCTCTTCACTTGCAGCCGCTGTCTCTTCAGAGTTCGCCGCATTTGATTGAGTCACTTGATTTAACTGGGTGATCGCCTCATTCACTTGATCAACTCCTTTTGTTTGCTCACCGCTCGCAGCAGCAACTTCGTTAATCAATTGCGAAACTTTTCCGATGGCTTCATTAATTTGATTCATCGCTTCACTCACCTGCGAGACAGCCCGTACCCCATCATCCGAGTTCTGTTTCGATTCTTCGATTAAGGTAGATGTGTTTTTAGCGGCCTCCGCACTTCGTTGGGCAAGGTTGCGCACCTCTTCTGCAACCACTGCAAACCCCTTACCTGCATCGCCAGCCCTCGCCGCTTCGACTGCCGCATTGAGCGCCAATAAATTTGTCTGAAACGCTATTTCATCAATCGTCTTAATAATTTTAACCGTCTGATCTGATGACGTTTGTATTTTATCCATCGTAAGAGTCATAGAATTCATTGACTGTATGCTCTCATTAACGATACCTCTTGCAGATTCTGCAAGCTTCTTAGACTCATTACTATTGCTAGAATTTTGTCGAGACATCGCTGCGACTTCTTCCAAACTACTCGATATCTCTTCTATGCTCGATGATTGCTGACTTGCCCCCTCTGATAATTGCTGGCTTGCATTCGCGAGTTGCCCCGAAGCGGAGTTCACTTGGTTACTACTCGATGTTAGATTACTGATTATCCCACGAAAGGTATCAGATGTTGTCTCCAGCTCACTTGCACTCAACGTTTTGAGACCTTTGAATATTTTTTTAATAGGACGGGCAATGCTAAACGTCATAAAACCAGCAATGATGGTGAGAACCACGATAACCCATATTGATGAACTAATAATTTCACTAGTGATCACCTCTATAACATGAAAGGCTTCTGCCTCATCTATTTCAGCTATTAACACCCAGGTAACATCTTTAATCTTAACCGGTGAATATACCGAGAGCACGGGATTGCCATTATAATCAATTATTATTTTTTTACCACTCACTCCCGCAAGTCCTTCTCGTGTCGCCTCTGTGTCTACTGAACCCTTGAGAGGATTTTTGAATGATCCGATGATAGAGTGATTAACCGGGTCGAGATACGAATCTGAGCGCATTAATTTATCAGACCCAACTAAATACGTTTCGCCCGTCTCACCAAGGCCAGCTCTCTCTTGCATAATAGCATTTATAGCACCGGTCGAAATTTGTAATGCTACTACACCAATTAAATCGTCATTCTTATAAATAGGGGCAGCAACAAACCCTGCCGGCTCATCGTTACTTGGGGCATACGGCGCAAAATCAGAGAGCGTACTCTTCCCTGCTACGGCTTTATTAAAAGCTACCCCTATAGGGCTCGACGCCAAATTGGTCCGTAGGATATTTTGACCAAAATCACTCTCCTTGGCAACAGTATATATTATATCACCTTTCTCAGAAATCACAAACAGGTCATAATACCCATATTTATCCATATATTCCGTGAGCCACGGGCTATACTTTTTTTCCACATCTCTCCACATTTCACCATCCAAACCCGACTGAAAATAGGCCTGACCAAATACTTCAGCAGCCTCAATAACACTTGGGTTTGTAGAAAGAACCTCTATATCACCAATTCTTTCACTAAAAAAGCCTTTGATCTGGTTACTCTTAATTGTTTGAATTGACTCCAACTGAGCGAAGGCCTTCATTTCTAACTCATTCGATGCAAGCTCTATCGCTTTGTCTGCCGTATACATGAGTGGCCCCAGCCCTGCGAGTATAAATACTACGATCAGCTTTACCGCGAGTGGTATTTTTTTAATGAGTTTCATAACATATCCTTATTTCGGTGCTATCTAGCTTAGCTAGAACATGATATATTGTATCACTTTATGCCCAATTAATACCCGTACACCACTTAATTATTCCTCCATGAGCGCCTTTATTTCAACCAATTTACAACTTTGGATTCACCACCAACTTAAGTAAGCACTACAGGTATTTACTGGTAAAATGTCTACTTTTTCGCAAAAACCAGGAGTAACTCAATGAAAAAAGAAGAGTAAGAGTAGGGATTATTGATACATACCTGTTATTAACATGACTCTGACCTAATCTACTCTAAAAAAGCCGATGTATTTGTAGTATACCCTCAAGGTGAATATCGGTGTGAGAAAGTGTATAAAGAGATCACAATAGATAATTTCAAAAAGCAGACAGGGTATCAAAAAGGTTAGAAAAGCACGCCAACTCGTTCTATCGCGTTTACAGCATACAAACAAGCACATTCGGCAATACTGTACACCTTCGCCCTTATCGGTTCAATTCATCACAGTGGTCAGTATCTCCACGATACTCTGCACAGTAAAACTCGAGTAGGTCTTGAAAGCATGTTTTATCTGCATAGGTAACTTCTTTCGTATCGAATTTCTTACCATCTTGATACTATTAGTTTACAGAAATACCGGATCAATCTAAAACAGGGCGTACCGTGCTCAATGTAAAACTACTTCACACAATCAAGAATGTTACAAAAGTTGCCATTCAACATTGCGGCACCATACCATGCAAGAAACTGATCAAAATAGAGTTCATTGTGCGCCTGATCTTCTTCGTTACCCGAAGGATCAACCGTTAAACCCCAGGTATCACTTCCCTCTTCATAAAATTCGGCAAGTTCTCTACTAAAAGCTTCAGCGGCTTCCATATCACCAGCACCATACGCTGCCGTAGCCCACATACCGAGAGTCAAATGACTATGTTCTCTTCTCCAACGCGAAAACCCTTCATGCTCCCATCGGTCCCCTTGGGGCACCAGTGACCCATCGAGTTGAAAGTAATCTGCTGCATCGGCAGGATAATTAGGGTCACTTTTGTCTGCCTTTGTTTTAATAAAATCAATTGCATTCTGTAAGAACTTTTTGGCCCTCGGCTCTCCAAACCAGATAGCATCATTTGCCACGCGCCAATAAATACGAATTGCATCTTTAAACATTGCCTGACCGTTAAGATATGCATTATATCCTGGGCCTTTCGGAAGAAGGCCTCCCCATGCATTCATCCAATCCGGGAGTAACCCTTTACTATAGCCAGGATTCGCTTCAATCATATCATAACACTTATTTCTAACTGCATCCCAGTGCGTATCACCCGTTACTTGTTTAAATATCCTATAAAATGCCGGGGTACAATACCCTGGATTGAGTGCATCAACGCTCCCAAATTTATTCCCTGGTTTCAGAACATCGCCCGTAAGAAAATTATGGCGGAGCGAACCGATAATTTCATGTGCTTCATCCATATATGGTTTATCAGCTGTTTCCCGCCAGACACCTTTCTTTACTAAATGGTCAGCGTACACGAGCATAAGGGCAATATCCTGGTCTGCATCAGTCGCACCATTCTCCCCCGCTAAAGTACCGTTATCCCACAACCGCCAATTAAAGGTGGTACCATTCCACATCTTCACTCGGGCGGCCTCATAGATTTTATTAAAATACTCTTGATCATTACTATAGAGCGCCATCATCATTCCATACCCTTGCCCCTCAGAAACTGCGTCATTGGGTGTTTCGGATTTGGGTCGGTGCAACAATCCAAAGGGATAAGGATCTACATTTCTTCGTTTCATCCCTTCCCATGTTTTATTCAACACAGGAGTCCAATCCTTTTCAACCCGTTGATCAGGAACGGTAGAGGCAATGGGGTAGTCAATTGGAGGACTATATACCGTTGATGATTGATGGTCACTTGATAACACGAGACTTTCTGAGGTATCTTCTTTACTACTCCTACCAAGAGTTCTTTTCTGGCTCGATAGTTTTTCTGCTTCAGAAGAAGACAGTGTACTAATATCCGAATTATCAGATGACAATTTACGAACCGTAGGATTCGAATGTGATATTTTTGCCGTATCGTTCAAAGCAGAGCTACTTATCCCTCCAATGATTTGAGTATGTGAACTTGAAACGTCAACAACTTCAATTTCAAATAATTGTTCGGAACACCCTAGTATAGACATGAGTAGACCATACCCAATACCTATGACTAATTTTTTGTTAGTATATATTCTCATACTCTATCCCCTATTACAAAAGCATTTATCGCATTATTACCCTCAAACTAATCCTCCAAATTGAAAAAGCAAACATGATTTTTGTTTATATATAACAATTTACTTATGCGAACATGATGAGTACAGCTGGTGCGATTGTACGCAGTTATCTTCAGAATACTCCGGAGTACACCCAAAAAAGGAGCCCATTACATGAGCTCCTTTATTCGTTACCTATACAATTAAACTATAAACCCTATTTATATTCTATCACCAATAAGGGGGCAGTACTGGATTCATCATTAGATTCACCATCAAAACTATCTGCAACACGTTTTCCACTTCCCTCTATAATTAATGCAAGTGCATTACCTTGCTTCCAATCTGAGCGATTCACGATTTCTTGTACAATTGAAGTCAAATTAGGTGAGCGTTGAGCTTCTGAAGCTTCACCAATGGTATTCCAAGAGTCAGGCACCCAAGTAACCGTTGCATCGGTGCGATTACGGGACGATATATTATTGTCAGTTTCTGAAAACCCCGATGCATAGCCAATATCCTGACCCATTATTGTGAGGAAGGTATAACGACCATTTTTTTCATCTGTTGTAAATTGTAGATACGCATTAGTTATTTCTGCTGACTTTGGCATGGGTAATTTTTTGAAACGCATTCCAATAACCTGATTATCAGCATCATCAACTAATTCCAAATCAGTACTTGTTATAGTAACGGTACCATCAGGGCTTTCTTCTGCATCATCTTTTGAGCTCATCACTTTAAGTGACACCTTTTTTGACCCATTTGATAAGTAGATTGGCGATGATATTGCAGAACCACCATCTTTTTGGGTCACCTTTACATAATAGAAGCCTGGCTCTCCAGTAAAATAACGTTCATAGAGTACCACATGTACATCTTCAGACAATACCATTGAGAGTTTACCATTGTAATACAGTTCAGCTTTTTCAAATTTCTCACCATTTTTATCAAGTGCCTTAACCATGAGTCGGCTAAAACCAGCTTCTTGAGTTGTCCCCATCTGTCTCCCATTAATTTCAAAAGAGAGTTTTATATCTTTATCGGTAGTTGAGTAAAAGCGGCGCGCGTTAAAGGCATCCATCAAACCGTCACGACTATTTTCATGTGAGAGAGCAGCTATTCTGTACTCCGTCTCCGTACCCCAGCGTGATTTATGATGATCTCCACCTCCAGCAGCACCAATGTTCCAGCCCATAAGATTTGCTTCATCAAAATACGACAATCCGCCATCTTGAGTAAAATAGCCGTCATTATCATAATACACATCAAAACCTTTACTCTTATTAAACAACTCTATTCCCACAACTTTGTCACTGGGAGCCGAGCCAAAGTGATTAAACTCAGATCGATCACCATCTTCTCTGCCCGGGTGATTCAAGAATGCAACACCATTTGTATTTTCTAACCACTCTGTCAGTTCTGTAAAAGTATTGGTAGCAGATTCCTTTACACTACACTTATTATCGGTTCCAATTACCGCAACATGCCCATAGGTTCCGGAAGACCATTCAAAGCCATGAAATGCAGTAAATGCCCCTTCGTCATTGGCATCGAGTGCGATACTTTTCATCTCATCCCACTCATCTGAACCGAAAGACCTGGAATGATCTGCCAAAGCAAAGAAATCAAGGCCTGCAGAATACCGTGCATAACTGTATGCCTCCCAGGGTGAACCGGTACCATCACCAACAGAATACCAGCTATGATTATGCAGATCACCATAATAAATATTATACTCAGAAATATCACCAGCAGTTGCTCCATATATATATTCGCTATAGGGGGATACCTCTTCTTCATATACCGCAGCAATCTTAAAGGAGTAATTGGTGAGAGATTCAAGCCCATCTATAACTGCTGATGTTTCAGTTCCGGGAGTAGTTTGTGTTCCTTCTAGATATCCCTCTTTTTTATATTCAATAGAATATGCGGAAGCTCCTGATACCCCAGACCAATGTAATGAAATTGAATGAGAAGTAACTGCCTCTATTGTTAAATCCTTCGGCGTTTCGTTCTCTGGGCTGAGCGATTCAAGCTCCCATTGTTGATGCTCTCCTCCGAAATATCGCCATTGCTGCACATTAGCCCATTCTTTGATACTTCTACTCGCTACATCGAGTGCTTTTCCACTGTGTACCGACACAATTTTAACAAACCCTTCACCGACATCCTCAATATTCCACTGTTGATGCGCAGCGCCTAAATAGTCCCATTGTTGAACATCAGCACCACTTTCGGTATCTGCTCCCTCAACCTCGAGTACCTTACCGCTGTTTTTATTTTGGATCTTATAGGATGAATTTCCTAGGGGTACCAGTGTCCATATATCACGATCACGATCAGTTATACCGTGCTGTTTTACGGTTTCTCCATTGTCAAAGGTATTGCCCGACACGTAGAGTACCTTGCGGCTCTTCCGTGAAATTATATTGTACTCTCCACTATAGTTGCCTGCAAATGCGATTGGCGCACAGAGTAATGAGAGCAGTGCACTCACCCTTAAATGTTTTAAAATTATCATTATTTCTCCAAGTTTGGTTTAATTGAAATGCAAATGAACTGGAGAACTGCCAGTCATTTATTACATTTACACGCAAGATACGCGCTGATGAGTTAAAAAGTTCCCTAAACTTTGCTTCCTGTACTTGATTGTATCTTCGATACACTTCAATCGATACGTTCAAATATTTTAAAAATATGGGAACTTTTTCGGAACTCACACCGTACACCTATTATTCAACTGTTTTACGTAATTATTTTGGTCTATACCTGCTTATGAATGAAGAACACTCTATACTCTCTATCCGCTCAATTTTAAATGGCAATAGAGAGGTTTTTGGTACCCTTATGGAAGAGTACCAGCATATGTTATACTCCTATATATTGACCATTGTTAAAGAAGAAAACGCAGCACAAGACATTTTACAAGACGCCCTCATTAAGATTTACCGAAAACTGTCCCTTTTTGATGGTACAAAAGGGTCTTTTCATGGATGGATTTTAAAGATATCCAAAAACTGTACCATGGATTATTTCAGAAAAAACGCAAACCAAGCTAAGGCTGTCGAATTTGATGATTCAATCTCTACTCCGATAACCTTAGAAAGTGATCCACTCATCAACAAACAGATCGAGCAAAGCATAGCGCATCTCTCTACTGATCAAGCCGAAGTAATTGAGCTTATCTATGTACAACAACTCTCTTATGAGCAAGCGTCAGATACAGCATCACTGACAATCGGCACTTTAAAGTCTCGTATTGTCAGAGCAAAAAAGAACCTAAAAAAATGTATTCATCTAAAGAAAATATGGGAATGTTATGAATAACAACCGCGATACAGAAGACCTGTTACAGGCATATGGAACGATGAAACGCACTTCAGTTAAAGCACCTGAGCATATACTTAAAAATGTTGTTGATCAAATAGCCAATGAACAACTCACACAGCAACAGACCGTTTCGAAAAAAGGACCAATACTACTATTCAATATAAAATGGTTGCAAACAGTCTCTACGCTCATGGTACTCATTGGTATTACTATTACGGGCACTGCAATAATTTCTTTCAGTGACACCTCTCCCTTTGATACAAACGCCACTCCACAGGTAGCGGTTCGTTCGAAAAGTCTCTCATTTTCTATCAGTTACTACTTGGAGCACCAAGGAACCTTTTCCCCCGTTATCTCTGGAAGCATCCTTGCTGAAAAAAACAAAATACAACCTTTTTACTCCTCAGACACAGCGAATTATATTCATTTTTATCTACTCAATCAGTCAGGCTCTGTTGAATGTATCACCAGTACGCAAGTGCTCCACATGCCTGCAAGTGATGGCACCCCTCTCCCTTTTGCCTTAGAGCTTGATGGGTATATTGGTAAAGAAGCCCTTATTGCCCTTGCTGCTCCAGAAATATTTGATCCATTACTTATGCTTGATACCATACAATCATTGAGTAAAACTGCCATCCAACCACTGACCAATGGGACTCTGTACGATAGGCTCTCTCCACTATTTAAAAACCACTCTGTATCAGTGTTAACCTATGAGAAAAAATAAATTGAGCCGACTCTTTATAACCAGTATAACTATTCTCTTTGTTATGGCGATACTCCCTGTCCACGCTTCAACACACTACGGTCTTTTTATTGGTCATAACCAAGGTGATCCATCAGATGCCAAGCTTAAATACTCTGAAAAGGATGCTGAGAAAATATCTTCCATATTTTCTCACTTTGGTTTTTTACAACCCAAAAACATAACACTCCTCAAGTCTCCCACAAAAAAAGAAGTTATCACAGCATTTAATCAGATGCAATCAACGATCGCACTACACAATAAGTCCACATCAGAACCTGCTGTTTTTATATTCTATTTTTCGGGCCATGGCGATTCTCATAGGATGAAACTTGGCTCTACCTCATTTACCTATCATCAATTTGCGCGTCTCTTTAAGGAAATACCTGCTCGGGTAAAAATCGGTTTTTTTGATGCCTGTGAAAGTGGATCGCTCATCCGCAAAAAAGGGGTAAAAAAGGTTGCCCCCGTAGCCATAAACCAAAGCATTACTGCCGAAGGGACTATCCTTATTTCATCGAGCGCTCATAATGAGCTCTCCCATGAATCTGATCAATTGGGCAGTTCGTATTTCACACACTATTTTACTAATGGATTACGAGGGGCTGCAGATGTATCGGGTGACAATAAAGTCTCACTCATGGAAGCCTATACCTATGCTTACCACAATACTCTGATACAGTCTCAATCATTTTTCGGCACCTCACAACACCCCAATGCTGAATTTAACATGAAACTCGAAGGCGACCTCATTCTTACAGACCTCAATCGCTCTGGCTCTGGAATCATTCTCGATTCACACCTTATGGGCAGTATTACCATTGCCAATAGAGATAATCTCATCGTTGCCGACCTAACCAAACGATCACGCATTCCCCTCTCTATTGCATTAAACCCCGGAAACTATACCCTCTATCAGAAGAACGAAGAGACCACCCGCTCTCATTCATTTGTTGTGCGACGCCGTGAACAGAAAGAAATATACTCTACAGACCTTCACACACTCCCTATATCTATCGCCTACTATAAAGGAACAGTTCAAAAAACTGCTCCAATCAAACCTCCCCATTCATACATAACAGTCACCCTCGCTAAAGCACTCTCATTAGATGGATCAGTAAAAAGTTCAATCAAAGTATACCCAGTGCCTCTGTGGTATCTTGCACAAGACCTACAATTTAACCAGAGTGAAGAGCGGCAATACTGGACAAAAATTGGACTAGGATTCACTTCTCCCCGCATCTTCAATCAAAAAGGTGCAATTTCATTGGGTTCGTATTACTGTTTTGGGCTCGTTGGTAAACATCAAGGTACCTATATCTATTCACAAGATTTTGAAATAGTCTCCGAGCTCCATCTCTATATTACACAAAAAATTGCCATTACAGCAACAGCGGGCTATGCATTATTTTCTAAAACCTTCAGTGATACCCAACCAACCTTATATATTCATAAAAGAAATACCTTTCATATCGCTCTAACCTATAATTTTTAAGGAACCACTATGCATACCCACTCCGTCATATCAATCAGTCTCACTGTACTGAGTATCTTTTTTTCAAGCTGTGTCGATGAATTACACACAATTGATACCCTCTCTGAACTATCATCCTCAACAATAATAGTGTCACTTTCATCAAACATACCCCAAACACCGACTCTAGTGCCCTCTTCTTCCACTCGCCCCGATACTCTATCAAGTAAAGACTCATTAATTACTACTCTTTCAAGCTCACAAGTGATTCCCCCTTTAAGTTCCTCATCGAGTGTGATACCACCCATTTCTTCATCCTCAATATACCCATCATCCTCCATCTCATCATCATCATCGCCCCCATCGAGCACCACCCCCTTTTTGTCATCTGATCCTTTTCCTGAGTCTTCGAGCAGTATTTCTCCACAGCCACTCCTATTAAAACGCGTAATAAACAACCCATGGAAACTAGAGCCAGTAAATGACACCTCTGAATCTCTATGGGCTACATGCTACATCAAAGGAACTCTGAACGACTGGAAATCTACCCCCATGACAAGCACCAGTCCGTATACTTGGGAAATCTACGCAAACTTTAATAGTTCATCTGATCCACGCTTCAAAATAAGTCGCTACGGCAATGAAGGTACCGTTGATATTGATACCGTACCCCATAATTATGGTCTTTCTGGGATTGAAGGTGTCGCGGCGTTACATGGCTCTTCAATACGTGTTGATTCTACATTTAAATATAAAATCACGTTTAATTCACTCACCAAAGAGTACACTATCGATCATCGACCCGATATCATTTCATCAAGTCTTTGGTATCATCCTGCTGGTGATGATACCGATTGGAAATATGAACCAACAGGGTTTGGATGGCAAACAGCATTCTTTCATTCGAATCTCAACAATTGGAAGCACACTCCTATGACTGAATTAATTGATGATAGTGGCGTATGGGAGATCTATGTTGATTTTACTCAAGATACTGTTGAAGCGGAGCCCCGGTTTAAATTCAATCATTATGATCACATTGAAAACTATTATGGCGATAATAATGATGACGGTGAAGTAAATGTCAATGAATCATCCATAAGAATTGATACACTCGGTATCTATCATATTGTATTCAAAAGTGAAAATAAGCAGTATAGTTATCAGTTAATTGATGCGAAAATTATTGAATGAGTAATGGACCTCCCACTCACAACTGAGAAGTTCGGGCCATAATAAGCAACTCACCATACGCCCCAATTGTACTCAAACAGTTCGCAAAAGTAAAACATTCTTAACAACCCAAATATCAGTGTAAGTCGCACGTTGATTGATTCTCAACAATATATATTTAATTGTTCACAGACAATATGCATGCATCGAGGGGTATTATGATTAAGGGAAAGTTGTTTTTAATGGTACTCATACAATTAGTTTTGAGTAATTGTATTTCCGATCAAGATGATAATTTAAAATTATCTATGAAAAAAGATATTAAACCCAGTGAAACTCTGTGTGACGACTTAATTGATAATGACTCCGATGGTTATATTGATTGTGACGACAGTGACTGTGATGCAGATCGATACTGTGTACTCTTAGCTAATGAAATATTACATGAAAACACCAAAGAACTCTGCAGTGATGGAATTGATAATGATGGTGATAATAAAATAGACTGTGACGATTTAAACTGCAAGGCAATTGATGTTTGTTTACCCGATGGAGAAAACACCCACAAAACATGCACAGACTTAGTAGATAATGATGACGATGGTGCCATTGATTGTGATGACATGGATTGTAGTGGTATAGCAGCGTGCCTCCCCGACAGAGAAAATACAACAATTCTCTGTATCGATGGTCTTGATAATGATGATGACGGTGACATTGACTGCGCTGATGATGAGTGTTCTGGGCTCTCTGTATGTCTTGCATATCGCTGTGAACTAGCGACACAGAATGACTCCTGTGTATCATTCGAGTCAGATATCATAAGTACCTATACCCTACCGAGTAACATACGCTCCATAAGTGAAAACGGTCTGAATATGTGTCTCCCTCTAAAGAACGTGCTCAACGACCCTATCGATATCACCTTTGTTATTGATAGAAGTATGTCTATGAGAAAGTATGATCCCGATATGCTCACCTCTGTTGCCGTGGTAAAAGCGATTGATACACTCACCGCACGAGTACCGAAATCCAATGTCGCATATTTTGGGTTTGCTGCGGGAGTATGTAATGGGGAAGCGGTGAGTACCTATAATAGTCTCGTAATGCCCGATAAACTCTCTAATGCAGCTCACCTTGACAAACTTAAAAAGAAAGCAACCTATGACTTCGAACTCTTTGAAAGTACCATGAATTGTGGTGAGTATAATGATTCTGTGGGAACGAGTTTTAAATCGTCCCTCGTTCTTGCAAAAGATTGGAGTGATATTATCTCTACTGAATCTCCTAACAGACAGGTGATATTGTTCTTCACTGATGGAAACCCTTATGAAGAAGATCTTACCAAGCTTGATAATTATATTGCGAAACAAGATTCAACAAATTATCCTGAGATATACTACATAGGATTACAAAATTCAAGGTATGAGCCACTCGTTGCTATGGCCGAAAAAACAAATGGATTTTTTAAAGCACTCTCTGATGCTGATCAGATAGAAGGTATTTTTAATCAAATTTTAGAAAGTGCTATCCAAACAGATAAGCCGAGAGAGATAGAAGTGAAAAACACAACAACCGATGATTGGTTCATATCTACCGACCTCCCTCTTTTTGAAGTACCGCCGGATGTAATGCTCGCGCCGCATATCATGCAGGTGAAAGGGTCTGATATCAAATTCAGTAAAGGCGCTAACAATGTATCGGTTACGGCCTTACAGAATGGTAAGCCCACTTCCATTGTCTCAAACATAACCTTTGATATGTCTGACTCTATTGTTATTACTACCGGCCGTTCAGCGGTACCGGGTACTCCTTTTGATGCTATCTGTTATGATCAGGTGGAGTAAGTGGAGTATATAGACGGTACTAGAAATATAAAGAGAGTGGAACAAAGCCAACCCCACTCTCATATTTTGTTTTCAAAAGACCATTAAGTATACTATACCAGTATGCTCGGTTTGCCTTTAAATTACTTCAATAATTGTGTCTATCGCTCTGCGTGACTTTGGATTAAGATGCGGTTGATTAGAATCATTCGCATCTCTGGTACCAATTGCTACAGCCATAAGTGCAGTGTATTTGTCATTCTTTAGAATTGCATCATATTTTTCAGTTTCAATACCTTCCATCGAAGTAGTATCGATATTCATTTCGGCGCATGCACTTAATAACACACCCAGAGCCAAGTAAACTTGTTTGTCAAACCATGCTAAGATTTCTGCATCGGGCAGCGGTTGAATGAAATTTTTGTAATACCCTAAAGCGCCTTCAGGAAGATCGCTATTGATGATCTCTTCAAATAACGGCACCGAATCAATTCTATTAAACACAATAACAGTATGACTATCAAGAACTTTTGGCGCATTGAAAAAAGAAGCCTCAGCCAGCTTTTGTTTGGTATCGGGATCTGATACGAAAGTAAACTTCCACGGTTGGCTATTTATTGACGAGGGGCTCAAGTGTAAAATATTTTTTAATGCTTCAATCTGACTTGGGTCGATACCTTTTGAAGCATCGTATGTTTTGGTAGTATACCGAGTCTGCATTGATTGTATAAAACTCATAGTCTCTTCTCTCTTGGTGATCAATTGTCTCGGTACAAATCTAAAAATTGTTAAGTAGCTTTGCAAGAAGGTTCAAAAATGACGGTATGGGTGAAATAACGGGAGATACTATTGTCTATAATAAGCCTATACTGCATTCTTTCTGATTTCTAAAGCCGTTACATTCCCTTTTTTTGCGGGATTTCGTAGCGCATGACGAATTACCCATTTTAGATGAGTATCTGCCCCTACTAACCACTCCTCACACAATTCTAAAGCAAGTTCTAAATGGTCTTTGGCGATATCGCCAACATGATTGGCAACGCTTCTTCTCACATATAAATCGGTATCATTTTTTAAATGATTTAAAATAATAATGGTAGGACTGGGGTCTTTAACAAAAGAGTTTATTTTAGTTGCCCAAGGCAATCGAGGTCTGGTCCCTTCAGAGCATAACCGTCTCACATGTGGGTCAGTATCGTTCATCCATGTATATAGAACATCCATAGTTCTTTTTTCATCATCATTAATGTATGGACGCATTGAGAATTCACAGGTAAACCGTTTCGTTAACTCATATTGAGCATGCATAGAAATATCAAAGTTATCAAGTCCGTATTGAGCAATGAAACTGCAATGCGGCATATAAAACATACCTGCCAACCCATTTCCTTCTGTCTTATCTAAAGGTGGAGTGAGTGATTTAAGAATAACATTAATTGCATCAGAATATTTATTCGGCAAATATTCTTTCATTACTTTAGAGATATGTACACCTCTCTCTTTTATACCAAGAGGAGTAATATTTTCCATAGCGTGTTTCACAAAACCAGCTGTATCAAATTCAGAATACACCATTTGAAAATTTTCTGCTAATTGGGCAATAGCCTCTTGGTCTAAGAGTAACTTTAAAGGAACCCCTTTTTGAATGGATTGAGGTGCATTAGGTATTTTCAGCGTTTGTGTATTCAATGTATTATTCCTTTATTCTACGGCCATTTGCCAAAAAGCTGAATGGTGAGAATAAGATAGCAACATAACAGCCCCTTTTTTGGGGGCTCCTTGTATAAAGTACAGACTGGGGACAAGGAATGCCCTTGCCTTGATCTATTGGTTCTTAGAGATAAAATAAAAGGAAATTAATTACCAAACTCAATACCACCATATTCAGAATTCACTTCGAGAGTCAGATCGGCAATAGTCACAACTCCATCAGTATTATTATCAATTTCTGTACCTAATGTGAGCATAGAAACATAATAGTCAGTTGATACTCCCGCATGAGCGACTAACCAATCAATAGCAGCTTTTAGATCAATTATTCCATTGATAGATTGTTGAGAAAAGGCATCGGTACCATCACCTGCACGAAACTGAAAGTAACTCCATCCTCCCCAGTCATCTTCTTGTTGGCAGAGAGTAAAATCATGTGCACCAGTAGTAAGTTCAAGATTTTCAGCAAACCTCCCAACTGTTTGATTACAAGGCCACCATTCATCGGACCACCCAAAAATTAATAACAATTGTACTTCAGGGTCTGGTTGACGATTTATTGTTGGGTCTTCACGGCTCAACCATAATTCTAATGAAACAATCCAACGATTGTCCTGTGCAAGAATCAAATTTAATGCATCGATCTCTAATTGGGCAGAAACAATATCTCCAACCTGTATAGGTAAAAGATCGGTAGATGATTTAAAAGGGGCTGGATCACTTTCAACTTTTTCGAAAGGTGATGCCCCAATAACTATTGATGGATAATCTGGATACCTATCCTGCTGCCTTTCTGTACCACAAGAAGGTCTACTAAATTCCCACCCAAAAGTATAATCATCAGCAACATAAATTTCATAGTCTGACCCACATTGAGTTGCATCTGAGCCCCAACGATTATTGAGTAGGTAAAAATCACCAAGTTTTAGCTCATCCCATGAGTTTGAAGCTCTTGATGGAGCCATTGCATTTCTATCATTAGCAGCTTCGCAAGTAGTCACAGTTACTCCACCATCTTTTGAAATTAATTCCCATGAATTGCCAGCCCAAATACACGAAATACCCATTGTAGACCAATAAAAAGCCTGATTCAGAAAAGGAGTATTTGGAGGTGTAACAAGTGCACCTAACCATTCTATACTAGCACCATCAGTACCATTTTGACCATCGACACCATCTTGACCGTCAACTCCATCCTGACCAGCTACACCATCTTGACCGTTAACTCCATCCTGACCAGCCACACCATCTTGACCATCGACACCATCGACACCATCTACTCCATTATAAATAGTATCAACAACTCTATTGCCACAGTAAATTTCTGAACCTTCAGCAATAGGATAAGCCATACATGAATCGCCTGCCTGTCCTTGGAGACCTTGTATTCCCTCTTCTCCATGATACAATGTATCATAGCCCAGTCGAGGACAATAAATAACAACACCTTCTTCGATCGCATTAACACTACAAGACAAACCATCTCGACCGTTGTGGCCATCTGAACCATCTTGACCAGCTACACCATCTTGACCATCTACTCCATCTTGACCATCTACTCCATCTTGACCGTCAACTCCATTTTGTCCAGCTACACCATCTTGACCGTCAACTCCATCCTGACCAGCTACACCATTTTGACCATCTGCTCCATCTTGACCGTCAACTCCATTTTGTCCAGCTACACCATCTTGACCGTCAACTCCATCCTGACCAGCTACACCATCTTGACCATCTGCTCCATCTTGGCCAGCAGTACCATCACGAATGGTATCAACTACAACGCTGCCACAAGAAATTTCTAAACCTTCTAAGATAGTGCGCGCTGTACATGAGGCTCCATCAATACCGTCAATACCATTATATCCAGCGGCACCCTCTACTCCATCTTCTCCATCAGAGCCATTGACTCCGTTGCTTCCATCAGCCCCATCATTGCCATCTCTACCAGCCACGCCGTTCGTTCCGTTGATACCATTTATACCGTCCGTACCTTTTTGACCTTCTTGACCATCAACACCCTGATTAAGAGTATCAATAATAATACCACCGCAAGAAACTTCAATGCCCTCAGTAATAGGACGAGCGCTACAAGATTCCCCATTAACACCATTTATACCATCCTGACCATCAACACCAGCAAAACCATCTTGTCCGTGACGTACTGTATCAATAACAACACCTGCACACAATACTTCTGTGCCTTCTATAATTGACCGAGAAGTACATGATGTCCCGTTTGCGCCATCGATCCCATCTTTTCCATCGATCCCATTAAGTCCGTTTGTGCCGTGAGTACCATGCATACCATTTGTTCCATCAGCGCCATCAGTACCATCTTGGCCATTTACACCGTCAGTACCATCTACTCCATTATGTATAGTATCCATAACCATACCAGCACAAACAACTTCTATACCTTCAGCTATAGATAGTGCATTGCAGGATGTTCCATTTGTTCCCGAAGTCCCCTGTGCACCAGTTTCGCCCTGTGGTCCGGCAAAGTTAATTACTTGATATCCCGTGGCCATACACCCATGAAAAGTACCTTCTGAAAGAACAAAATAGAGTTGTCCGTATAGACTTTCATCACACGTAGGTAGTTGTCCTACGGACTGAACAATTTTTGCTGCAAAGGCAATGTCTTTTGTGGGGTCGATTTCAGAGCTTGAAGATGGTATGTCTTCTGGTGAAGCTCCAGCTGTAGATGTTGAGTTTTCAGTGCAAGAAATAGTGATACATATGAAAAACAACATATATAAAGGCATTAGTTTTCTATAAACCATGTGTCCTCTTTTTAAGGGAAATAGGATATATTGGTCCAAAAAGATAGAAAACAGGGGTGTAAACAGAGTTCTTGAGTATGTAGCTACTTTTTTTGTGTGGACATTATTAGCTACAAACTAAATGTCATCCAAAAAGCTAAAACTACATCAAAGGTATCAACTACAGAATGGGAAAGCTTCTAAATCCACACAAAACCTCACCAAAACAGTGGTCTCTGCCCCTAAAACATAGTATTCTTGTCTAAAACACCGCCCTTTTACCAAGAGCACACTATGGAAACATATACGATAAAACCAAACTGGGGTGTAAACTCCATTGGATTTGAAAGTTCGAAATCAGATATCAAAAAGACTCTCGGCGAACCGCAAGAGGTAGAACACGATGAAGAAAGCGGCTACTATTATTCTTGGTTCTACCACCGGAATCGTATGAGCTTTGAATTTTGGAAAGAGAATAATTATGAAATTTCTGCAATTGATATATGGAGTTCTGATGTCATAGTCTTTGATCAGGTCATCCCCTACAAGCACCACATTATGCTCGTGAGAAACATCATCCATTCCAATGTAGAAATAAGCGATTTACAAGAAGAAGACCAAGGGGATTTCTATGAGATTATGATCCGCTCTTTAAACATCGTATTTACATTCGAAGAATCCCTCTTCATAGGGATGCGCCTGTTGAGGCCTGAGCCTAGCTATGATGATTACTTTGATGATTTTGAGTAGGAACACTTAAAAATAGATATTAAAGTGGTTTATTTGTCAGTATGCTAGACGGAAGTAAACCTCTGGTTTGACCTTACTTCCCCATTTCTATACTTACCCATCTTTTAGTTGCAGTACAAATGGAATCATAGCTGACTTTGAGAAACCGTGTTTTTCATAAAATGCTATCGCAGTGTCATTGTCAAAATCAGTCATCAATGATATCCTTGGTATATTCATACTTTTAACATGGTCTATTCCCGCTTTTAACAAGAACTCCCCCATTCCTTTGCTCTGATACTCATTAGTTATAATCAAGTCATCAAAAGTTGCAACTACACCACCTGTTGCGGCACTGATGGTATATTGTATATTGAGCACTCCTATTATTTGGTTGTCTATTTCTGCAATTAAAACGGTACCAAAATCAGGGTTTGATATAACTTTTGAAATCCCGGCCTTTTGAGCGGCAGCATTTGAAATAAGATCAATGACTTGATCGTATAATTCTGTGAGTAATGGCACTATGGTATCAACATCATCTATGGTTGCGATTCTGATTTGTGGTTTCATAATTGATCACTTTTATGCTTGAAAAAATGAACCGACAATTATAACTGTTGAGTCTAATGGAAGACTCTACTCTTTATAAAATAATCTTTGTTTGACTGAATAGAGTAAATTATTAAAAAAACGCCATCTACTGAACGACCTTAAATACGATTTAAGAAATAATAGTTGCACTATTTCTTAATTGTATTGGGGTATATTAGCAGAGCTTGTACATGAGTTAAAAGAGGTTTCAATTACTTACAATATTTCTATGGGTTGTTAAGCGAAAAATTATGAACAGCATGCACAATAACCTTTTTTATGATGGTAGTATCGCAGGGCTTGGATAGAAATTGATGAACGGAATCACATGTTTTAAGGAATGCCTCGCTGTCAGAGTCCCCAGAAAGAATAACTCTAATAGTGTCAGGAAAGCGTTCTTTTACTGTATTGAGCAACTCAAGCCCATCCATTCCAGGCATTTTCAAATCCGTAATTACCATTAGACAAGGGGTTTCCCCCATTAATTCTAATGCCTCATAACCACTTGAACAAAATACAATATCCCATTCCGATTTGATAGATATTAATCTTCGCTTCATTGCATCAAGAATAAGCTGAGAGTCATCGACAAATAATATTCTAGGCTTTGTCGGCACAACCATAATGCCTCCTATGAAATCATATCATACCATTTTATAATATCACAGTTCGGCACCCAAAGTCAAAGAATACAGGGAGTATTTATAACCACTCTTGTTAGGATTGCTTATAAATGGGGTAATCGCACTACCCCACCAACTAAGTATCTTGGTATTGGATACAATAATGTATCAAATCACCGCTATTCTGCGTCTATTGAAACTTGGAAGGCGTTCTCTTCTCCTGACACAATAGTGACAGTACGATTGATAAACAGGTGATTATCTCCATTCTTCTCTGGCACGATAAACCGTATAAAATAGGTACCAGGGGCAATAGATTTCTCAAAGGTAGCATCGAACTCTTTATAGAGATGAGTGTATATCTGTTCAGGCGAATAGATACGAATTGTAACGAGCTGAACCGTATGTATCTGAGAGGTAAAGGTGACTGAAAGACTTCCCGGTGATTGTGGTAATGCAGGAGCCAGAGTCTTATGCTCTTGTGTGGTTAACGAAAACTCTAGGCGAATAGGAAGTGCGCTAGTATCAGGGCTTGAGGTGAGAATGTATGAGCCTGGAATGAGGTGTGAGACATAATATGCTCCCTCTGAATCTGTGGTATCAATAACCGATGAACGTCCACTATCTGAAGAGGTCAACTCTATAGCACCTTGTTTGAGTAACAGTGGTACATCGACAGAATCTTTTTGTGATAGTATGAATGGCATAAATGGTGCGCGTGTTCCATCTTCATTAAGTAATACACCTTCTACGCTTGCAAGCTTTGGGTTACCTACTTCTGTAGCACCACTCCCAGAAACGTCTTCAGAGAGACTACAGCTTATGAAAGTGAAAGCAATAAGTACCGAGAAAAGAGTATATAGGAGTTTTAGATGTACCGTTTTCATTTGTTCAACTCGCGAGTTACCGGTATAAATTGCATATTCATGTTATATACTTTGTTTGGTGCTGTATCAGATTCTACTAAATTTAAAATATTTTTGCGAAACTGCTGGAGCTCTCCTTTGATTTTAAAAAAGGTATTCTCAGAGATAGTCATTGTAATGCTTGAAATGTCCCGTGTATCTGCCGGAATACGAGGCAGTGCTTTCGAAGTTGTTTCGAGCAATGCTTGATGGTAGGGCGTTACATAGAGTGACTGGACTTCGTCACCTGTCGTGAGAATAGAATCTAATACCGTATACCCTAATGGACCACCTTTCTTAATAAGACCGAGGTCGAGGAGGTGAGCAATCGACTGTTTAGCCTCTGAAACCGTTATCTCGGGGATCAGTATTTGTGAGAGCTCTTTATAGTGTCCACTAAACTTGTGTACTCTCAAAATATTGAGGACGGTCACATAGTACCATTTCTCAAAGAGGCAGAGTGCTTCAGAAGGTATCTTTTTGATGTTGGCTTTTTGGAGGCTTCTCATTATAGAGAAGTAGTGTTCTTTTTCTTCGCGTTTTTTGGTACGGGTAAAGTAGAGGAGCGCCTCAAAATAACGTTTTTCACTTTTGTTATGGTTAAGGTAAGAGCTTAAAAGAGGGATTTGAGCGTGGGTAAGGTTTTTTCGTCCTGCGATTACATTCGAAATAAACCCACCCGATGTTGCTTTTATTTCGATGTTAATCCGTTTTAAACTAAAATCAGGATCTGTATTTCGTAGATGCTCAAATCTATCCTTCAGATATTTTCGGTAGTCAAGATAGCCATAAATCAACTCCATATCGTTCCTTTTTTATAAGACGTAAACCTACTGAATAGTTCCTTAATGAATATGTATAAGGGTATATAAAGTAGGTGATATATGCAAACATATTGAGACTAATATTCAGAACGGGCCCACGCTCCCCAAACAACTAAATACTCTGGAGTTGTTGCCTGGCCATTTAAGTCGCTATCAAATGCTTCGAATGATGCCACTGCAATTGCTTCATCCAAGTTACTACTCGCCACCCACTCCTCTGAAGTTAGAAAACCATCACCATCAGTATCATGTTCCTCAAAAATGAGTTTTGCTTCATCAGTAATGATGCGATTTTCAATATACTCTTCGAGGGTAATACTCCCATTTTTGTCACGATCGGTTGCGTTATAAATTCCGGTTGCCGCTGTTTCATCAAACATTGGTGATGCAATATATTCATCGAGTACAATGAGATTGTCCCCATTACTATCTAAGCGGCCAAATACTCCAGTAAAGGAATTTTTAAGCGCATCATCTGCCCCTGCAACTCCTTTGAAACCAACGATATTAAACAGTTGTGTCACTGTTTCTTCATTGAATTCTACTTCGTTTGACTGTGAAGAACTTGAAAGGTCAGCAATTAGATCGAGGCTACTTTCACCATCTTCTGTCTCTACTTCTTCACTGCTCGAACGAGATAAAATATCAAAGCTTGATTCAGCGAGTACGGAACTTTCTATAGAACTTTCTGTAAAAACCTCTTCAGTTTCACTGGATAATGAGGCCTCAATTGATGAACTCACTCCCTCGTCGTTTTCTTCGCTCGATGTGCTCTCTGTACTTGATGATTCAAATGTAGGTGTACTCGATGATTCAAAATCTGAGGTTGTACTTGATTCGGTACCAGATGATTGAGTTGCATTACAGCCACTGAGGGTCAGCAAAGATAGTAGTGCGAAGCATGTATAATGTATGATTTTCATGGTTTCTCCATAGTTATATAGATCAAATATATGGAAAATCCGGACTAAATGTCGCTCAAAAAAGTTCCTTTTTGGAACTCGTTTTTATGATAGTGGTTAGTTACCTCAAATACCCATCAATACGTCTCACCACAAAGAGTTGTGCCGAGAGACTCACAAAAAACGGCACAAAAATGAGTGACTTGTCATAGCCTCCAATATCGATAAAGAGAACCCCTATCATCAACAGAACCATCGGTATATTTAAAATAGCCACACAGGTCAGTGGTTTAAGATCATTCAGTGCATATGAATAAATAACACCCCCGCCAAAGAGCGCCACAAGAAACCAATAGTAATGGTGATAGTTGGCCACTTCCAGTCGAATCATTCCCGCCGTACCAAAAGCAGTAAAAATAGATATCATAAGGGTGAGTATAAAGATGACAAAGGAGAAGATGCTGTTTGATTTATTCATGAGTATCGCCCTTAATGAGGAAGCAGTTGTAATGGCTTAAATCTAGACAAATCATTTATTTTTAAGGTTTAAAACCCCAAATAAGCCCCTACCAAGGGCAAATTGTTCTCTAGAATACCCGTAAATATTAACTATCTTTAGCATAACGCTCTCTCCCACGAAATCAGGCAACACGTGTCAGAAAACTCTCTCAATAAGCACCACAAATACCCCTTAATAAATCTCACCTCATACGAGATGAGTGAGGATGACCTCCGAATCTTTCAAATTGCGGCAATCTGTGGCGTGCCATCCATGAAAATAGCGAATATTCGCTTAATCTATATGGATATGTGGGGAACAATTACCCTCAAAACTATTAAAGAGTGCATTATACGACTCTCGGACTTTCCTGAACTGATTGACGGTGTTTCTAGTGCGCAATTGACTCTGACCGACGGTGCAAAAAATGCGTTAATGGAAGATATTACCCAGCACTCGTACCACAAGGCGCTGATTGAGTGTTGCTTAAGCCATCAAAATGCGTGGTGTATTGACTATCTCTACTCTGCAGGAATTTCAAATGGCATTTTTAACAACTACTTTTTAAGAATACTCTTCTACGTCAATCATGCTGATGACTTCGTAAGCTCCCTAAAGTTCGCAACACCCCCACTCTATATTCAGTTTTCAAATATGATGAACACTATCATCGAACACCTGACTGAACCATTCATACAATCGCGTCACAATCGATTATTATTAAGCCTCTATAGAATTCGATACACAAACTATGCAAATTTGTTCAACGATCTTTCGCCCAAGCTGCTTAATTCTGAGTTATTCGACCCAATACAACATCTGATTGAAGAAGACCAAGATCTTCTTCCCGGGCTCGGACTGTCTCTCTTTCTCAATGGCGATCTTAAAAATGCGGAACGCTTGTTACGCTTACACGACACCCAAACAGGATCGACACTCTACCCTTTTACCATGCAAGCATTGATTCATGCCGATGCCCCAAAAGCCATAGCCCTCTATGATGATACCATTATCGCATGGCGAAAGAATACTAAGAAACGAAGTAAAATACCCAATACTCCTTTCACTATTATCTATTTGTTTCTGAAAACGATCACCGATCCTCTTAATGCAGAGCAGTATCATAAGAAGAGCGAAAATATCGATGACTTCTTTGAGCATCGCTTGTGGTTTGCCCATTTAGTGAGAGGGCTTAAAGAGACCTTTCCCAAACACTTTATCGCTCGAATAGACAATACCTGCATGTGGTCGGGGCTCTTTAATAGCCTTACCTGGTATTGGTTTTACAAAGGATCAGACAAACAATCGATCCTTCCCAATTTTACTCGTCACCTAGCGCAAGACTATTTAGACAATGGCGCTCCTCTTTTGGGATTACACCTTGCCGACCTCTACCCCAAGCAGTATGATGGGGCAGAAATTAAACGACTCAAAAAACGTTTTCCCGATATGCGCTCACTTAAAGGACTCTACGTTGTACAGCAAGACTGGGAGAAGGTACTCTCTACGTTATCACTTTTGGCACCAGCAGGCAAACCTGAGGAGCTCGAATCTGATGAACCAGAAAGTAGGATTATCTGGAAGCTCCTCCCGCCGTCTACTATATACAACCATCAAGAAATAGATCTGGTACCAACCGAGCAAAAACGAACTAAATCCGGAGGATGGACTAAAGGGCGTGCTGTTGCGCTCAAGAGATTGAAAGAGCATAAAGTGCCCAACATGCTTCAGCAAGATAAAGATGCGGGCCGCTGTATTACCGAGAGTTCACATAGAGGCTACTGGGGTTCGGGTAAAGATTATGAACTCAACACTTCCAAAGCACTCATTGCCCTGATGGGACATCCCTACATATATCATGTAGACCGTGACGTATTTATTGAACTCCACAAGGCAGAGCCAGAACTCACCTTAAGAAAATCAGAAACCGGGTATGGGCTCTCATTTAATATACCCATGGGCCATGCAACAACACAGCTCATTGAGACCGGCAGAAATAGATTTGGCGTCATAGAGATATCTACCAAACTACAAGCGATAGCGGCGGCCTTTAAAAATAGTAATACTGAAATCCCCCTCTCTGCCGAAAAGCAACTCTACGAAGTACTCAATGGCGTAGCCAATACCATAACCATACACTCAGAGAGTGGCAGTAGCATTGGTGGTCAACAGATAGAAGCAACACCTATTGACCCACAAAGTGGGCTCATCTGCCGATTTACTGAGCAAGAAGAAGGGTGGTCCATCGAGATACTGGTAAGGCCCTTTGGCGACCAAGGGACCTCGTACCCTCCTGGTGAAGGTGCCGAAACAGTCTTTGCCACCATAGACAAAAAGCCCCATGTAACCACACGCTCTCTGAGCACTGAAGCAAGCGAATACAATCACATACTCAACAGTGCACCTACCTTTAATCATGCAGTGCTCCAACAGACAGGTACTATTACAGACCTTGAAGAGTGCCTCAGCGTACTCAGAGAGCTCTTCCCTCTGCAAGACAGCATAACTGTTGAGTGGCCCGACAAAAAAGCAGTAACGCTCTCTTCGGTTGTTGATTATTCAGGCATGAAACTCAAAGCAAAGAAAGAGAAAGAGTGGTTTACCATTGAAGGGCAAATCAAAGTAGATTCCGATACAGTCTTTGCCATGAGCGAGCTGCTTGAGCGACTCGACAGAAGCCCCACCAAGGGGTTTATTCAACTCGACAATGACAAATACCTTGCTATAACTGATGAGCTCCACAACCACCTTCAGGCACTCAATGACCTCGGTACCGTAAAAGATGACCTCCTCCAAGTAAATAGCCTACTGCTTCCTCAAGTCGAGGAACTCCTCGAAGAGTCGGGCAATGCTACCCGAAATGCTGGCTGGAAAAAGCAAATTGAAAAGATGGAAACCCTTAACGATTTTGTACCCGTGCTCCCCTCTACCTTTCAGGCAGAACTCCGTGACTACCAACGTGAAGGCTTTGACTGGCTCTCTACCCTCTACGAATGGGGTGTTGGTGCCTGCCTTGCCGATGACATGGGTCTCGGTAAAACAGTCCAAGCACTCGCACTGTTAGTATCGGTCGCCGAGAAAGGTCCATCACTGATTTTGGCACCCGTGTCAGTCTGCTTTAACTGGGAACAAGAGTGCCGGCGCTTTGCCCCTACTCTAAATCCCGTAATCCTGAGTGAAGGGCATCGAGCAACCATCATTTCTGAAGCCAAACCGTACGACCTCATCATCTGTACCTACGGCCTCCTCAATAACGAGATCAAACGGCTCAAAGAAGTGAGTTGGAATACCGTTATTTACGATGAGGCCCAAGCACTTAAAAATAGTAACACCAAACGCTCAAAAGCAGCCAAGTCTATCCCTGCCGCCCATAAGGTCATAACGACCGGTACCCCCATTGAGAACCATATCGGTGAACTCTGGAACCTCTTCGACCTTATAAACCCTGGGCTTCTTGGCAGTCAAGAGCAGTTTAGTAATCGATTTGGTGTACCAATAGCCATTGAACAGAGCCATAAGAAGCGTGTCTCACTCAAAAAGATTGTATCACCCTTTATACTCCGTCGACTCAAGAGTGCGGTCCTGACCGAACTCCCCGAAAAAACAGAGATTACCCTCAGTGTCGAGATGAACCCCGATGAACGGGCGCTCTATGAAGCAGTGAGACAAAAGGCAGAAGCCCTCACCGACAACATCGCAGCAGAACCTTCGAAAGCCAAAGGACAAAAACATCTTGAGATATTAAAAGAAATTATGCGGCTCCGTCAGGCCTGTTGCCATCCACGCCTTATTGATTCAAGTAGCACCATACCGAGCTCCAAACTCAATCTCTTTGGCGACATAGTAACTGAGTTGATAGAGAATAATCATAAAACATTGGTCTTCTCTCAATTCACCTCACACCTTGCCCTCATAAGAGAGTACCTCGACCGACAAAAGATTACCTATCAATACCTCGATGGCTCTGTCCCCCAGGCAAAGCGTAAAAAAGCAGTAGAAGCCTTTCAGCGCGGCGAAGGCGACCTTTTCCTTATCAGTCTCAAAGCTGGTGGTTCAGGGCTCAATCTCACTGCGGCAGACTATGTGATTCACATGGACCCTTGGTGGAACCCAGCAGTCGAAGACCAAGCCTCAGACCGTGCCCATCGTATTGGGCAGAAGCGCCCCGTCACCATCTATCGCATGGTTGCCAAAGGGACGATTGAAGAGAAGATCCTCGAACTCCACAAAGAGAAAAAGGATCTTGCGGATAGTTTGTTAGAGGGAACCTCGAAGGCCGGTAAACTGAATGCGAGTGAGCTTATGGCGCTTCTTAAGGGTGATGATTAGTATACGGATCCACATATTACACACAGGTATTTAATCTGCGTAGTGTTCAATATTGTTGATGGAAAAAAATAGACCACCATCTCTCCCATATGAGATAACCACTACTCCGCTACTCAGTACAATAATGGAATTATCATAGGATTTTAAATCAGTATAGGATACCCACGTACCATACTTTCCAAACGAACGTATTGAACCATCGTAAGCAAACTTAGTAAAGGAGCCTTTATACCCGCCATCAGAATTATTATACCCCGTTGAATAAGCAACCATGCAGTACCCATCTCCCAAATCGACAAGATCATGATACGATGTGCCATCAGAGCTTCTATTAAATTCAACTCCCGATTCCACCGATCCCCCATCATTAGTATAAAAATTCAAATACCCTTTCTCACCTTGCGTTTTGTCAATATACGAAAGTACAAAAGTACCATTACTCAATGCTGCTACTGCCCCCCTATAAACGGCTTCATGTATCAACGTTTCAGGAACAACCACTGAACCATCGGGCGATACTACAACAAAATAAGCATCTTGCTGCCTTGGGTTACTTGCAGAATGACTATGAGCAAACATTATCAGGATATTTCCGTTAGTAAGTACAGCTACATCATAATCATTATATCCATAATACGGAGACATAACCGTTTCACTGCCAATTGTATTTCCATCACTATCAAATCGTAACATACCAAGATAAGCGGTATCATATGGTAACCCAATACCGCCTCTGTAGAGCAGTAAATATTCACCAGAGGTCAAGGGAAGTACTCTCATTTCTTGTATTCCGACATCACTCGCTTCTGCTATTATTTCTCTCTTATTTACGATAGCTACCCCTTGTGTTGTATATATTGAAAAATACGCCTTATAAATTGTACGGGTTTCTCCCTCCGGTGTATAATACTCATTTGAGATAACAACAAATCGATCATTCCCTAGATCTGTAATAGTGAAATCTACAATATCCTTATCTCGAAACTCTATTGGCGTGGCAACCACGTTACCTTCTGGCGAATATATTGAAAATTCAGCCCAATAATTACTCGAACCCGCATTAGTGTATTGTTCATTGGCAATGACAAATCCACCCCCTGATAAAGCGGTAATCTTATGTTTCAAGGCTCCCTCACTTTTGTGGATTACGGTATTCTGCAACACGTGTACCGTAACTGTTTCAGATACCCCACTCTTATCCTGTGCCTCAACAGTTATATTTACACTCCCCACTCCAGTTGTTGTCAAGAGCCCACTTTGAGTAACCGTCGCTACAGCACTATTAGCAGTTTTCCATACGACACTCCCATCATCAGCATCAAAAGGTATTACGGCATGCGATAATTGATACTCAGTTCCAATAGTAAAAATTGAAATTTCATCACTTCCCGAAATAGTAATACTACTCACTAACTTCCGCGTATACAGCGCAGTAACAGTCCCTGCCCCGGTACAAGTCACTTCAAGACTCGTACCACCACTTACTTCACAATCACCTTCCACACTCCATTCATCAAGGGTACCACCATTAACGCCCGTAACAGTCACAGGAACCATAGTTAGTTCCCCATGAGGCACGCTATATTCACTAATATCAACTGAGAGCTTATCACTATCTTCGGTAGCGATTATAATAGAATGGTGTATTATTGACGATGATGAAAAATCAATTGTTAATGAAGAGATCCCAATCATGGACGAAGATATCTGACTCGAAGAAGAAATCCCTGACGATGAACTTACGTGACTAGAACTCGACCTCTCATCAGAAGAGAGTGAACTCGACACGGTACTCGATTCTACAACAGAAGAGGATAGCATATCAGTAGAACTCTCTGAATCAGTTGAGAGTTCTATACCATCATTCGAACTTTCATTAGGTAATGCATCTGAATAGTCAATAACCGTTACAGAAACGGTGTCAAACAGCTCATTGACACCATCAAGTGCCTGAGTCACTACTAAGTAACTCCCAAGCTCATCAAACCGATACTGGGAAGTAGAGACAAAGCTTTGCTCACCGCCAAACTGATAGCGTAACTCATAACTATCTGAATCATCTTCCCATAACACATCGACTGTATACTGTTCATTAATAAAGATAGTGGTATCATTACCCGTGAAAAAAATCAGGGCCTTCACATCAGGAATAGATTCTATAATACTATCACTCTGTAAGGTGACTGTTTTACTATTACGCGCTACAAGGTCATTTTTATAAAAACACGTATAGTTTATGGTGATGGCCTCACCCATAGGAACCGTAAAAGTAAGTTTCGCCGCTTCACTTCCCTCTGCAATAACCTCGCTTGTTGATTCAAAAGAAGTGCCGTCATTAAGAAGCCCCACAACAATTTCATCCACTTCTACATTAGACAGATAAATATTTAACGTTAATACGACAAACTCATCATCTGCTGCGGTATCGTCGTTCCCCTTTTTTGACGGTTCATTGATACACGATTGTGCGCATAATAATGCGAATGTTATCACTGCTGTAATTAAAAGCTTCATATGTCCTTCTATTTTTATTCCCTACATCAGTATATTATTTATAGATATATCTCAAAAAAATGGATACTGATGCCTGTTCCTTAACTCATTAAAATGAAAACATAGGAAAATGACTATGATACACAATTGGTCTCATTAATTGGCCTTCTTCGCTTTTAACTATTAAGCCAATTTAGTGCACATAAAAATAAAAACCTTGAAATTGAGTGCACAAAAGACTCTTTACCGGAAGCAACTGAGTACTATTTACTCAATAAACCAAAAACCAAACTGCCGTCACCATACATACCACCCCAAGCCCCTTTCAAAGCCACTTAAGTAGCTGTGCCTTTCTACCCTGTTGGACAAAATCACCGAGAACAAGCGCCGCTTTATATCCGCCATCGTAATATCGCTCATGATTCTTTATCACAAAAACAGGGATATGTACAACATCCATAAGAAGCAACCCTACCACGGTAAAGAGTAGTGCCCCCAGCCAATTAGACCAGGGACCAATATCGCCGAGCATCCGTCCAAGCAGCGCGGTAATACCCCCCATGAGAACCATGACAAAAAGAATACCTGTAGCAAACACTGTTGAAAGTATAAAGGCTCTCTTTCTTAACGATCCCAAGAAATCTGTTTTGTAAGAGCTATACCTGTAGTGAAGTATGTGTTATTGATTCCTAAGTCAAAATAAATTTTAGAGTAATCAATATGCAATGAAACTAAAAGAGATTCGTACATTTCAAACCGAGTTTGAAGTGTAACCGATGCCAAACTATAATTACTTACTCTATTCACCCCCCAGTCCAAACTTTTGATTTCTGCCCCAGTCGAAATAGACCATAAAGGATTTTCTACTGAAGGTATGACAAAGAGTGCTCCACCGAACTCTATGTAAGATAGTAAATCAGAAACATCATTATTTATTGGGGTGATAGTCTCGCCACTACTAAACCATGAATTATCATGCTCAACCCATCTGCCGGTATACTGGAGGGATGATCGAGATAGACCAAAACCTAAAAACCCCACAAACCCAATAGAACCTGTCGAGCGTATTGAACCGTTCAGTCCTAAAAATTCACCATACTCAGTAATACCAAATTGGGCTGTCCCCCCCACCACTCTATCACCTATTACTTTACTCCCCCCTAACCGGAGGTACCCAGTCTGAATATTCTGTTTTAACATCACATCAGCTCCGCCATAATCATCGCCCTTCACTGTACTGTTTGTATTATGAGTAAAATCACTCTTGCTACGATAGGTATATCCACCAGTTAACTCTATAGAGTCTGTAGAGTCCAAACTTATGGAGTGGATCACTGCAGGCGGAGCACTTCTTTCTGCTTGAAAGGTGTCTATAAAAAGTTCGGGCCGATCCGACATTCCAAATGCGAATATAGATGTTAAGCTGAGTAACAAAAGAATAAGTTTCATCGATAGTTCCAATAACAATATGTGTCTATTAGACGAAGAGATGCCCCCAAAGGTTACTTCTATTCTGTAATTAGTTCTTTTTTACTGAAAAAACACCCCACTATCAAAGGGTGCAACATATGTGGTAAACATAACCATATCTCCCCTATTCAAAATAACCTATCCCAAAGTCTTGTACGAGCCAATACAGAAGCTCACTACAACTTCCGATAGCACTGTAAATAAGTCCTAAACAATACTGCATTTCCATTACATAAAAGCCCCAAATTACAAACCTGTACTATCTTTTTATCAGCTTTAAGGAATTGGGACATGATAAAAAGCGCACTTGATCAGGTTAATAATAACCAGACAATTTACGACCTATTTTCTCAGGTGAAAAATGCACCAGGAAGGGTTATCGACCTCTCTCTCGGAAACCCCGCAGAGCGGCCACCACTATACTATCGAGAGACCTTACTCGCCACAACAAAGCAGATGATTGAGACTGATCATAATAGCTTTCTCTATCAAACAGGCTTTGGAAGTGGTGATGCCAGCGATAGAATTTCTCAGGATTTACACAAACGGTTCACTATCCCCTTTACCCAAGAACAGGTGATTATGACTGTTGGTGCAACCGGTGCATTAGATGCTGTTATCAGCACCATTGTAGACAATAAACGAGCGCTCCAGAAGGATGTGATTCCAGAAGTCATTGTAATCACTCCTCACTTTGTAGAGTATGATACCATCATAGAACAGTCTGGCGCTCGTGTAGTACGAGTGGGTGCTCATGACGATTGCTCACTAAACATTGCCAATATACGAAATGCACTGAGTCCACATTGTGTTGCAATACTCTTAAATTCCCCCAATAATCCTACCGGCGCAATTTACTCTGAGCCTTCACTGGGTGAGTTAGCGGATCTACTCCAAAGTAATGCCATGGTAACAGGGACCTCGGTAGCCATACTCGAGGATGCAGTCTACGATCGAGTAATTCCACAAGGAACAACAGTCCCTTCAATGATGCCTCTCTGGAGTGAAACCATTCGCATTGATTCATTCTCTAAATCACTGAGAATTCCTGGAGAACGGATTGGCTATATCGCCGTTAATCCAAATTATGATGGGGAACTTGAGTGTACTACCCTCCTTGAAGCGCTCCGATTGAGAATAAGAAGTAGAGTGGTACATCCCTCGGTGCTCCAGCAAAAAGTTATTTCACAAATAGGATTAATGGATAACAGCGAGTGTTATTTTTACCAGGATTACACCGATACTCTTATACAGACCTTACAAGACGCTGGTTTTACAGTACTTCCTCCTCAAGGTTCCTTCTACCTATGGGCAGAGCTTCCTGAAACGGTTGAGAGTGAAACGCACTTTAGAGAAGTCGCTTTAAGTGGTGACCCAGCCCTCGTCTATATGCCCGGTTCAGTATTTGGTGGCATCCGTTTTGAACGATTTATTCGTCTCTCAACTTGTGTATCAGAAGAAACGATATCAGCAGCTGTCAAACAGATCCCCCTTATTGTCAAACAATGCACAAGAGGAGCGGTACCATGAGCCCAATGGCACAACTCTTAGAGAATCTCTCATCAACAGAGAACCCTATTGATACTGATGCATTGAGCCTCTCCCTACAAAACCAGGACCTCCAATCGCACAACTCTAATGACGCGATTCTTGCCCGCTGTTTTTCGTACGCATTTAAGCTCCACTATAATAAGCCCATTACCAAAGAGGATCAACAAAACCTCCACCTTTCACCTTACTCAACGGCACAATGTGTAGCGTTCTTTCTAGAGCACTTCCCTATTCTTTCACTGGTGAAACATGCTCTCATAGACTCAATAGTAACACTCTATGGAGACGAGAAAGAGATTACCCTCTTTGATACCGGCTTCAAGTCTGGGGGATTACTCCGTGCAATTATTTCAGCCGTATATGCCCACAATCCAGACATTCAAAAAATCTCAGTAATTGCCTGTGAACCATCCAAGCAGCTCATTGATCTAGGCCAACACTCTATAGAAGAACTGTGCGAAGCGAACACTATTCCCCATTCCTTTACTGGGTTCAATAGATCTGTTGATCAGCTGGATACCAAAGACTGGGCAGAGATACAGCAACAGGTATCAGGACCACTGATCATTACCGGGTTACTGTCCCTCCATCACTGTAGTAATGACACTAGTATTCGTGAGAAAATGTGCCGTAACTTGAACGTCCTCAACCCTGCATCACTCTATATTGCAGAGCCCGATGTCGATCACATTACAGTACCGTACCCAGAACGCATTCAGAACTGCTATACTCATTTCAAAGGGATATTTGAGTATATCGACACCCTTAAACACCTTACAGAATCGGTGCGCCTCTCTATCAAAGAGATCTTTGTATTTGAGATCATCGACATTATTGGTAATAGAACTGAGTATATCCGCGAAGGACACAATACCGCTCAACAGTGGATCGATCGTCTCCGAGACAGTGGCTTTACCATACAGGGCTGTTCAGTAAGCCAGACAGGTCCTGAACCCGAAACACTTGAGTACACGAGTGTTACCCATAATGCCCATACCTATACCGCAATTGCCTACAACACCACCCCCTTACTTGCACTCATGCATTGTACCATTCCTCAAAGGAGACGTTAATGACCGCACCAACAGAATGGAGTATCCGCAGCTTTTTAGCCCCTGTTATTACACGCATGTTAATCTATGGTACCAATCCATTTGACATAGAGGCTATCCTCAAAGAGGTAGAGAATACCAACATTATCAACTCCAATGTATTACAAAAAAAATGGCTTGCACTGTGGGAGGCAAAAGCTACACGCTATCTGAATATAGCGCAAAATGCAGAAACCCGTGGTGATACTATTACTGCCTATGACATGTATCTTCAAACGGCGCAGTGCTACTATGCGGTATTCCTTATCAATTTTGTTAAGATCGAAGAAAAGAAAAATGTCTACCTACAGTATGCACGGTATTATGACAAAGCACTGAGCTTCTTAACGACTGAATCAAAAAAAGTTGATATCCCCATTGGTGAGGCAGCAGTACCTGCCTACCTACACCTCCCTGAAGGTGAAGGGCCTTTTCCTTGTACGATACTTTTTGAAGGCCTTGGGAGCTGTAAAGAAGAGATGCATATTCTCGCAATGCCACTCTTACAAAGAGGTATCGCGGTACTCGTTCCTGACATGCCCGGTTGTGGAGAAGCGCTTTATGATCGCGACATCAAGTGCCGTATGGCAACGAACCTAGAGACGTTTACGAGTACTATGGATTACGCATGTGCCCTAGACGTGATTGATTCTGAACGCATTGGGGTGTCTGGCCTCTGTATGGGTGGTGGCTATGCGTATAAAGCAGCAAGCCGTGATGAGCGATTCGCCTGGTGTGCAACCCTCTTCCCCCTCTATATTGATCAAGTTAAAGAGAGTGTCACTCCGGCCTGGATGCGCCAAGGGCCAGCCTACAACTTTCAGACAGGTGGCGTTGATGCAAAGACTTTTGTTGCAGAGATGGGACTCGGCAGTGAAGAAAAGGTTGCCTGCCCTTATTTTCTGATTCATGGCAGGCACGATAACTGGATGGTTATTGATGACGCTCTTGCACTTCATGAAAAAGCAACCGGCCCAAAAGAACTGCTCATTCTCGAAGATGAGCCCGTCTACTACCAAGGTATTCAGGTTACCCATACTATGCCTGTAGGCGAACAATTGCATTGGATTAAACATGTCTTTGCCGATTGGATCGCAACCCAAGCAATTTCATCAGCGGTAACTGAAGGAGTACGATCAAAGTGAGCACTCCAAACTCCTTTCACACATGGATAGATTCCCTCACTACAGAAAACCCTTTTGGCGATGCAATTACTGTTGATGGACGTTCTCACACTCGTGGAGAACTGAGTTGCGAGATAGTGAGAGTAGCTGATGCATTGTCCCGTCAAGGGATTGGCTCAGGTGATCAAGTTATGCTGATTCTCCCCAACGCTATTGAGTGGTATACGACCTATTGGGCTCTTATAACATTAGATGCACTTCCCGTGCCACTCAACCCACAAATCGGAAAATGGGAACTCGAAGGACTCTTAAAGACTCTCTCTATTACGTTGGTTATTGCATGTGTGAAGTTTAGAAACATCAATCACCTTGCAAACCTCACTACCCTTTCTGAAAGTGTTACCGACATAAAAACGTTCGTGTTCTTGGATGCCGACAGTACGCTTCCTGAGAATAAGAGAGTACTTTGGTATAGCGACATGATGAATGTCGAAACAACGCTATCGCCCTCTACACAAAATGTACAGAGTGATACCTTGATGCTGGCAAGTACGTCTGGATCAACAAGTAATCCCAAAATTATAACAGTTACTCAAGAGGGCTTTTACAAGTCTCAAACAGACATGGCGCGCTACCTCGACTTAAACTCGTCCGATGTAATGCTTATGGGGATGCCCCTCTTTCACCTCGGTGGATTTGGTATGGGGCTTCAAAATAGCTTGATGGGTGGATCAGTAATCTATTTAAGCTCTTTTGACCCAGTCACCATGCTGAAGACTATTCAAGAGAAACGAGTAACCGTACTACAACTGAGTAGTACTCTCGCCAAAATCCTCCTTTCCGTTCCTAACTTTGAGAGCTACGACATCTCAAGTCTCCGCCTTTGTTACTTTGCCGGAGAGGTACTTCCCAATGAAATCGCCCGACGATTTGTTGATGACATCGGTATTCGTGTCGTTAATATCATAGGTTCTACAGAGACCGCCACCATGCTTGTATGGGATTCTGAGGTTGATGGTGCCGTTGATTGTAACATCTATCGAACACTCCCTTTTACTCAAGTGAAACTCTGTGACGACAACGACAATATCGTCCCCCATGGCGAAATTGGCATGATCCATATTCATACGGATGGTATCTTACACAACTACCATAATAATAGTGCAGAAACTGAAAGAGCTCTTTACGAAAATGATTCAACGCGCTGGTTTCGAACCGGTGATTTAGGTCAGTACGATGAAACGGGACGCGTCGCATTCTTGGGGCGAAAAAAGCGCGCTCTCAAAAGAGGTGCAAACCTCATCTTCCCCGAAGATATTGAGGCATTTCTATTAACCCACAATGATATTGTTGCCGTAGCAATAACCGTTGAACCCCATGACTTGTTGGGTGAAATGATAAAAGCCCACGTACAACCAAGAGAGGGGTGCGTGTTAAGTGGCGGTAAACTCCGCAGATACTGTAGTGGCAACCTTTCTAGTTATAAAATTCCGGATGAGTTCATTATTACTCGCGAGCTCCCCAAAGAAATTGGAAAAATTCAATATAAATCAATACGAGAACACAAGGAGACCGTATGAGTGACATATTCTCATGTAATACCTTTAATGACATTATAGAAAACATATTGTACACCAAAGAAGGGAGTACAGAACTCCTGATCATAAACGATGAGATTATCACTCTTGATACTCTTAAAACGAATGTTGATTGCTACACAAAAAAACTCATTGCTCTTGGTATTAAACCAGGTGCTGGTGTGGGTTATACCCTCCCCAACTGTGCTGAGACCTTTTACCTTATACTCTCAATATCACGTCTTGGAGCTATAGCGGTCCCCCTCTTTAACATGATTCCTGCACAAGCACGCGTAGGTATTTATCTTGGGTGTCGTGTCGGTCACGTTATATGTTCTGATAAAGAGTGTGAAACCCTTACTGAAACTGCACAACAGATGCACGCTCCTTTTATCGTATTACCGGTGAGCTCATTTAACGATGACGCTGACGAAGCAGTCAGTGCAATGGTTATCGAAGACCACCTCTTTAAAGGTACCGATGAAAACCACCCTTTTATGATGGCAACCAGTTCGGGAACAACAGGTAAACCAAAAATGGTTATGATGTCACAAGGAGCTGGAGCTTCAGTACTTAAGTCATCATTTGAAATGGCTATGCCACAAGGTAATAACTACTCGTGTATGCTCGCCTTCCCCCTCTCTACTTCGGGGATATTGGTACTGAGTGGTATGATGATGGCAGGAGTTAAACAAATCTCAACGTCAGATATGTCTCCGGTCACCTATCTTCAACAGGTTCAGAAATGGAAGGCTGACTCAATTGCAGCCCCACCAGCCTATTATGAGGCAATCCTTGGACTCCCTATGCTCGGTCAATTCGACCTCACATCAGTGCAAGGCCTCTATACAGGAATGGACTTTTTCCCTAACAAACTTCTCAATAGAATTAAAGATACATTCACTCATCTCAATCACGTTGGTATTGGGTATGGCCTTATTGAAACAGCGACCGTTATCATGGTATGGAAGGCTGAAAGTGAAGCTGACTTTGTGAATAACACCAATGAGCTCACTATGGTAGCTGGTACTGGCAATGAAGTCGGTATTTTTAATGCAGAGGGCACCGCCGTAGAAGATGGTGTCGAAGGTGAGCTCTGGATTAAAGGAAAAGGTGTTATCAAACAGTATCTTGGAAACATTGATGAGAATAATACCGCATTTTGTGATGGATGGTTCAAGACCGGTGACCATGCGAAAATGATTGGCGACAACACCATTGCCCTACTCGGTAGAAATAAATATCTCATAAAACGGGGAGGAAAAAGTGTCTCACCCGTAGTGATTAAAGAGATGGTCGAAACCATACCTGAAGTACTGAGTGCCGCAGTAGTAGGTGTCCCCCACGAGCTCTATGGTGAAATGGTCTGGGCCTATGTCGTTAAAGACCCTCAGGCTGAATTAAAATCAGGGGCTATCATGAGAGTGTGCAGAGAAAACCTCGCACCATATATGGTGCCCGACAATATCATCTTTATTGATGAGATACCAAAAAATCCAGGTGTTGGAAAAGTAAATTTTCAACAACTGATCGATCAATCAAAAGAAGAGTTAACTCGCATGATGAGTGTAACACAGGAGTAATGATGAGTACAATATCTTGGAAAGAATTTTCCCCCGTAATTTGTGATCACCTCGGTATGGAGCCCGATGAAATCAGTGAAACAACCAATATCTACGAAGATATCGGTATTGATTCACTCGGCATTATGACTCTTGGAGTGCGATTGCAAACAACCTTTAAAATTAATGTACCGCTCTCTTCAGTGTCATCAATTACGACACTCGGTGGAATGCTCACTATAATGAACGACTATATAGAGTCAGAAAAGCAATAACTAAAATAATAATTCAATACAGAGGGATACATGAGTAAAAATGTTCACATGGACGCACAAGACCTTTTAAAAATGGTACAGCTACAACCAGGTTCACTGGGTAAATACGCTGTGGTACCCGGACCCATTGATAGACTTGATGCGGTTAAAGCAAAATTAACAGACCCTATTAGAGATTTCTCTTTTGCAGGTGTTGAGATGTACACTGGTGAAATTGGTGAACTATTGGTAAGTACTGCAAATAGTGGTATGTATGCACCTCCTGCCGCAATTACTACAGAAATCTTTGCAGCGGGTGGCTCAGAAACGATTATCAGAACAGGATCATGTGGCGCAATGCGCGAAGATATCGCTGTTGGTGATATCATCATTGCCAATGGTGCTATTCGTGGTGAAGGTACTTCACCCTACTATGTACCTTCCAACTTTTCAACAGTAGTCGACCTCATGACAACATCAGCACTTGTTGAAGCATGTGAAAACCTAGGCGTAACCTACCATGTTGGTCTTACATGGAGTACTGATGCACTCCTCAGAGAAACAAAAGAGCTTATCGCAGAGATGTGTGATCTTAAATGTATCGGTGTCGACATGGTCACCTCAGCACTCCTCACTGTAGCACAAGTGAAAGGCCTTAAAGCCGGAGCGGTACTCGCAGTAAGTGATAACCTTATCACTGGCGAACTTGGTTTTGGCAGCCTCAAATTCTTTGAAGCTGAAACAAAAACTATCGATATCGCATTCGAAGCAATTAACATTCTTGAGTCTAAAGGTGCCCATGGAATTTCCACTTCTGGGTTGGTCGGCGCGACTACAGCGTAAGACGTTTGAAGTACTTGATGAGACTGCGCTTCCAGAGGCGATAACCTACATCACCGTTTCTGATTATTCAGAAGCGGTGACCGTTATACGCGACATGAAAACCCGAGCCTTTGGACAACTCCTGACAGTATTCTATGCCCTGATCATAACCATTAGAAACACTGAGAAGAATGCTCTTGAAGCAACAATAGCCCATGCTGTTGATGCACTCAATAAGAGCCGTCCAACCTTTAGTTTTAAAACATACACCGCTATGGTTAAACAATGGGTTTCTGAAGGTATGGCTCAAAACAAGGTCGACAGCAAAGAGTTTGCTGAAAACAAAATCTTGGGCTTTCTGGAACGCATCAAACAGATGCGTCTCAACAGAGCAGAGCTTGCAGCAGCACTATTCGAAGATGGTGATGTCGTATTAACCCACTGTAACACCAGTGGTGAATTACTGCTCATTGCACAGTTCTGCAAAGCACAAGGTAAGTATCTCTCATATTATGCAACTGAGACCCGCCCTTACTTTCAAGGACGGTTGACCGCATGGGAATTACAGGCCGAAGGCTTTCCGGTAACACTCATACCGGACAATAGAACCGCTTCGGTTATTGCATCAGGAATTATTACAAAAATAATTACCGGAGCAGACAGAGTTGCACTCAATGGTGATGTCGTTAATAAGACAGGAACCTATCAAATTGCAACAATGGCAAAAAAGTATGGTATTCCCTTCTTTTCCTTAGTGCAAGATCCAGGCTCTACAGAAACTGGAGACGCTGTACCAATTGAACAACGAGACAGTCGAGAAGTTACGACTTTTAAAGGCAGAATGATATACCCAGAGCATACTAATGCCTATTACCCTGCATTTGATATGACTCCACACACCCTTATAACAAAACTGATAACATTTAATGCTGCTCTATCGCCTTCTGAATTACCAGAGGCCTGGAGTAAATAACCAAGAGGACACAATGAAAGTACTATTTTTACAACCTCCCATGGGATCATGGGTTACCTGGGGAAAACATATTGCAATAAACGTGAGTCATGCACAAATGGCTGCGTGTATACAACGAGATGTTACCGGAGTTACTGTTGAAGCCCTCGATTGCAGAGCTGAAGAATTCCAACACGAACAAATGCTTCAAGAAATCGAAGAACGTCAACCAGACCTCATCTATCTTGGTGATGCGTATCAAATGACACAAACACTTTCGATCATTCCTCACTACGAACGTGCAGCGGTGATGATTAAAGAGATGTTCCCTGAAGTGAGCATTTGTGCTGGTGGTTTCTACATTGCAGCGAACTACATGACTATCGCTAATGAAACACCACAATATGACTATGTTATTGCCGGTGAGCCTGATCTGACCGTAACCGAACTCGTGGCGACCCTCGCAACAGACGATGGCGATCTCTCTACCATCAAAGGGCTTTGTCATCATTCAGACAAAGGTGAACTCATCGTTAATGAATATAGACCCCTCATTAAAGACCTCGATTCGTTACCTATGCCAGCGTATGAACTCTTCCCTATGGATAAATATATCGGGTATGATCAGATAGATACCTACCAAGAGATCTTTACCGCTCGTGGCTGTCCGTTTGGATGTAGTTTTTGTATCGACTGGGTTACTATGGATCCACGGGGAAACAACGACTGGATGAAACATCGCTACAAATCAGCAAAACGTGTTGTCGATGAGATGGAACACCTCTATGTTAACTATGGTGTCGACAATATCAGTATTTTTGACCTTAACTTTAACCCATCACGTAAACGTACCGAAGCATTCCTTGCAGAACTTCAAGAACGTAAGCTTCCCGTAAACTTTAATTTCCTCGGCAATGCCCATTCACTCAAACGTGACCTCGACTTACTCCCCGAGCTTCAAAAATGTGGTCTCGGTGCAGTAATATATGGCTTAGAAGTAACCGATGACGCAGAGTTAAAAAAAGTCAAAAAAGGTACAACCGTTGCTGAGATTAAAGAAGTGACTGAAGCACTTCGTGAAATGAACATTACTTCTGTAATTACATGGATCATTGGGTTCCCTGATGACAGTGCTCGGAGTCTTAAAAAACGTTTCGCAGTTCTCGATGATATCGATCCAGACATCATGGCACTCCAGATGCTTCTCCCTGTACCGGGAATTCCAATGTATGAAGAAGTGAAAGAGTTTTGTGAAATTACCGATTTCGACCGCTGGAACTTTCATGAGCCAGTAGTACGTACTAAGCACCTTGCACGAGAAGAGCTCGGACAAATTGCCTCATGGGCAAACCGTGAGTTTTACTCAGCCAGAGGGCGCGTGCAACGCATACTCGAAAGTAAAACAATCAACTCATTCCCCCTGAAAATTTTCCAAAGCTATATGCGCTCTATGGATGATTATGCAAAATCTGCAGGTGGAGAAGGCTCTGGTGCTCAAGCTGAAGCGGCATCAGAAACAACCGCTGCACAATAACACGAGAAGAACTGCACCCTAATTGGGTGCGGTTCTTTATTAAAGGAAATTATGAATATACTCCTCATTGGTATTCCTACAGAACAGACCCTTGCTATCATTCAATCGAATCATGCTGAATGCGCTACACTCTATGTGACTGAAACACGCCCTTTTGAAAAGGATGTCGCTGAAGCGATACAAAACAATACTATGCATGAATTATCCTTGACTCTCATTACTGATAATATGATTGGATCGCTCTTTCAGAATAAAGAGATCAGTGCCCTGTATATTCAAGGCCACAAAAATAATACTACCGAATGGAATACCCTTCCGGGGAGCGCTATGGGACTTCTCTTTTCAAAACAGTCAACGATCCCCGCCTATACCATTCCAATTGAAAAGTCAGAAATACCTGACCTCTCCTTTTTTGATAGTGACATTGTGCCAAATGGCGTTAATAGCATCCCTTTTGAGTACGACCGTATTCCAGATACAGACATTCATTTGCCCAACCTTACCAATAAACTTATTTTAGAGAATAACTGATGAGCAGACAACGTTGTATAGAACAGATAATAGAGATAGGAAAAATGGCCTTTACCAAAGGGCTCACCTCTGGTTGGGGTGGCAACATATCCTGTCGACTGAATGAGAATGAAATTCTGATTACTGCACATCAAACCTCCCTCGGTTTTATTACAGAAGAAGATATTCTACTTATTGATACTACCGGTTCATTAATTGAGGAAAATGAAAAGCGAACCTCTACCGAAACTGAGATGCATCTCGCTCTATACAACACCGAAAATTATCAAGCTGTCGTCCATCTTCACCCAACGAGCTTACTCTCTCTTCTTAACTGTAACAGAGCAATTGAACCAAGTACCTATGAGTCATCACTCATTTTAGGCCAACCGCCGGTACTTACACAGAAAAGTCCAACAGTTACCGATATACCTGCATTACTCAACGCCTTTCAAACGAGTTCGATTGTCTTTCTCGAAAAGCATGGTCTTGTAGCCGCTGGCGACACCCTTATAGAGGCATATTCCTTAGCTGACACTGCTGAGTCAGCAGCAACAATCACTCTTAATTCACTCCTCCTTGGGCAAGACACATCAAAAAAAACAGAAATCGTCTCTGACAAATCCAATGCGACCTATGAGGTATTTACTGATGCTCACATGCAGAGACTCCAAAATCTCATTAATAATGACTCCGAAGCCCTCTCACTGGGAGAAGCTTCGGACTTAACTACTCGGTATGCTATTAAGCTTTCGGATGATGGGACGCTGTACAACATGCATTTCAAAAAAGGTGTCCTTACTAAAATCACCAATGATGATGATGCCGACTTTATCAACATGGGTAAACGAGAGATTTGGGTTCATGTCTTTAATGGGAGGCTCGATCCATTTGCAGCAACCAGTCAAAAAAAGCTGAAACTTATAAAAGGCCACATTGGCGATCTCTCAAAATGGTACGCCCCCTTTTATAGAATCTTTGATCTCTGGAAAGACGCCCCCGTAAAGGAACTTGAACATGTCTAAAGAGTATGGTCACTTTATTGGTGGCGAGTGGTGCACAAGCACTACAAAGAACACTATTGATTCTATAAACCCTGCTACTGGTGCACTACTGTGGACTATTCAACAGGGGTCACCAGAAGATATACATAGAGCCGTAACATCCGCAAAAAAGTGCTACCAATCTGATGAATGGCGGGCGCTTTCGTATCACGACAGAGCCGATATGTTACGTGAAATTGCCGACGTTATTGAAGAGCACTCAGGATTACTCTCACAAATAGAGACTCAAGAGAATGGTAAACCCATTAAAGAGTCATCACTCATAGATATTCCCGAAGCAGCAAAGGTTTTTAGAACCTATGCATCCTTAGTACTCTCACTTAAGGGCGAGACGTTCCCTACAGATGGGAGTACCTTCTCGTATACTCAGTATGAGCCCCTTGGTGTTGTTGCACAAATAATTCCATGGAACTATCCCCTCTTGATGGCAGCATGGAAAATTGCTCCTGCTCTTGCAGCCGGTAACACTATCGTGATGAAACCATCTGAACTCACTTCAGTATCACTCCTAACACTGTGTGAAAAACTGAGTGTAACAGACCTGCCAAAAGGTGCACTTAATGTAGTAACGGGCATTGGCCAAGAGATCGGTCCAACGCTGACCGGACATAGGGATATTGCTAAAGTCTCCTTTACAGGGTCTACAAAAACAGGACGAGCCATTGTAGAGAGTACCGCAAAAAACCTTGCACCTGTTACTCTTGAACTGGGTGGAAAGTCCCCCACTATTGTGGGTGAAGATTGTGACCTAGAAAGTACCGCTCGCACCATTTTAACAACCATTTTTATGAACCAAGGGCAAATGTGTGTCGCTGGCTCTCGACTGCTCATTCATGAATCTATCTACAAACAATTTACCGAGCTTCTTGCACAGAAAGCCTCTGCATTAGTGATCGCTTCGGGAGAACGACCCACAACAGATATGGGTCCCTTAATTAGTAGTGTCCATAGAGAGAAGGTATCACAAATGGTCGCACAAGCTATTGGTCAGGGTGCTGTGAGATTAACCCCACTCCAACTGAGTGAAATCCCTACAGAAGGTGCTTTCTTCCCACCTACTATATTAAGTAATGTAACATCGGATATGGATATATGGAATGAAGAGGTATTTGGGCCCGTTCTAATTACCGCACCTTTTAGTTCAATTGATGAGGCTATAACACTGGCAAATAGTTCTGAGTATGGGCTCGCTGCTTCGGTATGGAGCAATAATCAAGCAGATATACAGCGTGTAACAAGAGCATTGAATGTAGGAACTGTTTGGGTCAATACCTATGGAGCTTTCTCGAGTGAAGTTCCCTTTGGCGGCTTTAAGAGTAGTGGGTATGGTAAGGAGCTTGGTCTGGATAGTTTAAAGTCGTACTGTCGCAAAAAGACTATTACTATGGATACGACACCCAACCAAAAACCGCTGGTCTCTGGTTGGTATAGTGTGTAATACTATGCTTTGAGGTTATTCTAGCTATTCACTCAACTGTCTAGTAATATCATACCCAGTAATAGTTGTTTCGTAGATACCTGGTGTCCCTCCATACAGAGGTTCATCAGAATAACGGATTCTATCTATATAAAAATCAAGAGAGTCACCTTCAGGAGTATCATATTGAGCATTAGTCCACATAAACCCAAATGAAACAAGATGCGGAAAATCTCTATCGATAACAGTGAGAGTGTCCATTTGAAACATATCTTGATAGGTTACATATGTTTTTTCAGGAAGAGGTAACTCAAAGTATTCCCATTTATCAGAGAGGCTGACCACAAATTCCATACTCATTGGGTCCCAATCACATTGTCCTCCTCTATTTCCACAGACTCCTATACCAATACTATGGTTATGTTCTCGAGAGGTTGTAGAGTTATCTGGTTCAGTAAGATACCAGAGGCCCGATTCATCCGAATTATACACCGTTTTAGAGGCCCGAGCTGATTTGGCCCAAAAACTTATTTTTCGAGCACCTGGACCAATGCGTATTAACTCAGTAGGCTCCAATCCCCAATTTGAATTCCAAAGCCAAGCAACTCCAACCCAATTAGTAACAACATCATCATCATCATAATCGGGTTTAAACACATAATGCTTACAGAGATTAATATTAGGTTTATAACTATCACCTTCCTCAAGCTCTTCACTATCCTCAATGTAGCCCCCTTTTCTATCAACGGGCCCAATTTCACAGTCCCTGTGAAGATTCATATATCCCTCTTTACTTCCAGCCCCCATCCAGCCTTCACCAATAAAATGGTGATCTACGTAAAATGGTACGGGAATATACTCGACAATAGTATCTTCAGCAACTACTGGTTCATCATTATCATCCTTTAGAACAGCCCCTCGACCATCTGTATAATAGATATCAACGTCCATGGTCTCAACATTTTCCATATCCGCTTCAAAACCCCAGTCATCAGGATCAAAACTTGATGGATACTCACCTTCTGGTAGCTCTTCAGAAGAACTTTGTGATTCTCCAGAAGAATTTCCTAACGGTGCAACAGAATAAGACTCAGAAAACAGACAGCCAGATTGAAACAATAGAACTGCTGTAGTCAGCAGTAACGACACTAAACGGTACTTCATAATAAACCCTCTCTATGAACTGTGGTATGACGATACTATAGGGAGTTATCATACCTGAATAAGGGCAAAGATAGAAAAATGATTAAAAATTCACACGTTTACCCAAGGTAAGCAAAGGAGATAATTTGAGCTGTATAGAGCAATGTAACTATCGCCACTTCCTTTTTCTCCCTCCATAATACTCATATCCGAGATCTTCATCGATGAGAGTTTTGGCTAGAGACTCCTTACCACAATACACATCTGCAGCGATTCTAAAGTATTTACCACGGCTTACATTTTTAAGGGCAATCTTCTCAGGGCAGTTTCTCACAAAGGAGACCGTTCGTTTCTTGGCTTTTCTGGCGAGAATAACCTCTTTCTTGCTTTTCCCTTTCATTTCAGGTGTATCTACCCCATTCACTCGAATACTCACTCTATTCCCGATAAGTGGATGCACATCTTTTATAGTACATCGAAACGTATCCCCATCATAAATTGACGTTACTTCATCGCAAATAAGAGTACCATAGTTCTTTCGGTCGGATGATGCCGCAGACAAGAAAAGTGGTATACATAAAAAACAAAGAGCCAGTACGTAATACATTAAGAATTTCCTCATTAATTTTCACTGTTAAACATAAAAAAAGAGAGCAGTAAAACAATTACCACTCCCTCAATTATTGTCAAATTATGAAGTTCACATCAAAAAAAATAGAACTTTTACGTACACTATTTTAGTCGTGTGCGCCTGTCGCGACATCAACCCAATCAAAGAATATATTTGTTTTACCATCTTCAATGTATGAGTTCATCAGACACGCTTTAATATAACTATGTGGTGACGTTGATTTGTAGTTATGTGCGACCAAAACCATTTTACCGTGATTAGCGCTATTACACTCATCAGCTTGACCGTAGTGGTAGCTGCTCTGTGCTTCAAGAGTGATTTCTTTTGCAAGAAGATGATTCCTTTCAGAATACACTTCTATTTCGTAAAGAGAGATACCATATTGTTGGAGTGCTCTTTCTGACATTTCGAATTTAAGTATACGGAAACTACCAAGTTTCTTCTCTATTACTGTTTCGCCACCATTAAGAGTACCATTTGCATCATAAATAAGTTCCCAACTCGATTGTTCATTAAACTTTTTTCCATAAATTTTAATTGAACGTGCAAAAGCTGATTCCCAGTTAAGAACTATTTTATCAATAGGTTTGCGAGCATTAAAGTCCATCTCTACTGATTGTACATCCGACCAATCTGACGACCAACGGCTTTCAGCGTCATAATCATTCAGATGAGATACTGGATACATTTCACTTTCTGTTGATGATGCCGTTACGATTGTATTTACACCTGAAATAAGCTTGTACTCTTTTGCAGATGCTGCGCCAAAAGCAAGGAGCATTGAAGTGGTGGTAATGACAATAAGTTTAGAAAAATTCATTTTGATTCCCTTGTGTATGTGTGTGTGTTATTAAGCGTGTACCGCTAAAACCAAAGGTATCATTTGAGATTTACATTAAAATGGGATATCCTGTATTACCATGATATCCCAAAATCTATCGTTCCGAAGATGTTCCGAAGTTTCTTTCCCTCTGTTCGAGTTATTGGTCTCGAATACACCGTACCGAATAATAGTTCTGAGAAAGGTCTGGAAACTCAGTGAGTGTCGTTTCACTCGTTTGACCATTATAAGGACGCAGCGATTCTATGCCCGAACGTATAAAATTTTGAGAATCGGAATGTAAGGACCATGTAATAGTTGTGCGATCTTCTGGGCTCTCGTCATCAATACTCCAAAATACTGTTCCATGCTGCAAGTCACGGTAGGTTTGTGTCGTTGCATCAAAATAACCCGCTGGAACTGCAGAAAAGCCATGTCGATCTCCAGGAAGATCAAGAGCAATATCCATACTATCCAACCAAAGTCCAAGAGTGTCTTGCATCATCTGTTTCCCCACAGGCCAGATACCCCAGAGGCCTGCGTTAAGAGATTCTTGTTGGGTAATATATTTGCCAATGCGGCTCCACTCACTATTCATGGGAATCCTCCAGCCATCAGGGCAACTCTTTTTTGCTTGTTCCCAATTATAGAGACGTCCATATGTTTCACAGTTTTCATCATCCTCATCATAACAACTACTCCCTGAGTCAGTAATCATAATCAAATTTTCTCTCATAATTCTTATACCATCAAGCAATACGGTAGTATAGATTGTCCCCTCGTTATCACTGTTGGCTCTGCCACTCAATAATTGAGTATAGACGTCCAACGAATCATCGCCGAGTGTAAAGGTCGCATTGGTCCCCCTATCATCAAAATAGAAATCAACATGTATCGGTAAAATCCCTTCACGCCATTCTACGGTATCAACCATTCTCAACCTCCCGACACCAAAGTCATTAAATACAAAAGTATCACCCTTAATATGAAACACTTCGGGGTCCAATGTCTCCCAGATTAAATGATCATAATGATCGGGCGCTTTTGCAAACGTTGGATAGACCCGTTCTGATATATTATTAATTGCAAAATGGAAACTCTCCACAGAAAAAGTAAGTGGATTGGTGCTATCAATTTCATGAGAAAAATACCACGACGTATCAGACCCCGCGTTACTCACTGGTACAGTGTCAACGGTTACACTTGATGAAGATAGTTCAACAACAACAGGATCCTGTGTCGAAGATAGCTCAACAACAGCAGCAAGCTGTGTCGAAGATGATAGGGTATTTTTCGCACTGGAGGATTCAACGGGGATATTCACCGCTCTTTCATCTGGTATCACTATCGTATCAGTAATTATTAAAGAGTCTTGTTCTATATACAGTGTTCGTTTCCCAATAGGTATGGAAGGTAATAGCAATGTATCGCCTGCAAACCCTTGTACAGCAATACTATCACCCTCTACCCATAATTGAACCGTATCGAAATACACCGGAACTACAATAGAAAAATCGTATGTTTCCTTAAGGTTTATGACAATACTTTCATCATCGAGAGAAACTGCTACCCGTTCTCCAACAACTTCTGATTGATACTCATGGGCTACAACTATTACACCCGAGTCCATACTGTGAACAAAGGAAAACTCACCCCGTACATTAGTTGTGTCCTTAAACACTATCGTTTCGGTATTAGGATTTATGCTTCCTTGTCTCAATGCAACAGGAACCCCGGCTGCAACTGATGAGTCAGGATAATAGACAACCCCTGCTATTGCATTTTCTGCTCCCGAAGCCGTACCGCTCGTTTCAGACAAAGTACAGTGCCACAACAAAAGAGCCATGGCAGAAGCTATAAAAGTGATCATTGATTGTTTCATAAAGTCCTCATTAATCAGAAAGGGTTACTGATTCTGTGAGTGGAAAAAACTGAATATTAAATTGGTAAACAAACTGTTCATCGGTATCGTCACCAACACTATCAAACAGCTCCATATATATGGTTTTAATCTTATTGAGAAGCTCTGTGTACTTGTTTTTAGAGATAGCCAATGATTGAGAGGTTACATACCTTTTGTCTGGTGTAAATCGTGTAATGGACTCTCGTGCAAGGGTGATCATGTTGTGGTGATAGGTACGGATACTCTCGGTTCCTATTTCTGCACCTGCAGAAAGGCAGTTATTCCGCGCCTTCCAAAAGCCATCATCATTCTGCTCTATCAGATCGAGCTCTCTTAACGTCTCCAAGGCTTCATCTACCTGTGCATCAGTAATATTGGGCTTTAAAAACCTCGCAAGCTCCTTGCTATTCTCATCAATATCTAAGATACAAAGTGCCTCTCGAATGGCACTATAGTACCAATTCTCATAATAGCGCCGGTGGTGCTCTTTTAGTTGTGTGTATTTGGTGGGTACAAAACGTGTAATCTCTTCGAGGTACTGCTCTTTTGCGGTATCATTTTTGCACGAATCATACAGAATGAGTAATACGAGATACTCATGTTCACGTTCACTCAACTTCATCGCTTTTGCAAACTTAGATGCCATATTGACCGTCAGATTACTTTTATTCTGTACAATATCCAGGAACAGTCCTGTTGAACGATACCCTGCTTTTTGAGTAAACCAACGGTGTGAAAACAGCGGATTAGTCGCTTTTTGACAATCAAGATAGGCTTTTAAGAATTCACGGTAGTCGTGAAAACTGTAGATATTAGTGTGTGTCATCCCTCGTGTGTCCCAGTGTTGAAGGAGGTGCACCGCAAATATAATACAAGTTTGTAAGAGTTAATAGGCCACAAGAGAACACTAAGGCTCAGAATAGCAGTAATAAAGCCACTAATTTACCACAAAGGAGCTTAAAAGCCACTTACTATTCAGTGAGTGGTCTTTTTTGTACTCCCTCCCTCATTCCCCCCTCTGAAACCAATCTCACGGCGCTATTTTCAACTGAAAAAGCTAGTTTTGACGATTACAGAGCAATCATTGGCATGGAGAGTGAGTTGGATCAATATGACGTTATAATTGTAGGTGCAGGAGCAGCGGGACTCATGTGCGCTTGGGAAGCAGGAAAACGCGGCCGGAGTGTACTCATTTTGGACAAAGGTAAAAAGCCTGGTCGGAAGATTTTAATGTCGGGTGGTGGCAAGTGTAACTTCACGAATCTGTTTGCCGAGCCTTCAAACTTTGTTTCTCACAATGAGCATTTTTGCAAGTCAGCCCTCAATCGCTACACTCAATATGACTTTTTAGAACTCATTGAAACAAACAACATTCCCTATGAAGAGCGCGCTCATGGCCAACTCTTTTGTAGCGATTCTGCCAAAGACATATCCAATCTACTCATTGACCTCTGTCAATCTGCCGATGTAGAGATTGCGTGTAAACACGAAGTAACTTCTATTGAAGCCCTCGAACCTACCGAAGCAGACTCACCTCAGTATCGTATCGAAACAGTAGAGGGTGATTTTACCACTCAGTCTGTAGTTATAGCTACTGGCGGCCTCTCAATCCCTGGTGTCGGTGCCTGCGATTATGGACATACCATTGCCAAACAATTTGGCTTAGACGTCAAACCACTCCAGGCAGGCCTTGTCCCTTTCATGTTCTCAGACAAATTAAAAGAACTCTTCTCAAACGTATCGGGTTTTGCCCTTGATGTCGTTATGGGAACAGGCTCCATAAGCTTTAGAGAAAACGTCCTCTTTACCCACCGTGGCCTCAGTGGACCAGTATCCCTCCAAGTATCAAATTATTGGGCACCCGGAGAAGATATCTACATGAACCTCTTTCCCGACACTTCAATGTATAACTGGCTTATTGATGCTAAGAAAAACAGTCCCAAAACTCTTCTACGAAATCTACTGACTAAGAACCTCACCAAAAAAATGGTGGGAGAACTCGAATCATTTTTCTGGGCTGAGTGGAAAGAACAGCCCATTGCACAACTCCCAGACTCTGTACTAGAAACAATAGGTAATCACCTCAATCATTGGATACTGAAGCCCTGTGGCACCGAAGGTTACCGTACTGCAGAGGTTACCCTTGGTGGTGTGGATACCAACGAACTCTCCTCTAAGACTATGGAGAGCAAAAAACAACCAGGTCTCTTTTTTATTGGTGAAGTTGTTGATGTGACGGGACACTTGGGGGGATTTAATCTTCAGTGGGCCTGGTCTTCTGGCTTTGCAGCTGGGCAATTTGTTTAGGGGGGATTATTCAAATACAGCTCTTATCGAACTTCCTCCAGTAATTGTTACTTTGGTAGCGGGAGATTTAACGAGTTCTAACCTAAATTGCCCCATTTTAAAAATTCACCGATTGTGACCTCACGTTACTTTCTTCCCAGTTTGTTAATGTTGCCTGAGCCTCAAAAGTAATGGTAGCATGACCACATCCAGGCCCCGCACATGGGTACGAAACTGGTCCTGTATAAGAAATCCAACTCCCACCACTTACTCTATATCTTAATTGAGCGCCATCTACTGTACTTGAAACCGTTACTTTTACATTCCCTACCGGAGTAGCACTGATTGAAGGGGTCGGTAATTTAAGTTTGTAAAAACGTTCCACAGTACTACTCGCCGTCCAACTTTGATTGAATACTTTAAAATTATAATAGCCTGGTGAAGTAATTGATGTATTAGACCATTCCGAAGACGTTGAAATGGGGTTTGATGGTTTGGATGTTTGAGAATGCGTGTATCGTACAGTGGCTCCAGACAACGCATCTACTGTGATTGGCAATGAACCAACTGCAGCAGTAGTATTATTATCTGTAACATCAGGCTCTAAAATAACAAAGGTATAGGTCTCCGAAATCATATCACTTGGAGTCCACCCGTCTCTAAATGCTTTAACATTTAATGTTTGCGTATAGTTTGCATGGATCCTGTCCACAATTGTACCATTGGATTCAGTAGGTTCAGTAGTACCGCGTGTATAGTGCACCTCTGAATCATCAAAAGACCATAGAATCAAATCCACACCATTGTTAAAAGTTTGACTCGGCGGCAAAGCAGGGTTAGATACTTTTAAAGTTATGTTACAGGTCCTTACTGGACTTGGATTCCAGCCGCTCGCTATTGTGCGAAATTTATAATTCGTTGACCGATCAACGGTTATTGCCCCGGTATATCGTGTAGAGGAGGTAGTCGGTGTAGCGCCATTCGTTGTGTAATAAAGGGTGCCTGCAGTATTGTACGAAACAGTCATCTGTTGTTCATCCCGATATGTCCCACACGATAACGATTGAGTCGGAAGCGCAAATGTTGGTGTCACCCTCATATGACGCTCTACTGCTGCACTTGCTTCATAGCCCGGTACTGCATTTATAAATCTATAATAGCCATCAGTACTCGGGAGTATAAACCTATTACTCCATTGAGCCGAACCACTCGTAGGATTTGGAGGAGACGCACTTGCATTATAGGTAAAATGTATTGTACCTGAACCACTCGCGGTAAGGAACACTCTATCATTACCTGTTGTTACATTACTCACTACAGGCGTTGGTGCTGGCCCATTTATGGTATAGGTTCGGCTCACAATTTGTTCGACATAGCCTGAACGGGTGATGAGAAAGGTATACTTATGAGTTCCCGCTCCCGATAGCGTACGATTTGACCAAGGAGAAGTAGTAGATGGCCTTCCAGGTTCCGTACCATTTGTTGTTGAACTAAAATAGACAGAACTCCCCGATGCTGACACAGAAACAGGTATTGACGATGCTGCTGAACGATTGGTTGTTATGCTACTATAAGGAGCAAGACCATTGATGGTATAGGTTCGACTCACAACTTGTTCGACATAGCCCGAACGAGTGATGAGAAAGGTATACCGATGAGTTCCCGGTCCCGATACTGTACGATCTGACCAAGGAGAAGAGGTTGATGGCCTTCCAGGTTCCGTACCATTTGTTGTTGAACTAAAATAGACAGTACTCCCCGATGCTGACACCGATACCGGTATTGACGATGGTGCTGAACGATCGGTTGTTATGCTACTATAAGGAGCAAGACCATTTATGGTATAGGTCCGACTCACAATTTGTTCAACATAGCCTGAACGGGTGATGAGAAAGGTATACTTATGAGTTCCCGGTCCCGATACTGTACGATCTGACCAAGGAGAAGAGGTTGATGGCCTTCCAGGTTCCGTACCATTTGTTGTTGAACTAAAATAGACAGTACTCCCCGATGCTGACACAGAAACAGGTATTGACGATGGCCCTGAACGATCGGTTGTTATGCTACTATAAGGAGCAAGACCATTTATGGTATAGGTTCGACTCACAATTTGTTCAACATAGCCTGAACGGGTGATGAGAAAGGTATACTTATGAGTTCCCGCTCCCGATAGCGTACGATTTGACCAAGGAGAAGTAGTAGATGGCCTTCCAGGTTCCGTACCATTTGTTGTTGAACTAAAATAGACAGAACTCCCCGATGCTGACACCGATACCGGTATTGACGATGATGCTGAACGATCGGTTGTTATGCTACTATAAGGAGCAAGACCATTTATGGTATAGGTTCGACTCACAATTTGTTCGACATAGCCTGAACGGGTGATGAGAAAGGTATACTTATGAGTTCCCGCTCCCGATAGTGTACGATCTGACCAAGGAGAAGAGGTTGATGGCCTTCCAGGTTCCGTACCATTTGTTGTTGAACTAAAATAGACAGAACTCCCCGATGCTGACACCGATACCGGTATTGACGATGATGCTGAACGATCGGTTGTTATGCTACTATAAGGAGCAAGACCATTTATGGTATAGGTAGCAGACACCACAGCACTCGGCGTAAAACCAGTGTGAAACACAATAAATTTATAGGTACCCGTTGAGGTAACCGAGTGATCACTCCAGGTAGCCGACAGATCAGTCGGATCGTTAGGAATACCATTTGCCACAAAAGTGTAGTGTATGGTGCCAGCGGGTACTGAAGCAGTTACCGCAACACTACTCGCACCACTTCTGTCTGGGGTTATAATGGGGGTTGTTGCCGATCCATTAATGACATAATGGCGGATGACTGTTGGACTTGCTCTCCAACCATCACGGTACTCCTTAAATTTATAATATGCTGAACCTCGAACGGGTATTACTCCCGAGTAGAGGGTACCATTTGATGCTGAGGGCTCAGGAATAGCACTTGTAACTCCTGAAGTATAATAAATAGTTCCTACTGATTTCTCTGCTATGACCGTGATCTCTGTCGCATGATTTGCATCTTCAGTAACCACAGGTTCCGCAATTTCCATTGTATAGGTTCGAATAGTTAGCGGACTAGAAACCCAACCATCTTTAAATGCTTTGAACTGATAGGTTGCCGTCCCATCTATAGTAATAGTTCCCGTAACCGGTGTAGAGCTCTGAGTTGGTTCTTGACCATCTGTAGTATAAAAAACCTCACTCCCACTGGGTTCTGTCACAGCAATATTCTGTATAGTAGCATACGCTCCTGCAACGACATCCACCGAAGGTGCAGCGAGCTGGCCATTGATAGTATAAGTAGCAGTCACTATATCACTGGGAAGATAGAATTCACGATAGATTCTAAACCGATAGGTTCCCGTAGAAATAACTTCACGGTCAATCCATTCCTCAGATGTATCAGATGGATCAGTTCCATCGGTAGTATAATAAATGATTCCCGTACCCAAAGCCGTGACTGAAATCCCTGTTGCATCATTATTCGATGGCGTAATTTTGGGAGCAATTGCTTGTCCATTAATACCATACGAACGACTCACCGTAATACTCGGGCGAAAGCCAGACCTGAATACCTTAAAATTATAATTCATGGTTCTATCAATGGTGATAGGTCCATTTACCACCGTGGAAGATTCATTGGGCTCTAGAGGGACATCTGTACTTTGAGTAACATAGATTATTCCTTCTCCGGCCACAGCAGTTATATCAAAAGGTGTTGCACTCTCTTTATTATCAGCAGATATCACCGGTGGCGATGTTGAGCCATTAATGATATAAGTTTCCACTGCAGGTATACTACTGTTCCACCCACTTTTAAACACTGCAGCATACAAAACAACTGTTGAACTTATTTCAATGGCCCCTGTGTAGCTTTCTGATTGTTCAGTTGGCTTCGACCCATCAATGGTATAGTGAATAGTACCATTTTCTACACTGGTTGATATCGTCACCGACTGATTTTCTGCAAAGGTCCCACTAGGAGTATCAATAGCTGGTGATGGAAGTGTTCCTTCGGCAAATACTCCCTCGGATACCACTGGGGCTCCCGATACAATATGACCGGTCAATGCTACAGGAATTACCTGAACTGAAAGCATGTGCCCCACATCTTCCGCTGTCACTTGATACCCCACCAATGTTGCTCCAACTATAGGAGAGTCATCTCTATACCATTGAAACTGTGTCGTCCCCTTTTTATCTGATTCTGCATCATCATAGTCAAAAAATGCCTGCAGTGTTTGACCAAATTGAGCTGAACCATTAATAGAAACATTAGAAGCAACCGGAGCGGTAAAGCCTGTCACTTGGTTTGCAAATTGAGCTATTACGGCTTCTCCAACAGTAGCATATCCTGTTAAGGCAACGGGGGTAACTATACATGACAGTACTTTACCACTATCAGCATAATTTGGCGTATAGCTGATTGTTGTAGCGCCAGCAATTGAATCACTTCCTCTCAACCATTGAAAGGTAGTAGCCCCTTCAAGATCACCCAAGTGATCAGAATACAGATAGGAGACCACAAGAGAACCATTCTGTTCAGCTGATCCCGAAATAGAGACACTCGTTGCTATTGGTGGGTCAATCAATTTTAGCACCGAAACAGTATCATAGACCATTTGAGTGTCATCATCAGTGGCGCGTACAAGATAACGGATAACACCATCTCCACTAACATGAGCAAAGCTTATTTTTTCACTTAACCCTGCATCTATCCAGTCAGCGACTGTTGCATGTTCTAATGGACGTACACTGTAGTTTATTATTGATCCGTACTTATCTGAGCCAACCCATGAAATCCGAATAGAATCCGAAAGATCGATCACGGTGTCCACAGCAGTAGCGGTCAGCGTTGGCAAATCGAGTAACACTGTTGTTAGTGTTGAATCAACGACCACGTTACCCTCGGTGTCTATTACTTTTCCATACAACCAAAGTGAATCGACCTGTGTAGCAGGAGCATTAAATAAAGTATCAGTTGTAGTTACCGTAGCCCAATCATTTGTACCGATCTTCATCTGCATAGAATCAATCGTGCCCTGCAAAGTGTCAGAGCCATTGATATAAAAGACAAACTGATCATTTATAGAAAGAGTATCAACTGCTGAAAGCGTAATAGTTGGTTTTCCATTCCATGCATCAACCCCCGGAAGTGTAACCACTTGTTGCACAGCATCAAAATATACCGAAGCTATCCCCGTTTGTATACTGTCACTACTGTAAAATTGAACATCTACCCTGTAGACTTGTGGTAAGACTTTTCGCCATACCGCACTATAGTTAAGTAATTCTTTAGTTGCTAAAACAGTAACACTCTCTTGAGTCAGAGTATCTACAATTATTACATGAATATATTCTGTCTCTGCCGCATGTGCTACTATTGATCCTGAAATGGTAAATGCAACGGATTGTGGTTCATCTATAGTGGTGGTAGAATCTTTTACTGGTATATCTATGGTTTGAGGAAGAATGGCGACAAGATCATCGAAGTTCTCAGTTTCAGGAAAGAGATACCCTAAGAGTTCAGTAAAAGGATAACCGTAATACTCAAGAGAGTCTCTAGATTGCGAAAGTATTCGTAAGGTGTCGGGTGCAATTTGAAGTCCGTACAGAGTAATTTGTTGTGTTTTATAGGCGCGGTACAGGTTAATTGCTGTTGCACTATCAGCGCCTACAATATTTGAAGCGATGAGAGAACTAAAGAGGCCACTATTATATGCATATACATTTTGCTGATGCACCGGATCATTACTGTTCTCATTCTCTACCATTTTATTCGTGTGATAGGCAATCAATATATCCACCATACTACTATCAATGTGTGCATTATTCAGATCTACAGCCCCCCCCAATACAAATTCATTGCGATTGGAAAGGATGGCAATGCCATTTGAATACCAGATATACTCAATAACGGCTTGATCCTTTTTATCACCTTTTAAGGTAAACAGTATTGAGTACTTATCTGTAGTAGAGTCAATAGAGGTATGGAAAATTGAGCCATCACGATATGAGCTATAGGTTGAATCATTGCCAACACTATACATGACATCAATTCTATCGATAGGTATCGCTTTATTGGCCTCCAATGAAATGGCGTAATCCCGAGTACTCTCAAGATCCGAGTTAAAAAAACAACCAGTCAAGGTCATTAAAACGGTGCAAATTAGGATTGTAAAAATATTCTGAAGATATTTCATCATTGGTTGTCCTTCTACCGTGCTTAGGTTACACGTTCAAAATGATCAACAAAATGTAGAAATAGAGAATAGATGGCGCTATAAGGGCTGCTTCCTAAAAGGAAGCTTGGCCCAAAACTACAAACATGTACCTTACTGTAAAAAATGACTTAACAGTGTAAGGTTTTCAGAAAAGTCCATTTTAGCTTAAATTCGAACAATTCTTACTTTCATAGTACGATACATCAGAGAATTGCTTTAAACCTAAGAAAGGAAAAACGAATTATTCGTTCCTGTTTTCATAGACCGACCTGCAATCCTCTCTTCGGGTACCCCCTTAATCACCTGTAAGATATCGGAAACAACGGAATCCCGCTCTAAAAAGCCCCAGTGATCTAATATCTGTTCACCGAGTGAAGAGGCTCGTCCAGAATTAGTCGTATCAACAATAAAGGTATCCTGTTCCAATACTTCAGTGCGGCGCGGGCCTTTGTAGCCCAGTCGTTGATTAAAGTTTTTCGTATAACTCGATATTGCGCCCAGTACCTCATCACTTCTACTTATGTAGATATGCGTACGGCCAGAGAGGCCAGAAAGCCTCTTGAACGATCCTTCATCTTCAAATATTTCGTAACTCACATCTGAATGGAGTAACAAGACTTCTCCAAAGAGCGGAAAGTGCTTTTGTTTAGGAATGTTTTGCAACATATAGTCCAGTACTGTATTACCCATAGAGTGGGCAGCAAGGTGAATTCTATTACTACAGCGCTCTCTCCCTTCGGCCTCAAACATCTGAGTAAAAAAGAGGTGTAATTTTGAAAAGAGGCCACCGAGTACCCGGCCTGTTTCTTCGGCATCATTTTGATCATTCCAATAGGCCCCATAGACACTACCGAGAGATGGCCAGGCCACATAGACCAGATGATCAATCCCTGAGTCTTCGGGCTTAATATAAGTATCGTGGAGGTCTTTAATGTTGATAAGGCTATCATCAAGACTATTGGCAAAGCCATGAATAAAAAAGAGGGTATCACTCTGAGTATCTTTGGCTGAGAGCATCTTGGAGTAAAGGTCTAAAAAGAGGGCTGCGCTCCCCGTAAGTGCCTCACCTTCAGACTGCAAAGTATCTAAATAGCGTGAGACTGAGCGATAGTCATCAAGGTTATTTTCATCGAGTAATGAGTAGGAGGCACGATCAGATCCTTCTTCAATCCATGCTTTGGCAACTCTAAAGGTTCGATGCGCCTTCTCTTTACCAGTAGTGCTAAACTGATTGTGTACAACAGATCTATTACTTATAATATAGATACTCATATTTTTACTCCTAAATGACACCCCAATAAAAACTAATTATTCGCGACTCACTATAAATAGCTCTTATCATTTTAGTTTTTTTATTTACAATAGAGTAATCATCCCATCATGATACTCCGCTACAAACGGGAATACTCCTTTACCAGTTCATCCTATAGAGCTATAATTAAAGAGCCCCTTTTAATCATTGAGTACGATGTTTTTCAAATCCAACCCCGTCATTCACCTCTTTAGTCTCCTAATACTCTTTGCCCTCGTAGGCTGTTCAGAGCCCCCTTATTGTAAAGGGGACCTTCAAGAAAATTGCATACCAGAAACACAGTATTATTTAGGGACTTTTCATTGGACCTTCTCACTTCCCGGTTATTACGTAGAGTCCTCTGCCTTTCACCAATATTATGTTGAGGCGCAAGCCCGTAAAGGACGAAAAATGCTAGAGAGAAAAGGATATGATGTAAAATCAAATAGTAAAACGCTCATCAATCTCTTTGGTGATGGCAATTATAATGCAACCTATCAAAAGTATGATCACTCGATCTTTGGCGAACACGACGACTATTTTAAACAGACCTGTGATGGTTTATTCACTGTAATAGAAGAGAACATGGCTCATGCAACACTTGTTCACACCATTTCAACCCAATTGGTTGACTCTCTAGAGTTTAAAAAGTGTAAAGTCGTAGCAAAACTACCGGAAAATAAAAACCTACATTGGTTTGTGTATGCCCGAGTATTTGGCAAGAGCGAACTCACGGTTACTATTGACTTTGATAATGCCTTTTCGGGAAATATATTGCTTAACGGATTTTTGAACTCTCGCTTTGGAACCAGGCAAGAAAAAACTCTCACGAAGCGTTAATTATTCAGTATTCAAGATGAGAGAGGTATAAACACTGAATAGCAATTGGTATTTATTAGCAGACAAATGAACCAACTGTAACAACTCCGTGAGAGTTAAGTATTAAATATAAATGGTTTTATGTAGTGAAAGTCTACTGAATAGTTCTGTAAATAAGTTTAAACATTGCACTCAAAATACTTGCACATTAAAAAAGACCTGCTTACCGGAGTGTTCTACGGGTAATATCAAGGGCGTACTCGGGGTACCACTTCCCTGCTGCAGGCGCATCGTCACACTCACCATCTGACCACCCAGCACCTTTAACCCACACATACGCATCTAAAAAGCCATCGTTCAGTATTTGAGGGTATGCCCCAAGTGCTCTCCCCTCGGGATTACACCACTCTCCATTTGAACCATTACCATTACGACCTGTGTCGATTATATAATGAAGCCCCGTAGATTCTGCTATTATTTGTGCCGCCTCCTTCTCTTTCTCGGTTGCAATGGTATTGGCCACGTTAGTCGAAAAACCATATAAGTGCTCAGTTCCTACTTTGGCAATCAAATCAATACGTTCTTCGGCTGTTTTCCAACCAGAGTTTGCTACATCTATATAGACCCTCCCCCCTGCACTACTTAATATATGAGCAGCCGAATCAAGAAGTTGTGCACGCTCACCTTGATCACAACTTTCCTCATCAAGCATAGCCAGTCCATCGGGCTCAAGTACAATCCAAGGCACGCGCCCCTCAAACCCATTAGAAAATTCAGTAATCCATTCATAGTACGCTTTAGGGCTCGCCATTCCCCCTGCACTAAAGCCACCACAATCCCGCCCATAAATTGCATAGACCACTAAAAGTGCTGGTTTGCCCGATTGTTCGGCCTTATCAAGAGTCCTATCAACACTTTTTGCTACAGTTGCAGTAGAGTTCCAATCGCCAAACCACTGAGCCATGGGGGTAAAAGCTAATTTTGCCATATGACCAGCATCTTCTGTATCACCATTCTGAACCAATGATTCATATTCACGCAATGCATCGCCATTATTCCCTAAATAAAAGTCCCAGCTTTCAGCTGTGCAGAGCCCACAGTCAATTCCACAATCAATTCCTCGTTCATTACCATTTTTAATGCCATCGACACACTGATCAATTGAAAAACTCGATACTGCGCCACTCGAAACAACAGTTTCAGTACTACTCGCATACATCCCCTCTGAGCTTTCCACAACTATGGCTTTGGAAGAGGATGAGGTACCCTCGGTTTTACCTTCTGAAGAGTAATCACCACTAACTATAACAGGAACTCCCTGATTTAGAGTTGAACGTCGTGAACTCGATATTCTAAGGTCGGAACTTACCAAATAATTTTGACGGTATGAACTGGTATTTAAAAGAGTAGATGAATGGCCTTGAGAAGAACTCCGCTGTGCGTCAAGGAGTAATTCAGAGGATGGGGCATTGAAACCCTCAATAGATGGCACTTCATTAGTACAGGCCACAAAAAGTACTAGGCTAACGCATAAAATACATTCTTTAAACACTCCACTTGACCCAAACATAGTTCCCTCAGTAAAAGTGATATAATAGTAGTTAATCGTACTGGTATGTAAAGAACAAGACCCTAGAGTACCCCCTTTAAAAAGAGAAGAAAAGCTCTAATCCGGATACAAACAAGACTATTTTTCCCATTATATACCAAAAAATGATACACTCTTTTTAAATAACAAAAGAACGACCTATGTACAAATTATTAGTTATAGAAGATAACCTGATTAGTCAAAAAACATTATCATTTTACTTGCAAAAGTATGGCGAAGTTATTTCGGCTTCAGGTGGCAATGATGGATTCAACCAGTTTTTAAAGGCCTATAAAGACAAAGAACCTTTTGATGTTATCTGTTTAGACATAAATATGCCCGATAAAGATGGGATCACCGTACTGAATGAAATTCGTAATTTTGAAGAGTCTGAAGGTTTTTCTCTCGCTGACTCGTGTAAAATATTTATGGTTACCAGCTATGACCAAATGGATATCATCATTGGTTCATTCAAAAAATTGTGTAATGGATACCTTACAAAGCCCCTTAAAATGGAAGCACTCGATGAAGCATTTATCAAAGAAGGCATTATTATAAATAAAGGTGATTAACGGACTTATGCCCAGACACCTTGAAATCGTCGTTTAAGGAAGCTACTATGGGGTTCTCGGTATAAAATGCACCCCACTAATTGACATTAAGCATCACACACTGCGCATACAATGCAGGATACCAAACCTTTAAATTTGAGTACACTATGAAATTTTCATCCCTCGGTTTATCCGACTCTTTGTTACAAGCTATACACGACAAAGGGTATGAAACACCATCACCGATTCAAGCACAAGCCATACCTGTTGTATTGTCTAATCAAGACTTAATGGCTGCTGCACAAACAGGAACCGGTAAAACAGCGGCTTTTACTCTTCCTATTTTAGAATTACTCTCACATGGTGAACCTGCAAAGAAATATGAAGTACGTACTCTTATTCTTACTCCTACCCGTGAACTTGCTGCTCAGATCGAGGCGAGTATCAAAGCCTATAGTAAGTATATGGACATCCGCTATGGAGTAGTGTTTGGTGGAGTAAATATTAAACCTCAGATTTCAAAGCTCAAAAAAGGTGTTGATATTCTTGTAGCAACCCCTGGACGCCTCATGGACTTATGGGGGCAAAAGGCCCTTAAGTTTAACGGTATCGAGATATTGGTACTTGATGAAGCCGACCGTATGCTCGACATGGGTTTTATAAACGATATTAAACGTGTCCTCTCTATTTTACCTAAAAAGCGCCAAAATTTACTCTTCTCGGCAACATTTTCAAAAGATATTCGCGCCCTAGCCAGAACAATGATTAATGACCCGGTAGAAATATCGGTCACACCGCGCAACACAACAGTCGATGCCATTGAACACGGACTCCTCTCTGTTGACAAGTCTCAAAAAACTGCAGCACTCATTCATCTTATTAAAAAAGACAAGAAGAACGACTGGAGTCAAGTACTCGTTTTTAGTCGTACGAAACACGGCTCAAATAAGCTCGTTCAAAAACTCATTGACGCGGGCATCAGCGCTAAGGCAATACACGGAAACAAGAGCCAAAATGCTCGTACCGAAGCACTTGCAGACTTTAAAAAGAATAAAATTCAAATTCTCGTTGCGACCGATATTGCCGCACGAGGCATTGACATTCAACAGCTCCCTTTAGTAGTCAATTTCGACCTTCCAAACACTCCAGAAGATTACGTGCACCGCATTGGCCGTACTGGTCGTGCAGGCCTCAAAGGACACGCACTCTCATTAGTGTGTGCTGATGAAATTAAAGAGCTGTTACAAATTGAGAAATTAATCAATCAAAAACTCCCTCGCGACGAGCTGAGAGGATTTGAACCAGTCCACGCACTCCCCTTCTCAACAGAAAAACAAAAAAATTCTCGCTCTAAAAAACACCCACCAAAACCGGGAAGTCTCAAAGAAATGCTCATGCTCAAAGAAAAAGCTCGTGAAGCAAAAGAGCAAGATAATGAGCGTCGTAAACAAGAAGCCGACCAACAGAAAAAAGGCCGTTTCGGTTCACACCCCCATCAAACAGCAAAGAATAGTGGTAAAGCGCAAAGCAAAAACAAGAGAACCCCTAAAGAGCGTAAACCAGGTATGTTCTCTGCCGATCAAAAGGTCACCGACAAAAAGAACACAGACCCCAAACAACCAAGCCAATTTAGACGCCGTAAGAAAGGGGAATAAAAATTAGATTCTGAGTTCACAACCATGAATTCAGAATCTAACACCAGGGTAACAAAGTAAGACTTCAGAATCATAAAAAAGTCCTGCTTCGGAACCCAACCAATACCATAGGTCTATACGCCTCGTGGTGCATGATTATCCTATATTCAATAAACCTATCACGCCACAAATATCAATGTTAATCTCAGTCAAGTATCTACCGGGCCAACAAGAAAAGCCATGTGATCCAGCCCTCTGCAAAGAGTGCATTTTGTCCAGTCTTTTGGGCACCCAAAAGATCTGGTGGCGTTCAGGGCCCACGCCCTGAGAACCCTGAAAATAAATAAGAAAAAGAGGAAAAAGAAGAGAAGAGAAAAAGATCAAAACATGATAAAGAAAGAAAGAAAGAAAGCCCCTAAAACCCCTGAAACTGCTTCGCCAAATACGTAGCATAATTATCCGTCATACCACTCACAAAGTCAACGACCCGCATAAGCGTCATATAATCCCGACTTAACCCCATACTTTCCCCTGAGGTAATATCTGGATGAAAGGTCTTCTCTCCAATCAGATCAATGACCCGCTTCTGAGTATAAGACATTGTATGAGGACTTTTACTCCACTCAAGTGCCGAGCTACAAATAACCTGAAGAAGAGTTGCTACAGAATTATAGGCCCCAATTTCCAATTCAACTTTACGAGGATGTGAAAAGATCTGCTCACGCGCCATCTTTTTAGCCCCGTGAACCGTCTCTTTTATTGTGTTGCCACAAAGATCAATGAGGCTGGTATCATCACCCGCAAGATACTGCTCTTCATGAGCAATAAAAGCATCACTTGCCGCTTTAATATACGTATCCATGACTACACCACGAAGCAGATGATTTTTTCTCCCTTGGTCAACCTTTGCTAATTTACTCGTTAATTTAGCTTTATTCTCATCAGGTATGACTGCTTCCAAAATTGCATAAACATCATCCCACTCAAGAATATCCATCTCTAATCCATCTTCTAGATCAATAATCCCATAACAAAAATCATCAGCCGCTTCCATGAGGTGTACTAAAGGGTGACGACAGTATCTGTGGTCATCAAGTGCTATCAACCCAACGGATTGAGCAATATCATGAAAAAGTGAAAGTTCCGAATGAAACACGCCAAATTTATGCAACTGCTGGCTATCAGAACGATACTGTGAGGTCCACGGATATTTTATAAATGCAGCTAAGGTAGCATTAGTAAGTCTGAGCCCACCATTGTGTAGGTGATTCTCCACGGTAGACAATACTCTGAGCCCTTGTGCATTTCCTTCAAATGACTGCAGGTCCTTAGCTTCAGCCTCAGACATTCCGGATAAAAAAGGAGCACCTTCATTTAAAAACCACTGCTGTATTGCCTCTTCCCCCGTATGCCCAAAAGGAGGGTTCCCTATATCATGAGCCAAACAAGCCGATTGTACAATGTCTCCGATATATGATACTTGGATATCCTCTGTAAGGTGACCTTTTTCTCGTAACTTTTGCGCTACAGAGAGGCCCAAACTGCGTCCAACGCAAGAGACTTCAAGACTATGGGTTAACCGATTATGGATATGATCATTTGTGGCTAACGGGTGTACCTGAGTCTTCTTGGCTAACCGCCTAAAAGCCCCAGAAAACATAATCTTATCATGATCAGCATTAAAGGGAGAGCGTCCCAGTTCGACCTTAGAAGGGTGCGTCCCCATATAATCTGAATTCAGTAACCGATCCCATTCCATTGTATCGTAACTCCAACTTGACTCAATACGTTCTCATCTACATAGAGGAAATTATTGTCTGCAACAATCTCTATGGTTCTTATTATACGATTATTACACAAGTATGCAAGCAGTACTCCACTATTAACAGCGTACTCTTAAAGGAGTTATGAAACGAGCCACTCACCATTTTTAAACACAGAGCGACCACCAAATACCACATCTTGGGTGTCCACAAAGACATCTATATGATACCGTGTATCTTTCCGTCTAAAATAAGCGGTCTTGTTATAGATATTATGCTTTTTCCCTAATGATAAATGAAGCCCACACATGCGTTCATAGGTACCGATACTCGGTACAACGCGCTCTTTAGTAAAGGCACGATTCAGTCCCAAACCAATCTCTCGCACCCAAACTTCACCTTCATGATCGGTGATCATGGCAAGTACCGCATCAAATTCTGGAGTCGAATCTTCAACTCCAACAACACGACCACTTTCTATGATCAAAATTATCGGCGTATCAGGGATTGTCACTTCAAAATTAACGCTTGCAAAAAGGAATACCTTTGCTCTGCCAACAACATCTTCAAGTACTTTTGACTCAGTAAATACCTCTCCAATAGGATAGAGGCCACCTACATTTTTCATAGCACGGTAGTCACCAATATTAAGGGTTGTTGACTCAAATGAAGATTTAAAATGAAGAACCTCTCCCCCACTATCAACAAATCCATCGGGAGCCGAGTCTATTATTTCTTTTAACCCTCGGCCAACGGTGTGGTAATACTCTTTGTCATACTCTAAGGAATCAATAAACCATTCAGCGTGTGCTCCAACAAGCCTTCTCAGCTGTACATACTCTATAACTTTTATTCTCTTTTCAAAGAGATTCAATCGAATACGAAATTCATTGAGCCGAAAGTTCGTTGATTGTATGAGTACAACAAAATCTTTTTCATTAAGGGATTCAAAAATTGATAAAATATCATTCTTATCAGTAGTGGTAAAATCAACATACTGTGCATCAGGAAGTGCCTTTTTATAAGCTTCACAGAGTAATCGAGAGAGCGAACTATCAGTATCATACACAACGAGTGCATTATTCTCATTAGTATAGAGCATAGAGTGTTCAATACAGCCGCTAATATATCCCGCCGCACGGTTGAGCAATGCTTCCTCAGTTATTGTACTCTCGGGTACCGCTTTATTTCCATTCGTTGTTTCACTCAAAGACCATCTCCTCTATCAACGCATCAACCAATATTCATTACATTGTAACACAATTTTTTCGACAATGTTATACAAGACAAAGATAGGTCTTTAAGGGTTTATATACCCTCTATTATGATTTTTGACACTTGAGAGGGTACAATAACACTGAATTGAAAAATCGTGCTATTGTACCAAAGAGGCCCACTGGTTCTCTATATTAATAGACGATAAAAGAGTATACAAAACGTCTATTTTCAGATGTTTCGACCATGAGAAAGTGCACTCCTGGCGTGAATCGAGATAGATCAATACGTTCTCCGTACAGAGTTTTCACCTGGCCATCTACCCCAACAATCAAAAGTGTACGAACGTTTTCAGGTGAAAGTATCTGTAGGAGTTTATCTGTTACTGAGTAGTGAAAATGATCACTAAAGGTTGCAAAAGTGATATGAAATGGAGCGGTATCTTCTTTTTCATGAATAATCTTAACGAGAGCATCACTACTTTCAGAATCGAATGTATCACTTGAATACTCATCATAGCTTGACTCCTCTTCATTACTAGATGCTTCATCAAGACTAGAACCCCTATCATAACTTGAACTCTCTACATCGCTTGAATGTTCTTCATTACTACTATACTCAAAAGCTGAACTAACCACAGTACTACTCGCCAGCTCAGTTGAAGAGGAGATTGTGCTTGATTCCACTACAAATGAACTGCTACTCAAGGCTCCACCAGAGCTATGATTGTCAGTACTACTGCTACTTTGGATACTTAACATATTATACTCATCTTCGGTACCAAAGAAATGGATCGACCAACTTACCTCAGCAGCATCAAAATCAAAGTCACCATCCCTATCTACGGTAAAATAGAGTGTATCCCCTTTCTCCAATAAGCCCATAGTATGTATCATATTATCAAATGACCACTCTTGAGTTTCTGATTTTATCCGAGACACCATCTTTCCTCGGCTATTCATAAATAAAAGCGATACAGAAACACCCTCATCATGTACTCGTTTAATCCCTAAGTCAGTAACTGCATACAAACCATCTTTGGGTATAATAAATGAACACGTCAAGAAGTTCTTAAATTCTGTTGGGTGCATCTGAAAATCTAACACACCATGAGGTTTAGGTTCATCATTTTGACGTGGCGTAAGACTAATCCCGACATAAGGGTAACTACCGCCAGGTGTCCAGAATTTTTGAACCCTATTAAAAAACTGCCAGTGCTGATCGACACCATAGAATACCTTTAAGGGAGAAGCAAACACTACACCATCATCATCAATACTTTCATAAAACTCAACAGTTGCCCTGTTCTCTCCAGAGCCAACAGCCCCTACAGGCTCATTTTCATTAATTCGAATATCCCACGAATTCCAAGTATATTGAATGGGCTCGACGGTAACACTAAATTCCTCGGATACCCCTATATCACCATTCATATCAACAGCTTCAACAGTATAATAGAGCGTAACACCGAGCGGGAGCCCGGGTATTGAACCTGTAAAAATATCCTCAACTTGTACCATAGGTACTGTCTGGCCTAAATCACCTGATTTTCTCCCCCAATGGATTGTAGCAGTGGCACTATCTATATTACCAGATACCAATGCAGTAATCTCAATAATACTATCCCTTTCGGGCAATTGCGGATACCGAGTTACCTCTGCGATAATAGGTTTGCTTTTCACCGTCATATCGTACTCAATTGCAAAACGATAATCAGAATCGGTCAACACCAATGAATCTTTTGTAGTATAGGTGTACACATCTATTTTGTTCTCATCTGGTTTAAAGGTGTAATAACGGAGTGGAACACCCTCTATATTTTCATCACACTGATATTGAGCTCGAATATTATAAATAGGATTACCCGAAGGGGTTGCTGCAGCCCAGAGGGCTTTCTTATTTTCTGTACAGTGATGCCCCGTCAAAGTTAAAAAGATATTATCATGCTTTTCTATAACTTGAGACATATAGCTATTCCCCGCCTCAAGGTAGTGCGTAAGTACAATTGCTCTCCTATGGGCATGCTCCTTCAATACCCCATTTGCCCACACTGCAACGCTCTGATCAAAAGCACTTTCATGATAATTTTGCAATGATACAATGATAAAGTCCATACTATCGGCAGTAAAAAGGTAATAGCTATTAGCCATATTTTTAAAAGAGCCACCAAAATAGGGTTTTGTTTCAAAGTCAGCGACGGGAAAATACTCATCAAACCGTTCAAAAGGAAGCGGTGTTTCCATAGCAGGGATATGATCCATATCATGATTACCAACAGTAACGGCATACGGTATATTGGCACTCATCAGCGTATCAACAAATTGACGTGCTGTAGTCCAACTTTCGTGAGAGCTCGTAGAATCAACCCCTCCACCAGTATAGTCACCAAGAGAAACGACAAACTGCACATTGAGTGGATCTTTGAAATCAACAATAGAGTGCAACACGCTATTAGCCTGCAGGCTTTCAGGAGACCAGCTAAGATTTGGTATATCAGGTTGCGAAACTATAGTAAAATCGGCAAAAACTGATGCCGTAGAAAAAATTAAAAGGCACAAGCCTCGAAAACAAGTCATACTTTCCCCAGATACCGTGTGTAACGGTATATTAACAATAACCAATTCAAAAAATGTGAATTCAGCCCCGCGGCTAATATAGTTTTTTTATTTGGAGGGGATAGTAAATTTTTAGAAATTACAGGTAACGGTAAGCCTTTCGTCTATTGTATCTTGTTAAATAATAACGCTACAAGTGCAATCACCCAAAGCAACCAACAAGCCCGATCAAAATACCCATCATTAAAAAGGCGGGTGAAAAGAGTCGTGAATCCCAATACGCAAACGAACTATCAGTTACTTTTTTAAAGACTCCGACATAGCGAAAATCACCTATTGCTCGAACAATAAAGACGATTCCAATTGCCATTAAAAAATAAGTCACGTAGCCTTTCTCTATTTGTGCTATAGAAAAAATCCTTATCTGTATTAACAGTGCTGTTGAAATTACAATGAGCATCAGTGCGACAAAAAGCGTTCCACCAAATCCTGGTTTAAAGAGGGGCTCTCCATTTTTAGATGGTATCGCAGAATCAATGGCCCATTTACCACCAAATGCCCAGTATACGTGGATGCATACAACGATACTCAATACTGTAGTAAGCCCAATTGATATGACGATAAGCATAAGTGTTACTCCTTTATATAATCGAACAGTCGAATTTTAAAGATAGAACCTTAACTTTTCTAGAAAGGTCCAAAGTACATTCAATACATTAAAAAATAAAAAATGCCCCCCATTAGGCATGCTCATTATTATCTCATCAATCAATTTCAAACCTGTACCACAGCCCACAAGGGAACTGCTATAGGTAAAATTATACAACAAGTTATATTAGAATCAGTCTCTGTAAGTAATTGCTATGTTATATTTCCTAACAATTCTTTAGGAAACATTATTTTGAAACCCTTGCTACTCATTTTGACTTTCATGTTTACTACTCCCTTTGCATTTGATGGTGAACGTCAAGGCCTCTTAATTGGTATCGGCGCCGGTGTATCTCACAATACATTAAGGATTCTTGATGTTCAAGACAAAGAGCATGAACGTTCCACCTATACCCATACCTACATCCCTTCAAGAATTGGCTACGCATGGAGCAATACCAAAGCAATACTTCTATATGGAGCGGTAATAGAAACAACTTTTGGATATACTGGAATTAACTATCAGCAGTGGTTTAACGAAGAGACGCAATCAAACTTCTGGTTTGTAGGTCTCGGCCCCCTCCGCGAGAGTTATGACAGCTATATCGTTAAAGGAACAACACCTAAAAACCCAAATTACGGGCTTGCCATTAACTGTGGCTTTGGGAGAGAGCTGGTATCTCACTTTTCTTTTGAAATCAATGGATTACTTGGATACATAAAATCAGGGGAGCTCAGCCCCAAACACCAGATCTATTCAGGGGTGAGTATGTCTGTTAGTCTATTGGGCTATTAATTCAGGCCAGGATAAGCACCCTCATTAAGTGTTGATCCCATTGAGCCTCTAGAATCAACACTTGTGCATCCATAGTTGTGAAACCTGAAGTCAATCTATTTACGAGTATCATCCATTTATTAGATTTACTATAAATACAAGCAGATGGGCACACAATGAGTATTATCCAAAAAAAATCTCTCTTTTTAGTTATACCTCTAATTCTTACTGTAGCATGCAGCACCAATCTACCGCCAGAAAAAGAAAGTCAAAATGATTCTAGCTCAGAATCTATCAATCAATCCTCGTATAATTTATCCGAAGAACAAAGCTCTCTCACTCTCTCAAGTACAAAACAGACAAGCTCAATAGAAGAAGTATTTTCAATCCAAGAGAATACCTCATCGTCTTTATCGTCAAACCTAAGTTCACCCGCTGATTCACTCTATTCTTCTGTAAATAATACATCCTACTCGAGTATGCTGAGTTCCGAAATAGATGCAAGTAGTTCATCAGAAGTACTCAATAGTAGTAGCACATCACTCAGTAGTGCGGAACTCAACCCCCTATGGCAATCACTTTTTAACGGAGTAGATTTGACAAATTGGATAATAAAGGCACATTCTGAAGATTTGGATAAAAACTACTTCACAGTCGAAGATGGTGTCATAGTTGCCAACGCCTACGACACCAACCATGACTATGTCTGGCTGTACAGCGAAAAAGAGTATACAGACTTTCACTTGAAACTAAAATTCCAAGGTGATCGAGGCAGCTATGCCAATAGCGGTATACAAGTGCGCAGTCGATACGACTACGATGACACAGGTGGTTGGCTCAATGGACCACAAATAGACGTTGGATTTACCGGCAGAAACGGCAGTATTTGGGACGAAACGAGAAACAACCAGAAATGGCTCAGTTTTGATTCTACAGACAGAACAATATATTGGAGTGATGAAACACCGGCGTGGAACAATTTAGAGGTTATTGTGAAAGGGCTCCACATCATCACGATTCAAAATGGTGATACCATTACCAACTATAATGGTGGGGGGATATTCGATGATGCAAACCACACAAACCTTGGCGTTGGCACGACCGGCCACATAGCTCTTCAAATACACACAAGTGACCAGATGCTTATTCGCTTTAAAGATATTGAGATACAAGACATTTCCATTGAACCAATCAGTCTCTTGGTTTTCAATAAAATAGCCGGCTTTCGTCACGATGCAATAGACAATATGGTTTCTGCCATTGAGGAGATATCTAACTATCGCCCTTGGAATGTTACGGTCACTAATGAGAGTGAATTGTTTGTTCCCGGTGGGCTCGACACCTTTGACCTCATCCTCTGGAATAACAACTGTGCCGATGATACACTCCTCACCTTAGAGGAGCAGAAAGTATTTGAAGAGTATATTCACAACGGTGGTGGGTTTGCTGGGTTTCATGGAGCTGCTTGGAGCAGTTGGGGACCAACCTACTGGGATCATGCATGGGTATGGTTTGTCGACACTCTTCTTGGCGCCCGTGAAATAAGCCTTGGAGGTGATAAAGTATTTGAAAAGGTGGTAAATGGCCCAGCTGATATCCACAAGGATGTAACGAATGATCTCACCGTGATGATTCATGACACTCTTGTCTGGGATGATGAATTTTATCAAATGTCTCGTGACCCACGTGGAGTCAGCTACGACAATCTCCCCGATGACGCTATTGAGATTCTAACAAGTGCTACCGCCAATGTGGGCCATACGGATTTTGATACGGGCCACCCTGTATCGTGGCGACATACACTGCGTCAAGGGCGAATGTGGTATATTGGTGCGGGCCACAACAAATGGACCATCGATGACCCCATTTGGAGGGCGCATATTATTGCAGGCATTGAGTGGGCTGCGGGGCGATAAGAGAAAATAAAGCCCGCCTTACCTGCCTCTTCGAATGTTATATTTAACAAAGTATTTTTCTTAAGAGGCACTTATGAATAGCACCTATATACGGAGACTCATGGATCTCGGGCCTGCACGATTTATCCTACCGGTTTTTCCTCTTATCATTCTCGGTATTTTTTTTGTTATGGCACACACATCAGATACCGCACCTATTGACCCTTTAGGGTACCTAATCTTTTTACTCTTTTCACTCATAATGGGTGGAGCCCCAGGCGCCCTTCTTCTCTTTGACCTCTACGGTCGTCAGAGGGTTACCTGTATTAATGGAGTAATCACCGCTAGGAAAAAGCTCATCGGTATCCCGCTCTCAACAAAGAGTTACACTCTTAATGAGTTCTGGGGAGTCGCAGTAAAAAAGTCTGAACGAAGTTCTACCCAAAAACGGAGTAAAGACGGTACAGTGCATACTGTAACCAAATATAAATCCACCTACAGTATCAAACATGCTCATAGTGCAAATGATGATCTTGAACTCCTTATAGAACAAAACGATCCCGATGATACACTCCTCAATGAAATCAGCAAGGAGCTTACCCTCCCCGTTATTGACTGGAAGGAAACACCGTCTACACAAAATATTGAGCCAAAATCTTGTTACTTTCCTCAAAGTACCTTTACTAAAACTACAACATCTGACACCATTACTCTTACTAATCACTATTGGAAACGGATTCATATTTTCTTTATTGCCTTTGCCGCAGCATTCCTCTTGGGTTCATTTATCGCCGGTCCTATAGCGATTATTTTTAGCGCACTCCCTCTTACGGGGCTCCTATACCTTAAAAGATATCAATTACAACTCACTCTTTCCTCAACCGACATTTCAGGCCATTCGCTCCTCTCACCTCTCACACAATACAAATACACTATTCCCTACAGAGATATTTTGGGTGTTTCAGTTGAAGGAATTGAGTCAGAAAAAAGTGCAAAACATGTGGTCCTCAGAGTAACCACACGCGACACGACAAACGATACACTCCCTGCAGGCCCCAAGGTATTTGCCCCTATCCGAAGTGCGCTACTCTTTAATCGTCACGACGGTGAATGGATCAAAGCTGTTATTGTAGCTCACATGAAAAGCCCGTTGCGTAACGCCCCTCAATCAGAGAGAGCACCTTCAATTTCAGAACTCTTTTCTGAGGCAACATAATGACGCAAGAGATCGATAACCAATGTTGATAACTTACGCTGTATGACAACGCGGGAATTAAAAAAGTAATAAAAATTAATGCATAGGTTTTTGATAAAACCTATGCCACTTCATGCTCTATTTTACTGGAGACGGGCCCCATAATCATAAGAATTTGATGGAGCCTTTCATAAGAGATTGCATTATTTGAGATAACTTCACGTGCATAAATGAGTGACATAGCATAATCTCCCTCAAGATTCTTATCACCTTTAAGTAAATGCGCCATACGCTTAAGCGCTGCGGCCATACCAAACCGAAAATTATGTAACTCACCCTTTTCGGCACTCAGACTCACCTCTTCCAAAGCAATACCAAAAGGGTCCTCACCAGGAGCGCAGTTAAAGAGTGCGCATAAAACTGATTGGTAAAATTTGTTATCGATATAGGTCATGGTGTTCCAAATCACTGAGTACTCATAAAATATAGCTTTACTTAAAGTAAGCGCATATACCTGAATTCAGGTATATCTCTGTAAAAGAATGGGTTACACTCCCCCATTTCAAAACGCCTCCTATCGATACAATAGTAAGTACAACTCAGATCTCAATAACTATATTTTAAATATATGACGAACCATAACTCAATAGAAATCGCCGACTGGGAGGTCGAAATCACTGCAATCCGATCACAAGGATCGGGTGGTCAAAATGTGAATAAAGTTGCGAGCGCTATTCACCTCCGCTTTGATATTCGCCGATCAAAACTCCCCGAGCTCTTTAAACAGAGGTTACTCAAGCTCTCCGATAGCCGCATTACCAAAACCGGTAGCATTATCATAAAGTCTCAGCAGTATCGAACACAAGAGAAAAACCGAGATGAAGCAATGCTCCGTCTTAAAGAACTCATTGCATCGGTCATGGTCACCCCAAAGAATCGGAGACCAACAAAAGCAACCTACGGTTCTAAGCAGCGCAGAATGGATAAAAAAACTGAGCGCAGCCAAACCAAAGGAATGCGTGGACGGGTTGATTATTAAGAGACACCCTCAATAGTAATAAATCAACAGCTCGTATAACTCATTTCAAACCTCTCTCTTACCATATAAAGTCACTCATTTACTCTTATTTCCTGCTTGCTCCTCAAAAAAATCAAGTTTTTTCCATTTTTTACAAAAACCCCAACAATAAAGCCTGTGAATCCCTAATTCTTTTGTATATTTATTGACATACAAAAATTCAGTTACTCATTGTTACATCTCTTGATATACAAAAGTAAGAATTTTAATCCATCATTGTTAATAGTGAAGCAATGGCGGTGATACACAAGTATTCACTAAAAGTTTCAAGAAGGTAATATGAGTAAAGGTACAGTTAAGTGGTTCAATTCAGAAAAAGGTTTCGGATTCATCGCTCCAGATGATGGTGGAAACGATCTATTTGTTCACTTCTCAGAAGTTAAAGGTCAGAGTGGACACGTGTCTCTCAATGACGGACAAGCAGTTGAATACGAAGTTGGACAAGGTCAAAAAGGACCATGTGCAACTAACGTACTAGAAGCTTAATAAGCTTTTTAGACCGCTAGATTTAGAAGCAGCTCTTTTAGAGCTGCTTTTTTTTGCGTCTATACATTTCATTTATTCATTTAATTTGCGATAATTAGATAGGCTACTGTAGTAAATCCTCCTACGACCAACCCCAATACAATCACTTTTCATTTACCGTTCCCCTCTTTTTTTTGAACAACTGTCTCAATATCATACCAACGCTATGTGCTCACAAATGAGGAGCACTTTTACAAAACCACCTCACAATAGATTCATTAACCATAGATAACATCCCTATCTTTTAAATAACAACTTAAAGGGAACCTCTATGAAACAGTTCTATTTTCTAATACTTGCCATTCCATTGGTATTTACCCAATGCATCTCTACTACCAATCAAGACGCATCGCAAAGCGATTCTTCATCTGAAGAGGTGACAACCAGTTCAATAGCAACAGAAAGCTCTCTACCCGAATCTTCATTTGCTCAAAGCTCATCTGAATTTTTGGAGCAGCAGAGCTCATCAGAGTTGCCTCAAGATGAAAGTTCTGATGAGTCATCAGATGAAGAGAGCTCCAGTGAAAGTTCGCCCCAGAGCAGTGAAGAGAGTTCTAATTATGAAATTCACACATCATGTGGTGCTTCTAGCAAATTTGCAAGTAAACGCGTAAGCTGCTCTACAAGCTCAGCAAGCTATGAAACAATACCAATTAAAATTGAGGTGTACACTCAAACTGGTAAAGCATTCGGGTCATACACTATACAAGAAGAGGGTGAATGGTTTTTGGGGAAAACAGAAAACATCCTCACCAAAAGCTCAATGACTCAATTAGTTTCACAACCAAACCCCGAATGGAACAACGACACAATCGGACCGCCTGAAGAAAATAATGACCCCATGCCCTTAGAATTAACCGTTATAGCCTCCTCCCCGAATCACTACACTACAATCTACTATATGAATGAATATAAAAGTATTACCATTGATCTTGATATATTGAATGCAACCCCATATAATGATGACACAAACCACTATGCAGGAGTCACTATAGCAAAAGCCAACTGGAGCCAGCGCTACTGTTATGGAAAACAGCTCTATCTTGAGGCATCATTTGATAACGACACAAAAGATACTATTCAATCAAATTCACTTGGTCGCTATTGGTTCAATTCAACAAATACCCTTGATTCACTAAAAGTTCTAGGAGAAAACTATCCCGAATTTTGGATGAAAGACTCCTACCTTGATGCAACAATAACCCCTGAGTCAAATGAATACATGGATATTCGTTTTATTGAAAATATGGTCATGGCAGATGCCCCCTATATTTACCTCTACCCAGAAACCACCCAAGATATTGAGATATCAATGACCTTTAATCGTAATGCACAAATTATTAAATCGATCCCAACGTATAACAGAGGATGGAAGGTCAGAGCGACACCAGAGGGGAGGCTCGATGACACTTATGACTTCCTCTTCTATGACTTTGCTGCCGATAAACGTCCTGACAGATCAGAAGGTTGGCTCGTTTCCTTTGACGAATACAAAGCCAAGGTACCGCAAATATTGGAAAACCTCAACCTCAACGAAGCAGAGATTGAGGATTTCATGGATTTTTGGACCCCCTATTTTGATAAACGTAACGACACTCCATTTTTTGCATTCTACATGGAAGATCTCGAAGAATATAACACCCTCCACGTTACTCCTACGCCAGATGCACTACTCAGAGTCTTTCTCTATGTCGAACTGGTTGATTTCTATAAAGAAATTCCTGCACCTACTATTGCACCTTTTGAGCGTACAGGTTTCACCGCAGTCGAATGGGGAATATATAGCTATAACAATGTATTTAATGTTGATCGGAGTGAATAGTCACAAAGCACCACAGTACCATTGTCCAAAGGCCCTCTCCAGAGGGCCTTTTTTTATTCAAAATTTCAACAATAAGAAAATTCTCATACCATACAGAAGAAGAAAATTAAGTAACACATTGTACCATTCCCCGTGTTATACTTATAGTACACCCAAATATTGGTAATCTAATGAATATACTTATTGTCGGCGCAACAGGGGCAACAGGCAAACTACTCACACAGCAACTCCTCTCAGAGGGACATTCTGTTACCGTGGTAGTTAGGTCGGGGCACGGGCTTCCTGACGCCGTAAGAGATCATCCGCAGCTCACTAAAATCACAGGAACCGTTCTTGACTTTGATGAGGCAACCACACAGAAGCTCGTTAGAGGCGTGGATGCTATTGCGTCGTGCCTTGGGCACAACATCAGCATTAAAGGTATGTGGGGGGCTCCCCGTCGACTAGTCAGAGATACACTCATAAAGCTCTGTACTGCAGTGGAAATTGCGAACCCTGAAAAACCGGTTAAGGTTGTACTCATGAATTCAACGGGTTGTCAAAACCGAGATCTTAAAGAAAAAAGAATCTGTCCTGAGTTGGCGGTGATTGGAGTCATAAGGTTTCTCGTCCCCCCTCATGCTGATAATGAGCAAGCAGGGGATTATTTAAGAACCACTATTGGGCAAAAGAACAGTGCTATTGAATGGGTTGCAGTAAGGCCAGATGGGCTTATTGACTCCGACTCCATTACCGACTTAGAAATTCACCCTATGCCTACACGAAGCCCTATTTTTAATGCCGGTAAAACCAGCAGAATCAATGTGGCTCATTTTATGAAATCACTTATTACCGATGGTGAACTCTGGAATAAGTGGCAAGGTCAAATGCCGGTAATCTACAATAATCAACCGACGACGATTACTTAATATTAGCCTCGACGTGGGCCACGAGTAAAAACGGGGCCCGCACTTTTCTCTTCTCTATAATTTGAGCGAGCAGATGAATCACTTCCTCTATCTCGGTCTTTATTTCCACCAAACGAATGTTCTGAAGAGCGTGGCTCGCGCTCTCTTCGAGGCTTTTCCCCATAAGAGTCACGATCTTTAGGTGCATAGCGTTCTTTTTTACTTATGCGCTTCTCACGTTTAAACCCATCGTCAACAAGTGATTTTGGTTTATGACCCAATTTCCAAACAGGAAAACTCCGTCCTTTGATTCGACCATCTTGTAAAAAGGCAAGGGCAGCATCTACTACATCATTTGCTAAAGCGACATATGTCTGGCGATCGTTGATGACGATCTTCCCTATCTGCTCAAAAACAAATCCACCTTCACCGGTAAGGGCACCTAATATATCTGCAGGGCGCATTTTGTCTTTTTTACCCCCTTCAATTACGAGGGTCTGATTGGGAGCTTCAAGTGAAAATGTTCCAGCCTTTTCGAGTGAATCTGGATAACTTACTGTGCGTCCACTAAGATAGTCCATCTTTTCCCGTTGACGTGAAGTCATAAGAGTACAAGCGATCCCCTCTTTACCAGCTCGGCCTGTACGGCCAATACGGTGGGTATAGGTCTCTGCATCTTGAGCGATATCGTAGTTAATGACCATACTGAGCTCTTTGATATCGAGCCCACGAGCCGCAACATCAGTTGCAACAAGTACTGCACTGCTCTTATTTGAGAATTGAACCAACATGTCGGTCCGTTCATACTGTTCAAGGTCACCATGAATTGCCGATGCGGTGATCGAACGTGCACGAAGATCATCTGCCACCTCTTGTGCTTGTGCTTTTCTACTACAAAAGACTATGACATTCTCAGGTCTGTAGGTGTTGAGTATATCAAGAAGGGTTTCAAATTTTTCTTTACCGTCAACTTCATAAAAATGCTCTACGATAGCATTGGTCGCTTCTGTTGAAATAGTTTTTATTGATATGGCATTTTGCTGTACTGATGAACTCAGTTCATTAATGCGCTCCGGAAAGGTTGCCGAGAACAGTAGTGTTTGACGTTTCTGAGGGGCAAAACTGATCACATCAGAGATCTCATCGATAAAGCCCATATCAAGCATACGGTCTGCCTCATCAAGAACAAGAGTGTTGAGGTGTTCTAAAGAGAGGTTATGTTTTTCAAGGTGTTTTAAAACTCGCCCTGGAGTCCCCACAACAATATGCGCACCATGTATGAGTGAGCCATACTGTGGTCCAAATGGTTCACCACCACAAAGGGTGAGTACTTTAACATTATGGGTTGCTCGGGCAATTCTACGAAGTTCTTTTGAAACCTGATCGGCAAGTTCGCGAGTTGGACAGAGTACCAACGCTTGTACCCGATACTTTTTAACATCGAGATTTGTCAGAAGTCCAATACCAAAGGCAGCAGTTTTACCACTGCCCGTTTTTGCTTGAGCAATCACATCTTTATGATCGAGAATATGAGGTAAGGTTTCACCTTGTACCGGGGTCATTGAGTGAAAACCAAGTTCTTCTAAATTATGAAGCATTGGCTTAGAAAGTGCGAGTGTAGAAAAGAGTTTTTTATCCATGGCGCCAAATGTAGCTTTTTATGCTTCATAAAATGGTGTTCAGTGCCCAGATATCAGCTATGTGTCTGAACTTTAACATTTGGAATTTGGTTATTTGAAGAAGATATGACCTCTGTATCCAATTATTGGTCTAAATTACGTGCATTGCCCATATATATAATGGCAGCCAGTGCACCGATTGCAGGGATAAATAGGATTTTAAATATCAACAGTATTGCTCCATTAAAGGCACCGCTCATTTGACTCAACACCTGTTTTGAAAGAGATGCACGTATGGTTTCGGTGAGTAATGTATGTACTTGATCTTGGGCAATGGAGAGAGAGTCAATTACTGCCAGTCCATCAAAGAGTACTTCGTTAAAAATAAGACCATAAATGGTCACCCCAAAAGCCATACCCATCTGTCTAAAAAAAATAACCGAAGAGTTTGCACTCCCCCGACTTGTATAGCCAACTCCATGTGTGGCACTCATGTTGAGTGTCGAAAAATTGGCCCCCACTGCTGCACCAAAAAACGCCATAAAAATCATTATTAATGATTGTGACTGAGACTCGAAGGCCCAAGGTGTTGCGAGAAGAGTCCCCAATACCAGCCCGATTGAGCAGAGCAAAATATTTCTAAAAGAGAAGCGATTCAAAAGATGGCCTGCAATTTGAGCCCCTACCACTACACCGAGCATCATCGGCATGAGAACCATACCAGCCGAAGAGAGAGGGAGAAGAAGCACTCCTTGCAAAAAAAGTGGTGTGTATATGAGTAACGCAATAAAAAGCATACCATAAAAGAAACTCGCCAACTGTGAGCCACTAAAGAGTCTACTCGAAAAGAGATGTATTGGTATAACTGGTGAGTCCGCTTTTTTCTCGACCAGCCAAAGAAGGGCGGCAAATACAAAGGAGGCTCCTACTAAGAGATAGGTTTCTCCCGAATGCCATTTAAAGGCACTCCCTCCGAAAAGGAGGAGGGTCATAACAGAACATATCGTAAGAACGACAAATAAGACGCCAAGCCAATCAATTTTTTGCTCTTGGCGCTCATGACTCTCATTATAAAAGACTATCAGCAGTCCACCGCCAATCACCCCAATGGGAAGATTTATATAGAAGATCCACTCCCAGCCCACATATTGTGGTAAATAGGCCCCAATAATTGGCCCAATAAGACTCGACAAGCCAAATACAAGCCCAAAAAGCGCCATGATTTTTCCCCTTTTTTCGGGCGGATAACAGTCAAAAATAATGGTGAATGATATGGGAAGGAGCGCTCCCCCACCAACCCCTTGTAAGGCGCGATACAGACTCAGCTCTACCATTGAATCTGCAGTACCACACAGAACTGAACTGACAAGAAACACTCCGAGACCTGTGAGAAAGAACCGCTTTCGGCCGTACATGTCTGAAAGCTTCCCAAATATGAGCATGCTGGGCATTCCGGCAATCATGTAGAAAGAAGTGACCCAAGTGAATTTTTCGATCTCACCCAAATCTGCCACTATAGCGCCAAGAGCTGTTGCGACTATAGTATTATCAAGTGACGCCAACAGAAGAGCCATAAGTAGGGCTGTTAATATTATTTTTAAGTGTGGTTGATCACTCTCTTCACTGGCCATAGCTTTCCAAGATAATTAAACCGGAATATTTTAGTAGATATCAAAGCTAGGAAATTAACCCATAGGCACCTCTAAAAAAACGTTACGGAAGCGCTCTGTTAAAAGCAGAGAAGATCAATCTTTCTTTAATATATAGATCATATCAGTTAAATCATCTGAATGGTCTTGAGGAAATACCTGTTCTCGATAATACTCTATTGAGAAGCCATGTTTTTTAAAGAGCACATCGAGGTCATTCTTTTGATGGTAGATAAAATAGACTTGAGTATCTCCACTAAAGCTCGTTGACTCAAATCCTTCAGTATCTCCCTGCATGGTCGAGATATAGACACTCCCATCGACATGGAGTGCGAGCGATACTTTTCTGAGCAAGTGATCAATCTCAGTGAGATTTAAAAAGGGGAAGCCAAACGAGCACATCACCCCATCGTACTGAGAGGTAAACGTTACTTCTTTTATATCTGATAATGCAAAAGTAGCACACTCTTTAGGCAGCTTCTGTTGTGCAATCTCGATCATTTTTGGTGAAATATCAATACAGTGAAACCGAAGGTCATTACGAGTATCATACATATATTGTGAAATTCGACAGGGCCCACACGCTAAATCTACAATCCGTGCACCTGGTAGAAGAGTCTCTACAAATGCATTAATATGTTGATCATAAAGCCAAATATCACCCAAACGGTCGGTGTACTCTTTTGCATGACTATCAAAAGCTTTAATTTCGTTTTTAATCATAAGAAATTTAGAGGTGTCTCGTAAGTCTTATTGTGGTTTGGCCTTACGAACAAACCCACTATTAGATGTTTTTCTGGGAGAGACCTCACTTACTCCTTCTTCTTTCTTCTCAGGGGAGGCTTCAGCTGGAGTATCTATGGGAGTTTCACTCTTTTTTTCTGCTACTTCCACAATCTTTTCTTCAACTGGTTTCACATAATCTGAATCAGGAAGCCCACGAAATTTGCCTTGAATACCAAGAAGTAAATTGCGTAACACCTGATCTTTACACTCTTTATAGTGTCTGTGATCTGGTTTACGGAAGAATGCACTTAACTCCGATTTACTAAATTTAAAATCAACCTGTTCCAAGAGTTCAATTATATCTTCTGCCTTAAGATCCAGGGCGATCTTAAGTTTTCTCAGCACACCATTGTTAGTGAGTTTCTTTTCGGGCTTCGGAGAAGCTCCCTCTTTTTTCCCTCTTCTCAAAATAATCAAACCATTTAAAAAGAGTGCGAGTTGTTTGTCATTTAGAGGCGCAAACCCTTCATCTTCATCTTTCTTTAACCAACTACTGATCTGCTCACGTGTTGCAGGAGCTTCGGCAAGATTAAATATTTTCATCATCTTATCATCACTATAGTCAAATATGTAGCGAACACGGCGAATAATATCATTGTTGGTCATAGCGATCCTTTCTCAGGAGATGAGTGTGAACTGGCAAAGGTAGTAAACAAGAGAAGATCTTTATGTAAAACTCTAAAACTGTTATGAAAAACAATAATTCCCTCACGAAATGTGCTAATACCTGCTCTTATGTTTCAGATACGGTTTATATAGATGAGTTCATGAATTCCTCAATCATAAGTGCCGGGTCAGACTCTGACTCCGGCCCTGATACTGATACTGATCCAGACAGTTCCGGCTCTGACACTGCCCCTGACACTCGTTCCGGCTCTAACTCTGGGCCTAGCCCCGAGTCTGACACTGGCTCCGCCAAGGGAATACCTTCTTTAAAGTACTTCTCAGCTTCCTCACCAATATGCTCCAACATAGCCTCAAAGACATTTTGAATCTTTAGCGGTCGTCGAATATGAGCTACTACCCCATAAGGACTGAACCGTTTCATAACCGTTTGTACGTCTTCAGTACCAAAAGTAAACATATGGCAGTGATGAAATTTCTTGTTATTTTGCATCCGCTTGAGGAGACACAGCTCTTCTGCATAATTGGTAGGAATCTCCATAAACATAATTTCTGGCTCGATTTTGACCAAATCAAGATAGCTTTGCGAAACAGGGTTTACCACTGAAACACTAAAGCCCTTTTGTGAAAATACTTTCTTGAAAATTGCTATTTCTTGTGAATTATGACCCACGAGCCCTAATTTCATACTATCCCCTCATTAGATATCCATATACAATAAGCGCCATTCTTGACGCCATACACTACAGGAAATCCTACCCCGATATAGAGTATATATTCAAATTCGGATAACGCAAACTTAAATTGATAGCCTTACGAAAATGAATATATAGGGGTGTAATTTTAGACCAAGATACTCAAAGAGCGCCATAATCTGCGTCTAGATACTGGACTAAAGATGAGTATTTAATTTCTGAATAAGGAATTACTCAGAGGCTCCATGCTCTTTTGCCGTTGCAATCCAGTGTTCAGAAAGATCCTTGGGCTGTGCACCTAAACTGCGCCCTAAGTGAAGGGCGAGGCCCATCATAATAATAGAGGCATCCTTCATCTCTTCAGCTATTGCGAGTTCACCAAAGGCATTTTGTGCTGCCTCTTGAAGTGCATCATAGTGCTGATTACAAAACTGAAGTGGGCTTTCTAAAGAACAATCGAGGTTTGGTAATACCAGTCTGTCAATCCACTCTTGTCCGAGTTCATTTTCGAGAACGTCAGGAGCAACTTCCCCCATTGAACGCCATGCAGTGAGGGTATCTCTATCTCCTGTCGCCGCAAGACCTGTATCAATCAACAATGCAAATGCACCATCAGCGAGCTGCTGCATGAGATCGAGATACGCATCTTGTGCCGATTCACAGAGACCAGCTTCTTGGCCTATAATGTACTCACCTACAGTGAGTTTAGGGAGTTCTACCACTTCTGGACACCCTTCGAGACAGGGAAACTGAGTGCCTTCGTGCATATAGTGCGTTGTATCACCTTTACGTTGACGACCAAGAGGATACAGTCGACAGGCTAACGGCCTCCCCACATGGACGCTACACCCCTTATCTTGAACATATTGACTACACGCATTGAGCTCTTTCCAGCCTGCTTCACCGTCAAATTTAAGCCGTATTCCACCGAATTCACAATATTCATCTCTAAATTCCCGAGCTGAGACTTCTTTGGCTTTTGCTAGACGAGCAAGCTCCCAAGGGTTAATCCAGACTGCTTTACCATGGCAACATGTTCCCGTGCGTGAACAGGTAAGTGGCAGTGAATCATTGGATGATAAGAGCTTTATTTTAGTAGTCAAAGGCTAATCCTCAGATAATTTAAATTGGGGGCAATGATATCAAATATAGCTTTATTCCTTTTTGTATTGGCATTCTGTTTAAAAAGCACCCGCAAACACCAAATAGATAATCAAGGTAACCATCTGAATCATATAGCCTTACAACAACCATATCAGTGAGTCGGGTTTTAACAAAATAGACTAACCCATTTAAAAACAGTGCACTAGTCAAATATTAATGATATAGTAACACTATCATGAATGCGAATTCATTGTGTCGAGAACCCGATCCGTAAAGCTTCTAAATCTTTTGGGTCGGGTTTTTCTTTTCCCTTCAAAATGAAATATTATGTAATAAGGAATGGTTCAACGTTCTTTATGAGTAATGTGAATACCATGTATTGAGCAACAGTAAACTGATATTTTAAGTAGAAAAGAATAGCGACTAAATAGCTTATTCGAGTGAATCGAGAATGTAATCACCTGCTTGAGATAAAATCTCATCGATGATCAACTCAAAGGAATCTATAGGGACTGATGCAATGCCATTTTCAAGCTCTACTGCATGTGCCGCTATAACTTCTTTAAGTTTCTGTTTCATCTTTTACTCCCTTGGGTGCTTTAGCACCGTTCTTCTATTTCACAGGCAAGTATTCTTAACCTGTTACTATTCATCAAGTTATGATCCTTTGACGTATATCGGGAGTATATCACATCTTTAAACACTTTGCACTTAAAAAATTGAAGTTAAACTTAAAGTAACTATTGATAAGCGCTAAATTAACCATTTTAAGTAAGCTCAAAACACACCACCTACATACCGTTTAAGAGATTCTGATTAAATTTGGCTAAAAATAATAAAGGCCCTGTCTAATAAAACAGGGCCTGTATCGATTATGAACTTTTAAAAAGAAAACCTAATTATTTTTAAATTTACTCTTCTTTATCTGGAGTAACAACCTTTTCACGGTCAAACAACTTATAGTCGAGCTCTAAAAGAACGGGAACTACAATCAATGTGAGCACTGTTGCAAAGGTTAATCCATATATAATAGCCCATGCCATGGCAGACCACCACTGTGACGACTCTGAATCCCACTGAATCGAAAATGAGTGAAAGTCAAAACTCACTCCAAATGCCATGGGAAGAAGGCCTACCACTGTGGTAATAGCCGTAAGAAGTACGGGACGGAGTCGCGTTTTACCCGCCTCAATAAGAGCCGCCGAGGGCGCCATAAGTTCATGTTTAATAAGGACATTAGTGTAATCAATAAGTACAATGGCATTATTCACCACAACCCCCGCTAGGCTGATGATACCAATACCCGAGGTAATGATTGAGAAGGTCTGGCCAAAGAGCGCAAATCCCCACATAACACCACTAATAGAGAGTATTACTGAAACCAATATAATAAGAGGCTGTGTGAGGGAATTGAATTGCAAGATAAGTACCATCATAATAAGCATGATGGCAATTAAAAAGGCTTTCATTAAAAAGGCAGTCGCTTCTTCTTGAACCTTAACTCCTTCTCCAATACCAACAAAGTAATTATGTGCCACTTCGATACTATTGATGCGATCCGCAATTTCAGCTTTAATTAATTCCTTATTTTCTACCCCTTCTTTAAAATCAGCCCAAATCTCAACGGTTCTTTTAAGGTCTTTTCTCTTAATAACTCCTGGCCCTGCTTGACGCTTAATAGTCGCAACAGAACTTACCGGAATCCGTTTACCTTCATGAACAATTTCGAGGTTAATCAAATCCTGTATAGTATGACGGAACATATCCTTGTAGCGAATCACCACATCATACTCATCTTCATCAGATCTAAATGTTGAGATGATGCCTCCGTTGATTGCGTTTCTAATAGTAGATGCGATTTGATTGGTACGAACCCCAAGAAGTACTGCTTTTTCTCTATCAATTGAGACATTAAGCTCTGGTTTACCAATTTCAAAATCATTATCTACCAACTTAAATTCTTTATACTCAATAAGAATTGCCATGACTGCATCTACATACGTTTGAAATTTTGAGTACTCTGGACCATTTATTTCGTAACTTATGGGGTGCCCTTGGGGAGGTCCATCCTCTACTTGGGTCACTTTAATGTTAGCACCAATATAATCAGAAAGAGAATCTTTAAGGTCAAGGAGCGTTGTTGCACTGGGGATTTCTCTTTCAAGGTAACTCGTGAACCCTAAACGAATATTGGACTTATGAGATTCAGGGGTGTTTGCCCCCATCCCACCACCTAAGTTTCCAATTGTAGACTGGTAATTGTCTATTGAGGCAGGTGTACGCTTCACCACTTTTTCAATCTGCTTAATTTCTGCATCAGTTAACTCAAGAGGTGTACCTTGAGGTGTCTCTAAGTTAATGATACCTGCTTGCGGATCTACACTTGGAAAAAAGACCGGCTCTTTGCCGAGCGTAACAAAAGCCATAATACCCAATACCCAAATTACAGCGGCAGCCATTAAAATTTTAATAGGATTTTTGAGAGCCACTTTTAGAAGGTCGACATAGATCACCTGAACCCTTTGAAACATGCCACTCCCCTCAGTAATCTTTTTAATCTG
>JAOPTW010000010.1:0-72381 GCA_051532035.1 Fibrobacterales bacterium | reverse complement strand
TGTCAGGTTTACGTAAGGTGCCAGTGGGCTATTGCCAAAGTAGTTTTGTTAATCCCGATAAAGGGGTACATTATGCTGGGTACCCTATTAGTGACGTTGCCTATCGCGACCCAGAGGAGGTAATCTATCTTCTGTTTAATTTGGAATTTCCACACCCTTCTGCTTATGAAGCATTTAAGAAAGAGCTTCAAGATCGGGCAGTCGTTAAAAAAGAGGTATTAGACTATCTTGCTACAACACCAAAAGAGGCCCACCCAATGCAGTGGCTCACTGCAGGCCTTAATGCCCTCGATATATTTACCGCAACAAAAGATTACTATGAAGATAGTATGAACTTAATAGCGCAGCTACCCGAAGTGGTGGCGGCAATATTTAGGCTGCGATCAGGATGGGGTGACCTTATACCCTCGGAGCCAGAGCGTGGCTATATGGAGAACTTTGCCCATATGCTGGGGGCCCCCGAAGGTACTGATGCACTCCCCGAGCTCATGCGAGTATTTAATGTACTCCACTTTGATCATGGGGGTGGGAATTTATCCACCCTTGTGGGTAAGGCAGTTGCATCGGGTCAGGAGGATGTTTATGGGTCACTCATATCAGCAATGTGTGCTCTTGCAGGTCCGCTCCATGGAATGGCAAATCAAGAGTGTCTCAACTTCATTAAGATGGTACTGGATAAAGTACCGGAGCCAGAAGACCACGATCAACTCTATCGGTTTATCGAGGAACACTTTAATGCAGGTGGTAAAGTGTATGGGTTTGGACATGCAGTACTCAGAAAACAGGACCCTCGTGCAACAGTGCTTTACGAAATAGGCGATCGAGTTGCCCTGCATGATAAACACTACCGTATGGCGCGCGCACTCAAAGATGTGGCCGTTGAGTTTTTAGAAAAACAGCCCAAAGTTGCAGACCCCTATCCCAATGTAGACGCAGTATCGGGTTCGGTTCTAACTGCTTGTGGCCTCAGGGATGAAAATTACTATACGGTTCTATTTGGCATGTCACGGTGTGTCGGTATTGCTGCTCAAATTGTATATGAACGAACAATTGCGCGAGAGGGGAAAGGATTACCCATTATGCGTCCTAAATATATTTATTGTGGCCCTAAGCGCTGATAATTGAAGTGCGGGCTTCATTAAAAAGGTGTAACTTTGTTTAAACTCATGATTTGAGGTTAATTTGAGAAATTTGCTTGTGCACACCTAGTATATTGTGTATTATTACTTACACATATACCCTATATAGACGAGGTTCGGAATGAAATGTCCATTCTGCAAACATGAACATGACAAAGTGGTAGATTCACGCTCAAGCGGGGATTCAATCCGCAGACGCCGTGAGTGCCTTGAGTGCGGTAAGCGCTTTACCACTTATGAATATGTAGAGTCTGTACCCCTTGTTGTGAAAAAACGTGATGGAAGTCGAATTCCATTTGATCGTCAAAAATTGGTCAACAGTTTTATGATCGCCTGTGCAAAACGTCAGGTTTCTATGGATCAGATTGATAAATCCGTCGATAATGTTCGTGAAGTCCTCACTTCAGTTGCAAACCAAGAAGCGCCATCCGAGATGATTGGTGAAGAAGTAATGAAACAGCTTAAAGCTCTTGATTCAGTGGCTTATGTTCGGTATGCGAGTGTCTATCGGGAGTTTAAAGACGCCAATGAATTTGTTGCTGAAATCAAACATATGGATGATTAACCACTTATTCTTAACTTTTTAAACCATGTATATCTTAAAATCATCGCTTTAGGCCTCTTCTCTCTCAAGAGAGAGTTTATTACTTTGTGAAGTATTCATAAACAGGAGCAGTGGGTATTTTACATTCAAAGAATATGCCGAGTTATATCATCTATCTTACCATGTTTATCATGGGGGGATGTGGTCTGGCTTATGAATATACGATTTCAAAAATCGCATCAGATCTTCTAGGTAACTCAGTTAAGCAGTGGGCCATTATTATCGCCACCATGATGTTTTTCATGGGTATTGGTTCAGACTTACAAAAGTATATTAAAGACAATAATCTTTTTGACAAATACCTCCTTGCCGAAATGCTCCTGAGTATCTGCGGTGCCATTGCACCCATTGCGATGATCGTCACCTATGGTCAATACCCAACGCACTATGTTCTTGTCCAGTATTTTTTTATTGCCTCAATCGGCTTACTTATAGGATTCGAAATTCCACTTCTTGCTCGTATCAATACCAATTATATTAAAGAGCTAAAATTCAATATCGGGAGCATACTTAAGATGGACTACCTTGGGTCACTCTGTGGTGCCATTGTGTGGGTCTATCTCCTCCCTCATTATTTTACATTGGTTGAGATGGCCTTTGTTCTTGGGCTTATTAATGCAGCGGCAACCATTGTTGCTTTGATATATTTTAGAAAATATCTCAAATATCTCGGGTATTTATCAATCTTAATTGCCCTAATAGTGTGTGGACTTTTCTGGGGCCTGCTGAATGCTAAAGAGTGGTCCATAGATGCAGAACAGTATCTTTATAAAGATACCATCATCTTTTCAGAAACCACTCAATATCAACACATTGTAATGACCGATTCTCGAGCTCACGACATTTCACTCTATATAAATGGGCACCTTCAGTTTAATAGCTTTGATGAGCACATCTATCATGAAAATTTGGTGCATCCGGCGATGGCGTTGTCTGGAAGTCGAAAAAGAGTACTTATTTTAGGTGGGGGAGATGGTCTTGCTCTCCGTGAGGTTCTTAAATACTCTGATGTAGAAGAGGTGGTTCTCTGTGATCTCGACCCCAAAATGACCGAAATAGCCCAGAGTATTCCAGAACTGAGTAGTATGAATCGAGGAAGTTTACGTAACGCAAAAGTTACATTGCTCCAGAATGGAACACTCATTCCATCGGGAAAACAGACTATCGTTGCCGCAAACAAGCTGAAAGGATACACCGCAGAATCAGAGCCGGTAGCATCAGTTCAGGTAATTAATATCGATGCGGCTAACTTTTTAGAACAAGCTTCAGGGGTATTTGATGTGATACTTATCGATTTTCCAGATCCCAATGCTCCAGAACTCGCAAAACTTTATTCCACACTTTTTTATGAACGTCTTAAGAAAAAACTCGCTATTACCGGAGTATTTGTACAACAGTCATCGTCACCAGTATTTGCCAAAGAGGCCTACCTGGCAATAGGGAGAACCATGCGTCATGTTGGTTTGTCGGCTTTTCCCTATCACGATAATGTACCGACCTTTGGAGAATGGGGGTGGTGGATCGGGGGGCATCCGCAAACAGTGACCAAAGCCTATCGTGATACACGATTTAAACAAGTTCCAGTGATACCTCAAGAGGTTGAAACGCGTTATATAAATGGGGCCGTAATTCAGAAAAACTTTATGTTTGGTAAAGATCAGTTGAAATCACAATACAATGGGGTCAATACACTGACAACACCTGTTGTTTATGACTATTATTTAGAAGGTTGGCAGAGACACTACTAATTGGTGCTGCCCAAAAAAGGAAATTGTATGAGCGAAAAATATTTAAAGGTCTTTCTCATTGGTTTTATTGCCATAGTGGTGTGGCAACTTTTTTCTTCAGGAGAAAAGGGGAGCACTTCAAATTATAATGTCAATGTACAGACAAAAGTTACTGCCGAAAAAGGGCTTGACCTTAAAACTGTGGGGAGCTTACTCAAAGAGGCAAAAGATGGCGCTGACTTAGAACGTCTTCTGAATTCCAAAACTACAGGCGTTAATAACCTCGACCTCAACGAAGATGGTGTTGTCGATTATATTAACGTTACGGAATTTGGCTCGGCAGCCGAAAAGGGATACTCTCTTACGGTAGAAGTTGAAAAAGATGATGTGCAAGAAGTTGCAACCATAGAAGTAAAGCAAGCGGGTGAACAACAGGCCGAAGTTGCTGTGCGGGGTAACCAGCAGATGTATGGGCACAACCACTACTATCAATCTCGCTTTGGTATTACAGACTATCTCTTTTTAAGTTGGGCCTTTGGACGTCGCCCTTTTTATGCATCGCCTTTTGGTTTTGGAGCATACCCCTCATACTATGGAGGTGGATATCGTACTCGTTCATATTCAGATTATGGTCGGTACACCTCGCGTCGTACTAATGGTTCAAATTTTAATAAAGGCTCTCAGGCTCGTCAGAGTACTATGAAGTCACCCAATGCATCGAGAAGCGCGTCTAAAGTACGTGCACCTATGAAAAACCCATCTCGTAAACAGATGGATTATCAAAAACGCTTTCCTTCCAAACAGGTAAAACGTACAACAGGATATAAGAAAAAATCAACCAGTAGTTTTTTCGGTAAATCAAATCGCTCTGTACGAAGCTCTGGCTTTGGTAGAAGTGGTGGCTTTTTCGGGGGTAAATAACAGTGAATATAGAATCAATTATAGCGCAATTAACCGACTTAACCGACTTAACCGATCTCTCCTTTCTTCTCCATTCAGAGGCAGCGATTTACCTTTTGCTCGCGGTGGTTATTCTTGCCTTGGGTAAATTTGCGTTTAATAAAACGGTACCGTTTGCATTAGATCACCAGTTAACAACCGAAGATAACAAAGCAATTGCACTCTCCTTTGCCGGGTATCTTTTTGCGCTCATGTTGATTATCATTGGCGTATTTTCTACCGAGACTACTCGTGAAGTGAATATCTATCAAGATGTTCTTATGACACTGATATGGGGTGTTGTGGGAATTTTTCTTTTAAATATGGCGCGTTTTATGAACGACAAAATTCTCTTAAGAAAGTTTTCGACCAATAAAGAGCTCGTAACTGATCGTAATGTTGGTACTGGAGCAGTTGAGTTTGGCTGTCTTGTCGGCGTTGGCTTTATTATTAAAGCAGTGGTCTCTGGCGAGTCAGAGAGTATTGGCTATGATATCTTTGGAACCGTTCTTTACTCAATTATCGGACAAGGGGTCTTTTTCCTCTATGGTGAACTCTATCAACTGATAACCCCCTATGACCTCCATAAAGAGATTGAAAAAGACAATGCCTCAGCAGGAGTTGCTTTTGGGCTTAATCTTATCGCAGTGGGTATTTTAACGGGGGCAGGTATTACGTATACCGACTCACTCGTTGTCCTTATTGCGTGGGTTGTACTCTCTATGTTCTTACTCGTCACTGTTCGCTATATGATAGATAAAGTGATGCTGCCTGGGTGCCTCATGAACCGTGAGATTAGCGAAGATCACAACTGGGGATCTGCAATTATTGAAGGGGTACTCCTCATTGGGTTTTCGGTACTGTTAATCAAATTGGCCTTATAATTATAGAGGTGTCAATTTATGAATTTTTGTACATTGTTCAGTAACCTTCCATTGGTGAGTTGTTATGTCAAATAAATATATTCTTATATTTCTGCTGTTAGCGGCCTCAGGTCTGCTCTATTATCTCAATAGAGATAAACGGAAAAGAGGGAAGAGCAGGATTCCAAAAAAGGAAGGCCAGAGCGACACTTTGATACCGGTCTTTCAGCGGCTGAGTATCGTTAATCTTGCTATCCGCACAACCTATGGTGTGCCTTCTGAGGTGATTACTGCAGTTGAAAGGCTGATAGATTCACTGGTAGAAAGTCTGCCTCGTCTCCACGACGATCACCCCTCTACCGAGATTACGTGGGTTGTAGAAAAAATTGCGAATGACCACCTTATGGGTCTTGTTGAGAAATATTGTGCTCTCTCGGGTTCCGAAAAAGAGTCGACCGTTGAGAGTTTTTTATCTGCTCTCTCTGGGCTAGAAAAAGAGTTAGCAAAGATTAATGGATTAATGAACGAAAATGATAAAGCCGCTTTTGATACTGAAGCGATCTTTTTAAAACAGAAATATTTTGGCTAAACCGGTGGCTTCCGGTAATAAGAGGTAACTATGACAACAGATGCAAACGAACTGGTTCCACAAAGTAATGAAAAGATTCAACAAGAGGTTGATGCACTCATAGAGCGTATCCAGAAGGGTGAAGAGAAAGCCGTTCAAGAGAATATTGATAACCTTGGAATGGAAGAGCAGCAAGAGTCATCTCGTAAAATGGAACTCCTTAAAGGGCGTGTAGGCACACTCCTTAAAGAGGTTGATGGCGATAGCGCTGCAATCCCTAAAGGACTCATGGATCTAAGAAATAAACTGGATGAATTAAACCCCCATAAACTTGGACAACCAGGTTTTTTTGGTCGGCTCCTTGGCAAGACTCCCGTTGTAGGTAAAGCCCTCAAACAGATTGCAGTAAAATACGAAACGGTACAGCATCAGATTGATGTTATTGTAGGTGGTCTTCGTAATGGTCAAGAGCAACTTGAACGCGATAATATTGATCTTACGCAAATTTATGATCAACTAGAGGTACAACAGGGACGTATAAAGGAGAAGGCGGCTTTAGGAGAACTCTTTGTTGAAAAAACTGAGTCGTATCTTACCGAAATAACTGAACCGTCCCAAAAAGGACTGCTGCAAAATCTTCTTAATGCCGCAGCTATCAGAACACAAGACCTTCGTACTATCGAACAGGTAAATCTACAGTTTTTTACGAGTATCGATATGACTGTTGCAAATAACAAAATGCTTGCACAATCAATTACCCGAACCTTAACAGTTACGACAAACCTTCTTACCGTAGGTTTAAGTATTCAGGCTGCACTCGTTCAGCAGAAAAAAGCACTCGAGGCAACAAAAGCGACGCAAGAATATGCATCAGATCTTCTTGCGGCTAATGCTGCAAGTATAAAACAGAATACTCGAGAAATCGGGGCACTGTATCAAGATCCAGTACTCAATCTCGATAAAGTGAAGCAGGCGTATGATGATCTTGTAACCAGTATGGATGAGCTCGATCAGATTAAGAGTGAAGGAATCACCAAAGCGAAAGAGGGAATTAAAACACTGAATACACTTTCGAGTGACCTTTCTGTACGTCAAAAAGCCCTCCACAACACAACCACATCGCCACAATTGAGTAATGACTCAAACGAGTAATGATATGAAAAGAAAAACAGTCAAAAAGCTCATCTCTGATATCCGCACCATCAATGGTGTGGTTCTCCCTAGTGAACGTCCTCGATTGTCTGTTAAAGTGGTTAAAGAGGGGGATACTATTACTCTTAATAAGCACTTTTATTTGGTAACCGAAAAAAATGGATATGCTGATGGTGGTGATGAGTGGTATGAGCTCAAACTGAAAAGTCTTGTTACTGCCCAAAACTCTTTTTTAGAGTGGGATGAGGATGACGAGATATCTATGACTCATTATACACAGTTCCCTACTATGCGCGAACTCAATGTTGTTTCTAAAGACCTTGATCGTTTTATAGAGAACGAAAGTGGGAGCTTCTTTTTTGATGACACTGAATACTTTTTCGAAGAGTATGGGTGTGCAAACTTCTTTCGAGGGATGTCACTTACGAGTGAAGAACATAACTATTGGAATTTTTCTGATGATTCTGAATCAAAAACCATAACGATTGAATATTGGGATGGTGAATTTGAAGCTGCTCTTGGCCAGAGTGTTGACCCTGATGCACTGCTCGTAATCGCCCAAGGGGAGTGAAACCAGAGTGTTATGGGTGCTGAGCAACGCCTAATGCAATACCGCGTTTGAGCTCCTCAGTCGTTACTCGACTACTCCCCAGTACTGATGTCAAATAATCAATAGCATGACTTGCTTCAAGGGTTGAGCCACAGGTAAAGATGTCTACAGCGGCATAATTGTGCTCGGGCCATGTATGTATGGTAAGGTGGGATTCTGCAATTACAACAACCCCGCTGACCCCATAAGGGTTAAATGTGTGGAAATTACTGCTCACTACGGTAGCGCCACTCTTTTCTGCAGCTGTAACCATTTGTTGCTCTAAAACGGCATGATCACAGAGCGCTTCAAAGGTGCAGTCGTAAAATTCTACGATACTATGTCGTCCTAAAGCTTCCATAGTTGACCGCTAAAGGTACTTCTTTAAGACTGCTTTATTTGATACAAAATAGTCTATCCCCGAAAGCATAGTCACGATGGTGATGACTGACATAATTGCATAGGGGTAATAGTTCCAAATGGTAGACCAATTAGGGACTGACGTGTGTACAATATCTAAGGCACCAATAAGAATCCACATGACACCAGCACCTTGAATTGCTGTTTTCCATTTGCCACTGCGACGTGCTGAAATGACGATACCTTCGTTGGCTGCAAGTGTTCTCAGTGTTTCTACACTCGCCTCTCTAAAATATATGAGGGCAATCATCCAAACAGAAGCATATCCCGACACCATGAAACACATAAAGATGGTCATATTTGATATCTTGTCAGAGAAAGGGTCGAGGTATTTGCCTAAGGTTGATACCTCATTCATTTTCCGAGCTATATACCCGTCCAAAAAGTCTGTAGCCATGAAGACTATGACCATGAGAAGAGCAAGCCATTTAAAAACACTGTTGTTGTCTTCAAAATTAAAGTTGTTGTCGTAGAAAAATACGGGGATAAATACAGGAGTGAGTACAATGCGACTTACGGTAATTTGAGAGGCTATACTGAGGGGTTTTCTATGATCAGGGTCGCGATAATAGCCATACAGGTAGGCAAGAGACGAGGCAAGAAGGAGCAATATGGTGAGCCCCATGGCGATCTCTTTAAAATTATCGATATCCAGTACGTAGACACTTGTTGTTGCAATGATAGAGAGTTTGCAGACTTTTGACCAAAAACGGGAATTGTGGAGTGGTTTATTCTCACGAATGAGAGCAATAGTAAATATGGTGAAACTTATAATGCGAACTACTAAGAGTGAAATACCACCAATGAGAAACCCGGGAATCATTTTTTCGGGGTCTTTGAGGTAGATAAAGAGGATATAACTGAGAACTCCTACAGAGAGAAAGGCTTCAATTATATTGAGCCACAATTTGTAATAGGGCTTTTCAATCTCACCATATTTCAATTGAAAAGCTGAGTAATACCCCATGCCAAGCATAATCATAAGGCCAGCAAAAGCCTCCCAGCGTTGACCCATTGAGATAAAATAGAGAATAGGAAGGAACAGGGTGAGGCGAGTAATCCACCAGATGCGTCCCTTAAGACGTTTGGGTTTCAAGTGTGTATCATTCATGGGACAAACCTATTTAATTACACCGCTTTTTCAATGAGTTCTTCAGCATGACCACGAATTGCTTCGGAATCTTGCCCCCCCATCATGCGTGCAATCTCTTCGATGCGTTCTTCTTTCGTTAATGTAACAACTGTTGTATGTGTTCTGCTATCAATAGTCTGTTTTTTAACCTGGATCTGATGGCGCGCTTTACCGGCAATCTGATGGAGGTGTGTTATGGCAAATACTTGATGATAGAGACCAAGGGTATTAAGGCATTCAGCAATATTGTGAGCAATATTCCCCCCGATACCACTATCAACTTCATCAAAGACGAGTACGGGTACTTTATCGCGTTGGGCAAGTGCCGATTTTAAGCTGAGCATAAATCGTGAAAGCTCACCACCGCTCAAAGTCGATTTTAGTGGTTTTGCACCTTCACCAACATTGGGTGAAATATAAAATTCTACACTATCTTTACCATGAGGGCCAAAGCTTTCACTGTCGATAATTTGTGTTAAGAAGGTCGCGCCTTCCATGCCAAGGCTATTGAGATTACCTTGGATCTCTGAATCCAGTATTTTGGCAGATTTTTTCCGAGCGTTAGAAATTTTAAGTGCAAGTGCAGTCAGTACTTTCTTTTTCTCTATAATTTCAAACTCAAGATCTTTAAATGAGATCTCTTGATTGCTAATAGACTCAATCTCTGCACGTCTCTTTTCACGGAGTTCTATAAGTCCTGCTACATCAGTTTTAAATTTTCGTTGGAGACGTTGAATTTTTGAAAGACGACTGTTAAAAGTATCAATCTGGGATGGGGAGTATTCACTGGTAACATCAACTGACTGAAGTTTTATTTTTAGTTCTTCTGCACCTTCTATGAGGCTTTGTACCAGTTGTGGTGTTTCACTAAAGTTATCAGAAAAGCCATCAAGCTTCATGACCATCTGTTGTAGTGAGCTTAATTTTGAAAGGATACTCTCTTGTGCGGTATCAAGAAGGTATTCAGACTCATTCTTCAATCGACTGATATCTTCAAAATTCCCCAGTTCCGACAGAATTGATTCAATCTCAACATCTTCATTTTCTTTAAGGTCAGCATCTTCGAGTTCTTTAAACTGAAACTTTAAAAAATCTTCCTGTTCCGCAAGGCTTTTGACTTGGGCAGAGAGGTCATCTAACTTCCGTTGAATTTTTTGAACAGCCCGATACTCAGTGCTATATTTTTCTAAAAGTGAACTGTGTTGACCGTAATTATCAAGAACATCTATATGAGTTTTAATATCCTTGAGAAGTGTCTGCTCACTTTGACCATGAAGCTGAATCAATTGGGGCCCTAACTTCTGCAAGTCACCCAAATTAACAAGCGTTCCATTGATCCGTGCTTTTGATTTACCGTTTGCAAATATTTCTCTATGGATAATAATTTCGTCATCATCTTCAATATCAATTGCTTTTAGGTAGGTTTTAATCTCGGGAAAGTCACTGATGTTAAAGGTACCTTCAACAGTCGTTTTGTCAGTTCCTTGGCGGATCATCTGGCTACTTGCTTTGATACCGCTCAGAAGTTTTAGAGATGAGAGAAAAATAGACTTACCAGCACCGGTCTCACCGGTTACTGCAACAAGGCCATTTTTGAAGTTGAGTGTGAGCTCCTCTATAAGCACAAGGTTTTTAATTTTAAGCTCTACTAACATTGCTCATTTCCTTTAATTGATGTGGGGTTGGCCCGACCAGCCTAGTTTATCTTTGAGGGCGTCCATAAATCCATATTGCGGTGAACGTACTATTCGGGTACACCATTTACTTTTCTTTATAATGATAGTACACCCCTTTTTCATCGTAAAGGTCACACGTCCATCCATTACAAGTTGTAACGGTTCTGATTTAGCTTCAGTGATGGTGATCTCTGATTCTGCCGGAATAATCATGGGGCGAACGGTCAACGATGAGGGGTTGATAGGATTAATTATAAGCGCCTGTGTCTTAGGGTAGACAATAGGGCCGCCTGCAGCCAAATTGTAGGCTGTTGAACCAGTAGGAGTCGATATCATTAATGAATCGGCTTTGTAGACGGTCAAATGTTTATCATCAATAGTGACTGAGAGATTATTCATTTGGGATTTAACTGGCTTAAGCAGGACTTCATTAAGGGCATAGTTAGAATATAGAATCTTATCCTTGTCAATTATTGTCAGGTTAAGCATAATTCTATCACGAACTTTAAATTCTTTACGTTTGAGGTCTTTAAGGGCATCTTCAAGAAAGGTTATAGGGTAATCGGTCAAAAAACCTACGGTACCTAAATTAATACCAAGAATGGGGGTCTCTTTACCTGCAACAATACGAGCTGCGGTGAGAAAGGTACCATCACCACCAATAGAGATAATAACATCTGCTTCACGAATATCATCGTCTTTAGTTAATTCGACATCATCAGAGCTATACTCAATATGCTCCTGTATCATAATACGAAGATTGTCCTGCTTTTTGGACCATGATACGATAGTATCAAGAGCTTTACCCAATAAAGGGTCATTCGAATAGGCAACAACACCAATACTATTGAACTTCATCAAGCTCCTCCTTGGAAAAATCATTCATGTAATGAGGAAAGAGAGAGAGTATCTCATCTTCTCCATTAATTAAGGTCGATCCCCCATGGCATGTAATCGCAAGAGCATGGAGGGCAAGAGCAAGAACGGGAATGTTGTAGGCATCAAAATTTGAAGCATCACACTCAAGCCGGCCTCGGATAACTAATCCATCTTCTATTTCCCCAACATCAACACCAGCCAGTCTTAAATTGGTAACAATTTTATTTATGATTGGGTCGCCTTCTGGCAGGTTTCTAATAATAGATTCACCCTGAGCAAACGAGGCTACCACTGCAATAAAAGGGATCTCTTCATAGTAAGATGGAGTGGCATCGCCGCCAAACTTACGGCCCACTAAGGTCTTTGAATATTTGACCTTAACGGTACAATAAGACTCACCATGTTTTTCTCGTTTTTTAGTGATCTCAACATTGGCACCAAACCTTCTGAGGGCATTAAATACGCCTGATCGGGTTGAGCTTGCGAGTACATTTTCAATTGAGAGGTCAGATGCAGGTATCAGTAACGCTGCAACAGCAAAGTAGGCTGCAAGGGTAGGGTCACCAAAAAGTTCAATTTTACGAGGTGTCAGTGACTGAGCGGGTTTGAGAGTTGTCTTAACCTCTTTCTCCACTTTAACTTTACTCAGTTGTGCCATACGACGTTCAAGCTCTGTTTCATAGACCTGAAAACCAGTACGTTCAATATCAATCGGGGCATTAAATGCTTTCATGGTGTTGACCAGTTGGTCTCTCAGGGGGGCTTTTTCCGAAAGAGTCAATGACTGCTGATTAATGAGGGCCGAAAGGATGCGTTGTGCTTTATGGATATAGTGAGTTGACTTAACCGTATCACGGTGAATATAGTCACTCTCTTTCGTAACAAAATACCCACGTTCATTTTCTTCTCCAATGATGAGATAGGGGAGGTTCCCAATGAGCGTTTTTGAAGATTCTTTTTGAATTTCACTCCCTGCAATATGGAGAAAGTCAAAGTGTTGGGCGCCAATATAAGTAATAAGGAGTGCATTTGCATAGTCAGAATCAAGAAGTGTTAATTCAACATCACCGAGTGTACGTGGTTGAATACCAGTACCTTCAACTATAAGAGTATCTTTCACAAATGTGGTTTTCACGCCAATGTTCTGTAATATCGTCAAAAAAGGAGTGAGTGATTGTGGAAGGAAAAAGTTTTTGATTTCTGTTGTTTCATTACAGAGGGACGCAATAATCAAGGTATTGAGTGTCATCTCGCGATCATTTTGAAGAGAAATGGTACCGACCATTTTTTTTGACTTTTGTATCTCCATGTTACCTCAATCTACTGGTTATGTTTTTACCTAATAACAGTTCCTGAGCCTCTGTGGCTTCATTTTGGGTGTCAAATCCAAGAAGGAGTGTTCCTCCAACGCCTTCTCGTACTTTGAGTAGTTCTATATCTCGTATGTTTATGCCTGCACTACTGAGAGGAGTTACTATGGAGGCAATCATGCCAGGCTGGTCCTCCATAGTGACAATAAGTTCACAGAGTCCATGAGAGAACCCTTTGCCCGGGTTCGAGACATGGGAACGTACATCTGCACCAAGAGAAAAAAGTGATTCAAGCTTTGATTTATCGATTTCATCTGACTCGAGGCATGCTTTAAAATCAGCAAGACTTTGCTGAAAACCCTCAAGTGCTGCAACTGTTTCGGTTCTATTTGTTTTAAAGATACTCTCCCACATTGAGTAACCTGATGCTGCTATGCGAGTCATGTCTCTAAAGGCTCTCCCTGCAAGCTGAAGCGAATCTTGAGAGACCGCTGTTTGGTTGCCAAAGGAGTGAGCAAGTGCGCTTGATATAATCTGTACTGAGTGACTTAAGCGACCCATTACTGCATCGTGTTCGGCGGCATTAATGGTAACAATATGGCTCCCCAGTGCTTCTACTATAGTCGTAAGCAGACTATATTCAGAAGGGTCTGTTGCTGATGGTGGGCAGAGAATCCAGTAACTGTTTTCGTAGAGCGTTGACTCTTGTGCATCAATTCCCGTTTTTTCAGATCCTGCCATAGGGTGACTGCCTATAAAGAGTGCACTGTTCGAACTTTTAGGATATAATTTTTGCCCCAGTTCACACAACTCTTTTTTAGTACTGCCAACATCAGTGATGATTGCACCAGATTTGAATGGGGTACTGTCCTCTGCAAGGGTTTTCATGAAGTTCATTATGTGAGTAATGGGAGTGCAGAGTATTATCAGATCAGCTTTAGATTTCCACTCACTGAGCTGATCATAGGTATAGCCTTCATCGATGAGTTTTTGATCAGTAGCTTTTGCAATAGTGACATCGCGAGATATACCAATAACCTTGTAGAATGAACTTTTACTATTCTGATGTTTTAAATTGAGGGCAATAGAACTACCAAGTAGGCCGAGGCCTACAATCACTATGGTTTTTTCACTGCTCCCGTTCTTCACGAATTATGCTCGGCTTCAAGGTTTCTAGTATGAGTAATAATAGTTAAAAATATCTCTTTGATTGATTCGGTTGATAGGGGTCCTGGGTTGTTGCCAGCGACTCTATCTAAAATTTCATCTTCGCGGATTGGGTCAAATATTGGGATATCATCGACTCGTTTAATTTCACCAATTTTTATAGCAAGCTCAGCTCTTCGATTAAGAATGGTAAGAAGTTGTTTTTCAATTTCATCAATTTCATCTCTATAGTTTTGGATAGTAGACATATATGCTCCAGTATTAATCGTCAAGTTTAAGGACTGCCAAAAATGCTTCCTGTGGTACCTCTACTGTACCAACAGATTTCATACGCTTTTTACCCTCTTTCTGTTTCTCAAGGAGTTTTCTCTTACGTGAGATGTCTCCCCCATAACATTTTGCGGTAACATTTTTACGCAATGCTTTAACCGTTGATCGAGAAATAATACGGGTACCTACTGCTGATTGAATCGGCACATCAAATTGTTGTCGCGGTATAAGCTCTTTTAATTTGGTACAGAGTGCTTGTCCGTGATAGTAGGCTTTGTCTTTGTGGATAATGTGAGAAAACGCATCTACTGTTTCATTATTGAGAAGCGTATCGAGTTTTACTAAGTCAGACCGTCTATATTCAATAGGCTCATAGTCAAAACCGGCATAGCCTTGAGATATAGATTTAAGTTTATCATAAAAATCAAACATTATTTCACCCAGAGGGAATTCATATTTAAGATTTACTTTAGTTTCATCTATGTAGTCCATGTTTACAAAATTCCCGCGTTTATCTTCCGAGAGCTTCATAATGGTTCCCACATAATCTTTAGGAGTAAATATCTGAGCAGAGATATACGGCTCCTCAATGTACTCATATTTACCTGAATCAGGGAGTTTTGATGGGTTTTCAATTTTTAGCATTGAACCATCTCTCATGTGGACATGGTACTCCACATTGGGCATAGTAGTAATAATATTTACATTAAATTCGCGATCAAGCCGTTCTTGAACGATTTCCATATGGAGAAGACCAAGAAATCCAGATCTGAAGCCAAATCCAAGTGCTTCAGACGTTTCAGGCTCCCAAGAGAGGGCTGCGTCATTAAGTTTTAACTTTTCAAGGGCTTCTCGAAGGACCTTATAATCATCAGGATCAACTGGATAAATACCAGAAAAGATCATGGGTTGAATTTCTTTGTATCCAGTGAGTGCTTCGGTAGCAGGGTTGTCTAAGTTGGTAAGTGTGTCACCAATCTTAACATCGCCAATATCTTTAATATTTGCTTGAATATAGCCAACCTCTCCCGCAGAAAGCTGCTTCTGTGCATCTCTTTTCATTGAAAAGGTTCCGAGTTCAGAACACATATATTCGGAACCGGTCATCATGGATACAAATGGCTTTTTCGCAGCAATAGTCCCTTCAAATACACGGATATAAGAGATGACACCACGATACGAATCGTAGATTGAGTCAAATATAAGCGCTTTAAGCGGTGCCTTTGGGTCGCCAGAGGGTGCAGGAATAACATCGATAATTTTATCTAATACTGTTTCGATGCCGATACCATTCTTTGCAGAAATCTGAGGAATGTCGCTAGGGTCGCACCCAATAAGATCGGCTACTTTTTCGGCAATTTCGTCGGGCATCGCACTCGGAAGGTCGATTTTATTAATGACGGGCAGAATTTCTAGATTATTATCGAGGGCAAGGTAGAGATTCGAAAGGGTTTGTGCTTCGATACCTTGAGTCGCGTCAACAATGAGAATTGCACCTTCACACGCTGCTAAAGACCGCGATACTTCATAGGTAAAATCAACGTGACCTGGAGTGTCAATCATATTGAGCTGATAGGTTGTACCATTTCTTGTGTAATTCATTTTAATGGCATGTGACTTAATCGTAATTCCCCGTTCTCGCTCGAGTTCCATGTCGTCAAGAAGCTGCGCTTGCATGTTCATTTTTTGAACGGTCTGGGTTGTTTCGATGAGTCGGTCGGCAAGTGTCGACTTTCCATGATCAATATGGGCAATGATTGAAAAATTTCTGATATTTTCTGTAGGGCTGTTCATCTACCGCTTTTATTTTTAAAAACTTGTTCGTAGGGGCAAAGATAACATTTTTAGCTCTATTATCCTAGAATCTGGTTCTAAAACTTGAGATCCTTTAATTCTCCAAATTGAACAACTCTCCTTTAAAAAAAAGTGAAGTTTTCGTATATTTCTGTTGTATTACTTTGGGTAACCTTCTGTCGGATAGGGGAGCTCTGTTTAAAAACAATTCTGAGGAATTATGGCTAAAACAACAAAAAAAGCAACCAAAAAGTCTCCAAAAAAAGCAACTAAAAAAGTGGCTAAAAAAGCTGTTAAGAAAGCAGCAAAAAAAGCAACTAAGAAAGTGGCAAAAAAGGCTGTAAAAAAGGCAGTAGCTAAAAAAAGTAGTACGAAAAAAGCAGCAAAAAAGGTTGCCAAAAAAGTTGTAAAAAAGGCAGCTAAGAAAGTAGCCAACAAGGTTGTTAAAAAAGCAGCTAAAAAAGTCACTAAGAAAGCAACAAAAAAGGTTACCAAAAAAGTAACGAAAAAGGTTGTTAAAAAAAGCAGCAAAAAGGCGAGTACGAAAGCAACTAAAAAAAATACTTCAAAATCAGCGGGGAAACCTGTAAAAACAACTAAAAAAGCAGCAGCAAAAAAGTCTACAGCAAGCCAGGCTCAGTCAAAAGCAGCAGCAGATAAAGAGAAACTTGCAAAGCAAAAAGAACGTGAAAAATTAGCCAAAGAGAGAGAAAAAATCAAAATCAAGGCGCAGAAAGAAAAAGAGAAATTAGCAAAAGAGAAAGCGCGTGAGAAAGATAAACAGGCTAAAGATAAAGAACGTGAACGCATTGCCAAAGATAAAGAACGCGAAAAATTGAAACAGCAGAAAGAGATAGAGCGTCTAGAAAAACAGAAAGAGAAAGATGTTGAAAAAGAAGAGAAACGGCATGCAAAAGAGGCAGAAAAAGCTTTGAGAGAGGCTGAAAAAGAGTCAAAAAAGACTCAGAAACCTAAAAAGCTTTTTACGAAAGAGACCTATCTGGAATTTGTTCTTGATGGCCGAAAAATGTCTCGGGCTACTTTTTTTACAGAATTAAATGAAATAGAAGAACGAAATAACAAGAAGAAATATTCTATTGAGAGTAAAGAGGAAGAGGTTCCTACCAAATCATGTCGAAATCGCTCTTCTAAGTCCGATGAAACTATGGATGAGCTTATTTCCCGAATTGCACGTGAATTAGAAGACGAAAATGCGAATAGCATGAGTGCTCTTAAAAATCGTATGTGTACTAAATGTGGTGTTATTCCTGTTGATGAGCGATTTGTTATTGATAAAGACCTTGGGTATTGTGAAGATTGTGCAGAAATCCTCAATTTGGGCGAATCTAAAGAAGCGCGCAAAATGGATTATCAGTTAAGCTTAATGAATGATGAAGAGGGTGGTGCAGAGCCTGAGTACGGCGCTGTGTAGACCTGAGAATCCTTTTCAGTATTAAGCTACACGTTTATTGTGGTATTTTTTAATCACCCTATGCTCATACCAAGTGGCATAGGGTGATTTTTTTTCATATACATAAAAGTGATTAACTTCTTTTCTAGTATTAACCTTTGAGTTACATACGGTTTTAGTTTATTTCCTTTAGAACTTTTAGGCTTATTGCATCTTTGGAGGGCTTCTTCCCTTTGTTTTCTTGAAAACCCAGAAAAGACTTAAGTTTTCCAGAATATGGCCGATTAATATAATGGGAAGAGTGTAGGGTTAGCCCTGCTGGACATTAATGATCGGAGAAGTAGTATGGATACCTCAAGTATTGATATTATATCACAGCGTCAACAAGCGCGTAAAACACAGTTCTATGAATCTAATGGAGATCGGAAAAGTAAAATCCCTGAAGTGGCAACTGATGAGAAAAAATCAACGCCAGACTATCGGGTAAACATCAGTGATGAAGCAAAAAATGCAGCAACGAGTCAAACAAGTAGTACTGCTACAGCTCCATCATCTCCCAATGCATCTCGATTAGCCGAACTCAGAGCAAAGAGTGATGCTGTTATTGCGGATAGAAATCCGGTAGCCGAACCATCGAAGGCTGAAACTGAAGCACCAAAAGAGGCCGAAGGTACCGGAGATACAGTGACGTCTGAAGAGGGAGCATCAGAGAAGTCTCAAGATTTTATCAGCAAGCGACAAGCTTCAAGGCAAGAGTATTTTCATGCTGGTGAAAAAACAGAAGAATTTAGCTATGACAGAAATAGCGATCTTGATGCACTCAAGGCACAGAGTGATGCTATTATGGATAAATATAAAAATCCATCGGCATAAAAATAAATAAGGGCTTTGGCACAGTGAGTGTCAAAGCCCTTATTTATTGAAGTGTTGTCAATTATTGTAAGATATCTTGATCAAAATTATTTTCTGAGAACTCCAGATAATACTGTAAAGCTATCAACGTTACCCGAATCATAGTAGAGGGTGACAATCCAAATGTAGACTCCCGACCCTACATATGTTCCATTAGATGCTTTTTCGTTCCAAAGAATGTGGTTAACTGAACCATCTTCTGTTGCTCGAGCAACCTGATCAAATTCACCTGCATCTCCAAAAACTGTTTCTAGTGTCTGAATGTAATTACCCATATTATCAAAAATATTAACTTTGGCAACATAGCGCTCTTTTGCAACTATGGTGAGTACCGCAAGGGTGTCAGGAATGATTTCTTCAATATCAGTACCAGGTACAAAATAGGTCGCAGTAGGTCCCGGAACACCGGCAACTGGGTTTTTCATTTTAACTTTTGCAGGCTTTCCACGATCTTTACCTGTAATTTGTACAGGAGAAGTTCCTATAACATTGTGTAGGGAATCATTAATGAGGAGTGAATCTGGGTTGACGGTAATACAACCGCGAGTAAGAGGAATGTTTTCATCAATTTCGACAATCCACCTCTTCCGTTCTGTAGAAGTTGCAGTAACAGATTCAATGGTGAGAGCAGTTGTGTGATCATTACAGCTAGGGCTGTATGAGAACTGTTGCATCCAGATACTCTCTGATTGTGCTAGATCAAAGTATATTGCTTCCGAAAAGGTAAACTCGAACATGTCAGGTTTAACTTTGCCACCACTTAATTTCTGTTCACTGCTTTTTTCACTTGGCGTTTTAATAACCGAGATAATACGAGGGGAGACGCTATCAATAAGGTTCTGAGAGCGTCCACCAAAATAATTACTTTGTGGAAGTGTAATATGCGGTGCTGAAAGAGTACAGAGAGCGGTTTCTAGCAATTCCATTTCAATATCACTCAGGTCAATAATTACTCTCGTTGAGTCAACAGCTTCATCAATGAGATTATAGGATATATTCACTTTTAATATAGGGAATGAAGCAATAGTATCATTAAAACTCCAGAAAAATTCAGTGAGCTCTAGAGGAAGTAAAGCAAGAGGGCCACTAAAGTCAAGATAGATTGCATCAGCATAGCCATTTCTATCGGTATCTATCATTATCGCATTATTAAATATTTTGTAGAGAGAGAGAGCTGTAAAGTGAGCCGTTACCAATGGGTCTTCTACAAATTGAGCAGTGACAGTTGCATTATTAACTGTAGAATTATAATTGAGAGGAGCAGTAATACTGCTATCCAACACATTACTTACGGCAGTTGTAAATTCAAATGGCACCACACCACTATAGATGCTTGAATAGATCTTCGTTTCATAAAGCCATATGAGTAATGTATCTCCATGGTCGTTAGTGACTGTTATTTGAAGCGAATCAATTGCATCGAGAGATGGACTCAGTGCAGTGGCACGTATAGGTACAATAGCTCTATTGGCTGAATAAAGCGTATCCATTATTCCTATTGAATCATTCATAAAAAAGAGAGTATTAGTAATACTATCACTAAATGCTGCCTGATTTTTTGTGGTATCTCCATAGATAGGATCTACATAAGTAACCTCAATGATGTCGTTAATAGCACACTGTAACGAATCGTTATTTTGAGCTAAGGTACGTTCATTTTTTGGAAGTACCGATAGGAGTTGAAACAAGCCACTTGTGGAATCACTTTCTATCAAAGTGCGCCCGGTTTCTATGTCTCCTGAATTGATACAGCTGACAGTTGCAGTAAGGGTGTCAACAAAGCGAGAGAAGCTCTGATCCGTGATACTGAGGGTGATGGCTCTCGTATCACGGATAATTGAATCACGCGTTTCAAGGGTATCCCTTGGTGTAATTGTAGGTGTCTGATTTGGTATGGCAATAGTGTAATTTAAATAGAGGGTGTCTTCAATAACTCCCCTTGAGTTATGTGTTGGAACTGCAATGGTCACACTGCTTTTTTGATACCAATCAAGAGTATTGTTATTAATATCGGAAGATCGATCATTATTGAGAGGGAGAACTGCACTCCAGTTTAAACTATCCTGATCAAGAGAAAGGTGCATGCGTAGTGTATCGGTAAAACCTCCTATTGAATCGTATGAATAGACAAGAGCCTCTGTATTCATTTGTAGGTTATAGAGGTAGTCATCAGAAAATACAATACTGAGCGAATCATCCCTACCATTGATGATGGCACCTAAGGAGAGAGTATCGAGGTTTTTGTCAATAATGGTAATTGCCCCGATTTTTTCAGTGACACTATCATAAATAAGGTAAACTGAAACCGAATCCCCTTCAATAGGGTCTTTATAGGTCACCATAATTGTGTCTCCAGGGCGTAAATCAAGTGCACTATCTTGGTAGGTCTCTTGAAGGAGGCTGAGCTCAAATGTAGAGTGATATTCATCTCCATTCTCTAGACGGTATTTGTCTGATGTATTAATAAGTGGCGTAAGTGTTGTAACAAGGGTATCTGGTTCTTGTGATACGATATGTGGTTTGGTCGTTACTGTGATTTCATAGGTAGAATCTCGACTGCCCAATTGATCAAAGACAGTCACATATAACATATCGGTACTTGGGACAATCAGTGAATCAGGTTCTGTTTTTAATGGGCTATCATTAACAATTAACTTTGAAGGTCTTGGTGATGGACGTATGGGGATCGAAAGGGAAATAGTGTCATTGTCAATGAATGGGTTTTGGTACCAGATATTGAGTGTGTCAAATATACGGGATTCGAGAAGGTTTGGATTATTCATAAACTCCTCTCTTACATAAATTTGATTTGGGCCACTCAAAAATTCTATGGTTTCAAATGAAATTGTGGGGTCGCTACTAAAAAGTGTTAAGGAGTCTTTTGACTCAGAGAAAGAGAAATGCCATTGCATTGTATCAATACGAGGCATATTGGTATTTGCGACAATGTTAAACTGGTTGTTTAACTCTGTGAGTGCTTTGTTTGAAAGGAGTGAACCGTTATCCCATATTGCGAGAGTATCTCCAGTGGTATCGGTAACAAAAACTTTGGTAAAGATCGAGTCTTTATGGAAAGTCTGTCTATCGATGTTACTTACTAAATTTTTTCTTCCTTCCATATAGGCTATAGCAGAAACAGTTGTTGTTTCGGTAATTTTGAGGGTATCACGTTCAATTAATGAATAGTGATAAGGAATACCGGTAGTACTATCAAGTATGAGAGTTGTATCAAGTGTATAATATATACGAGCGGCAGTATCAGGATGTGTAATAGTGACATCGAGCCAGACCGTTTCAAAATGTTTTTGGCTTGGTACAATCGTTGGTTTCGGTGTTTTCTCATAGTGCACGAAAGTCCAGTTGATAATATTACTTTGCGAAAATCCTTTTGAATATGCTTGAGCATACAGGGATGTATTCTTATTAACACAAAGGGTGTCGCCAGCGTTAATTTTGTGTGGAAAATATGTTGTTGCTACGGTAGATTCGCCAATAGTAGTGCTGTCAAGTCCATTTTCTAGAGCAAAGCAGACGCTGTCCTGAAAAAAGACGGTATCTCTAATGGTATCCCCAGCTAAAATCATAAATGGATCAGGAGATGCGGCAGCAGTATAGTAGTTATAGTATGCGGTGTCACTATTGTATGAATGAGGCGCGGTCTCGAATAGAATAAACTGTGTGGAATCACTAATGATAAGAGTATCATTGTGGTCAATGCTGGTATATGTTCTCGATGAACTCGTATCGGTACTATACCAGATGGTCATTCCAGGAACAAGGCTATCTCTCGATTTAACAACAAGTCTGAGTGTGTCTGCAAATAATGAATCAGGGAAATGGTTATCATTTGCTTTAACGAGCCACGGTGGTAAGAGAGGGGCCCTTTTATAAAAGGTTCTCAGGGTTGTGTCGCTTTTTGATCCATTGTAAGTTGCAATCATGGTAAGAGTAGTAGTAGAATCGATAAAAATTGAATCACCACTGGTAAGATGGGGAGAACTATAGCTGAGTATTTGATTGGTATCGGTAGTGTAATAAATTTCTATGCCACTATAGAGGGTGTCACTTTCAGAATGTAAAGAGACCCAAGTGGTGTCATCAAACAAGGTATCAGTTGCAACTTTAGAAGGGAGTAGGAGTGCTTGAGTGGTATCGATATCAAGACATTGATAAGCAATTAATACCGTTGTGTCGGGATAGCGACTCGTAAGGCCATAGGTGTCTTTACTAGAAACATAATAGACGAGACTATCCTTATTAAGAGTCGAGAGTGTGGTGCTAAAACTAGAATCACGGGTCATCCAGTTAAGACTGTCTACCATATAAAATGGGTCACCGAGGTATTTGTAATGGATCTCTATTTTACCAATATCATCAGAGTCCCATGTTTTACCTGAAATTGTAATGGATGAAGCACCTTTTAAATAGCAGCCAATATCATTAATTTCAATGGTAGGACCACTATTATCAACCCAGAGTTGGTGTGGGGTCGCCCATGGGTATTGTACTTTAGGGGATTTGCCATTAAGATTATAACTATCTCGAGCTATTATATAGTAATCTACTCCAGGTCTTATTACTGAATTTGAAGGTATTACTGCTTGAAATGTATCGCCACTTGTTCGGTGCATTGGGATTGAACTATAGGTCCCATTACCTGTTTCACGATAATAGAGATCAACATGGGCAATAATACCATCATCGGTGACAACTGCTTCTATAGGAATCGCTTGATAGATTGGGTTGTTTCTTCCTGAGAGTATTGCAGTAGAGTCGGTAAGTACTACAACGGGAGGTTCGTTCGTTTCATCCCACCATGTTGTATCCCTTGAGGTACTGCCAAAAATATCAACTTCAATAGCGACATCGTTGGTATCCCCATTAAACACTTTGTCGGGTGATTCGTAACATATTTTGTATTGGGCTAATACTTTACTGCGAATAGCTTGATAGAGGAGTGAGAGTTGGCTTCGGTTTGTATTATTCCAAACTTCGCCACCAGTTTGGGAGCAAACAGAATTCCATTCAGAGTCCATGTTGTTTTCTAGACCAATGGCGTAGATTGCAATGTCATATTTTAAGGCAGTGTCACGTACATCTTCAATGAGATGATCATTCGTATAATCATCTCCATCACTAAATACAATCAAAGTTTTAGGACCTACTTCATTTTTAATATTTTCTAACCCACCAAATGCACCATCGATAATATCTGTTCCTCCCGTGGCTTCTAAATTTATAGCAGCACGATGCAGTGCAATGGTGTCAGAAGTCATTCTAGAATGAAGTGTCGTTGAATCGCTACCATCGAAACCAACTATTCCTGTTTTATCAAAGGTAGCCATTCCTCCTATGAAATCATTAACTGCTGCTTTTGCAGCAGGCATTAGGTTATTCATATTAGGCCCCATTGATCCACTTTCATCTACAACAAGTGATACATTAATCCCCATCAATTCTGCAGTAACATGTATTGGTCTTACAATGTTATTGCTTTCTACTAAAGGTGGACTTGTATTGTGATCTTGCCAAACGGTAAAATTGGAAGTATCGAGGCCAGTAAAGTAAAAGGGGCTCGTGGAGTTCGTTGTATCTTTTACTTGGGCAGAAACACAAATAGTTGGATGGTCGCTTATATCAGGTTTTCCAATAGTGAGAGATGGGGTAGCGCCTGGAGCTAAAGTGTAGTGAGCTCTGAGAATTACAGGAAGAGTAGTTGCTTCAATAGTAATATTTGTTGATGTTGAATTCCCTTGACTATAATTAATTGCTCCACTGTCAACACTCCAATGGTCGAAGTTAAAACCATCATTGGCATTGACAATAAGTTGCTGAGACTCACCTGGATACATGGTAAAGAGAGTGACAGGATGAACTGTTCCAAATTGTGATATTATTACAAGGGTTCCACCTTGTTGGTGCCGTATAGTAAAGTCTTTATCTACATCAGCAATGTTTTGCGGAACAACTTTATAGTAGTAACGCTGACCTGCATTTAATTGTGTAAACTCTTCAGTATAGTTACCCGATACAAAAGTTGACTGACTCACAGGAAGAGAGAATGTGGAATCAGTACCATAATAGATGAGTTTTTTATTCCAGAATCCTGTAGTCTCTTCTACAATAACACGAGCGGGATTACCGGTACCTTCAAGGTAAAAATAGACGCCATCAAAAGCTTCTTGAGCGTTGGTGTCACCATGGACATTAAAGGTATAGGTTGAGTCGAAGGCGGTAATCTCATAAAGGCCCTTCTCTCTAAAAGAGAGAGAAATTTCTGCATCACTTTGAAGTGAGAAGTTGGGGTCTAGCTGAGTTGAGTCACTTATGGTAATTGAGCCAAAGATTACTTCCCAGTTTTCGAATATAAAGCGAGGGAGGGCATTGGCATAGAGATTAAAAACAAAATTTTCACCAACGATCAATGTGTCTACATCAATACTATTATGGTCTTTAATCAGGCCAATAGAAGAAGAATCTATGGTTAGGGTATACTCTTTTACAAAATGAGCAGTAATGCCACCATCGGAATTAAGTTGAACTCTAGTAGTAGCACTTTGACTATTTGCAAGGACAACTGCACCATTATCTACGGACCAATGTGAAAAACTATAACCGCTATCAGGGGTTGCAATAATAAGAGAGTCCTTGCTTGTCAAAAGGTTTTCAATGAGAGTATCAGAGGTAGTACCATTTGAATCAACTAGTATGGCTACTTTGTAGAAGGGTTCAAATGTTGCAGTAACGGATGTATTGTTGGTTATATAGAGTGATGTTGTTGCATTGTTCGACTGAGTTATATGAGAACCACTCGTACCACTCCATTCTTTAAAGATGTATCCGCTATCAGGTTGTGCAGTTATTGGAATGGTATCCAAATACTCCTGAAGCGACTGAATGCCTGCTGGTGTTACCGTTCCACCGATATTTGATAGAATATTGGCATCAAACATCCTTGGTGTATAATGAGCGAGTACTTCAGCATCCGTAGTAATTGTTATGGGAGTACTGATTGCGTTGGCATTAGTTATAGTGGCTGTACCAGAAACAACTTCCCAATGAGAAAATTCATAATAGTTATCACTATGAGCGGTAATCGTTTGGCTGTTTAAAAGTGGGTTAATGTTATTGATAAACCCACTAATTGGATAGGTAATCGACCCGTTTGCAGATGTATTCACCGTTAATCTAACAGCAGGTACAAAGTTTGCGGTAACCGATACATTGCTTGGGTTGGCATTATCAATAGTAACAGATGTTGCAGCAAGGGCGCTATTTGTAATAACTGCTGTGCCACTGGTTAAAGTCCAGTGAGAAAAATAATTGTTACTTAATGCTGTGGCACTTATAGGGTAGGGAGTACCGGCAATTGTAGGATACAGAGAGTCTGAGACTACCGTTCCTCCAGCGCCTGCATTCATGTAGATGGCATATACTGGGGTAAAGTGTGCAGTGATAGTGCCATCGCTATGGACTGATACCGTTGAGATACTATCGGTGTTGTTGTTCACGGTAAGAGTACCACTATCAACAGTCCAATGAGAGAAAATGTAACCATGAATGGTAGAGTGTGCTGTGATGGGTACACTACTTGCACTATCAGCGACAATAGAGCTTGTGGCAACAGAGCCGTTGCCATCTGTTAAAATAGTAAGATTTTTTTTCTGTGCGAATAGAGCTGTGATGAGTGTACTATCGAGAAGTTGAACTCCATTTGAACTATTAACAAGAGGGTCTTGGAAGGTAGCGTTCCCTGAATCTATCTGCCAACCCCAGAAGGAGTATAGTGGATCGGGAGTAGCACTAATAGGGTGAAAACTTCCCGCATCTAATAGAGACTGCCCAGCAGGATTTACTGTTCCACCGCCACTAGAGCTAAGGGTGAACTTCCATTGGTTAAGAACAAAGTGTGCAATGAGGTGGGCATTATCATCTATTGAGACTGTGGTGCTTGCTACTTGAGTATCAGTGATGTGGACAGTACCGCTATCAACACTCCAATGGCTAAATGAGTAATCAGTAGAGGGTGTTGCAACAATGTGTGTAATATCAGAAGGTTTTAGATTAACTTGTTGGGCTATGTTGAGTGTACCGTTGCCAGCAGAAGTAAGAGTGAGGGTGCTCCTCTCTAAAAATACTGGTTGTATTGTGGCGTCGCCAGTAGGGGTAAGGGTTGGATTAAATACGAGACTATCAGAATAGCTGATTGTACCAGAAAGAGTAACCCAGTGAGAGAAATAATATCCAATGTCACCTGTCGCTGTTACAACGTCAGAACCACCCTGAACAATTGAAATTGTGTTGAGAGGTAGTGTTGTTCCACCAATGCCGGGTTGTATAGTAACGATATCGAATTTTAAAAAGTTGGCTCTAACTGTACAGTCTATACTTGGGGTAATTGATGTACTGAGTGTAGTAGCGGACCCGAAGGTTGCAGCGCCAGTAACAACTTCCCAACCGACAAAATAGTATCCAGGGGCTACTTGAGCGCTGATTGTTGTTGAAAGTCCTTGCTCAATTGTTCCTGATGTAGGAAGTACAATCGATCCACCGGTTGTTGCACTGAGGCTGTATTCCCAATGAGGGAAAAATTCTGCTTCGATCACTGAATTTGATTGTGGTGTAATAGTTGTTGAAGCTTGAATGGTGGATGCGATATCGGGATCACCTGAAATAATATTCCACTGCCTAAAGGTGTATCCTATGTTGGGAGTAGCAGTAATAGGGCTGCCAGTACCTGTGGTAAGTATTATATCATTTGTAGGTGTTACTGTTCCCCCTGTTTGAGCAGTGATAGATGTGGTTGTAGTCGCAATACCTTCAACTTCAAGAGTGTATAGTGAGTATCCAAATGTTCCATAAGTAAAGGAGCGTCGTTTAGTACAGTAGACTCTCACATACTGAGCGTATTCATTTAAGGTAAACCGATCAGTTCCCCCATTTTGATTTGCTAAGTCATCGATCACTGTCCAGGTAGTATTATCTAATGATACCTCAACTCGATAGTCAATTGCGTAGGCATCTTCCCAATAGATGGCTATATCAGAGATTTGATAAATATTTTCGAGGTCGACCATGAGCCATTGAGGGGTAGCACTATGCTCACTTGCCCAACGTGAAGTAGTGTTGTCACCATCAAAAGCATTCTCTGGGATAAACTCATCAACGGGTGTACCTATTTCTATAGGTGAACTATCGTACGTTTTCCCTTGTGCAATGTCTTGACCAAAAGCATTCAGTGGATATAGAATTGCTATAAAAATTGAAAGAAGCAATAATTTTTTAAAAGTATGCATAAGCCCTCTAGTGTTAAAAATCGGGCAGCATTTTATATAATGAAAATGAAAAGAGAGAAACTCTCTTTAAAAAAAATAATGTGCCCTTCAACTTTCAAATTTAGTTAATACAGAAAAATTGTATCAAAGTTTACATTAAATTTACATGGACAATAGAAGTGTAAGCTTACCAATGGTAAGCAATAATTGGGGCTGAGGTGTGTAAGCGCTTGTTACTCCTCTACATGCCCTGTAGAAAAGTTTACTTCACGATGTGCAATACGTGCAAATTCTTTTTCGTGAGTTACAATAACAAACGCTTTCTGGTACTCTTCATTAATTTTCATAAACATTTCATGAAGGAGTCTGGAGTTTTTTTGGTCGAGATTTCCCGAAGGTTCATCGGCAAGAATGAGGTCTGGATCATTGATGAGCGCTCTTGCAATTGCCGCTCGCTGCTTTTCACCACCAGAAAGCTCTGCGGGAATATGCTTGAGTCTTTTACCAAGCCCCATAAAATTGAGCAACTCTACTGCTTTCTCTTTATCTTGTTTTCGGGGTGAGCCATATTTGATACTTGCAGGCATCAATACATTTTCAAGAGTGCTAAACTCTGGTAGAAGGTGGTGAAACTGAAAAACAAATCCAATATTTGTTTGACGATAGGTATCAACCTCTTTGTCGCTATAGGTACTAATGTCTCGGCCTCTAAAATGAATTGAACCTGATGATGGTTTGTCAAGCCCACCAAGAAGGTGAAGGAACGTACTTTTGCCACATCCTGATGAACCTGTTATAGAAACAACTTCATTTGAGTCAGCATGGAAGTGAATCCCTTTCAATACATGAAGAGTTTCACCCGTGTCTTCAAAAGTTTTATGAATATCGTGGCTTTCAATTAATCGATTAGTCATGGCGAATAGCTCCTACAGGGTCAAGTTTCGATGCTTTCCAAGCGGGAAGAATTGTAGCAAGCATACAGAGAAGGTTACCGATAATAAATATGATAACCACATCAGAGGTCATTACACGTACGGGAAGTTTTGAAATCATGTAGACATCAGGGGGAAGGGTAATCCATCCGTAGTTTATTTGACCATAGCAAAAGAACAGAGCAATTGAAGTACCTAAAATTGAGCCTACAAACCCAATCAGTGTCCCGGTAATGACAAAAATTTTCATTATGGAAAATTTCGAAGTCCCCATGGCCCGTAAAATACCAATCTCTCTTGTTTTTTCTAGTACAAGCATAATGAGTGAGCTGATAATGTTGAATGCGGCAACGAGAATAATGAGGCAGAGGACCGCGGTGATCATAACCTTTTCGGTGGCCATCCATTTGATAAGTGTTTTGTTTTTAGTCTGCCAATCTACCGTATAAAAAGGGTAGCCCAGAGCTTTTTTTGCTGTTGCAGCATACACTTTACTTTGTTGCTCGTTATCAGTTTTTACTTGAAGCCCAGAGACTTGTTCCCCGAGCTGCAAGAAATGCTGTGCAGCGGGAATGGAAATATATGCAAGTTGTCCATCATATTCATACATTCCTGTTTCGAATACACCGGTAACAATAAATTGTTTCATCTTTGGCGTAAGAGCCCCCATGTCAAGTCCTTCAGGAGATTGAAATGTTTGGAGAACTACTTTATCGCCTAAGTAGAGGCGCATTTGATCGGCCAATACAGAACCTAAAATAATTCCGGGAAGGCGTCGGCCATTTTTGGTTGCGGCAGTATCAAGCGAGTATGCACCAAACTTTATTTGTTTTGAAAGACCAGAAACTTTTCCAGAAAGCTCAGTGTCAATACCAAAAATAACAATAGCGTCATTGACTTTTTTGGAAGATATCCCGGCTTTAGTAGCAATAAATGGGGCTACAGCAATAACGTGGGGGTCTTTTTTTACAATTGCAGCTATAGAGTCAATGTTGGAGACAGGTGCGTTATGGTAGCTGAGTACTTCAAAGTGGGCATCCTTTCCAATCATTTGTTTGGTGACTTCATATTCAAAGCCATTTGCGACGGCAAGAGCAACGATAAGAGCAAACGTCCCAATACAGACACCAAGCATAGAAAAGAGAGATATTAGGGATACAAAGAGGTTTTTTCGCTGAGCCCCTAAGTAACGCCAGGCGAGAAAAAGTTCAAATTTCTTCATGTATTATCCATTGGGAATTTGCAAGAAATGTAGAAAAATAGGTGGTAAGGGGAAATAAAATTAGAAATGGAGTAAGGTAAAGGTGCTTTTATCAAGGAAGCAAAAATAAAAAAGCGTTCTACCGACTAATAGAACGCTTTATATTGAGAGAAAGGGAGACTATTTTACCGCATAGAACGGGTCAGCTCCGATAGTGCCTTTGAGACTTGCAAGATACTCTGGTGTTGAGACACGAGCAAGTTCAGTTTTGGCTTTTTCTATTTCACCATCATAATCAACGACACTGCAGACGCCGCCTTTACAGTTGGTTTTAGTGCTTTTGATATACGCAAGTGCTTTTTTCATGTGCGCAATATCAATTGCCTGTTTCTGTTTGAGGCGTTGAGTATACCAGTCAGAAGAGAGGAGTGCTTCTTTAGAAAAGAGCGCTCTGAATTCAGGTGAATGGAGGTCTTTTCCTTCATAGCTACCCTTAACCATAATGTTGAGGAGTGCTTTAAGGGGAGGACAGGCAACATCAATCGAGCCATCCTTAAAGTAGTTTTCGGCAACGGTCTTTTGACTTTCAGCAATATAGAGAACTCCTCCTGCGAAATCTTCCATATCCTGAGTCTCGGGTTTCAAAATGTTGTCTTTGAAAACAGAGGTTGGGGATGCGAAAATACGTCCAAAGAATTCGTGTACAAATTTAGAAGTAATTCTATAGCCAAGAATACTTGATGGAATTGTCTTGCCTTCATATTCCATGTCAGGGATTTTTTCTAAAAACCCTTTTTCAATAAGGTATGAGGCTTTACGTTCCTTGTGACTAAAACGACACCAAAGTTCTGGTACGAGGAAGGTTATATCGTGATCGACACGAATTTCACTTCCAATGAATCCTGCCGCAGTCGAGAATGTATCGTCTTCCGTAAGAATATTTGAAACAAGGGTGTTATTCAGGTCAACAATTAATTGTAGTGCATTAAAAGGAGCTTTGGTCAAAGCTCCTTCTGAACCGAAACCAGTTGTTGAAGGTGATTTACCCGAAAGACTTGCAATATAGTCCATAAAGAGTTCTGGGAGCTCTTGGTAATGAAGTGGATTATATACTGAGAGTGCTTTAATACCCGCTTCTTTGTCCGCATTATTGTTACGACGGCCAATGAGAATTGCTTCAACTGGCGTTTGCACTGGTTTGTCCATAGGAAGTTTACGGAACATACGTGCAGACATGTTGGTGAGATATTTATCCTGAGGGTAGTATATTTCTGGATTATGTTGTAAGTAGCGAACGTTTTTAGTGGGGGCACCATTTACCAAACGTGGATGTGTGGTGCTCACAAAAAATTCACCCTCACTCATTTGAGCGGCACTCTCGTAGACGCCTTTCATATTATCAGAGAATTTAGTGAATTCAATAACATCTTCAATATCTTCAATGGCATCGGCCTTTACGAGAGGCTCGTAGTTACACGCGAAGAACTCAGTGTTTGCAAAATCATCTTCAGTTTGAAGATCAACACCTTTGTGAATTGCTTCATCGGGGCGTTGAAAGAGCATACGTTCACAGTTCTGAGTGAACTTATAGGGCTTTTTGGGGAGTGACTCGTTTACGCCTGGCACAATCGAAGTATCAAATACTGATGAACAGGTGATGTCATCTTCTTTTTGTAATTTAAATGCAGGAATAAAATCTTGACGGAGGCGGAATGTTTGCCAGGTGTCATTAAGATCTGATCCAACACGGAGATAACGAGAATTAACTGGTTTATGATAGAGCCGTAGTTCGTGACCAGGTTCACCATCATGATAGTCAACTTGGAAATATTTTTTCCAGTCATCTTTCATTGAGTGACGATAGAAGCGCTTCAGAGTAAATACTAAGTTACGAATTGGTGTACTAATAGAGTTCAACCATTCATTGTACTCTTCAGTGTAGTCATCTTCAGATGTAGTAAGAAGCTTGATCACCGACCCAAGTGTTCTTTTGTCGCTTAATATTGGTCTCGATTTTTTACCTTGATTTTGATCAGGGTTTTTAAAGCGGTTCTTGTACATCTCATGATCGAGAAGTTTTTCTACTTCAACAAGATCTTCTTGGAGGTCTTGTACAAAAAAGCTTTTATAGGTTATGATTTCTGAAATTGATTTAGAAATTTCAGATTTACCACCGCCAGAAACCGTTGCAGGTTTATGACAATAGACCCCTTCAGCTACAGTTCCAACAATGTACCAACGGTCACTTTTGGGGTGTTTCTCAAGATTGAGTTTATATCCCGATGGGTGAATATAAGTGACGTCTGGTGAAAGTTTAATAGACTGTTTTTGCCCATACAGTTCCCACTCGATACTGAGTGTTGATACTGACATGACTGCATCATTTGGGATGTAATAGATGTCTGGGTAGGTGTTGTCAATACCGTGACCTTCTTCCTGAAAGGTGCAGACATAGCTATAGAGTTTCTTGAACTCTTCATAAGGATAGTCGCCTCTTTCGCAGAGCATTGTATTTTCAGAGAAGGTGTCACCCCAGTTGAAGCGCTGAAAAACGAGAGCTCCACCTGCATGTTCTTCTTCTGTTTGGCCACACATGTTTGTCGCAAAACTAATTTGAGTTTTCACTTCTTTTTTGGTGTAACCAAAATAGTTGTCTGCAATAATTGTGATCATGATACCATTTTCATCACGGAAGCATATTTTAAAGGCCGAGCCGTCATTATAGAGCTCGGACTCTTCTTTCCAGCACATTCCTTGGGCGCGTTGCTTCTCAGTCGCCTGGTCATAGGTAGGGAGTCCAACCTCTTTTTTGGTAACCATATTGAGGTGCGGTGCAAGTATAATACAGCCAGTGTTCCCTGTGAATTGCTCAAAATTAAGACCGAGGTCGCTTGAGGGAACATAGGGGTTGCCTGCATTGCCAAAAACTGATTCGGCAAAGTCGAGATTACTTACAAGTCCTCCAGGTGCAAAGAGTCGCACTTCCATCATTTTCATTTTTTGAAATCCAGGGATTTCGGGGCTGACAGGTGGAGTTAATAGCAGAGAGACAAATGTTTCTGCTTGATCATCTTGAGTAGATGTGTAAGGAAGACGCTGTGAGTCCGCAGGTGGTTGCAGTGCTATTTCAAGAATTTTTGCAAATGACGCTTTCGGAACCGTCATTTTATCTTCAGAAATTGGGAGTCCACCTTCAGAGACATGAAAAACACCTTTAGTGGTTCTTCTGTCATGGCGGGGGTTATGTAGAACGCCTTGGAGGGTTCTATAAGATTTTACCAAATGAGATTCAAAGAAATCTTTATCGGGTGGGAGTGAAAGAGCACGAGCAACGCCAGGTTGATCGAGCTCAAATGACTTCATAGGAAGCTCAAGGTTTAAATCGGCACCACAGTCAGCAAATGTTTCATTAATGAAATTTTGAATGCGTAGATCGACCGGTGAGTGGTGGTCAGGAAGAAGTTCAATAATTTGACTCTCACTATCGATAAATTTTTCAAGCAATTGAAAAGATTGATCTTGTTCTTCATTTTTAAATGAAGGGAGATTGTGAATCTTAAGCTTGAAATTAATATACTGCTTGAGGTCAATGGTCTTATTTTTTTTGGTATTCATATGTTCTCACTTTGGTATTAAGCCATTGGCTATTGGACATATAGTATCTGAATTAAGTGATTATAATTCAAGAGATTTTGAAGGGAAAGGTATAAAAAGAGGCGAGCAATTGGTATGGGGCATGTGCTTTTTTAAGCCATATTCGTGAAAAAGTGTCAATATTTTTTGTAATTAACATTAATGTCACATACAAGATCAAAAATGAATAATTCTACAATATTAAGATAAATTACAGCTTTACATTTTCATTGTAAGCAGGGTAATAGGCTATAGAAGCAAAAAAGGGTGTTTTGACCCAATTAGTTCATTGTTTAGTGGTATTTGTTGTATGAGAGTTTTGTGAGTTTATTTTCGGTTCTAATTAAGGTAATCGGCTTCTTTGGGGAAATCTATTTTTTTATAAAAATGGAGATATTTTAACATTTTTAATGAACAAGATTTTCGATTATACTTATCTTCTTTTTAGGTTGTATGGTTATGCGGGGTGAGAATGCGATTAGCAGCAGTGGCAGGAACAATTCTAGGATTGTCTGTAACCTCTCTGATTGGGGCAGAAAGTATGCCTCCGGTTGAGAGTATGTTTGGCGAAATCACCACAAGCTTTGGCTATGAAATTGATGATACCGAAGTAGCGTTTGATCTCATTACAACCAATATCGGGTATCAAGGAACTATTGCAAAAGAGATACATGGATATATAGAGCTTGAAATGTCAGAAGACTTGGGCAAGCGCCCTCCATTTCTTTATCAGGCGTGGCTGTCGATAGGTGATTTTCTCCCCAGTGTTTCTCTGAGTGCAGGATTAATTCCTACACTAGGCTGGAGAGAGGCGGCAGACTTTTATGGCTATAGCTATTATGTATTCCCTTCTACTATAGATCTTCTCAAAAACAGTAGAACCGACCTTGGAGCTCTTTTCTCATATGATTTTATGGAGAGTGGTGAATTTAATTTAGGTATTTATAGTGGGCGTGGATATGAACAGCTCAAAGCACCTTCAACAGGGGATGAACTGACTATTGCTTTTGAAGCTGCTATGGATATAGAAATATTAACGGTGAACCTCTTTGGTGATATTACACCTAATAATGGTATAAAATCAAAAGATATAGAGCTCACTGGCGGCGTGTTTGGTGGCTTAAATGTTGCGAAATACCGAGGTGGGTTAGAGTATGCTTATCGTATGAATAATGAAGGTGATGATTCTGATGCGGCTCAAATACAGACGTTCTCTGTTTTTGGAGTAATTCCAATTATTCCACTTCAGAAGTTTCTCGATTTTGAACTCTTTGCACGCATGGACCTAGAAACAAGAAGTGCAGATGATTTAGGGCAATTGAGAGTTACCTGCGGCGGACAGTATCAGTTTTCTGAAGAGATAAAAATTGCTCTTAAATATGATAATACTTCATTTGAAAAAAGTAGAGAAGAGAACGATATGCACACTATAAGTGTCGTGACTGATCTTGTTTTTTAAAAAAAATTAAACAACCAATACACAATCATTAAGGAAGGTACAATGAAAAAACTATTAGTAACAGGTGCGGTTCTCACTGCGTTGGTAGGAACAGCAGTAGCTGGTGGGTCATTTGGAACAATTCGTTCTAACTTTAATTGGGATATCGATAAAGACGATGTTCAATTTGAATATAAAAGAGCCTATATTGGATATAAGACAAAGTTTGAGAGTGGCGCTGAAGCAAAGATCACTTTGGATGTAAAGCCAGAAGCTGCATCGAAATCATTTATGTATCTTAAATATGCATATGTTTCTATTCCACTTACAGAAACTCTTAAGATGACAACAGGTTTACAAGTCACATCATCTTTTCTTGATTCATACAAGTTTTTTGGTAAAGCCTATTATGGTTGGAACCCAATTAGCATTCAAAGTTCGCCAGCATTTGTAGTGAGTCCCGATATAACGAATCAAGTAAAAGTTGGTGATGGTTCGGGTTCATCTGATAATGGTGTTAGTGTTAACCTTAAAGTGAATGATCAAATTAATGTTAAAGCGTCAGTAGTTTCAGGTAATGGCTACACAAAACTTGGTAAAGGTGCACAAGACCCACTTTTTGCTCTCTATGCAGGGTATAAAGCTGGAATGATTCAGGCTTCTATCTATCAATCAATTAATCCATTTTTAGAAAATGATAAATTTGAAGATGGTACTGATAAAAAAATGCAGTCGATGACCTCTGCATTTGTTGGATGGAAACACGATATGTTGAGATTGGGTGCAACAGGATATACTACAGTCAATAAGGGTGGTTCAGATGCTAATGGAGCTCAAGTATGGGGCGCTGAATTTATAGCTGCCGCGTTTGTTGTTGAAAAAGTCGAGGCATTCATAAATTTTCAAAACTGGGCAACCTATGCGGATAAATCTGGTGTCTGGGCTGCAGATATCGGACTTGAGTATGCATTCGAAAAAAACCTTCTCATGGCTTTAATTTACAGAACAGCTGATGACGAAATAAATGATACAGAACAAAAACAATCTCTTGGTGTTTACACTAAAGTTGGATTCTAATCAGAGTCTGATTGCTTAAATTAAAAAGGCTATCTCTTTGAGATAGCCTTTTTTTTGTCTTGATATATTTATGTGACAGTATTTTGAAGTATCAAAGAAATCTAAGAGTTTTAAATGGTCTTAGAGTATTTCCCTTCACTCGATTCTGTTAAGAGTGGGTCAAACTTCATGGCAATAACTCGAGGGACGAGCATTCCAAGTTCAGTGAGCTCAAACCCATCATCAGTTTTTACGAGTAGTTGATCAGCCTCATAGGCGTCACAGGCAGAAATTCCCGCTTCAATGTGTTCTATTTGAGAAGTGTTCATTTCAAATGATTCAAGCATCGATTTACTCAATGACCCATTACACATAATTTGATTTATAATGTTGCGGTAGAGTTGATTTTCTGGGGAGAGTTGATATAATTTATTAAAAGAGAAACCTGTCTCTGTAATCGCTTTACCAAAGGTCTCAGCTGATCTTTGGTTTTGAATGTATGCACTATCGAGTTGACCAATAGAAGATGCACCCAAACCGTACACTTGGCCTGTAGTTTGTTGAGAACAGTATCCTTGGAAATTTCTATGGAGTGTTTTAGATTGCTTTGAAATAGATAATAGGTCGCTTGGTTTTGCAAAGTGATCCATACCGATACAGTCATATCCTGCGTCCAGAAAAAGATTATGAGAATCAACTGCCATGGCAATTTTATCTTCTGGGGATGGGAGGCCCATTTTTTCTAATACTTTCTGACTCTTTTTAACCCAAGGCACATGGGCATAGCTAAATGCGGCAATGCGATCAGGGTTTGCATCGACCGTTTGGGCGATGGTATCTTGAAAGCTTTCAACGTTCTGACCAGGAAGCCCATAAATGAGGTCGAGGTTGATTCCGGTAAAACCGAGATCTCGACAGTAATCAATAAGCTCTTTGGGAGGGATCTCAGGGAATCCTCTATTAACAAAATCCAGTACATCTTTTTTAAAATCTTGTAGGCCTATTGAAATGCGGTTAAACCCAATTTCGCGCAAGGTTTTCAATTGTTCAAATGAGGTATGATTAGGGTTGACTTCAATGGCAATCTCAGCATTGTCTGCAAAGGAGTAGCGAGAACCAATTGAGTCTACAATCTCTTTTAAGTAATCGGTAGAAACGGCATTGGGAGTACCGCCTCCAAAGTGAATTTGTGATACAGGTCGTGAGCTATCAATAAGGGGAAAGAGGTTTTTACGCTCTTTACGCATCATCTCAAAGTAGGCGCTAATTCTATCCTGTTTGGTGGTTATCTCTGTTGTACAGCCGCAGTAATAGCACAGTGTTGGACAAAAAGGGATATGGGCATAAAAAGAGATATTTTTTGAATCAGAATTTGACTGTTCAATGACTTTTTTAAAAAGATCAATATTACCCTCTTCCTGAAAATAGGGTGCGGGAGGGTATGATGTATACCGGGGGCCGGCAACATTGTATTTGTCTAGGAAGCTGCTCTCTATTTTCATGTTACTTTGTTGCTAACTTTTTTAGCTCTTGATGATCTGATACAATGGTAAAAATTTCGAGTAAGCCTGTCTGCCCAATGGTGCTTTTAAAGTGGTCATCGGCCGACATAATATAATATTGTACATTGTAGTTTCGGCATTCATGCAATAAGGTAATAAGGGTGCCAATGCCTTCGCTGTTTACAAAGTCACACTCTAATAGGTTTACAATGAGGATGCCGTCTTTAATTCGATACATCTCTTCGGATGACCAGGTTCTGAGGAGATCCCAATTGTCTGAATTGATTTTTAGTTCAAGTGATTGAATGGTGCCAATGGTGCTTTTTATTTCTTCAAGTTTGGCGTTTTCGGCGATACTTGAGAAGGTGGCAATATACTCGGGGAACACAGTAGAGAGAAGCTCTAAAGGGGTTAGATCTTGTGAAACGACCTCTGCACCGCGAATGGAGTATTGATTAGCAAGAGGTTTGGGAATCTTGGTGCCCAGAACAAAAAATGGAGTGTGTTTGGTTTTGTCTTCTCCCTTGAGTTTCATCAGTGTTTGAGCAAGTTCTGTATCGATGTTCTTGTGGTCACAAATGATTGCATTGGGGCCTATTGTACAGGCTTTATCGAAAAGTTCTTCAATACTGTTGAGGGAGTAAACTTGTATCTCAGTAGCGTTGAGAAATTCCAAGAGCGCTCGGAGGTGCTCTTTGTTTTTATCAAGAATGATAAGAGAGAGTGCCTGGTCCATAATTTGAATTCCATAAGTTATCTTCTATTAAATCTAACATAAACAAGGGCAAAAAGCCCTTGTTTTATGAGTATTACAATAGATATAAGTATTAAAAGTGTATACATTGATTTGGGTAAGCTAATGACGTATTACTCCCCAGGTGTCGGTAGCCTGTTGCACTACGGCTTGCTCTGGGTTGCGTACAATAAGCTGCATAGTTACCACGTAGGTCCCTGTGGCGATAGCTTTGTTTTGATCAGTTTTAAAATTCCACTGAACAAAGAGCTTGCTGGGGTTCTCTAGGCAGTTTCCCTCAAATCCAGCATCAGCACAAGTGATGGTGCCTTTGGTTTCTGCGACATAGGAGCCATTTTGAGTGTAATAATGTATGGCATAGTCAAATGCGTAGTCTTCTGGTTCGTACGAACCATTTTCGAATGCTTTTGCGGCGTAAGGAAATGTATTTGCGCCAATTTCAATAAGGTGACCAAGTCTACCAGTTTCTTGAAGATCCGAGGCGGTAGTGTACATATCGACATATTTGAGTTCAGTTACAGGGGCTTTTAGTATTTCAGGATCTTCTGAGTCAAATGAGTTGAGGGATACGTTTTCAATAAGCATCCGAGGATCTCCCTCAAGTTCAGCGTAAAGTGGGTTTGCCATAGCTGAATTATTTGCTAGGTCAATAATATATCCCGATTGACCAAAAGGAGAGTTGTTGACGCGAATAGAATCGCCTATGATTATTGAACCATCACTTTCTAGTACAAGTTTTACAGTTGTTGCATTAACCCAAGTGAGCTCTGTAGGTTCTAAAAGGGTAGTACCAGATTCTGATTTGTATTCAAAGAGATCATTTTGTGATATGCGTCCTGTATTGATTTTTTCAGAGAGTGTGATAATGAGGGTGTCTGCAGATGCTCTCAGTGCGCCAGTATTGAGCTTTGCGTCTATTATAACAGGGGCCATGAAGTCTTGCATAGTAATGGCTTTGTCTACTGATCGGGTAATGCCATCTGCGGTGTAAGTATAGTGAAGAGCTGCTGAGCCGTAATGGGCTCTATCAAAATCGGTATGATTAGCAGCAGATGAAAAGAACTCTTCAATATTCCAATAGAGTACCGCAGTATGAGAGGGGTCAATGGTTACTTGAGCAATGGGGGCGATGAATGATTCGACTTGATTATCGCTGTTGATCCAGCTAAAGCTAAATGTTGCACCCTCAAGCATCTCAGGAGTAACGCCTCCTTCAAAGGTCACTTTTATTTTATCCATAGTGCCATCTCTATTTTGATCAAAGTATCCGTTGCCGTTTTGTGAAAGCTCGGGAAGTATTGAGAAACGTTCAATTGATACATATTGTTCTTCAAATAGATTATTGTTTTCCCTGTCAAAAATTTCAATAAATTGAGTGCCTTCGCTAATGGTTTGTGAGCTATCGAGAACAAGGGTTATTTCGTTTACATTGTCGCTTTCAATGTAAGTGACAATGATGTTTTCACCATTTATTACGAGTGAACCAATAGTTTGGTTGTCAGAGATTGTGCTATTATAGATGAGTGTTAGGGTGTCTTTGCCGTTGGATGCTCGTGAAATTTGCGCACTTGTTACATGGGTTGTATTGGAGTCGAGGGTTCTTTCTAGGTTTTGTTCGGTTACATATTTAGTGATGTAATCGTTTCCAAATAACTCAGTAAAATTTTTGTGAGTATTTGAATTGCCCTCTTTTTGTGATACAAAAGAGTTGTTGATGCTGTAGCCACTTATGGTCATTGAGCCGTTAGCGTTAGTGTTAGTGTTTGTTTGAGTGGTGTTTGTGGGGTCTGACGTAAAGGCTTCGGCAATAAGTGTATTTGTTAAGTCAGAAAAAAGATAGGTCATTGTGCTGGTGTTTAATGTATTTTCAGTGCCGTGATTCTTATTGTTTCCACTGAGTGAGAGATTAGTGCTGCCTTCTGTTTCCTTCTTTTTTTGTTCAAGGTATTTGCCGGTTAGATTGATGCCGTCAACGCCATCGTTGTCGCCCGCTTCTGATACGGTTTCACCGCTGAGAGAAACTGAACTATGAGTCGAGTCAGTTGTCTGGGCATTTTTGTTAGATCCGGTAAGAGAAATGTCGGTATTACCCTGAGTATTGGTTTGGCTATTGCTTGAGAGGTTCTGTCCATCAAGGGTGACTGTTGATTGGGTATTTGATGAGCTGTTTTCAACTGGAGTTCCGTCGAGATTGACTGTGGCATTGCTATTGGATGATATTGAGCCGTCTGGATTACTTCCAATAAGAATGATGTCTTCTTCTGTAGGAGAGTTGTTTGTACTGCTATTGGTGGTAGTGTGTGAATTTGATGATGCAGTAGTGCGTGATTCTGATGAGGTAGTTGTGTGTAATTCTGATGAGTGTTCCAGAGGGCTTGAAGATTCTGTCTCTTCATTGTGGCTCTCTTCGGAGCTTATAGTTGTTTCAGAGCTTAAGGAAGGGGTTTCCCCCTCTTTACAGGCTATTACTCTTTTGATCGGGGTTGCTGTTCCTGGTGTTACCATGAGAGTCGCGTCGAACACGTCAAACTCGATGTGGCTCAGTGCATGAGGGTTGCTGTATCCTACGACGCCAATAACTGCATAGCTATCGGTTTTTTCAACAAGCTCAATATGGAAGCCGAGTGAGTCAAGTTCTTTGTCGCCTACAAAATAAAGTCTGTTACTGTCGGTGAATCTTCCTGCTTTTGTAAGAACTTCGATGGAATCTGGTTCTGAGTCATATTCTATGGTAAAGAAATCTACCTGTAGGTTGTCGTTTTGTTCAAGTTGATTGTCGCTATCTTCAAATTTTATTCGAGTGCTTGTCATTGAAACTTCTGTGTAGTTGGTGATTATTTCATTGCAAGTTATAAGATTTGCAAGGGTAAGAGGTGATTCGTTAGGATCAACAAAGTGCTCAGGTTTTGCGCCAGGGAGTTCTACAATGAGATCGCCATAGTCTCTGTCAGAGCGAGAGAGGTAGGTTCCTTCAAAGTCGAGGTCTTCCCATGCGATAACAAACATGCCGATACGGTTGTCTATAAAGGCTGCACCGTTGTTGTCGATAATGCGAAAGGTTACAACGTGATCTTCGCCAGCTCTGTTCTGTGCAGGGTCAGAGCTCCATTCCCAGCGAGGTCCGTATGATGACCAGTTGCCTCTCCAATTAATGTCATTGAGTTTTAAGATAAACCTGAAATAGGTAGAATCATTTGCAATGTAGGCAGTGCCTTCGTTCTCTTGTTGGCTTTTACTGTAGAGTCCACGGCTTCCTCTGATTTCAGGGAGGAGTGAAACGAACTCGCCGCCCTCAGAACCATCACGATATCCAAATTCATGAACGAGTGATGCGAATTTTCCTTTGATGACAATATCGCCTTCGAGGCGTGTAGTCCATTTTTGGTCGTTTACTTCCGTGCCGTAGTCATCAATACGTTCCCAGTTGTCTTCTCCATAAAGTGCATTCATATCGTTTACAATGTTGCGGTCACCATGGTCAAACCCGAGGGTTGTGAACGCAGCAAATAGAGTGTTGATTGAGAAGAGGAGTGTGGTTATAAATAGTAGTGTTTTCATAATGTACTCCGGCGTAATTGCCTTCTTTAAAGATACCGCAAATTGAGTATAGATGAAACAAAATTATATATAAATAAATTAAATAAATTAATATTAGGCGTATAAGGTATATATAAGTAGTTGTTTTTAGTGGCTTTATGGGTGATATTAGTATGAAACAAGTATTAAAAAGTCATCAATAAGATATACAATGTATTGAGGGGTTTGGGGCTGGTTTTTGGGGTATTAAATGGAAAAAGAGAAGCCGGGCATTTCTGCCCGGCTTCTCTTTTTTGCTTTTCTATAGGGTTGTGAGAACTAAAAAGGGTTTTGGTTGTTGCCTCTAAGAACGCCGCATTTTTTACTGTAGTGAATGCTTGTTGATGCATTGGGGGTGGTGATAGTGATGATGAGCTGACTGTAGTAAACGCCACTTGCAATGAAACGACCGTCATTAGATTTGAAGTTCCAGTTGATTAATATTTTTTTTGGATTTTCAAAACAGTTTCCGTTGAAGCCGTCACTATTACAAGGAATGGTGCCTTTTTGGTCTATCACTTCTTGCCCCTCAGTATTATGGAAAAAGAGTTGATAACTGAATGATATCTCTTCGAGGTTGAGGGTGTTTATATTTTCTTCTGGTATTCCCATGGTTAGGTCAAGGAGGTAGCCAATTTTGTCTTTCCTATCAAGAAAGAGGAGGCTCTCTTCCTCCGTGAGGAACTCTTCGGTGATGGCTGTCTGTTCAATGAGGTTGCTGTTGAGTGGCTCGTAGGTTGCAAAGGTGTTGTAGTGAGTGCTGATTCTGTGGCTCCCTGTTATCTGTAAAGAAGTTGATGAGGCGTTGTTGTTGTGAAGGTCTTTTACGTTGAATGTATATGCCTCTGTAATAAGGGAGTCGCCCGCTCTGTTTCTTGAATTGATGAGTGTCCCATGGGAGATTGTTCCGAAAGCGGTGTTGGGGGAGTTCGTTGAAAATGTGAGAGGGGTGGTATGTTCGAGATTGGTGTACCCATTGAGTGTGAAGGAGTGGAAGTCTGTGTCAGAGATGATGGCTTCACTAAAGGTAAAGGAGAGTGTGTCGGGGTCGCTGGGGCTCGAAGAGGGGGTAAGGTGTGAGCTCATTAATAGAGGGGCAATGTGATCGTTGAGAGAAATGGGGGTGGTGTCATTTATTGCGCTATTGGTTGCAGGGCTGATATAGTTGTTAATCAAAAGTGGTGTCCCAAAACTTGAATCCATGGTGGTGACTCCCTGTTTAATATTGGTCTCTTCAGGGATGTCAAAAAATATTTCGAGTGGATTTGAAGGGTTTAGGGTGAGGGTGCCGCCACTGTGTAAGGTAATGAGTGTATTGGATGAATTGGGCCAGGTGCAGATAATGTCGCTATGGATAAGCATCTCTTCACTGATGGGTTCTGTAAAGAGTAGTGTGATTCTATCAAGAGCCCCGTTATTGTCCATGTCATAATAGCCACCGTTGTTATGTGCGAGTGTGGGTAAGCTGGGTGATGATGCTATGGTGACTCCGTTGTTGTTGCTGTGTGGCTTGTTGAGTGAAGTGTCGGTGATGAGCGAAGTACTGTTAAGGGTTAAAAAATTGTTGGGTATTATTAGCCCTTTGTCTACTATGAAGGTCCAGCGTCCATTTTCTAATTGGGTGCCCGTAGCAACTACTGGAGTGTTGTTGTTGGTTAAGAAAAGTTCCCCGCTGTATGTTTGCTCTTTGAGGGGTTCAGAGAAATTTGTGTAGAGAGTGTCGGGGAGTCCTGCTTCTCCTGATTGTAGTGTGGCTTGAGTGAGCTTTGGTCCAATTTTATCGAGTATTATTGTTTGGTCTTTAAAGAGGTCACCATTATCAAGTATATATTGCGACTGCACTCGGCCGGTTTGAATGCTTGTTGCGCTGCTGGTGAAGGGCTTTTTTACTGTCAAGGTGTTTGATGTTCCTGGCTTGATTGATGGGGTGTCATGACTTGAAAGAGTGTGTGTGGCTGATTCTGTAGGCCAGGTATATTGAATGGTATCTGGAATGTTGGTGATGATATCGTCTTTGTAGGTGATAACAAGGCTGTCGCCTATCGCATCACCGTTGGTGTCGTACATCTCTGCCCTGTCTAGGATAGGGGCGGGAGAGAGGTTAAAGGTGACACCAGCAGTGTGTGTATAGGTTAGTCGATTGTTGTTATTGAGGTCAGGCGCACCGGCTAGTGAAAAAGTAGTACTAGCTGAACTATCGAGGTTATAAATGTAGAAGGATGCAAAGCCATTGATTACAGGGAGGCTGTCGAGTTCAGCTCCATATGGGGTTGCGTGAAAAGTCATGGTAGAATTTTCAGGAGTGATAAATTGGAGGGTGTTGGATTGGCAGATTGCTGCGCTGCACGCAACGGTGTCGGTGCCTGCGTTGTTAAAAGAGTGGGCAAGAATGTTGACTTGTGTATAGGTGCCAGTATTAGCAATGATAGGCTCTTGAGGGGTAACTGTTCCATTTGAGTCGGTATTGAGAAACCATGGGGTGTAGAATTGGAACTCTTTAAAGTCGATAATTATTTTTTCGCTATTATTTTGTATGAATTCAATTGAGAGGGTTCCACTGTCAATTGGGTTTGTGCTTGTCGCTAAAAAGACTGATTTAAGGTCATTGTACAGGAAGAGTGTGTCTCCTGATGAGAGTAGTGTGGTTTGGTCGAGTATATCAAGTATGTTAAAGCTTGGGTTGTGGAGTGCTTCGTATTGATGTGCAGAATCAGGTAAATAGAGTGTGAGCTCTGTGTCGAGATTGTCGAGGATAACGTATTTTGCGCTATCCTGAAGTGTAAGGCTGTTCTGGTTGAGGGCTGTTTGAATATTTTCGTATTCAAGAATAAGCTGAGTATAGCCGCCCACCACTTGCGGGGGTACACTTGCTGCTTTGAGTGAAGATGTTGCTGCGAAAAACATCACCACTACAAGTCCACTGCCTATGAGGCTTGTAATAAAGGTAAAGAGAAGGGCACATTTTTTTACTGTGTTAATAGTAAGTCGAATGGTCTGTTCTTTTAAAAAAGTAGTGGAGGTATCCATGCCAGTATCCATAGGTTAAGTTCCTCCTAAAGATACCGTAACAGAGTTTTTGAGGCAAAGTATATTGTGATAGATAGTGCTAAAAATTAGTATAATAGTCTATGTCAATTGCTTATCTCTTTGTAAAATAAGGGTATTAGCTACGAATAGCGTATAATATTTTGATACGTTATCCTTTTTGTAGTCTTGAGTTATTTTAGCAAATCAATGAGAGTGGCTTAATCGCTTAATCTTCTTGAGAGTTAATGACTTTCTGGACTTTTTTCGATTTTAGAAAATATTTCATACTGTTCTCTAGAGCTTCTTTCATCGAGATATCTTCAATTGAAGCATAGAGTTTCAGTTGATCGAGTAGATTTTCTTGTACGATAAAGGATGCACGAGTGTATCCAATTTTAAGTCCCTTGGTTTTACTTGCCTGACTTCGTATAGCTTTGAGCCAATTTTCGATAGCAATATCGAGTTTTCGACGTGCTTCAGGTTTAGTTATTCCAACTGCAACGCACTCTGGGTGCTGAGGGGAGGTGGCGATGTATTTTTTTTCATCGTCATCCCACTGTAAGTCTATAGTATATTTTGCTCCTGCCATAGGTTTAAGTATAAATAATACTTTTAAAAAACCACAGGTGTTTCATATTGGAATTGCCGATTTTTTTTGTTTATTCGAAGGTGTTTTATTATGAAACACACTGTGAAGACGATCTATTTAAACTATCCTTTAAACCAAATAAAGACGATGTGGCACGTATGTTGCTATTTTCGAAGGTAAAACGTATTAAAAACCTGAAATAGGAGAATATCCATGGCAATTCAACCACTCGCAGATAGAGTAGTTCTAGAACAAGTAGAAGCTGAAGAAAAAACAGCAGGCGGACTCTACATTCCTGATAATGCAAAAGAAAAACCCGCCCAAGGTAAAGTTGTTGCAGTAGGACCAGGAAAGACTGCTGACAATGGAGAGCTTATTGCTCCAGAGCTTAAGAAAGGTGATGTAGTACTATACGGAAAGTATGCGGGTACTGAAATTGAAGATGGTAGTAAAAAATACCTTATCATGCGTGAATCAGATATTTTAGCGAAAATTGGTAAATAATTTAAGGAAGAAAGGTAAGAACAATGGCAAAAGATTTAAAATTTGATGCAGCGGCACGTAGTGCACTTCTCGCTGGCGCAGAAAAACTTGCAAACGCAGTAAAAGTTACTCTTGGTCCTAAAGGTCGTACTGTAATGATGTCAAAATCATTCGGCGCTCCTGCGGTAACAAAAGATGGTGTTACTGTTGCTAAAGATATTGAACTCGAAGATAATGCAGAAAATATGGGTGCACAAATGGTGCGTGAAGTTGCATCTAAAACATCTGATATCGCAGGTGATGGAACAACAACCGCAACAGTTCTTACTCATGCGATTGCAAAAGAGGGCTTTAAAAACGTAACTGCTGGTGCAAATCCAATGGACCTTAAACGTGGTATCGACAAAGCTGTTGAAACTATCGTGACAGAAATTACGAAAAAGTCTAAAAAGGTAAATGGAACGGGTGATATTGCACAAGTGGCTTCTATCTCGGCAAACAATGATGTTGAAATCGGTGCTCTCATTGCAAATGCAATGGACAAAGTAGGAACTGATGGTGTCATAACTATTGAAGAGTCAAAAACAGCTGAAACAACACTCGAAGTTGTTGAAGGTATGCAGTTTGACCGTGGGTATCTTTCACCGTATTTTGCAACCGACTCTGCTAAAATGCTCGTAAACATGGAAAACCCATTTATCCTTATTTACGATAAGAAAATTTCTAACATGAAAGATCTTCTTCCGGTACTAGAAGGTGTATCAAAATCAGGTAAATCACTTCTAATTATTGCTGAAGATGTTGAAGGTGAAGCGCTTGCAACACTTATTGTGAACAAGCTTCGCGGTACTCTCAAAGTTGCAGCGATTAAAGCTCCTGGTTTTGGTGATCGTCGTAAAGCAATGCTCGAAGATATTGCTATTCTTACTAATGCTCAGATCTGTTCAGAAGAGATGGGTGCAAAACTCGAAGATGTTACTCTTGATATGCTCGGGTCTGCAAAGAACATCACTATCGATAAAGATAATACAACTGTTGTTGAAGGCGCTGGATCACACAAAGCAATTAAAGATCGTGTTGCTCAAATTAAAAATCAAATTCAAGAAACTTCTTCTGACTACGATCGTGAAAAACTTCAAGAGCGTATGGCTAAACTTGGCGCTGGTGTAGCAGTAATCAATGTTGGTGCGGCTACTGAAGTAGAGATGAAAGAGAAAAAAGATCGTGTTGAAGATGCGCTTCATGCAACTCGTGCAGCAGTCGAAGAAGGCATTGTTGCAGGTGGTGGTGTTGCTCTTCTGAGAACTATTCCAGCGATTAATAAACTCGAATTCGAAAACGAAGATCAAAAAACAGGTGCAAATATTGTCATTCGTGCAATTGAAGCCCCGCTTCGTCAGATTGTTGAAAATGCAGGCCTTGAAGGTTCAGTAGTTGTCAATAAAGTAAAAGAGGGCAAGGGTGCTTTTGGATACAATGCAAAAACTGATAAATATGAAGATCTCATTAAGGCGGGTGTTATTGACCCAGCTAAAGTGACAAAATCTGCAATTCAAAATGCGGCCTCTGCTGCAACCATGATTCTTACTACTGATTGTGTTATTTGTGACCTTCCAGATGAGAAGGGTCCAGATATGGGCGCAATGGGTGGCGGAATGGGTGGAATGGGTGGCGGAATGCCAGGCATGATGTAAGATATTGCTTACTGACACTTTTTAAAAGCGACCTGTATTTCAGGTCGCTTTTTATTTCTTTGTTCTCCAAATGTCAAATGCTATAAATAGGGTATTCCTAATACTGTAGTATGGTGTTATTTTTATTTCCAGTAACTTACAGCTTAAGTAAAAATGAAAAATATCACTGTGTATATCTGTCTATTATTTGTTCTCATTGTTGCTTGTCAAAAAGAATTGACTCTTAAAGAAGAGGTTGTTGCTGCTGCAATAAAAAATTCTCGGCCGGTAATTGTCTCATTTAATATCAATAGTAGTAATGACAAAGAGCTTTCTTTGCTCATGGAGATGATGATTGCTCGTTTCAAAGCAAAAGATATTGCCTTATTTGAGGTTACCCCAAGTCAGTATCCAGAAATATGGGGGCTCTATGGGAAAAGTGGCTCTTCATCTATTGTTCTCTTTGAGAAAGGGAGAGTTCTCATACAGGGTCATGGTATCGATGTTTTTGATTCAATAGATTCTGCTCTAGTGAATAGAAATATGAGTTTACCCAAGAAACAAGAGCTAACTCCTTGATTTATAACAACTAGTATCATTTTTAAATTGAATGGAATTGTTACTCTCTGCCAATGGTGATAAAAATTCCATCCAGTGAAGCACTTTCAAGGTAATCTTTCACCCAAGATTCTCCCCCAATAATTACATTTGAATGTTTGTAGGATTATACATCCTTTCAATTATCAACTCACGCCCTCAGACAAGGTTTTATGAAAATTATTGACGCTTCCGTACTCGAAAAAGAACTAAATGAAGTTCAAAGAAAAGCTGCTATCAATGTAGATAATCCCCAACTTATTCTTGCAGGGGCAGGGTCGGGTAAAACGCGAGTAGTCACCTATAAAATTGCTCACTTAGTATCTCATTACAAAATTCCCGCCTATAAAATTCTTGCGGTAACCTTTACCAATAAAGCCGCGGGAGAGATGAAAGAACGTTTAGCAAAACTTCTTGAAGATGACCTCCCTTTTGATTGGATGGGAACCTTTCACAGTATTTGTGTGAGAATTCTTAGATATAGTCTGCCAAAGCAACCCGACCTTTCAGTGGGCGTTGGAAGCTTAACCCGCAATTTTAGTATCTATGATGATTCCGATCAAAAGCGGATTTTTAAAGAGATTTTCAAAAAATTAGAGATGGATGCTGAGGCATCTAAAGTAAAGCGCATCCGTTCTTATATATCGAATTGGAAAAATAAAGCAATGGGGCCGGAAGAAGCAGTTGCTTCGGCAGAATATGCGGATGAGAAAGAAATCGCTAAAATGTATTTACAGTATCAAAATGCACTCAAAGAGAACAATGCATTGGATTTTGATGACCTACTCAATGTGACAGTGCAACTTTTAAAGCGAAATGATGTCGTTCGTGAACAGTATCGCAGTCGATTTGAGTACTTTTTCGTAGATGAATACCAAGATACTAATCCGGTCCAATTTGACCTTATTAAATTGCTCACTTCAGGGGTGGGGACTTCACCCAATGTAACAGTAGTAGGGGATGATGACCAGAGTATCTATGGATGGCGTGGTGCGGATATCAGCATTATTCGTCGATTTAGTACTGACTTTAAAAATGTAAAAATAGTTAAGCTCGAACAGAATTATCGTTCTTCACGAAACATAGTACATGGGGCAAACACTCTTATTCGAAACAATATCAGAACCGAAGAGTTTAAAAAAAATGTTTTCTCTGAAAAAGAGGATGGCGACAAAATTCAACTCATTAAAGTGGGTGATGAACGAGCTGAAGCTCAGTATATTGCATCAGCGGTGAAAGGTCTTGGCTCAGAAAAATACTCTGATGTTGCGGTATTTTATCGGACCAATTCACAGTCTCGAGTTCTCGAAGAACAGATGAATCGGAGCAAAATCCCCTGTACTATTATTGGGGGGACACGTTTTTATGATCGCAAAGAGGTTAAAGACATTTTAGCCTATTTGAGGTTTCTTGCAAATCCACTCGATGAGATTTCACTCGAAAGAATTATTAATGTTCCCCGTCGAGGCATTGGACCAGGTACTATTGATAAGGTAAAGCAGGCTGGTCGACAAGCTGGTTCAGGTATGTATCAGGCTATAATGGATTGTGACACTATTATTGAACGAAAAGCTACAGCAGCAAAGTTAAAAGCGTTTGCAGAACTTATCGAAGATTTTAAATCGCTCATGGGAATTGAACCGCTCCCGATACTTGTAGAAAAAGTGATTACCGACACGGGCTACAAATCAGCTCTAGTCGAAGAAAATAGTCCAGAGTCAGAAGAACGTCTCAAAAATATTGCTGAATTGCTCAATGCTGTTGTCGAATTTGAAGAACATCAGCCGGGGGCTTCATTAGATCAGTATTTGCAAGAGGCATCACTGCTCACCAGTGTAGATCTCGCAGAAGAGGGTGCTCAATCTATTAAGCTTATGACCCTTCACGCAGCAAAAGGGCTCGAGTTCCCTCATGTTTATATTGCAGGCTGTGATGAAAAACTGCTCCCCATGAGCCGTGGTGATGATGATAGTGAGGTCGAAGAGGAACGCCGGCTTTTTTATGTAGGCATGACTCGAGCTCAAGAGTCTTTGAATCTCTATTCGGCGCGATGTAGGAAAATGTACGGTCGCGACGAAGTATTTCAGCCCAGCAGATTTTTAGGTGAAATTGATGAAAATGTATTGGATGAGATAGATTTTGCCGGTGGAATGCCGCGTCAATCGTATGCGTCAGTCGGGAAACCTGCTTGGAAATCTAAAGCAGGGGGATCCTACGGGGGTTCATCGGGTGGCAGTGGATATAGCGGCAGCTCATATAAAAGCAAATCCTATGGTTCTGGCGGTTATTCGGGGGGCTCGGGCGCGTCGGGTGGGTACAGTAAAAAAAGTACCCCAACTTCTGGTGGGTTTGGGGCTTCACGGCTCTCAAATAGTAGTGCCGGCTCACCAAGTGTAAATAGTAGTTTAAGAAAGAAAAAAACCTCTCAGAGTTTTGACGACTTTTCTCAGGAAAGTGTATATTTGGATGTAGGGTGCAAAGTGACCCATCCTAAGTTTGGTCTTGGCGTCATTAAAGCGTGCGAAGGACAAACGGAGAGTTCTAAAGTTGAAGTTGCTTTTAAGAGCGGTACCACTAAGAAACTAATTTTGAAATATGCAAACCTACAAATAGTACAGGGCTAAGATGATAACCAATGAAGATGTACTCAGACTCGGAAAGCTTTCACGTATTGCTATTAAAGAAAATGAGATTGAAGGATATAAAAAACACCTTGAAAAACTCGTTGGCTATATGGATGAGCTCCAAGAGCTTGACCTTGCGAATGTAGAGCCTATGACACGGGTTGATGATCACGTTACAGATCTTAGACCAGATGTCCCAGGAGTGTCACTCAGTCGCGAAGAGGCATTTAAAAATGCACCTGCCACTGGCCAAGATCACTTTACCATTCCAAAGGTTATTGGTTAATAGTGCAGGTTAGTTGCGTTGTTCCGGCACGCATCGGCTCAACTCGCTTTCCCTCTAAGCCTCTTGCTCTCATCTGTGAAAGAGCAATGATATTACACACTCTTGATCGTGCATATGAAGCTGGTTGTTTTGAGCGAATTATATGTGCAACAGATTCCAAAGAGATAGCATCTCTTGTAATTGCTGAGGGATATGAGGCTTACATAAGTAAGGGCCAGTGTGAAACTGGCTCTGATCGTGTATTAGAAGCGGCAGAAACACTTGAGTTGGAGGCCATCATCAATTTGCAAGGAGATGAGCCCGTTGTGGATCCATCAATTTTTCCTCTTCTCTGTGAATCACTTTCTACCCATCCCGAAGGTTGGGTAACTGCTGCAGTCCCCCTTCATGATAAATTCCTTGAAGTACCGAGTGTTGTCAAGGTTATGGTGGATGAAAATGGCTTTGCGACTCATTTTTTAAGGCTTCCTGAGTGTAAAAATGCAAAAATGTATAAGCACAAAGGTATCTATGGGTATACCTTAAAAACCCTCCAAAATTTTTCGGCTTCTCCGCAGTCAGAAGCTGAAAAATTACTATCATTAGAGCAATTGAGAATTTTTCCCGAAACAAAAATAAAGGTCGAGCTAGTTGAGCATGAGTCGCATTCTGTTGATATTCCAGAAGATATAGCGATTGTTGAAGATATTTTTGCCACTCGGTATGCACAATTGGTAACGCAGTAACAGGAACAGATATGAGTATATATAATAACAAAACAAAGTTTATTGTTGTCACAGGTGGTGTGTTGTCAGGCCTTGGAAAAGGGATTACTACAGCATCAATAGGGGCCATTCTTTCGGGGCGTCGAAAAGTCGTGCCTATCAAATGTGATGGCTATCTCAATACTGACCCTGGTACAATGAACCCTACAGAGCACGGTGAAGTATTTGTACTTGATGATGGTGGTGAAGTGGACATGGATTTTGGTCACTATGAACGCTACATGCAGGTGAATGCGAAATTCAAACAAAACCTCACTATGGGTAAAATTTTTAAAGAAATTATGGATAAAGAGCGTGAAGGCTACTTCCTTGGTCAAACCGTTCAATTTATTCCTCATGTAACCGACCTTATAAAATCGAAATTCTTTGAAATTGCTAATGATGAAGAAGCTGATATTGTGATGATTGAAGTTGGCGGTACAGTAGGTGACCTCGAAAACCAATTTTATCTCGAAGCAGTTCGTCAGCTTCAACACGATGTAGGATCTGAAAATATTCTTTTTGTCCACCTTACATATGTGCCTATTCCAAGCGGTGTGAACGAACAGAAATCTAAACCAACACAGATGTCCGTAAAAGATCTCAATGCCCATGGTATCTATCCAGATATTATTGTTGCGCGTTGTTCTGAGTATCTTGATCCGCATATTAAAAAGAAAATCGGTCTCTTTTGTAATCTCGATGCAAGTCATGTTATTTCGGGGGTTGATGTTTCTAATGTCTACGAAGTACCGATGATCTATGTAAAAGAGGGTATTCCAGAGATAATTACTGAAAAACTCCGTCTGTACGCTCCACCAGAGCTCGAAGAGTGGGGGCAATTAGTTGATAATATTAACCGTAATAACGAAAATCCACGTAAAGAATTGACCATTGCAATTTGTGGTAAATATACTTCCCTCGAAGACTCCTATGCATCAGTAGTAGAGTCTATTAATCATGGGGCTGCTCATCTCGACCTTAAGGCAAAGATTAAGTGGATTGACACTGAAGAAGTAGATACGAAAAAGCTTGACCCTAAACAGGTACTCCAAGGTGTTGATGGGATAATTGTTCCTGGTGGTTTTGGATATAGAGGTTCTGAAGGAAAAATTACCCTCATTAAGTATGCTCGTGAAAATAATTTACCATTCCTTGGAATATGCTATGGTATGCAGCTTGCCGTGGTCGAGTATGCTCGAAACGTCGCTAAGATTGATGGTGCAGGAACTATTGAATCTGAAAGAGATGGCTTTACGGTCAAAGCGCCAATTATTGGTTTCTTACCAGGGCAAGAGAATATCAAAGATATGGGCGCTACTATGCGTCTTGGTGGGCAAGACGTACTCATAACCAAAGGGTCACGCGCTGAGGAGGTCTATGGGTCTGACTTTACCCGTGCTCGTTTCCGCCACCGTTATGAAGTGAATCCTCAATATGTCCCTGAGCTTGAAGAAGCGGGACTGTTCTTTTCTGGTAAAGCAGCGAAAGAAGATATTATGCAAATTATGGAGATTCCAGGTCATAAATATTTTATGGCGTGTCAATTTCACCCAGAGTTGACATCGAGCCTTATAAATCCATCACCTCTTTTTCTAAACTTGCTTAAATCAGCAAATAGCTAAAAGAGAGATTACTTGACTTCATTAGAGAAAAAAGCCCTCATTTTGGCAGCGGTATTCTTTTCCATTGGTATTGGGACTCGGGTGTATCGAACCTGGTATGCCCCCAATAGTGGAGATGTTACGGTGGTCAAAAGTACCTATGTGCCAACTATTGTAAAAGCACCGAGAGAGGGACTTGCCTTTCGGCAAAGTGATTCAACTGTAACCTCACGATCAAACGAGGATTTTAAGGGAGATTCACTCTCTAAAATAGATGAAATTGTCAAGAAACCCCAAAAAAGAGTCGATAAGCTAATACAGGTTAATAGTGCAACGGCTCTCACATTGACCGAGCTTCCTGGAGTTGGGCCAAAACTGGCTCAACATATTATCTCTTATAGAGAAGAGAATGGTGATTTTGAGTCTGCTGAGGATTTATTAGAGGTTAAAGGTATTGGGAATAAAAAATTGCAAAGACTTCGCAATCAAATTACATTTATCAAATAGTCGAGGAGTGTAATGGCATCGAGAGTCGTCATTGGTATAGAAATGGGAGAATCAACAACAAAGCTTGTTGAGTTTGATCATGATACAGGTACTGTTTTGGATCTTGAAATAAAAGATACTGACGATATCGATGAAATTAAAAGCTACCTCGTATCAAAAACGGGTAATGCCAATAAAGATGTTGAGTGCGTGTTTTCTTTACGGTCTCAACATTCATTAGTACGCTCTGTACTCATCCCAAAAGAGATTAAGGATGTTGATGAATATATATGTTGGGAAATAGAAAATTACATATGTGATTCACTTGATCAATATTATTATGATGCTCAAATTCTCCCCGTTGAAGATGAAGAACTCTATAAACGAGCTATGGTAGTAGCAACGCGTAAGGTAGATGTAGAAGGAATCATTAAACAGAGCCGAGAGCTTAATGTTCCCCTTGGTGTAGTTGATATGGATGTTTTCGCGGCAATTAATGCTCTTGAAATCATAAAAGAAGATGTTGACTCACTCGGACATAACATTATTATTAAAGCTGATCAAGATGTTGTTTCAGTCATTTGGGTTTATCAATATTTAATGGAAAAGTTGGTTAGTATACCTGTGAGTGTTGATGCATTTAGTGAAAGTGAATTTTCAGAAATTACTCAAGCCATTGAACAAGAGATTGCAACAGCTGTTTTCTCTGTAACTAAAAAAGAAGCTGCAGCTGCTCTCGAAGAGGCTGAAACAGAAGAGACTGAACCAGACGTTGAAAAACAGCCAGAAGAAGTTGTCGTTGAAGAGGGAGAAGAAGCTCCGGAAACTTCAGCAGGTAAAGCAAATGTTTTTGTTTGTGGTGACCTTGCCGAAAATGAAGACTTTATGGGGGCGCTCAAATCAGATCTTTCACGGAAAATGGTTAAACTCAATCCGTTTACCTTTGCAAAAATGAGCCCTGACTGTGATAAACCAGAAATGGAAGCTCCCGCTGCTGCTGCACTCGGATTAGCGATGCGTGATTCATTGAGGGCTCAATCATGATCGAGATAAATCTACTTAAACAAGATGCACTTGCGTCGGTTGCACAGGAACTTGGTGAAGATCTTAGTCATCTCGTAAGTGATTCCGTAGCCTCAGCTCGGAAAAATAAACGACTAATGATACTTGCCTCTGTTACTATTGTTGCATGGATTATCATAATTTTTGCATTTGCCCCTGTATTAATTGAACAGTTGATGGCTCCAGATGTGATTGAGGGAGCTCCTTTAGAATCTGCAATTATAGAGATGCCCATCGAAGAGGAAGGGCTGAGGGATGTTTCAAAACCTCTTCCTCAGATTTCTATAAACGAAGAGAATGTTGTTGAAGAGATCGTTATGGGGATGCGTCAAAGTATCGAGCAAAAGAAGAAAAAACCCATACCGCAACTCCTAGATTTTGAAAAGATTAAAAATCAGAAGTTAATGATGTATACTAGCTTAAAGAGAATTGGTGATGCAGCATCTCTCAAAGTTACTTTTGGTAAAGTGGTTATAAAGATCCCTGGTTTTTACTATCTCCATGGGCTTGCATCCGACCCGCTGAATTATCGTCAATTTAAAAAAGCTCTGAAGTCTGTCTCTTCAAAGTTTAAAGAAAATCCTGTAAAAAATGTGGGTTTGGTTGGCAATACACAAGAGTTTAATCTCTATGGTTCAGTAAAACATCGCGAGTTGCGTGAGCGTAAAGTAACTTTTGTTAAAAAAGCCCAAATTAAGAACTTAAACAGAAACCTTATAGATATCGCTGAAAATATGAAAGTAAGTGTACAAAGCCTTGTGAAGAAAAGACCAAGAGCTTTGAGTGGCTACCGAAGTTATTCTTATTCGTTAATGGTCTCGAGTGGTTTTAATGATCTTACACGCTTTGTACAAACCCTTCACCAAAAAAAGATTCCTTTGGGTATTGTACAGCTTGCTGTGGTCCCCACTGATGATCAAAAAATGAATTCCACTTTTGATCTCGTCTATTACGTAAAAGAGTAACTATGGGTACACGTATAACAGGCGGTGAATACCGCAGTAGAAGTCTTAAAACACCACCAGGTAATGAAACCCGTCCAACAGGGTCGCGAGTGCGGGAAGCTCTTTTTAATATTATTGACGACGTAGAAGGGGCTTCTTTTGTCGATCTCTATGCCGGCTCAGGAAGTGTAGGAATTGAAGCCGCAAGCCGAGGAGCTGCATCAGTAACTCTTCTCGAAAATGCACGACCCGCTATTCAGTGTATACAAGAAAACCTTAAATCACTTAAAACGACTGCAATTAAACTTGTTTCAATGGATGCAGTAAAATATTATAATTCAATACCTCAGGGGAGTATCGATGTCCTCTTTTGTGATCCACCCTTTGTAAAAGAATATCCTGACTTTAATGATGTACGTGATAAATTGACTCCTGGTGGAACAGCTATTTTTCAATATCCCTCTAGAGAAAAGATTGCATGGTTGGAATCGGCTGATAAAATTAAACGTTATGGCGAAAGTTGCCTCGCATTTTTTTATAATTAATGACTATGAAAAGAACAAAAGCAATTATACCTGGCTCATTTGACCCTATTACTTTAGGGCATCTTGATATTATAGAACGAGCATCGGAGCTATTTGATTCAGTAACGGTACTTATAGGGGTGAACAACGAGAAGAAATGTCTTTACTCTGTGGACGAAAGAGTGTCTATAATAGAGAACGCTGTTTCTTCCTTCCCTATAGTGGTTGTTGATACTTGGGAAGGACTGACCATTGAATACCTCAAAAAATATTCTATGAGCACAATTGTCAGAGGAGTAAGAAATAGCACCGATTTTGAACTCGAAAATCAACTCGCTCAAGTGAATAAAAAGCTCTACCCAGAGTGTGAAACAGTACTGTTGGCAACAGATCCTCAATATGCTACAATATCATCAACAATCATCCGTGATCTTCTTAAAAACGGTCATAGTGTTGCAGATTTTGTACCTTCAATTATTATACCTCAACTATAAAGAAACGATGTATGCTGATACCATTTAGCGAATTATCTCCTGCAATTAAAAAACTCATGATTATCAACGGAGTTATTTTTTTACTCGGGGCTATTAGTCCTATAGCAAATCAATATTTTGGTGCACTGTTCGCATTAGACCCTGCTATTATTCTTAATTTCACTCCCGAATATCTTTTCGGAAAACCATGGTCAGTCTTTACTTATATGTTTCTGCATGGGAGTTTCTTTCACCTCTTTGCAAATATGTTTTTTGGACTCTGGATGTTTGGGAGTAGTGTTGCACAGCAAATTGGAGATAAAGAATTTTTAAAACTTTATTTGATATCAGGTACTTTTGCGGGAATTTTTAGTGCCCTTTTTTATGTTGCTACTGGTCAAACAGTTTCTGTAATAGGGGCCTCGGGGGCAACCTACGCAATACTTTATCTCTTCTGTAAATACAACCCAGAATCGACAGTACTTTTTATGTTTGTGATACCAATGAAAGTCAGAACACTTTTTATTGTACTACTTGTAGTAGAAACTTTTGGGGCCTTGAGAAATGTTTTCCCGGGATTCCAGTCCGATGGTGTTGCTCACATTACCCACTTGTTCGGGCTTTTGGGTGGTTTTCTCTATATGAAATACCTTTATAAAGGGAGTTTGGGCTCGGGGTTCCAATTTCAAGGAACACAAGATACCAGTTTTTCAAATTTTACTGATAAAGTAAAACAGACCTTTGCCAAAACAACTGATAAAAAAGATGAGCATGATCCTCATTCACCTCATGACTCGAACGAAGCACTTGATGCTATTCTAAAAAAAGTTTCAGAATATGGAATCAATTCACTCAATGAAAAAGAGAAACAGTTCTTAGAGAAGGTGAGTGAACAACGAAGAAAACAAAAAGGTGAAGGAAATATCCGTAACCTTGATGATTATCGTTAAGTAACTTTTTATGGGTTACTTTTATTAATCCCTATGGCAAAACTTACTCGCACATTTTTTAAACGTGATGTTCTCGTTGTAGCACCAGATCTTCTTGGTAAGATCCTAGTACGTCGATTTCCTGATGGTACAGAATTTCGATCAGCTATTACCGAAGTTGAAGCTTATCGTGGTGGAGAAGATAAAGCGTGTCATGCGAATAAAGGCCGCACTCCACGGACTGAAGTGATGTTTGGTGAAGCAGGTCTCATTTATGTCTATCTTATATATGGCATGTACTGGTTACTCAATATTGTGACTGGTGAAGTAGATGAACCGAGTGCTGTACTTATTCGGGCAACCGAAGCAGTCTCTGGTCCTGGTCGTATTGGCAGATCTCTACAACTCGATAATTCATTTAAAGCACGGGATATCACCCTCGATTCTGACTTATGGATAGAGGAGGGGCCCGCTCTTGAGTTCGTTGAAGCAACCCCTAGAATCGGAATTGATTATGCAGGTCCTGAATGGGCTTTCAAGCCATGGCGTTGGATTGGCTCCCGTAACTATACGTCTTGAGTCTCAAAGCTCTGGTGGATTCTACATTAAAATAGTCCTTGAACAGATAGAAACAATGAGCTACATATAGCTGTAATAATGTCATGAATAATTGGAATATATATGAGTAAAACAATACTTGGTGTGGGTGCAGCGTTAGTCGATCTTTTGATTCAAGAATCTGATACCTATCTCGAATCATTAGGTTCTCCCAAAGGGGGAATGACTCTTGTCGATGTCGATGATGTGAATGGTGCACTAAAGAAAACAGAGATCAAACCATCAGTGGTGCCTGGTGGGTCTGCGTGTAACACTATAGTCGGTATTGGTAAACTTGGTGGTGCAGGGCGTTTTGTTGGTAAGGTTTGTGATGATGCACTTGGTAAACTCTTTATTGATGGGCTAAAAAAAGCCCACGTTGATGCGCAACTCTGTTTTGGTACAAATCCATCAGGACGAGTGCTTTCAGTTGTAACGCCCGATGCACAACGAACTATGTTTTCTGCACTCAGTGTTGCAGCAGAGATTGCCCCTGAAGATATTACTGTTGAGCAGTTTGCAGGTGTTAAACTCGTTCATTTTGAAGGGTATCTCGCTTTTAATGAACCAGTATTTAGAAAAGCATTAGAAATGGCGAAATCTATTGGCGCTTTAGTTTCTCTTGATTTGGCGTCATTCGAAGTTGTCGGTGCTGTAAAACCACTATTTGAAGAGGTGATTGAGAAATATGTAGATATTATTATTGCCAATGAAGATGAAGCAAAAGCATTCACCGGTCTTGATGAAGAGCCTGCCTTAGAAGAACTTTCAAAATTATGTGCCTTTTCAGTTGTTAAATTAGGCAAAAAAGGTGCACTTATCAAAAAAGATGGTGCGGTAACCTGTGTGGAAGCACAGGTTGTAGATGCAATTGATACGACAGGCGCTGGTGACCTTTGGGCGGCAGGGTTTTTGTATGGTGTAGTCGAAGGGTGGTCAATGGATAAATGTGGAACCCTTGCTTCAGCAACTGGTGCAGAGGTTGTACAAGTACTTGGAGCGGTTATCCCTGAATCGGGCTGGGAAAGAATTGCGGCAGTTAAAGCGCAGCTCGAAAAATAATCAGTAATACAATAATAGATTACGGTAAAATTAGCTGGGTTCCAATAACTCAGCTTTTTTATGGTCCAATATATAGTGGTTGATCAACCCAGTTCATTATAAGCAGATAGGCAAATCCAAGAAAGGCTGCGAAATTGATGAGTTGCAGCAGGGTTGCAAGCATTATTTTGATGGACCAAAATCCGTTGATAGAAGCGGAGAGGATTTTGAGGTAGGCCATGGTAAATCCTGTGACTGCAAGACCAAGAATAGTTAAACTCCCTAATTTATCCACGGTAAAATAGAGATGGTGTGTAAGCCAGCCATAGAACATTATGCCCTGTATGATTGTTGCAAATACCGTGAGAAAAAGTATAGTAATGGGGTATTTCAATGAATCTCCTTGGCTCATATAAAAACATTAAAGTACTAGTATACCTATTTTTCGGCATTTTTAAATGGATTCTTAAGTTTTCTCTTTTTACTCAGAGCAATTCAATCCATAAGTTATATTTGGCCTATGGAGACAAATTATAGTAATTGGATGCGTGAAGCTATTGCTGAAGCGCGAAAAGGGTGGAACCGTACACAACCAAACCCTTCTGTTGGGGCCGTTATTGTACATGAGAACACCATTGTTTCTCGGGGGTACACATTACCTGCGGGTGGCGACCATGCCGAAGTTCAGGCGATAAAACAGTGCCCAAGTCATTTATTAAAAGGCGCCACCATTGTGGTAACTCTGGAGCCCTGTTCTCATCATGGAAAAACACCACCATGTGTGGATGCAATTATATCTGCTGGTTTGGGTACTGTAATAGTAGGTATTGGTGATCCAAATCCATTGGTTAATGGTTGTGGGGTTGTACAGCTTCGAGAAGCAGGTATTATAGTAATCGAATCTATTCTTGGAGGTGAGCTTAAAGAGCTCTACTCTGGTTTTTTCACTTTTATAACACAAATGCGACCTAAAATCACGGTTAAAATAGCACAAAGTACCAATGGGTGTATTGCAGGAACTCAAAAAGAACAAGTAATAATTACTAATACGGAAAGTAGAGAGAGAGTCCATGAATTGAGAACTCTTGCCGATGCGATATTGGTAGGGGGGAGTACAGCACGCATCGATAACCCAACTCTCGACACTCGATTATCTCACAATTCTTCAAAAATAGATCCCCACCGAGTTCTCCTTGATTATTCTGGGGCAACCCCCCATAGTTTAAAAATTTTCCGAGAAGATGGTCGTTCGGTTTTTGTTGCATATAGTGCAAAGGGGAGTGGAGTGTATCCTGCCCATGTAATTACTATTCCATTAACAGGGCTCAATATGGTGGATAATTTAAAAGAGCTTTTTCAGCAGCTGTATCACCATGGGGTACACCATCTCTTAATTGAACCAGGTGGCCAATTAGCTCAAACGATAATTTCTCATAACCTTTTTGATGATCTTTATCTCTTTACGGGCGAAAATGAAATACCAAATGGGTATCAGTGGAACGATTTTCGGGATAATTCGTGGAAAGAATCACTTGAATTTTGTACATTTGAGCACATTAAAAGCGATAGGCTGGAAATTTTTAAAAACCCAGCACCCTTCACTGAATACCATTAGGAGGTAACTATGTTTACCGGAATTGTGCAGAGAGTAGGATTAATTAAAAAACTCGATAAAGCTGCGGACTCAACAACCTTTTTCCTCGAAACTTCGGATGACTTTTTTCAAGGAATGGATAAGGGAGCAAGCGTTGCTGTCAATGGTGTGTGTCTTACTGCTGAGCGAATGGGCACAGAGGATGTAAAAGTTACGGCGATTCATCAAACTCTTGATGTGACAAACCTTGGTGATTTAGAAGCGGGAAGTCCTGTAAATCTTGAATTCCCTTGTACTGCAAGTTCATTTCTTGGTGGTCATATTGTTATGGGGCACATTGATGGTGTCGCTAAAGTTACCAAAGTTGAGATGATGGAAGCGGGACGTGAAATATTTATGGAGTTTCCTAAAGATATGATGAAATATATTATATCTAAAGGGTCAGTAACTCTTGACGGCACGAGTATGACCGTAGCAGAAAAAACAGACGAAGGTATTAAAGTAGCAGTAATACCTGAAACAGTAGATAATACCCGTTTTGGGCATTATACTGTTGGCACCCGAGTAAATTTCGAAGTAGATGTTCTCGGTAAATACATTGAAAATTTCCTAAAAGAGCAAAATGGCTGATATACAATTTGACCCAATAGAAGATATCATAGAAGATATCAAAAACGGAAAAATCATTATCATGGTTGATGATGATGATCGAGAAGCTGAAGGTGATTTCATCTGTGCGGCTGATGCAACAACACCGGAGCATATTAATTTTATGGTAACTCATGGTCGTGGTTTAGTGTGTACAGCATTAAGTGCGAGTAAAGTTGCAAAAATGGGGCTTTCAATGATGGCCTCTACACATAATTCACCGTTTCCTACAGCCTTTACCATTTCAGTGGATGCAATTGAAGGGGTGACGACTGGTATTTCTGCAGGTGATCGTGCACTGACCTCTCAACTTCTTGCTGGTGAAAGTGCTACTGCAAAAGATTTTGCTTCTCCGGGGCATACATTTCCTTTGAGAGCAGTTGATGGCGGAGTTTTGAAACGGGCAGGCCATACTGAAGCCTCCGTTGATCTCGCTGAACTCGCTGGTAGATCTGAAGCTGCTGTAATTTGTGAAATTATGAATGAAGATGGAACTATGGCTCGTCTTCCTCAATTAATTGAATTGGCGAAAGAGCATGGACTTAAAATTTCTTCGACCAATGATCTTATTGCCTACCGTAGAAAAAATGAAATTCTCGTAGTCAGAGAAGCTTCGCCGATTATTCCAACAAAATATGGAAGCTTTCAAGCATACGCATATATTGATAAAACTACAGGTGCAGAACATCTTGCAATGGTGAATGGCGACATTAGTGCTGATGTCCCTACAAATGTTCGTGTACATAGTGAATGCCTTACAGGCGATGTTCTCGGTTCTAAACGCTGCGATTGTGGTGAGCAACTTGATTATGCAATGAAATATGTTGCTGAACACGGTGGCGTGGTACTGTACCTTAGGAATCATGAAGGCCGTGGGATTGGGCTTGCCAACAAAATGAAAGCCTATGAACTACAAGAGAAAGGATTCGACACAGTAGATGCAAACCTAGAACTTGGATTTGATGCTGATCTTCGTTGTTACGGTATTGGAGCACAGATTCTTGCTGATATCGGTGTTTGCAAAATGAACCTTTTAACGAATAATCCAGATAAAGTTTCTGGCTTAAAAGGGTTCCATCTCGAAGTTACAACTCGTATTCCAATAGAAATTCCTCACAATTCAGAAAATGAACAGTATCTTAAGGTAAAACGTGACCGAATGGGACATGTCTTGTTAACTGATGATTGAGTAAAAAATCCTCTGAGATTTGGCTGATAGAGACCTCTATCAGCCTTTTTTTTACTATTTTTTACCTGATTTTTAACATTTTGAGAAGTAATATGGCAAAAATAGTAGAAGGTGAACTCGTTGCACAAAACGCAGAGATCGCAATAGTTGTTTCGCGATTCAATGAAATAATTACAAAGAGTCTATTGGCTGGTGCATGTAATACGCTTACTCGCCATGGAATATCAGATGATTCTATTACCGTTATTTGGGTGCCGGGTGCTTTTGAAATACCTCTTGCGAGTCAGAAAGCTGCAACAAGTGGAAAGTTTGCCGCTGTCATTACCCTTGGTGCAGTAATTCAAGGAGACACTCCTCATTTTGACCAAGTAGTAAGTGGGGTAACATCTGGTGTTGCTAAGGTGTCACTCGATACTGGCATTCCAGTGGTATATGGTGTACTCACGACCAACACCGTCGATCAAGCAATGGACCGTGCAGGAATTAAGCTCGGAAACAAAGGCGCAGAAGCCGCTGTTACAGCGATTGAAATGATTAACCTTATTAAAAAGATATAATGGCTGCACCGAAAAGAACTATTTCAAAACGGCAAGCTCGCGTAATGGCGATGCAAGCCCTCTATGCTCTTGATGTGACAGGCTCAACAATTCCACAGGTACTTCCTGGTGTTATTGAGAGCCTTGACCCTAAAGAGGAACAAAAAAAATATGGTATGGATCTCATTGATCTTGCAGTTGAACACAATGCAACGATTACCGAGACAATTACAACGCATTCAGAAAATTGGGACCTTGAGCGCATTGCAGTACTCGATAATGTGATTATTCGAGTTGCAGTAACTGAGCTACTGTACGTAAAAGAGATCCCGCCTAAAGTTGCAATTTCTGAAGCAGTTGCAATTGCAAAAAAATATTCTACAGAAGAATCAGGAAGTTTTATTAATGGGGTGCTTGCAGGTATAGCAAAACCCCTTTTCAAAGAGTAACACCAAGGAGAACCCGTGAAATTGACAGATAAAACAGTCAGATTATCCCTCTTTATTTTAGTATTTCTTAATGCATTTATTGCCTACGCAATTACTATGGCACCGACACTCTCCTTCTGGGATTGTGGTGAATTTGTCGCAGCAGCGCATACACTCGGAGTCCCGCATCCTCCGGGCACCCCATTCTTTATGATTATAGGTCGGTTCTTCGATATCTTGTTACCCTTTGTTTCAGATGTTGCAGCGCGGTTTAACTATATATCGGTATTGACGTCAGCACTTACTGTGAGTTTTGTTTTCTTGTTTGTCTATGACTTCATGAATAAACTCTTCAAAACCGAAGGCAGTACTAACAAGTTGCATTTGCTTGCTCCTGCGGTAGGTGGCTTGGTAGCATCATTCCTCATTACCTTTTCAGATACATTCTGGTTCAATGCAGTTGAAGCTGAAGTGTATGGAATTGCAATGCTTTTTGTGATGATTATTTGTTGGCTCACTCTTGATTGGACGAGTAAATATCAGACAGCTCAAGGCGATAAAATTATTGTACTGATTACTTACCTTGCTTTTTTAGGTTCAGGATTTCATCTTTACAGTTTGATTACTATCCCAGTTGTTTTTGTTATTGTTTTGACATTTGATAAAGATAAAAGAACTTTGTCTCTTAGTACACCAATATGGGTCACAGGTTTCTTCTTGTATTCAATTGTGTATGCAATTGATAAATTTGTTTTAATTGCCTTAGCCTTATTTATTGCAGCGCTACTTATTAAAATAGTTCATAAGCTTTTGTCACATGATGTTCAAGAAAATGTTGCTGCTAAGTTTATTCTTGGTTTGGTAACGTTTATCTGTTTTGCAATTTTTAAAGATTTCCAGACATATAATCAGTTGGAAGGTGTTGATAAGGCCCTAATGGGGTTCTGGATTTTCTTTGCTGGACTAGTATCATTTGGAGTTTCATACTTTCATACTGTTGAATTAAAAAAACAAAAATCTTCTTGGAGTTTTACATTAGCTCTTGCATTCGTTGCCCTTATTGGTTTCTCTACTCATGCATATATCCCAATTCGTTCATCGCTTAATCCTATAATTGATGAAAATAATCCTGAACTTGCACTTAAAGATGTATTTAACCTGGAAGCGTGGAAGCCATTTAATGACTTTGTCGGTCGTAAACAATACGGTTCAGAGAGTATGTTAAAAAGATCTTTTCACAGAAGAGGTAAACTTCAAAATCAAATACTTTCATTCCCTCATATGGGATACGGTGGGTATCAATTTGCTCAGTACTTTCCATGGAAAGTAGGGGAAGTGCGTTATACACAACCAGGTACATATGTAGTAGATGCTGGTGAAAATGAACCAGTGATTCGTGGTGGTACTGAATTTGACACCCAGATGATTTTTCTTGGTGATGATTTCGCTGGTAAGTTAAAACAGTTTATCATTTTTGCAATTATGAACGGTGTGCTGCTTTGGGTCTGCTGGTTGATTTATAAAAGAAACCACAAGTTGGGAATCTATGTCTTCCTTTTACTCCTCGTTACGAGTGCCGGTCTTATATTTTATATGAACTTTGCTGACGGAACACGTCCCGAACGAATCGTGTATGAGAACTGGATTAAAAATGGTAAACAGGGAACTCCGCAACCGGTTCACCTAGAAGTTCGCGATCGTGATTATTTCTTCTCTCCTGCATTTATCCTCATGAGTGTTATCTATGGACTCGGAGCAGCGCTTCTTGTAAATATGGTAAGTGCACGTCGTCGTGAATATTTAAAGCCTGTCGCTATTGGTTTGGTGGTTGTTGCGTATGTCGTTCCTTGTTTTTCAAACTACAAAGAGCATAATAGGGCGGGCTTACATGTACCTTGGGATTATGCATATAACCTCATTAGTTCGTGTCAGCCCAATGGTATTCTTTTTACTAATGGAGATAATGATACCTTTCCACTTTGGTTTATACAGGAAGTCGCTCGAGTACGTAATGATGTACGCGTGGTAAATTTAAGCTTGGGTAATACTAAATGGTATATCCATCAACTACTTGATAATGCACCTACAGTAAAATTGAGTTACACTCATTCTGATATTGACAAATTTCTTTCCTATTCATTTGATAAAAATGTCTATCAAGAAAAATCTGCCCAAGCATCTGAAAAACTGTTACCTCTTTTAAAAGAAGCACAAATTGAGATAGATTCACTTAAGAAAAGTGTTACATCTGGCACAAGTACAGATGAGATCCTTTCTAAAAAAATGGATGAATATCGCTATAAGTTTAGAAACTATATTGCCATCTCTTCATTTGCTGATTGGGGTAAAAGAACTGAGCGTGATAGAACTCTTAAAATTCAAGACAAGCTTGTTCTTGATATCACTCGCCAAAATCCAGATCGACCAATTCACTTTGCTACAACAGTTTCGGTGAATAATTACATTGGCCTTGAAAAGTACATGAAAATGGATGGTATGGTCTACACATTAGTTGACACGACACTAGCACCTTCAAATCGTAAGCTCGATGCTGCAGTTACTCGTAGTTTCATAGACACGCTCTATCAATTTAGAGGGCTTGGTGATGGGACAACGTACATAAACCCTGAGACATCTCGTCTCATGAATAACTACAACTCAATGTATATTCATGTGGCTTTTGAAGAGAAGAGTGCGATAGAACGTCTGGTTGCTCAGAAAAATACACTACAAAGTCAACTCGATAGTGATTTGGCAAATACTTCACTCAGTGAACAGGTTGTGCGACTTGATGCAGAGATTAAGGTAAAAACTGAAGTAGCCAAGAAGTATCTTGATCTTGGTATGAATCAGTTTCCAAATGAATGGCGCTCTTATGCAGTAATGTCTGATATATTCAACGCCTCTAAAAACCATGATGCAGCTATAGATTATGTAAATCGTGGCTTAGAAAGAGCGAAAGCTGCTGAAAAAGGATATCTTGTCCGCCAAAAATTATCAATACTTGATATGGCAAATAAAGTTGATGAGGCTTTAGCCTTTATTAATTCACGATTAAATGACCCTTATGCAGACAAGAACCTTCTCCTTCAATTCCAGGCGCGTTTTCAAGCCAAAAAGAAGTAGGTTTTTGTGGATCTCTCTATAATAATCCCAGCTAAAGATGAAGCTGAAAGTATTAGAGAACTGGTTGGAGAAATTCAGTCAGTTCTTACTGATGAACCAAGAATATCACAATGGGAGATTTTGTTTATTGATGATGGGAGTTCTGATGACACATGGAGCGTTATTGAGAAATTATCTCAAGAATATTCAGAAGTAGAGGGATTTCGCTTTCAATATAATTGTGGTAAAGCTGCAGCATTGGCTCTGGGCTTTAAAGAGGCAAAAGGCTCTTACATATTTACTATGGATGCTGACCTTCAAGATAATCCTAACGAGATCCCTAATTTTCTGGATAAATTAGAAGAGGGATATGATCTTGTCAGTGGTTGGAAGAAACGCCGTTTTGATCCTTGGCATAAAGTCCTCCCATCACGTCTTTTTAATTATGTTACATCGAAAGCTGCAGGAATACGGCTCCATGATTTTAATTGTGGGTTTAAAGCATATAAACGAGATGTACTTACTTTTATCAAACTCTATGGCGATTTTCACCGGTATATACCTGTCTGGGCCAATTGGAAAGGGTTTAAAATTGATGAAATTGTTGTTGAACATCGTAAAAGAAAATACGGACATTCAAAATATGGATTGTCACGACTCGTATCAGGTTTCTTAGATCTTCTAACATTGCTTTTTATTCATAAATTTTCCAAAAAGCCATTGCACTTTTTTGGATTACTTGGTCTTACCTTTGTACTTGCAGGGGCTGGAGTGCTTGGGTACTTTGCCATGTTTTGGATAATTCATCAATCACTCCATCTTCGACCGTTGTTGGTATTGGGGGCTGTTTCATTGATTATAGGAATTCAGTTTATCTCTCTTGGCCTCCTTGCAGAAATGCAAATTAGTCGAGATGATCATACCGTTTTTCCACTAAGTGATAGAACTCACAAGGAGGGGTAGTAGTGTCACATAATCCAGTCTTAATAATTATCCCAACATATAATGAGCGGGAAAATATCCAAGCAGTTATTCCACTTGTTCATAAGTACTGCTCAACAGCTGATATTCTTGTTGTTGATGATGGTTCACCCGATGGAACAGCTGAAGTAGTTAAAAAAATGCAAATTGATGACCCAACTATCCATATTCTTGAGAGAGAAGGAAAGCTAGGGTTAGGTTCTGCATATATTGCCGGTTTTAAATATGCGCTCAAAGAACACTATGAGTATGTATTTGAAATGGATGCCGATCTATCTCATGATCCGAAACATGTACCCGATTTTTTAAAAGCAGCTGAAAATGCTGATTTGGTTTTGGGGTCTCGTTATAAAGATGGCAAAATTAGCGTGGTGAACTGGGATTGGAAGCGTCTCGTTTTAAGCTATATGGGTAATATTTATGCACGATTAGTAAGTGGTATGCCTATTAGTGATGCAACGGGTGGCTATAAATGTTTTTCAAGAAAAGCTCTTCAAGCTCTTAACCTTGATAACATAAGTAGTGGTGGGTATAGTTTTCAAATAGAAATGACCTACAAACTATGGAAAAAAGGGTTTGTAATCGCCGAAGTTCCAATAATTTTTACGGATAGGATTGTTGGTGAATCAAAGATTTCAGGGCAAATTATACGAGAAGCACTCTTTGTATTAATTAAATTGCGTTTAGGCCGAAATTAATCATTTCGGCTCTTTTTTTCTTAAAAACTGCCTAAAAAAGAGTGAAAAATGCTCAATATTGACTTAAATTTACTCTGTGAGAATTTTTAAGAGGTCACTACCTTAATGAGTATACCAACTGGTCCATATCTGGATTTTGAAAAAGATGTTGTTGCCCTCGAACAGAAAATTGAAGAGCTCCAAGAACACGGGATTGATGGGAAAGATATCGAAGTCCTTCAGAAAAAAAGAGTCGACAAGCTAACGAAAGCGTACAAAAAACTCACCCCATGGAATAAAGTTGAACTAGCTCGTCGAGCCGGCCGTCCATATACTCTCGATTACATAAATAATATGTTTACTGACTTCGTTGAAATGCATGGTGATCGTGCATATGGTGAAGATCCAGCGATAGTTGGCGGTTTTGCTAAATTTAATGGTAAACCTGTTATGGTGATTGGTCATCAAAAAGGGCGGTCTACTAAAGATAATGTATATCGTAACTTTGGAATGCCAAATCCAGAAGGCTATAGAAAGGCACTTCGCTTGATGAAGCTTGCTGAAAAATATAATCGTCCGGTAATGTTCTTTATTGATACGCCGGGTGCTTATCCGGGAATTGGCGCCGAAGAGCGTGGTCAAGCCGAAGCTATTGCATATAACCTACGTGAAATGGCAGTACTCAAAGTACCACTCCTTGTAACAATCATAGGAGAAGGCGCTTCTGGAGGTGCATTGGGTATTGGGATGGGCGATCATATCTTTATGCTCGAAAATGCATGGTACAGTGTTATTTCACCTGAAGGCTGCGCTGCAATCCTTTGGGGGGATCGTGCTAAAGCACAGGAACTTACAGCGACAATGAAACTTATTGCATCTGACCTCAAGGAAATCGGCGTTATTGATGAGATAATCCCTGAACCTATTGGTGGAGCTCATTGGGATCCCGCCTTTGTATTCGAAAAGTTAACTGAATCTATGGAAGATCAGCTAAATCGACTCGGATCAATAGCAATTGATGAATTAGTGGAGTTGCGCATAGAAAAGTATGCAGCAATGGGAATTTTTGACGATAAGTAATATATGATAGATACTAAACTACTAGACATTATATGTTGTCCCGAGACCAAACTGGATGTAACTCTAGCTGATTCTGCAATGGTAGATCAGATTAATAAGGCTATAGCCGAAGGCCGCTTGAAAAACCGAGCTGGCCAAACTTTAACCGAAGCTATTGATGGAGCACTCTTACGAACAGATTCAGCTATTATTTACCCGGTTAAACAGGATATACCTATTATGCTTATAGATGAAGCGATTGAGTTAACCCAGTTATAATTTATGTCCATAAAAAAATTCCGAAAAGAACTTACTAAGGCGCTGGACAAAAACCCATCATCCATGGTTTTTGTCCGTCTTGCAGATACCTTTCGTGTAGAAGATAAATTAGAAAAAGCAGAAGAAATTCTTCTTGAGGGGCTGAATAAGCATCCTGGATTTTTTACTGCAAATTTAGCATACGCGAAAGTGCTTCTCCAAATGGGAAGGATCGAAGAAGCAAAAGACCTTTTTGAGGAAGTTGTTCGTGTTGATTCTCGCTGTATTTCAGCACTTAATCACTTGGTTCAGATATCGATGGAACTGGGTAATGCTGAGAAAGCAGAACAATACAATACACAAGTTTCGGATTTAGACCCCTATCACTCTCTTGATGATGGTCTCAGCATGTTTGACCTCGACGATGAAAGTACCGTACCAATGGAAGGTGGTGAGCTTGTTGAGGAGTCGACTGGAGAGTCCGTTTCACCTGATGCTATCGCAGAAGGTGTTGATGATATTTTTGGCAGCGATGAAGAACGTAATTCAGAATTTGCTAAAGCTGCTACAGGTGAAGATGTAGCTGACATTGGATTAGAAGAGCCTGAGTCTTCAGAAAACGCTGAATCTGGCGCTGAAGCTACAGACTCAGAAGAAAATGAAGGTAACAATAAAGCAGATTCTGAAGAGAGCGAAGTATCAGAAATTGTTGATAATACTCCTATCAAGCTTGATACATCGGATCAAGATGAATTACTTGAAGAGCCGTCTCCAGAAGAAATACATAAAGAGCAGCTTGAATTAAAAAGTATAGATTCTGCATTAGAGAATCAAGGACTTAGTACTGAAGAACTTTCTTTAGAAGAGAAGGATGAGGATCCCGACTTCTTAAAAGAGATGAATCAGTTTAAAGAAGTGATTGTCTCTGGTGGTATAGAGATGGCCGGTTCGTTACCGGATGAAGAGGATAGTACTTCTGAAGAGAATGCATCGACTAAAGATACCGTTGTAGATGAGCAAAATGATATTTCACGCACAGAGAGTAGTGAAGTAACTGAGGATGATTTAGCCCAACTTGATGGACTCGAATCTGTTTTAGATACCTCTAAAGGTGAATCGACAGAGCAGGTTGATGAAAATACTATTTCAAATGAAGATATGTTAGATCTTGATGACGTTTCAGAAATAGTAGAAGAAACTGATGCCGTTGTCGAAGAGTCAATAGCAGAGGCTCCCACAGCTGAGTCAGTTGAAACTTTAGAAGAACCTATTGAAGTTGATGACGCAGAGACAATAGATCTTGCAGCATTGAGTGCAGAGTCAGAAGACGAATTAGTCACAGTAGACTCCGAAATCTCAGACGAAGAAACAATAGATGAACCTGTAGTTGATGGTATTGTACCAGAAGTGGCAGAAGAAACTGAAACGGTTGTCGAAGATTCAACAGCAGAATCTGTCACCCCAGATACGGCAGTTGAGTCAGTTGAAGCTCTCGATGAACCTATTGAAGTTGATGAAGTAGAGACAATAGATCTTGCAGCATTGAGTGCAGAGTCAGAAGACGAATTAGTCACATCAGACTCCGAAATCTCAGACGAAGAAACAATAGAAGAACCTGTAGTTGATGGTATTGTACCAGAAGTCATAGAAGTCATAGAAGAAATTGAAACGGTTGTCGAAGACTCACCAGTAGAATCTGTCACCCCAGATACGTCAGTTGAAGCTCTCGATGAACCTATTGAAGTTGATGAAGTAGAGACAATAGATCTTGCTTCATTGAGTGCAGAGTCAGAAGACGAATTAGTCACAGTAGACTCCGAAATCTCAGACGAAGAAATATTAGAAGAAGCTGTAGTTGATGGTATTGTACCAGAAGTCATAGAAGAAATTGAAACGGTTGTCGAAGACTCCCCAGTAGAATCTGTCACCCTAGATACGTCAGTTGAAGCTCTCGATGAACCTATTGAAGTTGATGAAGTAGAGACAATAGATCTTGCAGCATTGAGTGCAGAGTCAGAAGACGAATTAGTCACATCAGACTCCGAAATCTCAGACGAAGAAACAATAGAAGAAGCTGTAGTTGATGGTATTGTACCAGAAGTCATAGAAGAAATTGAAACGGTTGTCGAAGACTCCCCAGTAGAATCTGTCACACCAGATGCAGCATCTGAGTCAGTTGAAGCTCTCGATGAACCTATTGAAGTTGATGAAGTAGAGACAATAGATCTTGCTTCATTGGGTGCAGAGTTAGAAGACGAATCAGTCACATCAGACTCTGATATATCAGACGAAGAAACATTAGAAG
>JAOPTW010000009.1:0-71841 GCA_051532035.1 Fibrobacterales bacterium | reverse complement strand
GCTGAACCCCTTGTATTCTCACGCTTGCAGCATCAGGGATTCGTATAATATCTTGCTCTAACTCTTCTGCATATTCATGTAACTCTAAGGTAGAAAAACCATCTGATTCGAGAGCAAGTACAATGCCATACACATCCCCCACCCCTTCATCTTTTAAATTGGTTTTTTTAACACCTTCGGCAAAGGTCACACTGTTTATTTTTCTCCGTACCTTATCCCAAATTGGTTGGAGTTCCTGGACATCCTGTTTGAGTTGTATTTTTACTATAGAAAGTCCTGTACGGGATTCGCTCGTAATAGACTTAATTTCGGGAATAGATTGCAGTTCCTTTTCAATAACTTCAGTAACCATCGATTCCACTCGCTCTGGACTCGCCCCTGGAAAACTGGTTACCGCACTTGCCACTCGAATAGTAAACGGAGGCATATCTTCTCGCGCCATATTTTTATACGAAACTAAACCGAGAATAATGAGAGCAGCCAGGGTTACAAGAGTAACCCTGCTTTTATCGAGTACATATTTTGTAATAGTCATACACTACTTCTCTAATAAGGTTACAGTCATACCATCATAGAGTGTCTTCAAACCCGCAGTAGCAATAAGGTCTCCATCATCTCCTCCACTCAAAATTTCGTACCCCGTTGTGCCTAATATTCCCGTTTTTATCGGTTGACGCTTAACCGTATAGACCCCTTTGGTCTGAGTTGCGTGCAAGGTAAAAATAAAAGTGCCAGTAGGGTCCGAGCCTACAGCAGCTATGGGTGCCCACAATATCTCTTTTCGGGTTACATCATTGAAATTGAAAGTAACAGAAGCACTCATACCAGGGCGAATAGTAATGAGTGGCTCTAATACTTTAATAATCACTGGGTAGAGGCCTTGTTGTGCTTCTTTTGAAAAGGAGACCTCAGTCACTACTCCATAAAAGCTCTTATCAGCTATCGCATTAAACGAGATTGATGCGGTATCATTCTGTGTAATATTACTGATGAATTGTTCTGAAACTCCTGCAGAAATCTCCATCTCTTTACCAGAGCTGAGTGTGATGGCGGGCTTACCCGCTTGAACAAATTCACCTTCAGATATTGTAACTCCAGTAATTATACCTGCTTGAGGTGCCTTCAACCGAGTATAGTTGAGCTGACGTTCTTGTAACCGCAATGTTTTAAGAGTACTTTCATACTGTGCTACAGCATTTGCATAGCTATTCTTAGCGCGCTCATATTCCGAAAGTGCCACATTGTTGTTTCTATACAGTTTTTTAGTACGCTGTAAGCTCGATGACGCAGTACTTTTTTGCGCTTCTGCACTGGCAAGGGCAGCCTTTGCTTTTTCATAGCTCAGCGTAGCATCGTTATTATCAAGGGTTGCGAGTACAGTGTTCTTGCGTACTTTTTGACCGACCTTTACCGTAAGGGTTTTCAGTTGACCAGAACTGCGAAAACTTACTTTTGCTTCTTCGGCAGAATGGGTCATCCCCGAAAAGGTTTTCTGCTGCTGCCCCCCTATACGTTTTATGGTATCATATTTAACCGGCCTTGGATTAATTGATGCTTTTTTCTCATCATCTCCTGAACACGAAATCAGAAGAATACTTCCGATAACCAATGCTACTCCGTATAGATGTTTCATTACTGATTCTCCATATTATGCACATACTCTTGTGCTCGCTTTATAAATACCAACCGCTCTGAGGGTTTCTTCATACTATAAAAGGTTCCCAGGCGATACTCTAACTGTAAAAATGAGAGTAGATAATCATACTGTGCATTTTGCTGTGCAAGCATAGATTGCTCGAGTGCTTTTTGGCCATCCAACAACTGTATCACCGACGCAACCCCTTTTTTGTAGAGGTCTTGTACAATCGCAAAACTCTTCTCTGCATTCTCTACTGCAATTTTTGAATAGACCTTAGCAGTTGATGATTCAACCATATCCATTACTCCAGTGCGTATTGAGAGTGAAAGTTGATTTTTAATATGTTGCTTTTGCAGTGCGAGGTCTTTCAACTGTGCAGCTGTTTGCACCTGAGCAGTATAGCTCTTTGTGCCTTCAAAAAGCGGGAGGGTTACTCCAACGCCAACACTCCAACTATTATCTTCAAAGTCAGGCGCAGGCACTCCAGGGATAAAAGACGTTGGGGTACTCCCTTTACCAGAGCGACCCAAGACTCTATCGAATTTGGTTTGCAGTGCAACTGTTGGCACCCATAGAGAGCGAGTCTGCATAGTATGCTGTCGTTCAAGAGCTTTTGTAGTGTAATTCAGCTCACTCATCACCGGCGTATTTTCGTGACTCTCTTTAATGAGGAAATCGGTAAACGCCTTCAACTGCTGTGGGTTTTTGACAAACTCTTGGAGAGTGTCCATTGAGAACAGGCTGGTATCACTCTTGACAAATCTACTCCGCTGCAACTCTTCTGTCTCAACTTCATTAAGGTTAAGTATTTGGGCTAACCGCAATACCGTAGACTTTTCTTGAGTCTTAGCCGAAACAATAGATTGTAAGTCATTCGCAACCTGGCTCTCATAGCGGTAGACGTCTCCCATTCCCGATTCACCCAGGCTCGCCTTAGTGTGTGCAAGCTCAAGATTCTGCTTAGACGCTGCAATATTTCGCGACTTTATTTCAACCAGAACCTGCGCTTTTAACACGCCAAAATATGTTTGCATCAGTGAGTACACAGCATCGAGTCGTTTCCTTTTTTCTGTCTCTTTTTGAGCGTCTGCCAACCACTGATTAATAGTGACACCTGCAATCACTTTATCTGAATAGAGTACTTGTGTCAAAGAGAGTGAACCCGTCAGTGTTTTCTCTACCGCAAAAGCTCCTGCACGCTCTTCATTGATCTGAACCCCACTAACGCTGGCCTCAACGTGCGGTAGATAATTCCCAATAGCCTGTTGCACCTCTTTATCTGCAATAGTACTCTTAATTGCAGCTGATTGAATCGCAATATTCTTTTGATAGAACAAGTCGAGAATCTTTTCAATACTCCAGCTCCCCATGCTACTCTTATTCTCATAGAGTACCGATTTATACATTAATTCAAAGGACGGATAAAATCCTATCCTCCTACAGGTATTGAGATTGATATACGCCTGATCTTGAGGGATTATAGAGACGGCATTGTCTTTGAGCGATACACCACTAACGATATCTTCGACGAGCAGTGCTATCTTTCGTGAAAATATCGTTAAGCTCCGTGTATTCGAAAAACTTGCCATGAGTCCTAATTCGACACCGTCGCGTGTAGAGGAGAATGAAGGTATTTTTTGATTATTTATTGATAGAGCCACTAAGGAAGTCCAGTTAGATGGTCCCTGTAGTTCCCATCCTACAGGTGGAACAACAAAAACCGCATCAGTTCCCTTTTGGAATGCCGCTATGTTTGAAGGGTCAGGTACCTCTTGCAGGATAAGAGTAACATCTGTATCACGTGATAGTTTAGTGAGAAATTCTTTATTTGAAAAAAGAGCTCGTTCCGTTGGTGCAAACAGTACGGAGAGGTGTTTGAATGGGAATACGGTATGCGCTTCTCGTAGTTGATCTTTAAACGACTGGTATACGGGTATATAGGTGAAGTTCTCCAATCCTGAACTTTTCTCAGCTGTTGTGGGTAGATTCTGAAGCACTGGATCAAATATACCCAGGGCAATCGTTGGTTTTGTATGCAGAGAACGTGAACCCAAAACCCGTACCACACTAGGGCCCGCTGCAAGAAGCACATCAATCTTAGGGTAGATACGCCCGAGTGAGTCCCGTATGGCCTGTTGAGAACTATTAGGTGCTATGTGCATAAACTCACGCATATCAACCAAAATGCTATCCGCAAGGAGCTTATCCATATCTCCCTTAAGGGTTTCGAGCATCATGCCAACCTTCCCTTCTAAGGATATTTCACTTATAACCCCCACACGGAGGGTTTTGGGGCTACAGTAGACCCACATACTCGCGCCGAAAAGTAGATAGATTAGATTCCTGATGCTCATTGAGTACCTCTATTTGAGGGTGATGCTTGCTTTGTCGATTTCTGTTTCCTTTTAGGAAATTTCATAACAATACCAGCTTTTAAGAACAAATTGGGGGAGTGTTCTGCTGTAGCAACAAGCTGCCCCTGATTTTTAAATTCAATATCTCGCATATACATTGAGTAGCCCCCATGCATTTTCATAAAAAACAATCCCTTAATAGGAACGATAACCTCGGGTCCTACTTGCAACCTACTAAACTTTACTTCAATATTATTTGCAGCCTTTGCATCAAACTGAATGTGGTCGCCTACTAACTCAGCACGGAGACCCATACGAAGCTTATTGGGCAAGGAGTAATTAAGGGTCACATATGATGGTAATACTGCAGAAAACCTTAGAGCATTCCACTTTTTATGATACCCTAAGAGTGGTAAGAGCATGGGGCTTCCTGTAGCTCTCGTATAAATAAGCCCAAACATCAACGCCTGCTTTGCTGAACGGCGAATCGCAACGGCAGAACCATTAGTCTGCCATACTCGGTTGCTCACACCAGATTCAAAATCAGACACAAGACTCGGGAGTACAGCCAGAGCAAATGTCCATGTATCATCTTTGAGCCAAATTCCCTTTATCCCAAGTTCCATACTATGAAAATTGCGTGTAGACTCAGAAGAAGCACTATTATCATGAGTAAAATAGAGCCCTTTATAGAGCGGTGACGCCATAAGCACAAATTGTTTATTTACCTGTATGGGTATAGTAACCCCAGCCTTGATAGAATGAAGCTGATAGGTTAATTCACGATTGACAGTATCAGCACTCTGTATGCTGTAGCTAATTGGCGGGCTATAGGTATAGCTGATATGCGCAAGATTATTTTCAAATGCATACAATGAACTTACTACAGTCAGGAGTATACTCAAACTATAGGAGCACAGTTTAGGCGTATTTAATAGTAACTTCTTCATAATTCACTATATAGACGTTTCAACGTTAAGCCTACCACTTATAAAGGCACCGGTCAAGAACAGCTTATTTGCCCTTTTTGAGGGTACACGGCCCCAGAAAATAGATTTACTCAAAAAACCAAAGGAAACTTCAATGTCAAGAGTCTCTTGTTGTAGCACAAGCTCTGCCTCAAACCACTCCTTATACCTATCAATACCATTACCCAAGGCACTCACCATACTCGTGTCTCGAAATCACATTTTTTACCTTGTGTACTATTCTACACTTTTTTTGCTGATATAGTCACCTATTAATCCCCTCTTACCGGATCACTCGGGCAAAAGCCACTCCCATATAAAAATTTAAAGAACATGTCCAGAGGTGTACACAGAATCAGGCCTATCCAGCTCTCTGCCCCTTCGATCAAATTCTTTTTCAGATACTCCGTATAGCCGAGGAAGTTGATTATTGCATGAGGAAAATCGTCCTTGAATGATGTATTTTCTATTTTTTAATAATATTGCCTTATTAGAGCATACTATATCGAAAAAAATCGACACGTTTAGGATACACCTATTTAAGAAAGGTTAAAATATCATGGATATCAGAGGGGTCTGTATCTCATCAATAGAAGATGAGCATGGCGCAATTTATGTTTACGAAACAAGGACGAGCCGAATTCTTAGTTTTGATGGAAAAATTTATCAAAGCTCTATGAAACTGAATGACATTGAAGGATTAACTCTTGGCTACACACAAGGTATGATGGCGGGCTTGTTATTTACCCCCTCAGTAAAAACAGCGACTATCATGGGGCTCGGTGCAGGCTCAATGGCAAAAAACCTGCTTAAGAGCTTTTCGAATTTGAATGTACACGCAGTTGAATACCGTGAAGCAGTTGTGGCAACCGCAAAAGAATATTTTTATTTGCCCGAGACCGATCGTCTTTCCATTTATATAGACGATGCTGCTCACTACATAAAAAACACCGATCTAAAAAGTGATATTATCTTTTCAGATCTATACAATTCTAAAGGGATGGAACCGAAGCAAGTAAATAAATCCTATTTACGTGATTGTAAAGATGGACTCAATGAGCATGGAGTTCTCGTGCTGAACATATGGCATACTGACGATTCATTACGAGAAGAGTTCGATCAATTTTTATCAATTGAATTTGATAACCGAATACTCAGATTTACCGTTGAAAGTGGAAACACGATCATACTCGCCTTCAAAAATAAGATACCCACGCTGAGAACAGACGAACTACTTATCAAGGGTATTGAGCTAGAAGAAAGCATGAATATTCCTATGGAACGTTATGCCAAACTACTCGCCGATAAACTGCAATAATAATTACCAATCATCGGGTGGCCCCAAATTTGGTGACCCTCCCCCACATCCATGAATGATGAGCCCATATACTCTTTTAAATAACAATTTATTGGTTACAGGTTACACTACCACCCCGATAGTCGTCTAACCTATGGATACATTCATCTCAGGACACGATATTCATGATCTTAAAAGCACCCACCCCTACAGAATTATGCACTTACTCGTAACGGTACCTCGAATATATATCCCTCTATTAACCCTAATGGTTTTTGTAAATTGCGGTATGGCCGTCAAAGCAAAGCCCATTCGGCAAAAAGTACATTTGTCCAACCCCACGGGATTTATTAATGACTCAACAGTTCTTTCTGGTGGGGTAACCGCCGGCAAGGGGAGCGCCATTTTAATAAGCCACAATGAAACGCTTCTTGGTAAAAGACCTGAAATAAAATCGAGCTACACTATACGAGGCGCACTTGCCGTTAAGGTCACTCCACGTATCCAAATATTCTATAGCATAAACCCTATTTTACAAAGTAAATCTCTCATGGGGATGCACCATCAATTTGGTATGGAATACAACATACCACTCACACGCAACCTCTATTATGTGACATCACTAGATCTGCAGCAATCAAGCTTAGAGAGTAGTGGTGATGATTCCACCTATTTCTATACCGTTAATTTAAACTATTATGATTGCGATGATGAGTCTTCATACAAAGCAGAGCAGTTATGTGAAGAGAAGAATGAAGACCATCGCCCCAATCACATTGCCTATACCAGTGAAATGGTTAGTGCTGGACTCCTCAACGAAATTCACTATGAAACACCATATCTCTTTATGCGGGGTGGCCTCCAAATGCGGTACCTCTCCCTACACAATAGTATTACCCAAACAATAGACAAACAGACTTCTGAACCTATTTGGAGCTCAAAAAATACTCTTATGACCGCACTCAACGTTAAGGTTGGCGTCAATGCCAATGCATTCTCTACCTTTTATCTCAGTGGGGCATTAAGTACACTATTTTGGGAGAGAGATTTTAAAAGTACTGTTGATATCTTTGTTGAAGTTGGATTGCTGTGGCGGTATTGATATGGATTGCCCTACCACTAATGCTCCCACTGAAGCGCACCCAGAATATCATTATACGTGCGCTCATGGCGATCATATACTTTATACCACCCATGGTCATCCCACACAGAATAGGGGGTCTCCCATTTACTAAATGCATCAGTAGTCGTGTTATAAAAACGATATACAGACTCCCATTCTTTATCATGCTGCCTATGATTCACACCAAACTCACCAACAAAGCCCGGAACTCCCCGTTCTTCATGGAGCCACTCAAGAACACCATCAAGGTTTTGCCACATACGGCCCGTATCATCCCAAGTTCTATCGTCATCGTGGGTAAAAGAGCTGGGGTCATAGTAATGAAGCGATGCAATAATATAAGGATCATCAGGCCAGGTAACGGTTTTAAGGTCATTAAAGTAACCCCAGTTATCACCGGTTACAATACAGATTCTTTTTGGATTAGTTTTGCGAATTTCCGCTACCACTGCAAAATTTAAATCAGTAACGTCACTGGGCCCCATAGGGTCACGTGGCTCATTAAACACTTCAAAAACCAAGTTCTCATTCTTATCCTTAAAACGTTCACCAATTTGCTCCCAGATTTTTAAGAGCTTTCCTTTGTTGCCACTATAATCATTGATCACCCACTCTTCGTGATGCGTATTAATAATAGTTACAAGCCCCCGCGCAAGAGACCAATCAACAACCTCTTCGATGCGATTCATAAAGTCAGAGTTCACGTTACCTGCAGCGTCAATACGCGTGCCCCAATGGATGGGAATACGAACATTGGTAAAGCCAGCCTCTTTATAGTCATCAAAATAGTACTCCTGAGCTGCTGGCGCCATACTCCCTTCGCCATTTCTTGCCTCAAGAGTGTTCCCCATATTAATACCACGCCCCATACGTTTTGCCATATCCCAATTTGAGATCTCTACAAATGGAGCATCGGGGTCAAAGACAGATACGTTGCTCGTATCTTTATCCGATACACTTTGGTCATCACCAGCGTCTACACTTGAGAGCGAAACCAAAAGTTCGGAACTACTATAGAGTACCTCTGACGAACTAAGTAGGTCATGAGAGCTCATAGTATCCATTGAATCATTAGAGCTGGTATTAGAACTGGCAATAGTACCTAATGAGTCATTAGCTTTGGTGCTATCAAATCTATTGCTCGATAGTTGGGATGATGAAAGTGAAAGAGCCACACTACTACTCGTAGTGGCAACTCCTTCTACCTGCAATAGTGGGACATCTTCTGAACACCCCCATAGAACAAACAATAATTGCCCCAAAGCAATCACTAAAAAAACAGACCTCAGTCGTTGCATACATCCCCTCGAATATCCCCAGTAACCCTATGCCTATACGGCATACTTTTGTGTGTTTAAGTACGTTACCCCCTTAAACTATATTCAGAACCCTCTTATTACAACATAAATGCCCTTTTTGGCCTATATCAGGCAATATAACCATACAACACTCACTAGAACGAGTCTAAAGCTCGTAAAAATGGCCCTCAGTACAAAACCATAGGGTCGCAACAACACTTTTGGAACAGATCTCTCTATTTGGGCCCAAAGAATCATCCCTTAAAAATCTTCATCAACCCCGATTATCTAAGTTATACCCAACACAAACTATACTGCGGGGGCGCAATGAAACATTCAATTACACTACTTATATTAGTATCTGCCATATCCTTGTTTATTGGATGCGGAAAAGAACCAACCAGCGTTGAAAAAGTGAGTGACCTTTCGTCTGATGAAAGCAGTACGGAAGAGAACAGTTCTGATGACGACCAAAATTCTCATACCAGCTTTGCAGACAATAGTGATATCGATTCGTCAGATGATGACACAAAAGAATCAAATCTATCTTCTGAAGAGATAGGAGAAGATGATGAAAGCGACGACGCTGAAGACTCATCAGAAGACATTGACACTGACAAAGATTCAAGTGCAGATTCTGATGGACCAGAAAGGAGCAGTAGTTCTAAAAAATATGTCCGTCCAGGTGATACAGCAGATAACGTTTTTGAACAAAAACAGTGTCCCGCTCATTCTGGTTCATACCCGTATACGCCTTCACCAGATAACGATGCGGTCTATGCTGTTTTTGCCGATGGCGACCTTCCTGATGGCAGTAAGCTTGCCAACATTACTCTGAACGATAATGGACTACAAAACAGAAACCCTACCTTTACCGACAAAAAGAATCGTGCTCTTGGCCGATGGGCAACCCCTGATTCAATAGATTGTGACGAACTCACTGAAGGAAACAATGGCTGGATCTTTAATGTACAACGCGTACTCCTCGAAGATAGTTCTGCGGCAAACAGTTTCTTTATGGTTCATAATCAAGGCTGGACAACCAGTAACCTCAGTACGGTATCAGATATGAAGTTTGATATTCGAACCACTCAAGACTTTGAAATTCGTGTTGAGTCCGAAAACCTTGATGGAGAAAAATCTTTCGGCACCTATATGCTCTCTGGCTATAGCGACGATGCTTGGCACAGTGTGACTATCCCTGTTACCGAGTTTGGAAGCGACATGCAGTGGGAGTTTACAAAAATTTATTTCCTTGCAGGTGGCCTTGAAGAAGATAGTCCTATCTATATGGATAACCTCCGTTTTACCGGATACAAAGAGAACAATTCACCAATTCTTAAAGGTGACCGAAACATTACCGTTTCTAAGCCAATGGGTTCAACAACAATTGAGCTAGATTACATTGACTCAGAAAATGATTCTCCTACTTGGACTATCGTAACTGAACCATCATTTGGCTTAGTAGCTATCAGTGAAAGTAATGGCGCAATGTCTTTTACTTACAAAAACAAAAGCGACGCATCAAGAGATGCCTTTGAAGTTGAAATCACTGACGGAGAAAAGAACTTTAGACGATACACTTTTAACGTAGCTATCGAAGGTGGCCTGGTTAAACCAATGGGTATCTTTTCTGATGACAGTGATGCACTGCAACTTATTAGTGAAGTAGGCTTCTGGAATGGTGGCGGCACCGAAGAGCCATCTGATCAAGAAGGCACTGCAGATGACATGCTTTGGGATCTTGGCGCTGGTGGTGGTGGTATCTATTTTACCTTTCCTGCACCCTATGTAAATATCAAAGAAATGGAATCACTTTCATTCGAACTCAACTTTCATGACACCACCGAAACCACATGGGGTCTAGAAAACATACGTTTTGTTGTTGCCATTGAAGATTCAAAAGCAACACCCGAGATGAACTGGAGCCGCTACACTATAGAACTTGAGCCAGGTACTGACTTTGAGTTCGGCAACATGTGGCAGACTGTTACTATTGACTTACAACCGGGCTATTCACAATTAAGCTCAACCGATAGAGACGGTACGTATATCACCGCTGAAAAAGATGATATTAAAACAGTATCTATCGCCCTTCATAACGGAGCCGGAAACTTTATGATCGACAATTTACGCTTTAATCCAAAAGAATAGTGGCGCTGCACACACAGCACACTTTGGGGGGGAATAAAGGCGACTGTTTAATTACAGTCGCCTTTATTATTTGTAGCCTAGTTTCACCATAGTATTAAAAGATCCCCTGTGTCAAATACCTCAAAGGCCTCAATTGCTCACAAAATGAGAGCGAGATTTACCCATATCCTATTTCAAAGAGGGCTCCAGCCTATATTTAGGCTATTTTTAATACACACCCCTTAAACTGGCTACCCCTATCTTTGCTCGCTTTCTTATTATTGGATCGATACTACTGCTCATGGCAGGGTGTATTTTTGATTCACCGTCTTCCCCTACACCACCTGCAGAAAGCAGTAGTGACTCAACGGGTTCATCCTATGCCTCTTCTGATGATTCTTCTGACGACTCCTCTGAAAGTTCATCAGAATCAATGGTCTGTCGCCTGCCCACTGCCCCCAACAAAACATACCTGACCAACCTCGGGTGCGACGATGATTTTTTACAACTCCAAGGTCTCCCCCTTACCAAACTCTTCGGCGGCGTGCAATCAGTAAAAGTCCTGTATGATATTGCAGAGGAGAGTGTCTATTATGCAGACACCAAAATATACCGTCTCCATTATGATTTTAGCACAGAGGTTCTCGGCTATACCGAAGAACATACAGTATTTAATGAAACTCAGTATTCTAATTCCGATGATCGTCAGTGGTATTTAGGGGTCGTCAATCACTATACCGACCTCAATATATACACCTTAGAGGTCTCATCACGAGACGAAATTTCGGCAGAAGGTATTATTAATTTTTACAACACTATCGCTGAGAGCAGCTACTTCTCAGACATCTTTTATTTTATGCCGGTATCCAACTATTTGCAACGGCATAACGAGGTCCTTGCACAAGAGATCCCCCTTATGAACCGAGACTCTATTTATAAAGACCAGGTTTATCAACCACTCCACCTTTCTCATTCTTATGGCTATCTCCGTAAGATGGCTGTCGACTCTGTAGAGGATACCTATCACAATACTCACGATATTATTTTGACCAATGGAGTCCCCAATGATATCTCTGTGGTGTCAGGGATTATTACCACCGAATTTCAAACACCCCTCAGCCACATTAATGTACTCAGTCAAAATCGTAACACTCCCAATATGGCGTTTAAAAACGCGTGGAGTGATGCAACCATAGTTTCACTCATTGATGAGCTCGTCTACTTTGAAGTAAGATCTGATACCTTTCTTATTCGAAAAGCCTCTCTCTCGGAGGCTCAGCCTTTTTGGGATGATCAAAAGCCATCCACCAATATTATCATCGAAAAAAATGATAGTGCAAGTGGCCTCTATGACATGAAAGATCTCGATCACTATAGTACCCCAATCGTTGGTGCCAAAGCGGCAAACTTTTCAGAGCTCACGCGGCTCTACACCCGTGACGTTGGCGTGATCCCCACTCCCGAGGCATCCTTTGCCATACCCTTTTACTATTATACCCGTCATTTAACTGATAACAGTCTCGACCAAACAATCACCGACATGCTCAACCGAGATGATTTTAAGGAGTCTATTGTCGTTCGAGAAGCGATGCTCAAACAGTTGCGGGATATGATTAAAGAAGCCCCTATAGACTCAGCCTTTCTCCAACTCGTTACTGAAAAAATTGAATCATTTGATTCCTACCGCAGAATGCGCTTTAGATCTTCTACCAATGCAGAAGACCTTCCCGGTTTTAATGGTGCGGGGCTCTACACCTCAAAAACAGGAGACCTCGACGATCCCGACAAACCTATAGATGTTGCTATTAAAAAAGTGTGGGCGAGTAACTGGAATGTAAGAGCCTATGAAGAACGAGAGTATTTTGGCATTGACCACCGTTCGGTCCGCATGGGTATGCTCGTGCATCGATCGTTCCCGGACGAATTAGCCAATGGCGTTGCCATCACCACAAACTTATACAATGATGGCCTCCCCGCTCTCACCATCAATGTTCAGCTGGGAGAAGAGTCTGTCGTTGCGCCTGAACCTGGTATAACGACTGAGCAGTTTGTTTTCTATACCTACACCCCTCATGCTTTTACCGAACCAGTTATAGATTATGTAACGCACTCTTCACTTACAAACGGATCTCCGGTCCTCTCAGAACCAGAGACCCTATTACTTGCAAAGCACCTGACCACCATTAATGATTACTTTTATGGAATCTACAGCGCTGATGATGCACTCAGGTATCGATACTTTGCAATGGATGTAGAGTTTAAGATAGACGGTACCGAACGAAACCTCTACATCAAACAAGCACGCCCCTATTAATGAGGCCTATCATCCCACTACAAGATTGATATATTATGCTCCCAACAATTTCTCTCGTGCTCATTTCGGTATTCTATACTAGAATTAAGTACTGTGTACTTATATAAGGAATAATCATTATGCCACAATTCTGTATAACCTATCTTGGCGGTGAACAACCATCAAGCCCCGAAGAGGGCAAAAAGCATATGACTCAATACATGGAGTGGATTCGATCCTTGGGGAGTAGTGCAATCAGCCCTGCCAACCCATTCAAAGGAACCCAAACAGTACACCCAGACAAAACCGTTACTCCTGGTAGTACCACGAGCATGTCAGGTTTTACCATTATTGAAGCAGAGTCAATGGATGCAGCACTGACTATTGCACAGGCATGCCCCTTCTTAGAGACCAATGGCACCCTCGAAGTATCTGAATTAATGCAGATGCCAGGCTCATAACATAAAAATACCCTATCCAACATCACGAGGAGTTGTGCAAATACCTTGCACAACTTATAAAAGCATTTTTAATATATTCTCTCTACACCACTACTGGAGTCCCCATGAATCATAGTCCAAAGTTCCTTGCTATCGTAAAATCAGCTCTTAAAGAAGTTGCCGAAGTCACTCCCAACGAGGTACAGTCTATGATTGACACGAGTGAACCTATGGCACTCATTGATTGTCGTGAACAAGATGAATGGGCCCGTGGGCACATTGTAGGTGCACACCATATTGGCAAAGGAGTGATTGAACGCGATATTGAATCATCCCATCCAAACACCGATGAAAAAATCGTTGTCTACTGTGGCGGTGGATACCGCAGTGTACTGGTTTGTGCAACATTGCAGCAGATGGGGTATACCAATACCGCATCAATGAGTGGCGGATGGCGGGAATGGAATGATAACAACCTTCCGACGGAGTAATCAAAGGTAAACACAGTTACCGATCCCCCCATCTAAGACAAATCCTTTTTCAAATTCAAGATTGTACGCTCGTGGATTCCCTACCTCTACAAAACTTTATACTTTTAGAGTTTTCTAGGATTTTCATGAAAGCTCTCTTATTTACTTTCCTATTTACTTTTTTATCACCCCTCCTTATATCATGCTCACTCATTGGTGGCGCATCAAAAAAAGATCCTTTTTTACTCACTAAAGACCTGAGCCCCGAAGCAACAGCGCTCATTGACTCTGCATTTAGTGGCCTTCCTGGCGATACAGCCTATGATTATCACACCCACCTTGTAGGAAACTCGTCCTCTAATGGCACCTATGTGAACGAAGAGTGGCTCTCCCTCACCCACCCCAAAGGCTACCTCATGTTTAAGGTATATAAGAGCGCTTCGGGAGTTTCAAACAATAACAAACTCGATGAACAATATTTAGAACGGTTAACGTCGCTCATATCGTCTCATCCCTACCCTGTAAAATATGGGCTCATGGCATTCGACTATAACTACTCCGAAGCCGGCGCCATTAGAAAAAAGCATTCTACCTTTCAGGTATCAAATGCCTATATGATGAAAGTTGTTCAGCAACACCCCGACCTCTTTTTCCCTATCATATCAATACACCCATACCGTCTTGATGCCATTGCAGAGCTCGAACGCTATGGAGCGCAAGGGGTACGATTTGTAAAGTGGCTCCCTAACTCAATGAACATTAACCCAGCATCCAAAACAAAGAAACCAATGCTCGATGCCTATTATGAGACTATGAAAAAATTTGATATGGTTCTGATTACGCATACGGGTGATGAAAAGGCCACCGAAGGTGAAGAAGCTCAGCGCTATGGTAACCCTCAGTATCTCTATGCACCGCTCGATAAAGGAGTGAAGGTTGTTATGGCCCATGTCGCCAGTCTTGGTTCTTGTACCGAGGAACCCTGTGGTACCCATCCAGAATATCTTATCTCGGCAATTGATCTCTTAAAAGATCCTCGGTATGATGGACTGTTGTATGCAGATATTTCTGCAATCACCCAAGCAAACCGCCTTCACTCTATTGATGCCATAATTGAAAATACTGCCATTCATCCCAAACTCATCAATGGAAGCGACTATCCACTGCCTGCAATCAACATCATCATTCGAACCTCAGCTCTGGTTAAGTCGGGCCACATTACCAAAGTTGAGCGGGAGCTCCTTAATGAAATATTTGACTATAACCCGCTTTTGTTTGATTTTGTTCTAAAACGAACGATTAAACACTCAGTAACGGGTCATAAACTTCCCTCAGCAGTCTTTGGTAACCATGCATTTTAAATGCACCCATTAAGGGGGGATCATAGAGTACACTGTTTACTATTAGTAACAAAAACGGTGCCATTCTCACCGCTATCCATCTTGATTCTTAAAAAATACTTTGTACCTTTTTAGTCAGTTATTTAACCCATTGGTTAGTATGTCTTATAAATCATTTCTTATTACTGTTACCGCTATTGCTTTCTCTGCCCCATTAGTTTTTGGGCAAAATGTTATTATTCAGCAAGCGCCCCCTCAACAACAAACGACCATACAGCCCGTACAAACGGAATCTGCACCGATAATCTATCAAGCCCCGCAAGCGCCCGCCCAAAACCCAAGCCATACTACTCACTATGTACAACAAGCGCCTGCCCCAGAGCCTCATGAAGACCGAGTGGGTGATATAGACCCCCGCAATCAAAAGAAAATGAAAACAAAAATTGAGAGTAAGAAGTACAACCTCTTTAATTTTGGACCATCAGCTCTCCCCGGGTACTCTGAATCAATACAATACTCTGCGGGTTTTGGAAAGTTGTGGGAAGTCACTCCTCACGGCTCTATTAAAGTTCTTTTTCAAAATAGCGCCAACATAAAGCACCATGACTTCCTCAGCACACTCTCACTGGGGATGAATTACTACCTCACGGATAGTGGCTTTTCGCCCTTTATCGGCTTTGATTTTGGCTATGGGGTTACAAAATCGGAACTACACCCATGGTTTTATGGATTTGGTGCTGGAGCCTCAATTGGCGTACAAATATTCCGATTATCAGACAAGCAAATCATCTTAGAACTTCGATCCTTTTCAATATTTGACACCATGGAAACACAGCCACCCACCTCAGTTTCCGTATCTCTTGGCATCCTCTACTAGAAATCGATACTGAGGATAGCATAATCAACGATATCAACTCCCCATTGGGGAGTTACCCTTTAGAATAGCTCTATATTTGATATCTTTCTTTTTGACCTACGGAGAGTCGGTTGAAGCAGAGTGGATTATCTTGGGGAAGATGCCATTTTTGCCGAGCATGTAAGTGCTCCATTCATACCGTCATAACAAAAGACTGATTTTGAAAATACTAAATTTTATTAAAGCTCGAAAAACCACGATTCTTTTTCTCGTACCAGTATTATTTGCTACAACACTTTTCATTAGTTGTAGACCCCCTTATTTAGAGCTCAAGGGCTTATTTAGAGGTTCTGACTACCTTTTTGATCAAAAAGAACTCCGCACTTACGAGTTATTACTCCCTGAAGACTCGGTAGCAGTGTTAAACAACGACCCCATGGCTGAACGCTATTTAACGGGTGCACTCGTTTTTGAAGGCGACACCCTCACCAATGTTGGCATACGATACAAAGGGTCCTTAGGGGCATTCTGGGGATGCGTATCCAAGACCAAAGACAACGGGTGGCCCCTTGGTGGCCAAAAGACGTGCTCTAAACTCTCTATGAAGGTTAAAATTGATCATCTTAAAGAGCGCACTTTTTATGGAATAAAAAAGTTGCAATTCCATAGTATGAACAACTACGCATCTCAAATGAGAGAGCGCCTCAGTTACTGGCTCTTTAGAGAAGCTGGCATCCCCGCACCTCGAGCGGTACACGCCAAGATATACATGAATGGAAAGCATATAGGCCTTTTTACCCATGTTGAACACGTCGACACCCGCTTTGTAGAAAGGAACTTTAAAGGGGGCGATGGTGCCCTTATCAAAGAGGTCTGGCCCACAACATGGAACAAACAGCCGAGCCCCAAAGAAAAAATTATAAGTGCACTTAAAAACAATGCCGACTCTGCTGCAATAGACCTTTTCTACTCTTTTGGTGAAGACATGAGTAGCTCAAAAAGGCGCCGAACCCTGGCTAAAAAATTCAAAAAATGGGTTAACATTGAATATATGGCCACCTATGCAGCGGTAGACCGCGCTATTTGGAATAATGATGGTGCATTCCACTGGTGGTACAAAGGGAACGAAATCTCTGAGCCTCACAATTTTTACTGGTACGCTGACCCACTGACCAAAAAGAATTACATCATTCCTTGGGATATGGATCTCGCTTTTGATACCAGTAAGGGTATGGCAATAGATCCCTGGGGTAAGATTTCAAACAAATGTAAAATTTACAACAATCAGCGTTCTGCTAGTTGCGACCCAGTTGTTAAAGGGTGGAACTACTACAACAAAAAGTACAAAGCAGCACAGCTGAGACTTCTTACAGGCCCTATTGCTCGAGCCCCTATGATGTTAGATGCATGGAAAGCCCAAATTACTGACGCCGTTGATGAGGCCTATATCCTTCATAAAAAAGAGAAGAAGATTTACTCTCCTCGAAGTTTTGAAAAAGGATTCAAAAGGTTACAACGACTTATCAGTACATCAAAAAGTAATTTAGAGAAGGCGACTAAAAAATAACAGTAGTATCTAATACCGTTATTTAAAGTTACTCTGATATTTATCAAGAAAGAGTTCAGTCATAATGTCGCCTTTTACATGAGGGACATCAAAACCCATAAGCTCTTCGATAGTTGCTGGGATATCTATGAGATCACGACGGGTTGATACTTCAACATCTTGTTTAAAGTCTGGCCCGAATGCCATAAAGCTTAAATGCTTACAGCCATCACAATTATCTCCGTGCGAATGAAACCCATTCTTATGCCCTTTTAAATGTCTACCGTGGTCATTAGTTAAGAAGACTGTTGTTTTACCCTTATAAAAAGGATCGGTCTGAAAATGATTCAGAAGCTTTAACACCATTTCATCGGTCTCTTCAATAGCTTTCACATATTTTTTCCATTTCTTTTTATGCCCCCAATAATCGGGACCATACAGGGTAATCAGACTCAATTGAGGATGATACTTACGCAACACCTTAAAGGCTTTTTTCATCATTGCTTTATCGTTAGAATAGCCGCCTTTAACACCTTTACCATTCACACCGCAATAGGTCTTTGGCTCATACTTACCACGCCACTTAGGGTCAAGAGACGATCCAAGAACAGCAAGTTTTCCTTTAGTAGCTAGAATATACGCATCACTCTTCTTTTTATGAAAAGCCTTACGCCAATGTTGAAATATGGAAGATTTTTTCGGAAGCTGTTTCCCATGATTATTCATTTTTTGATAATTACCAGTAGTTAGAGCAGTATGCCCCGGTACTGTTTCAGTGACTCCATCATTATAAAAATTCTTATTAAAGACACCCCGTTGTTTCATGATATGTGCTTGGTTTTGTATTAAAGAGAACGTAGGGTCTCCCCACGATTCACTCCACCGTACTCCATCAATAACAAGAATAACTACGTACTCAGTATTGTATGGTATTTTACCTGCAGGATCAATAGTATAATCTTCATAATTTGCAGCGAGATCCTCAGGAATTTCTGCATCTTCCCAGGCGGTAACTGCTTGTTTAGGGAGAGGGGTACTCTCTGCTGTATTACTCTGAGAGAGGCTAGTAGGAGTAGGCTCCCACGATTTATAGATGGTTGTCAACGAATCTTCAATTTCACTGCACTCAGCAGCAATTGAAAGCGAGTCACCTGTTGCATCATGATGAGTAACAACAACACGGATCTGCTTGCAATTACAGCACCCACCCAAAAACAATAGTATCGTTGTAGCTAAAATAAAGAGTATAACTGGTGATACCACTGATTTATCAAATACTGCACGCATATAATCCACTTCCTTAGTTTTCATTAGGATAACCATGCCAAATTCAACACATGGTTACACTATTGTAAATATATAAATATGGTCTTGAGGGCGAAGGCTTTCCTTATTTTATAGAAACTTTTCAGGGAGTAGTTCTCCTTAAAGCCCTTACCGTAAGTGGCCAACATATAGTACATTTATTTCAGTTGTATTTTTAAAGAATAAATTCAATGAGTAATGAAATAATCGTAAAACAAAAGAAAGAAGTATTCGAAATTCTCACGGGAATTGAGACCAAGAACCACTATGAAGTTTATTTTGGTAAAGAAACTCCTGACTACATTGCTGCCGAAGTCAATACCAGCTTTTTAAGCCGGATGTTCCTCAAAAACCTCCGACCTTTTACCATTGTCGTTGCACACATCTCCTCACAAGACACCTTTATCACTATAAAAAGACCATTTCGTTTTATCTTCCATGAAATTGAAATTTTTGATGCAGAGGGTGTCTCTATAGGCCGTATAGAGAAGCGATTCACTCTATTACATAAACGATATGAAATCTTTAATTCGACGGGTGAGAAGATTATGGAAATCGAAGGTCCTTTATTAAAGCCTTGGACCTTTTATCTAAAAAAAGACGAACATAAGATAGGCGTTATTAAGAAAAAATTTGGTGGATTACTCAAAGAAGCATTTACCAACGCCGACTCATTTGGCCTGCAACTCACCAACTCTATTGATCATGACTCGTTTAAAATTTTACTCAGTGCAATTTTCCTCATCGACTTTATCCATTTTGAAAAAAGCGGGAGTTAACAGGTCACTCAGAATTAAATATGCAGAAGATTCAGAATGGTTACAGTAGCTCTCTCAATGCCCCACAATGAACATTGACTGCACCACATTCCACAGTTCTTTTTTATAGGGTGAAGTAAAGTGTAATTTCTTCACCCGCTTTTTAACCACATAGACACCCGACTCTTTTATAAAGAGCGGATCTGTCGCCACAAATATCCCTGTAGTACATACTACAGGGAAAAACCGTGCAGTAAATCGAGCAACAACCCCCAATATCCCTCTTAGATTTCTTTGGAGATTGGAACGCACTATCCCTGGGTGAAACGACACCACAGAGACATCTGAATAACGTTCAGCCAAGACTTCAGTCAGTACTGTTTTTGCATGAACAGCGGTAATAGCCGCCTTAAAACCGTTATACCCCTTCTTAAAAGTAAGATCAGTAAACTTCAGTCGCTCTGTAAGTACCATAGAAGCCCCACCCGAAACATTAATTATACGACCATGAGATGCATTTTGTAAAAGAGGCATGAGTGCAACACTCAACTGTGCGGCACTCAAAAAACCGACCGCAAAAGTCTGCTCACAATTCTGATGAGTAACAACTCTTTTGGGTGAGACAATGCCAGCACAATTGGCCAACAGGTCAAGTGTATCGTTACCTGCGGTATACGCCTCAATAAAGCTCTGAACGATATTCTGATCACTCAGGTCAACAGAAAAAAACGTTACCCTACCTGGATAGAGAGCCTCCAACTCTTGAATAACATCAGCACCCCTTTTTTGATCTCTGCCAATAAGGGCAACACTATATCCCTGTGCAAGAACACCTTCTGCAATTGAGAGCCCTACACCAGAAGTCCCTCCTGTTATCAATGCTTTTTTCATTCCACTCCCTTCGCCCTCAGGCGACTATTGTACCTGAGGCCAGATGGATTTATAGTAATAATAGACTTTGCGTGGTTGCCTCATATATGGACTCTCTATACCCTCGCCTTGACCCATAATACCAAAATACTCCTCCGAAGACCAACCATCTTGAAAGGGCATCGGCGCATCTTTATCTATATCTTGATTGTTCTTTGAACCGAGTGCACTCTTCCACCATTCATCAACCCACTCAAAGGCGATTCCTCCAATTGCATTACCTACCCCATTGTTACCGGCACTATTCTTCATAATGTTCCCCCAAGTGCCTTTATGGTAGTTCAATTGACTCATCTCATTGATGGTGGTCCCATCGTTTCGTATGTCAAGCACATCTGACCCATACTCAGATATCAGTAGTGGCCTATCAAATACGCTCTGTACATTGTGAAAGAGATCACCAAAACCCTCCTTACCTCGATAAGAATTAACCCCTAGAATATCTATCGCTGACGCATGTTCACCATAATACTCCATAAGTTGCGTTTCGAGATTTCCAATCATAACGGGATGGTCTGGGTCAATTTCATGTATCATCACTGCAACTTCATTGAGAAACCGACAATACGCTTCAGGATATTGTGATGCAAGAGTCATTGTCATGTTTGCCCCCTCGTAATCAGTACGCATATTATTTTCGTTACCCAGCACCCATAATAACACATAGGGCTCATCTTTGTGATCCATAACCAATGCACGCACCATACTTTTCATTCGCTCTCTTTGGATAGGGTCTCGATAATCAGTGCCTATCTTTGGATCTGCGCCAGACCCAATGAGATACGCTCCAATATAATCTCCCAGTATAACTCGAATACCATAGGTCTGATACAGGTCTCGGAGTACCGACTTATCGAACGCCGCTTCAGAATCATAGGTTATTTCAATAGAATCTTTTTGACCCTCTCTTGCAATCCGCTTCTCTACTGGCGTATGGTAATAGCGAATAGTATTTGCCCCCATCTCTTGCATCAACGCAAAATCACCCACTGATAGCTCATTACTATCTTGTGTGTTATTATGGTTTTTATCGAGCCATGCATCATAAGGAGTGTCGGCTTTGCCATTGTTATTTCTATCGCTCTTCATCCAGTTGAGAGCGGTACCATCTTTGGGAGAATTCCCTACTGCGGTCGGATAATAAGAGACCCCCTGCACCATATACGGTTTACCATCTGCAAAAAGCTGCCAATGACCATGCTCATATTTTTCGGCATACACTTTTTTATCACAGACATCTGTCGAGCTCTTTTTACCACCACACCTCCGTTCTACCACTTTGAGCGTATCGAGACCCGGTAACGCTTCGTCTTTGGCTGGCACCAGCCTCCCCAGACTCACCGTAACCGTATCATTACTCGTATCTATATCAAATTCATTCGCGATAGTTATGACCGTCTGCTCAAGGGCAGTGCCCAACTCTGGATATTGTTCGAGTAAGAAAGTAATTTTACCAATACTCGCCTTAGCCGGATACCACACATAGCTGCTATCCCTCGCCATAGAGGCATCACCAGGAAAATGAACGATCACCGCATAGTATGCCTTAACAGCCTGACGAATAAGGTTGAGATCTTGCTGTTCTTCACCTGCGCTTTGCAAAGCGACTCCCGTAAAAAAAAGCTTCTCTCCTTTATTGATTGAGCGACCAGGGTTCGACGTTTCGGTAACCGTCGCAAAAGAGAGATACTGTAACAGAGGTGAGTTATAGGAGAAGGTTTCAAAACATTCTACAGTGAGCCACTCCGCCGTTTTCATTGATACATAGAGTTCATTGGAGAGTACTGTTGATTGATTGGGATAGATCCCCTCACCCGCAGCTTGTACAAGGCTTGCAGAATCAGTAATAGTATACCCAAAAACACCTGAACCATCTTGATGAGCAAAAGTACCATAAAGACCATAATCAATAAACTCCTTCTGACCCATATCAGAAAGCACTACTGCTGTTTTAAGGAGCCCAGTATCACGTTTTTCTATAGCTCTTTCGTAACCGCCTGGCACTCCACCATTAATTGCCGCTCCTACAGCCTCGCCCGTTATTCTCCCTGGATTCACTATGACTACATCATTGGTCACATCATAATCATTGGTATTTTTCACTACAAACGACGAGCCACTATACTGCAATCCGAGCTGTGGATGTTTACCCACCAGAATTTTAATTTTTGTGATGGCACTCTGAGCAATATACCACACCTCCTTTCCATCAGCCCTGTACGAGAATTCTGTAGGGAAGTGCACAACAATTGCATAATACGTTTTGAGCGCCTGGAGAATCTCACCGGTTCTGACGAGAGCATCAGCAGCATAGTAGTGTCGGAGTGCCCACCCCTCTTTTGCTGAGAGAGACTTAAAGTAGTCAACTTTGGGGTATTCACCTTGAGCAAAAAAATCAGTGCTGTAGTCTGGCAAACCTATAACCTGAGAGTACAGTGTATCTAACATGGCAAAATCCCTATTGGGATACACCCCAGAACCTGCAGCATTTTTGAGACCTTCAAGTTCGGTAATTTGATATCGGTAGTGGGGTGTTCCTTCATATTTAAACATCCCATACTGAGAATAATCTATAAGCTGTTCTGAGCCTGGATATTGTAGGACAAATTTTTCACTCTCGAGTAGTTGGTACGGGGCTAGGGAGCAACTCACCATAAGCAGCGCCCCCATGACGGGTATAGACAGTAGTTTTAAAAAATGCACAATCACTCCATGATACGAATGGTTATTAGTATCTATAGTATACTTAAAATTTTACCTGGTGGTTGGATTGTTATATTACGGGGAGTAAGTCGATAATAAACTTGACCTGAACCAATGGTTATTGAGCCAAAATACTCGCCCCAGTCATGGCATCCACATGAGCCTTTAATGTTTCAAGCTTGTGCTCATCAACGGTTAGCCCTTCGAGTGTATTTGGTAAATCCACTACCGACATTTTTGTGAGATATCTAAAAAAGGTCATTGCGATAAAATAGGACCCTAATGCGGAAGGATGTGAACCATCATCAGTAAAGAGATCATTACCCAGGGCAGCATCTGCATCCCTCACCCCTTGCCAAATCTCTCCAACGGGAACAGCGGCGATACTCTCTTGAATTGCTAAAGCTTGATACATTGCGCTAATAGTATCTTGATCGATACCATCAGCCGCATTATACACTTCTCTTCCCCATGTCATATAGAGTAATGCACGTGCACCACTTGCTTTAATTGCATCTACGAGAACCGCACCATGACTTAAAAACCGTTCAGCATCAAGTGAGCTCTTGCTGTTATTCTGAATGATGACCACGTCATAGTTACCCTTTTCAATAAGATTGAGGGTTACCGCTTCGCTAGCATCATCGTGAAAATCCCACCAAGCTCCCGGTTTTGTAGAACGTTCAATATCCACCTCATAGCCTTCACTCCGTACCATCGCTTCCACAAGTTCGGGCATATTATTATAAAAGGTATAGCTATTACCCACAAAGAGTGCCCTCTGTTTGGTTTCAACACTATCCGACTGTAAGGTAAAGGCATCAAGGTTACCTACACCATCACTGAAACCATAGTCTCCTGCTACAAAGTAGAGGTCGTGCACACCTTCAACCCTTGATACCGGTATACTTTGTTCAGTAAAAGCTCCCCAATTACCTGTATTATCGGGTTCAAACAATCCAATAATTTCACCATCAAGACTATCGATACGAATTTCGAAAAATGATTCATCTGCTTCGGGCTCTTCATAATTCAAAAAGAGGGACGCGGTAACATGCATACTCTTAAAACCACCCGCTCCAAAATCGATATCACTATAATGAACCCAATCCCCCTGCTCGATATTGGCAATGTGATCCCCCGCCTTAGAAACAGAACCACTTTTTGATTCATACTCTTCTGCTTCAATAGTGATGGACTCTTGGGAAAGATTAATCTCTTCTGATGAACTCGATGCAGCTATTGACACTGAACTTGATAATTCTTCATCACTACTATTTTCATTAATATTTTGAGATGAGCTCTGTATATGTACAAGCTCAGAGGAAGATAGCTCCGCTGAAGATACATCAAAAGAAGAAAAAGTCTCAAGCTCACTACTTTCGGTTACCATCTGTGATGACTCAATGGAAATGACTTCACTTGATACATCATCAGTTCGTTCACTACTCAGTTCTATATCTGAACTCTCATGTCCCGATGACTCTAAAGTATCTGATTGAGCAGTAGAACTACTTCCAAAACATCCCATAAAAAACAGACTAGCGGCCACTAAAACGATGACATTCATTTTCATAAAATCCCCTTAACTCTCGGTCCCCACCAATCATTTTAAATATATATTATTTTAGCAACGGCCATCCCACTCAGCCAAAAATTGCTCCATATAGCTTTCTAAAAACCGATGTCGCTCTTGGGCCATTGCTTTACCTGTTTGAGTATTCATACTATTTTTAAGGAGGAGGAGCTTTTCGGTAAAGTGATTAAAACTCGGTGAAGTACTCTTTTTGTATTCCTCTTTAGTTGCATAGATTTGAGGAGGAATATCCGGATTATAAATCTCACGACCTTTATGACCACCATAACTAAACGCACGTGAAATACCTATGGCACCCAGGGCATCAAGACGGTCTGCATCCTGAACCACATCGAGCTCTTTCGAATGAAAGGTCTGTACAAGATGTCCCCCTTTATAGGAGATGTTATTTATTATGTGAACGACATGTTCTATCACATTGGTATCTACATCTATAGATTCTAAAAACTGCGTTGCTATTTTGGGTCCAATGGTCTCATCCCCCCCATTAAATTTTGAATCGCCTATATCATGAAGAAGTGCAGCAAGCTCTACCACAAGAGCATCCACATCTTCACCTTCAGCAATAGTACGTGACAGCTTCCAAACTCGATAACTGTGCCACCAGTCATGCCCCCCTTCAGCATCGTGGAGGGTTGTTTTGACAAATGTTTCAGCTTGGGTGAGAATATCTTGGTGAATCATGAAAAAAATCCTGTGGGTAGATGCGACCCCCACAGTATAGAATTTTACTCATAGTTTACAATAACGAAGCCAGAAGTTCTGGCAACTATTCAATCCACATTAAATACACGAATAAAAAGTGAGTGAATAGAAAACAGGTGCTCGTAGATTAAAATGAAAGTACATTTATCTCATTCCCCCCAAGCACACACGAATCAATGAACACAAATCTCCTTTTACATTTAACGATATTTTCAATTACCTGCATGGTATCCCTTTCACTCATCTCCTGTGAAACAAATGACAGTACTGAATTTGTTACTACGGAAAGTAGCGCACAATTTCAATCAAGTGAAATCATAAGGAGCACCCCTAACCTATCGTCAGAGGAACAGGAATCGTCCCTTGAAACAGAGTCACAAAGTTACTCCCGCTCGTCATCTATCGCATGGAGCCTGTCATCTACGGGCACATCGAGCAACCAAAGCAGTATAAGTAATGTCCCGTTATCATCTTCTACCAACACCCTATCATCAAATAGCAGTGTCTCAAGCAGCGCAACAGCCATACCACTAGTCCCTCCATCTAACGGCTCCCATTCTCTACTCTTCGAAGGCATTACCCGAGAGTACCGACTTTTTGTACCCACCACCTATTCACATACCAGCCCTCACAAACTCATTCTCCTTTTTCATGGTTGGGGAGAAGATCACAATGCCTTTCTTGAAAAACCACTTTTCACTCAACAAGCCGAAGACCGCGGATACATACTTGTCGCACCACGAGGACTCAGTGATGCTGATGACGGACTCTCCCGTCAAACTATTAACTCCTGGCGCTTTAAGGGTTCTTCAACAGGTATCACACCCGACAATCAACCACTCTGTAATACTGCCACAACAACAAATTATGGCTATGAGTCATGTGATACTGGACAAGGAAACAATAACAACTGCGCCTGGACTCACTGCATACAGGATGATGTCGCATTCATAATCCACCTCATTGCCAACATCAAAACCACCCTCAATATCGATGAAAATAATGTCTTTGCCTTTGGCGCCTCAAATGGTGGTATGTTTACCTGGGAACTTGGACAAAATAGTGAAAGCGCACCACTCTTTCGAGCAATAGCACCTACAATTGGACAACCACACCGAGGCTATAGCAATGGCCCCGGGAAACCAGGCTCCCTACCAGCTCTTCTTATTACTGGTACCGATGACTCCGTGGTACCTCCTGGAAATTGGGAAGCTACCGGATACTCCACAAGTGACGGCAATGATGCCTATTACTATGTAACCGCCTCAGTAATCACAAAATCGTGGTCAGAACACCACTGCAGTGAAGGACTTTCCCTTATACAATTTGATGATGGCTATGCAGAAACAGATTGCAGAAGTTGGTGTGCCACGAAAACCGAATGGCCCGAAGTCCTCGACTGTCGAGCCACAATGGGTCATGAATTTAAGGAATCTTGGGGCTGGCCTTTAGTTCTTGATTTCTTTGACAAACACAGTGTTCAATAAAAAAGCTTGAGCTCAACCGTTATTTATGCAACTGCCGTTCCCATTCAAGAGGTATCTCATCATGAGGAGGCTTGTTTTTCTGCGCCCCACCACTACTAGGAGCCGGACCAGCACCCCCATCAATTTTGATACGCTCCAAGACCTCTTTAATCTCTTGGGGGGTAGGCTTATTGAGGTGCTCATCGAGATACTTTTCAAAATCAGATTCAAGATACTCATCCATATCAAAAGAACCCAGAACAAGTTTAACAATCAAGGTATGTACCAGTAAATCAACACTATCAGGATTGACTTTGAGCGGTGCAAAGGTAAGTACCTCAAGCATTCTCCCTACTTGTATACCGAGCACATGCCCATACCGTTCCAAACCACTCCACTGCTTAGCCGATAGTGCTTCGACATCAAGCCCATCAAGGTCACTCTCCATTGAATGCATAGCAACATTTACAACATGACCAAGATGAATCCAATACTCACCATCATTAATCATATCTCTATTCTTGTCAAGAATAGAGATAGCACTATTAACAACCTCTAAATAGACCGCTTCAACGTCTCGTCTCACGAGCAATCCATTATAGCGTTCAAGAAGTCTACTTGCTCTAACCATCTCCATCACTTCCCCATATTGACCGACTTGACTTTCTTCGCCAAAACGGTCAAAGTACTGCTCTCGTCTATCATCAGGAATTTCAAAAAGAGAGACCGTTTGTGCATACTGACGCTGCATATCTCTATTTTGAACCAGTGGATCGCCTCCATTACCAAATCTATGTACTTCAAAAAGTGAGTCCCGGCCCAACGGAGTCCCACTACTGATCTCTGTAACTGAGTGGATAAAAAGGTCGAGTTCAGATGGCTCACCTTTGTTCACTCCTTTTCGAGCAGGCTTAAAGGTACTATCTCGGAGCACTGAGCCACTATCGACCCCATAGAGCATCAACTGCATCTCTTTTTCTAATTGTACTAACGAGTCAATTTTTGGCACAACAAATGCAGGACCCGATTGAGAAATTTTAGCAAATGACTCAGTAAAATATTCTGAGAGTGGTGAAATTACAGGATACCGGTTGACCCCAGTTTTAAAAGAAATCCCTCGATACTTCTCATCTGTATCCACTGTAATAATGAGAAAGGCATCTTCGGACACCGCCCCCTCATCAAAGAGGTGATTAATTGAACCAACACTGTCAGTCACTCCCGTGGCCAGTGTATCACCCGCTTCACTCTGAATAATCCATTCAGCATTTTCAATAGCATATCCGGTAGCGGCACTTCCCGAAATTTTAACGGCAATTTCATTTTCAACTTCAGTACTCGCAATTGGCTCTGAACGACTACACCCAACAACAAAACCTACTATCACTAATAATACGAAATACATCTATCGCCCCCCTTTAACTTTAGAGACTGGAAACAATTCAAACACACCTTGATACACTCTTCTTGAGTCACCATCAACCGAGTTCCAAAATTTACCATTTTCTTCTTCTGAAAGGCGAACTATTTTTTTGCGAATCACTTTTATATCTTCAGCAATCTCCTTAAAGGCCTCTTCGCTTAGGGTTGCTGAGACGGCAGAGATATCACGTTCCTCTTTGGGTATTCGCTCCATAGACCCAATTCCAAGTTCCATCTGTGCTTTTAAATAGTTGTAATAATAGACGGGCGCAAAAGAATCGCCCTGTTTTTTAACATGTTCCACGGCGGGCTTAAAGATACCGCCAGCATAGCGCTTAATCATCCCGAGTTCTTCGAGAAGAACAATTGCCGCTTTAGCTTCACTTATCGATATCTCTGGTATAATTGCTTTTGAAAGAGTTGTGTAGTTGCCATTAAATGGTTCAATAAAAAGATACTCTCGAATAGCGGCATAGTGCCATTTTGAGAAATACTCAAACCGATCCTTGCCTATGATATCTTTGGGGACTTCTTGAAAGGTGAGCAGCTTAGCGTAGTTTCTGTTTTTATCTTCAACAGTTTTTGAGTGATTATAATCAACGAGTGTCTGAAGATAGAGTTCCTCACGGGGACCTACACTCAGAAGCCCGGCAAGAGTTATTAAGTTAGAGCGAGATATCTTTTTTCTCCCTCCAAGAATATCAGCCAACCAGCCGGTTGACTTGATTCCAAGCTTTTGATGAATAAATCGTTGAGAAAACTTTTTATCAATACTCTTACGCGCCTGTATCGCATCCTTTAAAAAGAGGCGATAATCAGTATATTGAAAAATGTTAATACTATCACTCATACGTTACTCACTTTAAAAACTGGCTACACAGTCAGTGTAGCCATTAATACATTATTCAGTCTCTTCCAACTCTAGTGCAGGAAGTAATTCTGGTTTCAAATGATGTTCTGGACACTCTTCTGGCTTCACCCATTCCGCATTATCTAATTCTGGTTTACAGATTTTGAACAATGCTTCCATCTCTTCTTGTGATGGTCTATCGCCTTCAGAATGCTCCATTTCTGGACGATCACCTTCTGGCTTTTCCCCTTCAGGACGTTCCATTGCTGGGCGATCACCTTCTGGCTTCTCTCCTTCAGGACGTTCCATCGCTGGGCGATCACCTTCTGGTTTTTCTCCTTCAGGACGTTCCATTGCTGGCTGATCTCCATCGTGTCTTTCTTCTATACGCTCTCTAACATTTTTAATAAACTCAGGGCACGGTTGAAGAGTCTCAATTAACTCCCGTGCATACTTCCGCATTGTAGAGTCAATAACATGATGATCCTCACGAGTCATAGGGTCCGTAAGAGCTTCTTTCAACATCTGTAACTCTTCCTTCATTAAATCCCTAAATTCTGCACTCACACTATCCATATAGGCAACGCGTTCTTCATGAGTCATCTCTTGGCAATTCTCAGCTAACGCTTCAATAAGCGCTTTCCTTGCTTCAATCTCGGCACTATCAAGCTCAGGACGTTCTGCACCACCACGCATCAGCTCGTGACGTTCTTTAATATGCTCTACAATTTCTGGATGATTATTCGCAAAGTCTTTAATCTCTGTTCTCAGTGCTTCAGTCTCGACTTTAAATTCTGCAAGATTATCAGCAAGTTCACTTTTAAACTCTTCACTCTTTTCAAAAAGTTCTTTGCGATCTTCTTTAAACTCTTTTACCAGTTCTTTTACCGGTTTTCCATCTTTTTTAGCCATATCATCAATAGAGTGAAGCATCATATCATGGACACCGGGCACAACATCTTCACGCCCTTTAATTGCCGCCTTAAACTCTTTCTTATTATAGAACGATTCAAAATCAATATCTTCACCAAGTACTTCATCGACTACTTCTTCACCTTTCGCAAGGATCTGCTGTTTTTTGAGCCCAAGAAGTTTTTTATGATCCACATCTTCGCCAAGAAGTTCACGTGTTGCTCGGTCGGTTACAGCATTACAATGAGTATGAATCTCTTCGCCTTCACCAAGTTCTCCATCATCATCACTAATTATAGAGGTAAACTCCGTAGTATCATTAATATGAGCACGAAGAAGGAGGGGTAATTTGGGATGTTTATGTCGAATGGGGGCACGAAATATTCCCTCTTCATCGGTAGTTCCGGTAAAAATTTCTTCACCATCCTGGTCAATAATCTCTACATCTACATCAGGCGCCGCGTAGCCATATGCAACCGTCCCGGTAATAACCGCTTCAGTATTCGCATCTGGAGTGAGAGCATTCTCTACTGCAGCTTCTTGTGTACAGCCAATTAGACCAAGTCCAATGAATGCTGATAATAATAGTTGTTGTTTCATAATTTCCTCAACTGGTTAATGTTATATCTATAATATACCAGTTTCGCTCTCTTAAATATACCTCACCATTCCCATTACCGCTCCCTTTTTAGAGAGCAAATAGAGATTAAAAAGCATATAAAGCCATTAAACAGTATTTTAAAGGCATTTTAAGTAAAAAACCACAATATTAAGTCAATATTATGGAGAGCGAATAAGGAATGTAATACCAAAATAGTCAATCGACACGAGCAAGGTGACCATATAGGCTTATTACTCAGACAAGGATACAGCCATGTACATCATTACTCACCGCTATCAAAAGATGAATCCCCATACTCATCATACTCATCTTCTTCAAAACTGAGCCCATCTGAATCGCTACTTGAATCACTGCTTGAATCTTCTGCTCTCGATTCAGATACATCACTCGACTCTTCTTCCTGCCCCTCAGATGACAACTCTTCTTCAGAGCTTTCTGAATGATCTGAACTCGTTGCATTCTGCTCATCATCAACAACTGTAAATGTTTCATTATCATCAACCGTATACTGAGTCTCCCCATCCGACACAACAGGATCTGAAACCACGACAAAAGAATAATCAGAACTCGGAGCCCGCACACTGGTGACCCCAGACCCAAGGGGGTAAAACTTAGGAGTCCCCTTAATGCCAAACCACACCTGATCATCAGTACCGTTACCACGCTCAAAATGGATAACCCGTTCCTTTTTGAGCTGTACCACACCACGTTTTCTAAGAGCATCAACTGATATTTTTTGAAGCCACTCCCTCTCTGGGTGACTATCATCGTCACTCACCAACTCAATAAAATACTCAACACCAGGTTTTAAAGAATCCAGAGAAAATTCACCATCACTATTTGCACTAAAGCTCGTAGTCTTAATTGCTGTAATACTATCAGGTATAAAAATTCCATTATCAACCCATTCAGTGAGCTCCACTGAAGCGTTTCCTGCAGCGGCTCCATCTCGATAGGCAACTTTTGCCATAATAACATTGTCTGTCTCAAGAGTAGTCCCTGACTGATCCTGAATCCCTTCATCTGAAAGGGAACACGCCCCAAAAAAGAGAATAACACCTACAACACAATAGTTAAGAATAACTTTCATCATGCTTATCCTTTGTAATTGGAAAAAATTGAACATTACACTGATAGACCTGACTTGCTTCAGGCTCAGCTAATACGATAGAGTCAATATTAACATACAGTTCACGTACCGATTGTTTAATACGCTCAAGCCCCCTCCGAGAGGTTGAGATAGTTTTTGTCGATATAAACCTATCTTGTGGAGCATACCGCGCCTGCGCTTCGGAAGCCATCTCCATAAATTGCGATTGATACTGATGAATAGTATGCACCCCCACTTCTTCACCCCCAACAATTTTAGCATTGGTCTGTTTCCAAAAACCATTTGAATCTTGAACAATCAATCCAAGTTCTTTAAGAAGTGCAATACACTTTTTCGCTTCCGTTACCTTAATGGGAGGATTAATAAAGTCTGCGAGCTCTTTATAGTCATTTTCAAAATCAAGTATATCGAGAGTAATAAGCACTGCACTCGTATACCAGTGTTCATAAAAGCTTTTTTGCGAAAGCTTCATACGTTGTGCCTTAGGAGGCATCAATGCAATCATCTGCTCATACACAATCTGGCGTTCTGCAGGAACCATCTCATGACTATACTGAATCATTAACTTAAAATAGTCTTCTTCTTTTCCTTCGAGCTCGAGCGCATGGATAAACTTAGGGATATACTTTTTAGTAAGGTTTAACACCCCTTTCACCACGTTTGAATAATACCCCGTCGATGAGTAACCCGCTTTTTGAGCAAAAAACCTATGTGAAAATCGGGAGTCAACTCCCTTTCTGACCGAGTGATACTCTTTTAAAAAAAGCCTATAATCGGTATAGTCATATATATTCACATAATTCATACCACCAATATAGATTGATCCTGTCACTCTAGCAAGAACTATTTATATAAATTTTATAAGCACTAAATAGCCTTTAATAAGCAAATAAACACCCTTTTTTAATTTTACCATTATTTTATTCATTATATTTATAATCATAAATCAGCTAAATGGAGTACCCATGACAAAATTCACTCTTATCACCACAGCACTCATGATACTATTCGCCCTAATCACCGGATGTGTCGTTGATGAAGAAACAACAACAGATGAAGCAGAAAAGCAAAACAAACAGAAACAGTCAAGTGACGACCTAGAAACTGATCGCATCTCTTCTGGCGATCTTCTTTCATCTGACGACAATAAACTATCATCAGATGAAGATTTTGAGAGATATTCATTCGATGAATCATCTTCTGATGAACGATTTGAAAAATACTCTATGGATAGAGAGGATTCTTCAGATGAAGCAACAGATAGTTCAGGCGATAATTATGAAGATGACGAAGACGAAGACTCATCAGATGAATACTCACATGAATCCGATGAATCTACTGACGACAAAGATGAATCAGACAGAGAAAGAGAGTACCCTAAAGATCATGATTCAATTGAATCATGGAAAGAGGAACTCAATGATTACCTTGAAAAAACAACTCTTACCATTGATACCGACTCACTTGCACTACTCATTGAGGACTTCAATCCTACTAATGAAGAATGCCTAAGCATTATTGAAGCGTCAAACACCCCTACTGAAAGCTTTTCTGCAACCGATCTCTGTGAAATTGCAATAGATAGCTTTAACGACAGTGATATGGAATGGGAATCTATGAAAGAAGAGCTCCTACAAATCCTCCCCTTACTTGTAGAGAAATAGCCCCCAAGGAATTGTTTTAAATAAATATTTCCTTTAAGAATAGAACGAGCAGTGGGTGACCCCTACTGCTCGTTTTATGTATATCGCATTTATTTAAGCAACCATGTAGACTACACCCTCACTTGCTCTGGCCGATTTTCAACTTGCTGCTCACGAGCACGCATGACCAGCATCTGCAAACGATTTTCAACATTTGCCATGCTTGTATCAGGATCATAATCAAGACTCAACACCTGAATATGTGGGAACTCCTTCTTAAACACCTTTGTCATCCCTCTCCCACTCACATGGTTTGGCATACAGCCAAAAGGTTGCACAATAACAAAGCTATTAACACCGCGCTTTGCAAGGTCAAAAAGTTCACCAGCAATAAGCCACCCTTCACCCACTTTAAAAGCCGTATCAATAAAGCCATCAACGTGAGCATGAAGCTCATATACATCCGCATGATGCTCATACAATTTAAATGACTTAAATATTTTATTTATCTTTTTAGTTGCCTTTGCATAAACCACTTCAGACACCGTCCCCACAAGAAGCGCCATAAACGGCCGCTGCATCATACCATTCTGTCGTTTATGCTTTCGAATAATATCATCTCGACGAAAAAAGTCAAGCATAGGCGGCTGAATAACCTCCATACCGTGAGACTCTAGATACCGCTCGATAAATGCATTTGCCGCTGGATGATATTTTACAAAGATCTCCCCGAGAAGCCCTACTTGAGGTTTTCGCTTTGTGTCGTCTACTTCAATATCATTAAAGGCATCCACGCACACTTTAAATCGTTTTAGAGCCTCACCTATTGAGACCTCAAAACCCGCACAAACTAACGCAAGCTGTTCTGTATATACACGATCAACTTCTCCCTTATGTATTTCATATGGCCTCATACGGCGCACCATTATCTCAAGACAATCAACAAGTGCTATCCCCCAGACCATACGAATCTGAATCGCCATAGTGCTTTTAAATCCTGGATGCATATTCTTTTTGTCATCACCCGTCGTCATGATAGGGATATCACTATACCCCGCATCATCAAGTGCTTGACGCGCGAGAGCCGCATATTGACCCGCCCGACAGTTATCACAATTCTTAGCCAAGCCTAAGGCTATTTCACTACTGTCGCACTCATTTGTTTCGAGATATTCAAGCATCTCCCCAATATTAATTTGAGCAGGATAACAAACATCATTATTCACATATTTTTTACCCAACGCAATTGCCTCTGGAGTCGCTACAGGAAGGGCCTCCATCTCAATACCTTGATTTTTAAATATTGAGGCAACCACTCGGGAAAACGAAGGCGACAAATTGGGAACCAACACCTTTCTTTTTTTCGCATCCTCTTTCGTAAATTTTACTGGATACGGATCAGAAAGAACAGCACGCCTTGGCTGGCTTATTGTAGTTCCCCGTTTTTTCCGCACGGTCTCGATAAACGAACGCACCCGAATTGACACTGGGCCTTTGACATCACCCTCATCAAGCTTAAGCTGCAACACAGACTTATCTGAGTGTTCACTCATGATCCGATTCATCTCATCACTCAAGATCGCATCATGGCCACAGCCAAAGCTTACTATCTGACAGAGCTCGAGCTTTGGATTATTTGCAACAGCTAAAGCTGCCGACAAGAGCTTTGAGTGCGTTGCATTGGTGAGCTCTACTCTACTATTTTCAATAGAGTATTTGGTGTGATCAATTGCATCCAATGTTACGACCGGGATACCTTGCGCAATAAAATGCTGACTCAAAAAATGATTCACCATAGGGTCGTATTGATAAGGCCTCCCTGCAAGAACTATTGCAAATTCATCATCTTTGAGCTTTGCGACAACCGAGCGTCCTTTTTCTTGCAAACGTCTAAGTGCCTCAAATTGACACTGCTCTGCAATTTTAAAGGCAGCAACGGCCTCTTTTTTGGGAGTCGTATAAAAACCGTCCAGAAACTTCACGATCTGTTTTTGCATTATCTCAGGGTTCTTAAGATCCAATACAGGATAGTCAAATTGGATATCGTGTTTCTCGGTAATTTCAGAACATGAATCAATAACAAGCGCATACCCCTGCACTACTGGACACACCGCAGATCCAGCCTCTGTTTCTTCAAAGTTTCTTCTACTAATCATCATGGGTAAAAATACTCGGTCTACTTTTTTCTCAACCAAATTTTGAATATGTCCATGTACGAGTTTAGCCGGATAACAAATAGTATCAGATGGAATCGTAGAAAGCCCAGACTCAAAAAGTGCATGAGAACTTTTATCCGACACAACAACGGTATATCCAAGGGAGGTAAAAAGCGCCTTCCAAAACGGAAGTGTTTGCCAAAAATCGAGAACGCGCGGTATTCCAATGGTCACTTTTTTATCACCAGATACTTTCTCTACACCATAATCTGCAGTAATACAGCGTCCATGAAAGCGTACTAAATCTGGAATTGCCTTTATAGTACTATTAAGCTCAGCTACTTGTGCACGAATCTCACTCGACTCAGCATCGCCAATAATTTTTCCTTTTTCGCACTTATTACCCGTCACGAAATGTGCACTATCAGAAAAGGAGACCACTGATCTATTACATAAATTAGAACAGAGTCGACACACTTGTCCGGCTTTTTTTGAATAGCTAAACTGATCAAGGTCATCCAAGTGCATGGCCTTTGACAACTCACCACTCTCTTCCATCTCCTTTTTAGCTAAAAGAGCAACCCCTATAGCGCCCATGAGCCCCGGATGCTTAGGGCGAATAACCGTAAGTCCTAGATGCTCCTCGAATGCTCTGAGCACTGCATCATTTTTAAACGTCCCCCCTTGTACAACTATGTGAGCCCCCATCTCTTTTAAATTTGAGACACGCACCACTTTGGTAAATACATTTTCGATCACTGAGCGACAGAGCCCAGCCATTATATCTTGCCGACTTTTCCCATTTTTTTGTTCTGTAATGACAGAACTATTCATAAAAACGGTACAGCGTGAACCAAGCTTTGACGGGCTCTCTGATTCAAAAGCCATACCTGCCACATCGTGTACCGCAATACCCATAGACTTCGCATAGGTCTCAAGAAAAGAGCCACATCCAGCCGAGCACGCTTCATTAAGAATAATATTGGTAATAACCCCATTCCTCAGAAACATCGCTTTCATATCTTGGCCACCGATATCCAAAATAAAAGAGACTTCAGGGCAAATACTTTTAGCAGCTTCTGCATGAGCTACCGTCTCTACGGTATGAAAATCAGCATTGAATGCTTTAGCAAAAAGCTCTTCTCCATAACCTGTAGTACCAAGACCCAGCACTTTTAACGCAATATCTTTTTCACGAAAACGATCTCTCAGACTTTTAAGCCCATGAGAAATAACCTCAAGGGGCTCCCCATTGTTACTTGAATAAAATGAATCTACGACCGATCCGTCATCTGCAAGCACCACTACTTTAGAGGTGGTCGACCCTGCATCTAATCCTATATAGACCGGCAATTCTCTTCCCTTCCATTCACGCTCATCAAAATCAGAAGAATCATCGGTATGAAATGCTGTAAACTCATCATGCTCACGGCTACTTTCAAACAATGGCGCCATCCCTTCTTCATGCGTACTTTTTTTATTGCACCCAGACCGAAGTATTTCAACTAAAGCGGGTAATGCATGTACTTCACATGACACCGCATGCTCCAATGAAAGCGCCGCGCCATAGGCAATTATACAGTGGGCATTCTCAGGGAGGAGCGCATCATCACTCGCCACATTTAGTCTTTCACAAAACGCTTTTCTAAGCTCTGCATTAAAAGTAAGAGGGCCACCTTCAAATATAATAGGTGGCGCGAGTTCTATCCCCTGAGCCAAACCCCCAATAGTCTGTTTCGCAATAGCATGAAATGCAGAAAGGGCAATATCAGCTTTTGGAACTCCCTGATTAAGCAGTGGTTGAATATCTGTTTTTGCAAACACCCCACAACGACCAGAGACTTCATATACTCTCCCCCCTTGTTCCGCCAATCCGTTCATCTCTTCAACAGGAACACTTAATAGTTCGGCAATTTGATCAATAAATGCACCGGTACCACCGGCACATGAACCATTCATACGCATATCTTGAGTTACCAACTGACCACTCTGAGGGTCCAAGGCAAACAACACCACCTTAGCATCTTGCCCACCAAGTTCAATTGCGGTGCGTATCTGAGGATACTGAGCTTTAATAGCTACTGCATTTGCAACCACTTCTTGGGTGTACGGCACCTTGAGTTCATCGGCAAAACCATGCCCTCCACTCCCACAAAACGCAATGGCCGGGCTAATGCCTGGGAATTTCTCCTGCACCATTTCAAGTAAGGCACAGACCGCCTCTCGTTGTTTAGCGTTATGACGCATATAGTAAGAGAAACGTTCAACAACCCCCTCAACAAGCGAAATTTTAACTGTCGTTGACCCAACATCAATACCAAGAAGCATCATAGAATACCTAATCCTTTAAGAGTCTCAAAAAGAGACAATATAGCTATTTCAAAGTTGTAAACCCATATCCTTGACCAAATGAGGCCCAAGGTTTCGGTTAACGTTCCATTACACTACATTTAACCTTTTTTTAGTCAAATGATTACTGTCATTCACAAGAATTAAACGTTATAACGGCCCAATATGTGCACACAGAGCTATAATCTTGCTTTTTTTTAGTTTCTAGAGAAAAAGGTTACCTCCATGGCATATCGTTCGTCTAATACGTTGTATTCATTTAACATGGAGTTTCCCATGAAAAAACGGTTAACCATCTTAACAACCTTTATTGCTACACTCACATTTGCCCTTCCTCAGCCATCTTCCGAAGAGGTCATCCAGCAGCAACGAAACAATCTTGTTTCTACCTGGGTCTATAACTATGCACACAATCCCGAATTTGATGCCTGGACTGATAATGCCAAACATTCACTCAGGCAAATTACCTCCGGCCTTTACCTCTTTTCAAACCCACAGGACTTTTCAACCAGAGACTATGCCGCCCTTAGTGGCCTTCCTCCCGACAGCGATATAAGTCTTCATCAAGCAACCTACCAACAACGGGTACTTGAGTACCTCAACACCGCCACTATCTTTAACACAATTGGAACTTCCACCTCCGCAGCCGGCCAAAAAGTTGCCCACGACGGAACAACCGGCGGGGATTATGACTTTATTCTAAAAGAAATTCTTTCACTCATTTACACCTTTAAGGATCGCCCTGATATCCTCACACCAGCGATGGTGAGCGCACTCCTCTTGCAGGGAACCACTGACCCACTCCATATCCCCTACACAGGCAATGATTTATCGTATGCCCAGGTCTACTTAAAAGACATTTTTTACTACCCAACTCAACAAGGTCCACTCCCCATCTATTACGATGTCAAACAGCCAGAAACTGAGAATCATATGTTTCTCATCTATAGCTGGCACTACCTTATCAATAACTATATTCACTGGGTTGCCTCACTCGACATTTCACACCCTTCGTACAACGAGACCATCCTCACACTCTACAATCAAGATACTGAGCACTACGAAAACTCAGAGGATCTTTCAGACCTCATTTTACAGATGCTAGGACGCGTTGTACATAATGGCCTTTTTGAAACCAACGCAAAAGCCTATGAAGCATTTACCACGAATGCAATACTTAACCTCTATTCATATAGCGATGAGACACAAACTAATGCGATGAATACCACCATCCAGACAGCTGCACTCAATGCCCTCGACTATCTCTCTGTGAAATACGCATTTCAATCCCTTGAAAATAAACGCATCACTCCTATGCGTCGTAACTTTGGATACAAAGAACGCCTTGGCTACTATCAAAATGACTATATGCCCCATATCTGGGGCGCCCTTACCGGCGTATACCAATTCGATGACACCAATGGGAGTATCAATTTTCCAGACCTCCCCGAACCAGAGAGCAACCTCCCTTATCATTTCAGTAGCGCGAGCCAGCCTGCAGGATTTGCACTATGGGCATCACTTTCTGACTACCGCATTCCCAAGGCAACTCTTGGATTTATGCAAAGTAAAAACAGGGGGGTATGGAGTAAAATGCAGTCACAATTTACTAACAGGCATTACGATGTAAGCTTCACCTTTAATATAATGGCACAACCTCCTGAGCCTGCAGATATCGCCCAACGTTATTTTAATGAGGACAACAGTGCCTTTATGGATGGAGAGAGTCGACCCGTTACCGAACTTCAATTTATCACCAATGATTACTCAAATGTATCAGGTGGTTCCTATCAACAATATAATCAATACATAGTAGACCTCATGGGGACCACCCTCGACGCAGCACTCCTCAGTGATGGGTTCAAACAATATGATGCTCTTGCGAAGCCACAAACACTCATCCTTAAAGGAGATAATGGCTATTGGGACTCAGACCTCACTGCACTCAGTGATAACACCCTTACCCTGAACAGATCTGGTAACGAATTCTGGAAAAATGCCAATGGAGTAACCTATAAAAACTTTTCTATGGTGAGCATCCCATCAACATCAGAACCAGAAACAGTGCGCACATTTCCTGAGTCATGGAACAGTAATCTCAGCCACTCCTATACTTTCAACACCACATCCCTACAAATATATGATTTCAGATACACAGAGAATCATCCTCTTAATGGGTACTATGTTATTATGGGTTCACGTATCGCAGGCGACCAGCAACAAGTTTGGTGGGAAGTCATTCCAGGAAACCACTATTTCAGCCCATGGATGCTTGGATGGTGTACTCTTATCAGTAATTACCGGACGATTGTGCAAACTAACTCAACTGAGTTCACCTATTCTATAGCGCCAAGCTATGAACACATCACAATCACACCAGACTCTACCATTAACGACTGCCTTGTTATGAGCCGGATACGAAATTATAATGGCCAAGAGATTGACCCAACACTCTTTAACCACAACAGCTGTTCCAATCAAAACAGTGGCCAACTCATTGATGTCTGGGAAGTTGACACTCATTATACTTTTACGGGAACACAGTATGTTAGCGGTAAAAACGGACTCATTGAAATCTATAACCCAGCCGCCCCAATAGGTCATCAATCAGTTGTTATTGATTCAAGGGATTATACCAATCCAATAAACAGCAGCAATCGATAATACCCCTAGCCTTACAGGTGGGCATCGCCCATCTGTAACTTACTTGTTAAGTACCTGAGTCTTATGTCCATCAAGACTCAGTTTATTTTTTTCTTCCCAATAGCGTCGCATTCCTTCTTCACCTTTACCTTCAGCCCAGTCAGTCAGCATTGTTCGCTCATCCTGATACTCATAAAACGGTATCGACATACCACACGAAGCTTGAACGAGGTCGACTGTAACATCAAATACTTGACGACTCCCTGCAGTTTTTGGAAAATACCCAATATACTCATCCCATGCCGCATCGTAGGAGTGCACTACTTTCGCACTTCCATATAATCGAAGAATAAGTGGCTGTTCAGTAAATGAAGTAAACATAATGGTCATGCGAGGGTTATGCTGTACATGAGTAGCCGTTTCATTACCACTCCCCGTCACATTAAGCCAAACTACCCTATTGGGACCAAGAACTTTAAATGAATCCATCCCTTTGGGTGAGAGGTTTACACGACCATCTTCTATGGCAGTTGCAACAAAAAAAAGCTTTTGTTCCTTAATAAATACCGAATGCTCATCAGATATTTCTGTAAATCGTTGTCCCATTTCTATTACCTGAGATTGTTAGTACCATTGTGAAAATAGAAAATTCATACTACAAAAAATATCAAGGACATCATTGATTACAAAGTTACACTCTCTCTTGAACACCTTGTATCATACTCTTTTCTAATGATCAGTACTCGACAATTTATCAAGGAGCAACTGTTCCGAGTCTTTAAGTTCAGATCTTAGCTTTTCAACACCTCGTTCCCATTCCGAAATCGAAATAGATTTAACACCCTCCTCAGCCATCTCTGCAACAACAGGGGCAAGCTGTTCAACCCATTGATCAAGCACCGACTCATACTGCTGAAAAGGACCATCGTAGAGACTCTGCAATGCTTCTTTATATTGCTCAGTATATGAAGCCCATCCGGCAATCAACTTGTCACAAGCAGCCGATTTCTGATTCCAGCCATGACCAAAAGTTTCACAGTCGTGAGAGGTCTTTCCAAAATCATCCCAAATCTCAACAGCATTCATAGTATCCTTAAGAGCAACCTTATCCAGAATTAAGTCGTTATCCCATGGGATCAAATGTATTTTTTGGGTAGTAGGTTCTTCGTATATAAAGAAATTGTGGGGCCCCGCTGCAGTTTTAGTTGTAGCACTATGCGCATACCAATGAAAGAGCCCATCATCATCATCCAGAATATATGACAATGCCGCAATCGTATTGAGCTCTTCAACATCCATATAAGTTTCTATAGTTTCTCTCACCACATCAACATCCTCTGCGTCTTCGAGCAGCTCTCCAAATCCCTGTATCAAAGCAACTGACGGCTCTTCATCTTCATTAGTTTTAAGAGCGCGCTCATAATCACGCCCCGTCGTCGCCGTACTGTCATACGTTAAAGGCCACACCTCTTTATAGAGATTCCCTGTACCATCTTCAAAGTTATATCGAGTAAACCGCCCATCAATTTGCTCTACATGAGCATACAACCCCTCATACTCTCCATTTATCTTTAATTTCACATGTACAACACGGGGGGCAGGAATTCCCATTTGGCGATAAAACCAATAGCCAATACGCTCTCTTAATTCCGATTCATAAGCATTCATAGCATGAAGTTGATATTTTTTAAGACCAAAAAAGGTTGTATCACGCCCCTCCCAATTAATCTTAACTTTCATATTAAGGGGGCACTGTTTATCTCCCATACCTCCACCCCACGGGCCACCAACAACACAGCCATACCATGCCCCTTCATTCCCTTTATAGCGAATACCAACCGGTGATATGGTATCACCATCTACAATCAAAGCCCCCGCAACATACTCTTCACGCATAGGGGCATCATCTAAGTAGGCTAAGTTTTTAGAAGGTATCACCAGCTCATAGGTTCGTACCGTATCGTCATCAAAAACATATTCAGTCTGCTCCTTTCGACCCACCCCTTCTATTGTCTTATAATACGACAAATCACCCCCCTCAATAACTAGCTCGTCACTCTCTTCATCGCTACTCGTTGCGAATCCACTACTTTCAATAGTCCCTTGCGAGCTCTCATCATCACGCTCATCTCTATTATCAGAAGAATCGCCAGAAGAATCGTCAACCCTTCCCTCACTCGATGACTCACCATCTTCAGAGTTCACCTCACTTTCACTTTCACTTTCACTTGAGAAGGCATCTCCACTATTCGATGCAGGCGTATCACTCCAACAGCCCTGTACAAGAAAAGTCACCACTATCAAAAAACCTATTACCTGAATCATTTATTAAGCCTTTTCCTTATCATGATTAACAACAACGACAGATGAAATGAGTTAAAAAACCAGACACTCAACATTGTAACCCCCACTCTCTCTCCGCTATAAATTATATTAATACCACTCTAACGGGCCAAAAGAGCCACAATGACCACGCAATTCACTCATTGCTTTCTTGTTTTGGTAAACAATACAAAATTTCCGCATACATTTGGTAAACAGATAATAAAGCACAGAGCACCCTCGATCAACCTGAGCCTTTACTCACTAAGTATCGCGGAAATAAAAACACAAGTCAACATCGGCCAATACAATCTCCTGCATTTTATACGTAAAAAAGGCCATTTTTAACCAAATAATCAATATTTATTAAGAAACACCCCTCAAACCTACGAATGATCCTACCAAGAAAGACAAGCAACTTTCTCACTAAATTACCCAAAATAGCACTCCCTCCCAATCCACTTCTTCTTGTTATAAGGTATATTTGAACAGGGAGATTTATGCAAGTATATGAGTACATTCAATATAGGCGCTATTTAAAAGATGCCTATCTCAAACGCAAGTCAAAGGACAAGCGTTTTACTCATGCCGCCATTTCCGAACTTGCGGGCCTTAAATCAACAGGTTTTTTTTCATGGGTACTCAGCGGAAAAAGAAACATAACCCCCGCACTTACAAAACAGTTTTCTAAAGTCTTTGAACACGACAAAAATGAAGCAGCCTATTTCTTACTACTCGTCAATTATGATCAGGCAAAAACTCATGAGCTAAAGGCACAGTTTTTTAAAAAAATTGTATCCCATAAACGAAGCTGCATTACTACAGTAACCCCCGATCAATATGCCTATTTTAAAGAATGGTATATTCCTGCTATTCGAGAAATTATTGCTATTACTCCGATATCAGACAACTACAAAAAACTCGGCCACAGCTTACTCCCCAAAATCTCTCCAACCGAGGCCAAAGAGGCTACCGCACTCCTTCTCCGCCTCGGATTTATAACCCAGGGAAAGAACGGATTATTTAAACACGTCACTCAAACCATAACTCTCGGTGAGGAGTGGCGTTCAATAGCGGTATCAAGTCACCAACACGCCCTAATGCAACTGGGGGTAACGGCACTCGAAAAAGTCCCTCGGAATGAGCGCGATATTTCATCAGTAACATTAACCTGTTCAGACACCTTATTTAAAACCTATTCTCAAAAACTTGCCGAACTGCGTCAGGAGTTCCTCGAGTTAGCACGCCAAGAACAACTCCCTAATCGAGTTATTCAATTAAACCTGCAACTCTTTCCATTAACAAAAAAACTTGATGGAGATGCCGATGTATAACAAATCGCTTTTTCTCCATCTTCTCTTTGCCACCCTCTGTACAGTTACTTTTTTTAATTGCACGGTCTCCGACTCTGTTGCCGGCGGAGCAGGCGGCACTGAAATCCCCAACAGTATTGCAGGCACCATAACGTTACCTGACAGTACCGTAGCAGCTTCTGCAATCGTCACTCTCTCCCCTGTACCCAGTGGGAACAGCCAACTTACTATTGCAAAAATAGCATCAAAAACAATCTACCCATTAGTCGACACCACCGATGACCAGGGAGCCTTTTCTTTCACCACCCCCGACACCGGCTCATTTCTCTTAGTAGCAACAGTATCAGATACCCTTGCCGTACAACACACAGTACACAAACCTGACCAAACAACTATCACTCTAACGAAACCACTCCTAACTCAACCAACAGGTTCCCTTCTTGGTATCATTAGCTTTATTGACACTCCTGAAGAGCCGTTAACCATACAACTTCTTGGAACACAATATTCAACTACAGTTGACACTACATATAACACCTTTACCTTTATGAATGTCCCCCTTGGCGCTTACACTGTCCGTATGCTGAACCCCACAGTAAGTACCGTATCAAAAGACACCTCAAACATAACGATCTATTCTGACAGCATTACAACGGGAACCTTTTATTTTAAATCACTCATATTGAGCCCTAACGACACAACACCTACCGACACCACAAGCACAGACACTACCAACACAGACACAACCACAACCACCCCTGTGACCCCCACCCCCAACTCCATGAGTGTCATTACCGGCATTGTCTCTGCCCCATCAATTGATGCAGAAGTATTTAGCATCAGCCTAAGCAACGGGCTACAACAACACATTTCAAATGGAGAACGCTACACTTTTAACAACCTCCCTCACGACACCCTCACCCTAACGGCAGTGAGTAACAATCCAACACGAGACACCATCATTCTTTCATCTCTCATAACCGATGGCAGAAACACACTCGAAGCACCTATTTCCTATCGCATCAACGCAGTCATTGTCGACGGCATTAGTGATCACAACTGGAAGCTTACTACCGATTACTACAAGCGAATCCTTGAATCAACCGGCCGCTTTTCTGTTGACATAGCAACATCTCCTCCCCCAGGAATAGACTCCCCTACATGGGATAGCTGGTCTGTCCCTTTTGATACTTACGATGTTGTTATATTAAATTTCGCCAGTAACTGGGAGACTAATAATTTTACAAACCCCTGGTCTCATGCAATGAAAGAAACTTTTGAAAGCTACCTAACACAGGGCGGTGGCGTGGTAATTCCTCAGTCGGGCAGAAATGTTCACGGCAAATGGAGGACTATGCAAGCAATCATGGGACTCGGAAAAAACCCTACTGATTCTTTTCCAGGTATAAGCATTAATCAGGATATGACTATTGATACCATCCCAACGAGCACAAGCCAACCCTCAGAACCGCTCACCGGTACATCTATGATACTGACACGCTCAACACACCCTATTGTTGCAGACCTTCCACCAATGTGGCTCCACACCATCGATACTCTTGATCGCGACCTCAGAGGCCCCCTTCTTAATATGGAAATACTCTCGTTTGCCCAAGACACAACAAGTAAATTATTGAGCCCTTTTGATTGGATCGTAACTCATGGCGCTGCACGCATCTATAACGGCAACTATGGGCACATTGGGCCTGAGAGTTTAGAGAGCACCGCAATGGACTGTATCGGACTTCAAACGCTCTTTATCAGAGGAACCGAATGGGCTGCAACTGGTATTGCGAGCTACACAAAGCCAGAAGACTTCCCCTCCAATAGTGCAACTTCTGTTCGAGCTATCCAGTAATTATAATACAGAAATTTTTGAGTCACCATAGATAGACTATAGAATCAAAACCATCGGTGCCTACGCTACACTAAGGAAGCCTCACACCCCACTGAGGTTTTTCAAAATTGATCAAATGACCATTTTCCCCACCAACTACATCAATAAGAGATGAACCCTGTTTTTGATTAAAGTTATATACGGCATATATATCATCCGTTTCGGTAATGTCGGTAAAATAGTTACCCCAGTTACCTTGAATTTGAGCTGAACTTCTCCGCACCTGCCAAATACGTACCTCATCAATACGGCCATCGAAATAAGGGTTTTCACCATCCCAAGTACTCCTACCGATATAGTTACTTGTTCGACGCTTATTTGCAATAGGCTTTAACTGAAACTCAGTTTCATCACTTCCATTAAGGCTCTGTAAGCGACCATTTTTATATAAGCGCGCGACGCCTTCACTATCTACAGTCACCGCCACATGCAACCATTCTCCCACCTGAATAGCCCCATCCGCATATACAGAACTCCATTCCCCCGGGGAATAGCTATGTAAAAACACCAACCGACCGGGCTCCTCAACCTTAAACACAATATTATCCAATGAAACATTGTGCATTGAATCATTTCCTATTTCAATAATCCGAGCACCTTCACCAATAACATCCCACTTAACAATTGCCTCAATGGTAAATCCTTTCGTATATTCTATTTCAAAATCGGGGAGATCAACATATTGCCTGAGTGATGCATTAAAATTTAAAACATCGCCAGCCTGATCACCAATCTCTACAGGCCCCAAAAGTGCACTCTTATTTTGAGTTACCGCGCTACTATCATCCATACACGACACAACACTATATACATAGCCACCAACCAATGAATCCCCAATAATCAACGAATCCCCTTCGCCAACCAGCACTCCATCAACTGAAGTCTTATGAGTGCTATAATACCACTCATAGGTAAAAGGCAATTCAACATTCAAAGGGTCATCAAGAGTATCGGTACACACACCATTCGGCAGTACCGATAATACAAAAGAAGAAAAAGGGTCTCCGGTCACTTCTGGAATTGCCTCATACTGCGGCTCATCATTTACCGCCATCACCTTCACTATAATCTTAATGGAATCTTCTTCAAAGCCATCTGAAACAAACACCTTAAAGTCGAATACACCAGAAACATTATCTAAGAATGAATACCCCACAACAAATGAACTATCATTCCCCTTAGAATTCACAAGTATCACAGTACTATCCACAACTACTGACCACTCTAGCGCCCCCCCATCTGTATCATAGGCAATAAGTGTCATCTCTTGCATACCAGCATCTTCAAAAATCATCTTTTGAATACTATCTCCATGCGCTAATACTGGCGCATGATTTGTGTTTCTCGGATCGTCACTTGATTCAGCAGCACTACTACTCAAAGGAAAGTCTACAGGAGGGGAACTATCATTTTTATTACTGGACAACAGAGAATCAAAATAACCTGGCTCAATACCCACTACAACTATCGATAAACGTTCTTTACGATATTGAAACTCTTTGGTTACGAGTATATCGAAAGACAACTTCTCAACTTTTTCAATATTCTTTTCAAGCAATAGAGAGTCATCGACCGACCGATAATAAAGCACTGCAGTTTCTGCTTCCTCTAAAAGGGAATCATTACGTGTCAATAAAAAGTCTACTCTCATACTAAACACACTATCTAAAGAGTCCCGACAAAACAACCCTCTATCAGTAAGAGGCACTCCAGTATAAGTAACTAATGAATCCAATGAATCAAGCGCATGCATAAGACCCATTAAATCTTTATTGGTAATACGCTCTGGGGATTCATCGTTTTTATCTGAAGAAGCAATTGGTCTTTGAAGAACAGTACTATCAGTACACTCTATAATCAGAGTACTCATCATGAGTATTAGAAAGATACCCATGTATCTTACATCTATTTTCATTACTAATCCCGTACGCCCTTGCTTACGGGAATCAAAGTACCTAACTCAAATTTAATTTCAAGAGAGACAATGTGATAAGCGCCTACAACAGATAAAGTTTACATTTTATAAGGATTTTCGGTTAAACAACTTTAGGTTTTTGACACAAACAAGATTGATCTATCAAATTATTTGAGGGAGAGCATAATTGATCCACCATTTAATAGTGATTCAATAAGCGTTGTGTTTCCAGTGAGAGTTCCTCTTTTAATATGAGGATTAATACAGGTATTTACCTTTTCAAGGTTTGTGTCACAAGCAACATATTCAACATTATCCAACACAGTCCCTTTCCGAATCACCTCATTAGAACGCCATAGCTGAGAGATATTCACATTATGAAACTGCTCGAAATAGCTTATATTGACTGCAGCTCCTGCACCAAGCACCACAAAGGATATGATAACTAAAAATTTTTCCATGCAACTTCTCACTTTTCTATTTCTGTATCTAACCCTATCAATAGAATAGGGTATCCTCACTATATCGATATGTCACGATCATGAATAAAAGTAGGTATGAAAAAGTCCACTGGCAAGTAAAAATCAATACAAATATGAGATTTGATTTTTTGTAGAGCGTCAGAATAAGACACCTTGAACTCAAATTATTACAGTCACAAAATAAGTTGCCGAATAACGACCATTACTCGACTTAGATCCATTGCTGAAGTGATGACTCTTTTATCAGATAGAGCTTTCCATCTTTCCATAAAAAGCGCGTATACAACTCAACCCAATCTGGACAAACTCGTATTTCTTCGTCTAAGGGTGTTGACGTAATAATAAGATGGCATTCCAAATAAGAAATATGCAACGTATCCCCTATTTGACTCCACGAACCATAAAGCTTGAACCACGATGTATCATCTCTATACATCTGCAACAAAAACTGTGGGGTCCTCCCAAAAGAGAGGGAATCTGGATAGGGATCAACCTCATACGCAGCATAAGGATTACTCCATGGCCCAACAAAATCATCTCGTGGAAGAACCCATGAGAGGTCCACTGAGTCCATAGAACTACTAGAAGCATCACTACTCGCCCCTAAGCCAGATAGATAGGATGATGAAAATCCGCCCCCTGAAGAAGAGGGCATTTCAGAAGATGAACTCTCTACCTCCGACACGTCATTCTCCGAAGAGAGTGTAATTTCTAAACTACTTTCTCCATCCTCTTCTTGACTACTCCTTAATACAGGCTCGGTACTCGACGCCAAATCCTCATTACTCTGTGCACTTGACGATGTGCCCACCATACTACTGCTACTAGAATAGCGCAGAGAAGACAAAAGTTCTTCTGCGACATAGTCCTTATCATTACTTGAAAGACGCCCTCCCTCACTACTACTCGATGCCTCAGCACTACTTACTAACATTTCGGCATCTACTACACTCACTACTGTATCCAAGGCATACCAATCATAGATATCTTCCCGGCTCCCTAAAAACAGTAATGTATAACTCCCTTTAGGAACTTGAGTAAATTCATAATATCCATCCTTACTTACATCTGCAACGATATCCGTATGCACAATACTCACCTTCCTTGCATACCGAACTGTTTTAGTATCAACAACTCCTTTCAATGTATACATCTCTGTCAAAGAAATAGGGTGCTGTAAAATCATTTGGATTTCTTTTTTGGTAACACTTCGTATCCATAAACCTTTAGTAGATTCTGGTACATCATTCACCGATGCAACTTTAGACGCGTGGACCGTTGTATTGAACGCTTCAAACTCGACAAAATAACGAGCATCATCCACAAGGTTATCCAATGACACATCTAGAGCAGCGCCCCCTTTAACAAATACACACGCATCACCCGCAGGCCGACTATACTCTCGAAGACTATCTAAAGGAACAATCCGTAACTGGACAGAATCAGGGATTGACCCGTCAGCATACTCTATTTCTGCCGTAATTACATTACCAGTATCAATAGTGATACCCGTTGACGAATCTTCTTGATTTGAACAACTACTTATACCCTGTATTATAAATAGAATCAGTAATACACTCAATGGACGCTTATTCATTAATAGCCTCTTTACTATGAGTCAGGGGAAAACATTGCACATTCAATTGTAGTACCTGTTCTGAGTTGACATCAGCGTGAGATATTCTATCAACCTCGAGCGCAAAAGAGTGAGCCATCTTTTTTATTCGCTCTAACCCTTCTTTGGACGCTGAAATCGTTTTTGTTGTTATATACCGTTCTTTGGGAGTATACATCTCTTGTGCACACATTGCACGAGTCATCATCTGAGACTGAAACTGATGAATTTTATACACTCCAACTTCTTCACCACCAAAAACTTTCTGATCAACTGGTTTATAAAAACCCAACTCATTTACCTCTATAAGCATTAATTGTTTAAGCAGAACAAGAGAGCGTTTTGCTTCAACTTTTTTTATAGGAGGGTTAATAAATTGAGCAAGCTCTTGGTATTCATCACCGATATCAATAATGGTTAACGCTGCTAATACTGCTGCATGATACCACGTTTCATAAAATGAACCTTGGCTCTGTTTGAGCATCTTCACAGACTTGGGCATAAGGTCTATCATCTGTTCTAAATAGACCTGTTTACCCTGAGGGGAATCGGCATGCGTATAATGAACCATCAACTCAAAGTAAAGTGCTTCATCACCAGTGAGATTAAGTCCTTTAATAAAAAGAGGAATATACCGTTTTGTAAGGTTATGTACACCATGCACAACATTAGAGTAAAAGCCCGACGAGCTATACCCTGCTTTTTTCGCAAATGATCGATGAGAAAAAGTTTTATCAACACTCTTTTGAAAAGTATGATACTCTTTTAAATACTCCCGATAATTTCGATAGTTAAAAATGTTCTGTGTGTCCATTCAGTTTCCCTCTCTCGGAGGGTAAAATTTAGTTACAAATAGCTCTATTTGGGAACCATACTGTAAAAATAACACGAAAGTTTACACAACAGAGCCTCTCAGGGCCAAGTAAAATACATAGAAAATAAAAATCTCATGGTTTTTTTAGTTTACAATATCACTATTTAATAAAAATATGCCATTATTTTTAAGCAGAATATTTGCATTTACATTTAAAAAGATTACTGAGCCGATGAGGCTCAGTAATATACTCATGTTATTTGTGAGATACTTTAAGGACGAGAACTGTTCGTTCTTGAACAACTCCCCCTACAGACACAACATAAGGTCCATCTACCAAATGAGACACATCACGTTTCAGTACACGGTCACCCTCCATTTCAAACTCTGCCTTTTTTTCTCCATGTACCGAGTAAAGAGTTACCGTGTTCGCCGATACACCGTTACCCAAAGCTACGGTTAATCCATTTGCTACTAGATCAACTTCCACCCCCCCTTTGGCTTGTTCCAATAATGGGGTCGTACTACTCTCTGCTCCGCTGCTCTCAGAGTCACTACTTTCATCGAAACTCTCTGACACGTTCTCATTCACACTACTCTCTGTAACCTGACTACTTGAAGAGGTAGAGTTCGATAAGGGCTCCTCCTCAGAAGAACTACTCGGCGCCTCTCGCACCACTTCTTCATGAATAAGTGGTGCCTTTGTAAACGCCCCTTTATGTAAGATCGTATAATCTCTGCTATTGTTCTGTTCATAATGTTCTGCTTCAACATCATGAGCATCCACGGTTACCGTTATAGTCGCCCCCGCGCTATAGCTCCACTTAGATGATGAAGGGAGCGATGGATCACTACTTATCATTCTCATTTGCCCTGGCAGAAGGGCTTCCGTAAGGGGGGCAGAAAACGACACATCCTCCCCATCAACACTCCACTTAACCACAATATCACCCGCAGTAGTTTTTTCGGTACCATAATTTTTCACCGTCGCAACAAAGAGCACTTCATCACCATCATTTGGGAAACGAGGATAGGTGTAGAGTGTTATAGGGCGAAGGTCTGCCTTTTTTTCACCTGATGTATAATCCAGTTCAGCAACGAGAGGGAGATTATCCGAAGAAGGCCCCACTTTTACGGTATACTTTCCAGGCTCAACACTGTATTGGCCTTTGGCAAGGTCATAATAGAAGAGATCTTCACTATCAATAATCATCTCGATATTTTGTGTTTGACCAGCAGCTATTGCTACACGTTGAAAGTTTTTCAACTCCTTTTTAGGATACCATACCGCACTTCCATGATTACTAAAATAGAGCTGAGGTACATCTTCACCATCGACACTGCCCGTGTTTTTCACATCAAAAGTTACCGTCACTCTATCGCCTGCTTGTGGATATGCAGGATCAAGTTTAAGATTACTATACTCGAAGGTTGTATAACTTAATCCAAATCCAAAAGCATACTGAATGTCGGTTTCTTTTTCATCAAACCAACGGTAGCCATCATTGAAATCATCAGTGAAATCTTCATTCCACTCAGGCATATCATCGTCATCGACTGCCATAGTTACGGGCATACGCCCTGCAGGATTTACTTCACCAAAAAGTACGTTTGCAAAAGCATTACCTCCTTCGAGACTGGTATAAAAACTGTAAAGAAGGCCTTTGATGTCATCTATATAATCAGTAACTCCTAGAACACCACCACTTTGTAACACTACTACGATGTTGGGGTTCACTGCCGCGAGTTCCTTTATCAGCTCGCGCTGAATTACAGGAGTCTGAAAGTCATTGGTAGTCCTATCACCAGGTGAATCACCTTCATGGCCCATTTCCCCTTCAATCTGATCATTCAGCCCACCAAAAAAGAGAACGTAATCTGCATTTTTTGCCGCCTCTTTTGCTTCGTCAAACCCAGAACGATCATCACCATCAAGATTACACCCTAAAGCATGAATAATATTTTCTGAGCCGATCAGTCCCTCAATCCCCTCTTTAGGACCTACATTATAAGGAGTTATTAGATTTGATGACCCTCCAATATTGGTACGAGCAACATCAGAGCTCGGACCTATAATTGCAATTTTTTTATCTTTTGAAAAAGGCAAAATACCATCACTATTTTTTAAAAGTACCATACCTTTCTCATCCGCCCGCCGTGCTAGCTCCTGATGTTCTCTCGTATTTATTTTTGATTCATCTGGCTCGGGATATCCGTCATCTAAAAGCCCTGTAAGCATTTTTACTTTGAGTACTCGTGCAACTGCCTTATCAACAGTCTCTTCCTTTACTGCACCACTCTCGATATTTGGCATCATCAACTCTTCACCAAAATCTTCACTTCCCATACAGAGGTCATTGCCCGCATTGATTGTATTTGCCCCATTATAGACCGACCACCAGTCAGTCATAACGAGGAAAGGAAATCCCCAGCGATTTTTTAATATCTCTTTTAGAGTGAGTTCATTTTCAGAAGTGTGCACACCATTTACCAAGTTATACGATGACATTACCGCCATTGCACCGCCCTCTTGAATAGCTCTACGGTAATGGTAACCATGATGATCCATCAGTTGTTGCTCAGTCATAATGATATTACTTCCATGACGATCATTCTGTTTATTGACCCCCAAATAGTGTTTAATAGTTGCCACAACAGGGAGTGATTGCACCCCCTGAACAACATTTATGGCAAATTGACTGGTTAGATAAGGGTCCTCACCAGCAGTCTCTCCGGTGCGCCCATTTTTAGGATTATGCGATAGGTCCATACTCGGGCCAAGCATGACATCAATATTATAGCCTTGAAACTCTTCAGCCATTGCTACACCGAGATCATACCACATAGGTCTATCCCACATTGCAGCCATTCCAATAGGGAGCGGAAATGAAGTAGCGTCGGGTATCCAACCGAGCGCAGCCGCACGTACACCGTGAGGACCATCATTAAACAGCATCCCAGGAATCCCTTGGCGTTTGTGATCTCCGGTTGACATATATCCATTATTTGCAATTTGCCACAATTTATCTTGGATATTCATATCTGAGATATACTCATCAATAGTATCGTCTAATGTTTGGGCAACGACTGATTCTGCAGCGAACCCTGCTAAAAGCGTAAAGATGAGCGCAGCTCGTTTAACCTGTAAATAGTTCATAATTTTGTATCCCTAAACCTAAGAGTTATTTTCAAGAGTGATCTATTGTGAAGCTTCTCTTGTGAATCCCTCAATACCTCTGATGACAAAAAGCACTTACATTTTTTATCAAACAGATCTGTATTTTAAATAAAATTCACCACCTGTATATTTCACAGTTTAATATATCGATATTTTGAAAATGCCCTCTTGTGTTTTTAAAGTGCAATTATTGTACTTCCCTCACTTATTAAAATATGATTTATCTACCCTAGGACATAATGAATTATAGATACCTATGGTTTTTCCGATGACATTACCCCCCATTTGTTGACATTTACGAATCCATTAAAAAAGCGGCCACTCTATAAGAGTAGCCGCTTTTTTAAATAGGGGATTTTAGTTTTACAAATTAATTAAGAATGTGAAGTCGTTTCAGTAGAGGAGCCGACCATGCCCAATTGTGAATAATGCACCCTTTCCTCCTGGAAAAATAAGGATACTACTAAAAATACGTCTCATACGATTGATTCACAATACCTGAATCTGGGTATTTTTCACACTTTTTTTCATTTATTTTGAAAAACTTAGGTCATTTGCTGTTAAAAAGTAACGTTAAGGCGAAAAAGTGATCCACTTTTTCGATGTAGCCAAACACATAAGCTCAGCAGATGATTTGACATTATACTTCTTCATCATGTTTTTTCGATGAGTTTCTACCGTATGAAAAGAGAGGCCCACCTCTTCACCAATTGCTTTACTGTTCATACCCTGGGCAAGGAGTTGTAGAATTGATTTCTCTCTATATGTCGGCTTCTCAAAAGCGTCAGTTACCCCAGCAGCAAGAGCAATACTGGTGATTAATTGTGCTTCACTATAGGGTTTGGTGAGATAATTAACAGGTCCAAGTTCTGAAGCCCTGTGCACGATTTCGTTATCCGTATGAGCTGACATTAAAATAAAAGGAATACCACGCTGTTCTTGAATAACCTGCATAAGATCGAGGCCATTTTCTTCACCATTGAGATTAATATCACAGAGAATAAGATCGGGTTTCACTCTAGAAAGCTTTTTTATCGCTGCATTAAAAGACATAGCAATACCAACGACCTCATGCTCTGCCCGCATAAGGATCTCTTCGAGCTCTTTGGCTACTGCAATTTCATCTTCAACAATAAAAATTTTTTTCATAATCAAATAATAACATTATAATGTGATGCAAATCTGTTTTTGACGTCCATCTACTCTATCAAAGAGATGATGACCCCTCGGTCATAAACAAATATAGCTTTTGAAGCAGCAGAGGTGAATCGAATTCCAAACCGTTACTCAAAAAGATGATCATAGTATAAGAATGAAATGATCCCCACTGTATAGAGTCAAATTATTGTACACCTATACAAGTCAACCTTACTCAACCATAAGTTTTAAACAGACCAATCCACGAGGTGCATACTCTGGAACAGTCAATGACGCCGTTCCTTGGGTTGTACCTTGACCGATAAGTCTACCAGTGACAGAAAAGAATGCAAATCGTTTATATGCATTTGAAATCGGTATAATTGTACTTCCATTCAGAGTATTTATAAATTCAATGCTACTTGCTGAATTATTTTTATGTATTACTCTACTGAGCCCCATTTCGATTGAAGAGCTGTGTTCTACTCTCAGCATACTCTTTTGCGTGTGAGCAGCTCTATACACCAATGGAAAATCACCTTCAGCAAGAAGAAGACTCGATGTGCCTATTCCAATTACACAAATAGCAATAATTAATGAATACGACATTTTCTTTGAAAAATACATACCTAACCCCAATATTGTGTATCCCCCGATACCCTATACTTAAAATAGATTCTTGAAAGATGTTTAGTGTATCAAAAACACTATGTAAAGTAAATTTATCATTGTACTCATTGTGTTTTATCATTTTTTTTAGCCCAATAGACACCACATTTAACTTTTGCCAAAATCCCCCAACTCACTCATCTATAAATAAAACATCTTCTCAATCCACTAGTACTTGAGACACATTTGGTATCCCTTTTGGCCGTAACCCAAATACAGAGATACAGGTTTTTTATCAACCTTTTTAAAAAACATGCACAAAGCGCCCTTTAGATGGTATAATCTCGATACACCTACTTATATGAGCCCCCATGGAACCCTCCTTCTCTTTTAAAAACATAGTTGCCAAGAGTAGTGATAGCATTGTGATACTTCAAGTCACCCCTACAGACCAGTCGGAGCTAAAAATTGTCTTTATTAATGAATCGTTTAAGCAATTAAGTGGCTATACCGGGAGTGATATTCTTGGCAAAAGCCCAACTATGCTCAATGATGTTTCTCTTTTACCCCCAACAACAAGACTGAATGAGTTTAGCGACAATCCTGTCCCGTGTATAGATATTGCTCAAAAACAACACCTGTCGGGAAAGACATACTGGGTACAACAACAAAGTATCCCCCTAACAGACTCTCATGGCACTCTTACCCATATAGCTATTATTGAGCATGACATTACCGCCTTTAAAAAGACCGAGCTCGATTATGATAAACTCACCCGACAAGACCCATTATCGAACCTCGCTAACAGTAGAGAATTTTATACACAGCTCGACAATGAATTTAACCGTTTTAAACGTGTTGGCCTCATATACTCTGTGGCACTGATTGATATCGACTCATTTCATACTATTAACGACACTCATGGCCATAATGAAGGAGACGCCATTATACAACTCCTCGGAAAGGAGTTCCTCAGGTTTTTCAGGTCTCAAGACACTCCTGCCCGCATTGGAGGTGATGATTTTGCAGTACTGCTCCCCGACACAGAGCCCCAGGAGGCACTCGCAGCAATTGACCGATTTATGGAAGAGTTTCAGGACGTCTCTTATAAGGAAATACCCATCACCTTGAGCATTGGCATAGCAAATGTCACCCCCCAAGACAACAATTCACATATCATTATGACAAAAGCCCAACAAGAGCTTTCAGATGTGAAAAATTCCGGTGGAGACAGTGCATCACTCTTTCTCGCCTAATTTCATATGAAAACGACGTAAATTTGGTGCTACACAATCATTTCCATTTGCACTTATCACATCATTTGCTTAATTTAAGGCAAAATGGATAATTATGGAATGCAAGCGTAGACTTCTATTTTATGAAAGGTTATTAAAACAGAACACTCCCTGCATTCTCATTCTAATGATATTATATTTTTATACCACCCCTAAAAACCGTATATATATACTATTTAAAACAACACCATTTACATTAATTATAGGCCAAAAAAACACTGGCCCATACTACTCACGCTGTTGATATACATCTACTGACACTGTATAAGGAAAGCTATGTTCTTGATTAGAAAAACAATTGTATTGAGCCTCATTTCATTCTTGCTAATGTACTGCTCAGAAGACGCCACAGCTCCTTCAAACACCCCACAACCAACTGGCGACCTTTCCATAGCAATTGTAACGCCGAACGACTCACTGTATACACTTTTTAAACCACTTTTCAGAAATATCAGGGTACATATTAAAGGGGCGGATATCGATACAACAATCACCCTCCCTTTTAACGATTCACTTATTTCCCTTACAGAGCTCCCCAGTAAACGACTCAAACTATCCTTTTCAATACTTGACATGTCTACGACTCTTTTTACTGCAAAAGACACGATTATTGTAGCACCCAATGTCACTACAGCGGGTACCATAACACCCCTCTACAATCCTGCAATTCAATTTTCTATTAGTACCCCAAGCCCCTATGACAGCCTTTCTCAAAAACAATTATCCATTGTTGGCTCTCTCATACATACAAACGAAATTGACTCTTTTACCCTTAATGGTACCCCCATTGATCTAGGTATTTCTAACATTTGGAGTATGGTGACCATTCTAGAAACAGGTGACAACTCATTAGTTTTCACTATAAAAGATAGTGAAGGCAACTATCTGTACCACACACTTCCCCTCCATTTTATAGACCCATTAAAAGATACAAACCCTCCGTTCATCAACATTACAACCCCTAAAGATAGCGCGATCTATGAATCTGCCGATTCCATAATCATTCAAGGCATTGCCACAGATGACTCCGGAATTGCGACTGTTGTCGTAAATTCCGACACAGTACCCTTTGAATTTGGAAAATGGCAATACCTCCATACCCCCTCTGCTACAGGCCAACAAATCGCTGCCGTCACTATCACTGATCTTAACGGGTATAGCTCAACCGATTCCGTTCTCTTTTACTACAATCCTCCCTTTATTGACAGTATCGCACCAGTTATTTGGATAGATGGCTTGAGTATTACTGACACACTTTTTACTGCCAGCCCCACAATAACAATTCACGCACACGACAATGGGTCCTTCGCTTTTATCGCCCTCAATGATTCTATTCTCAGTGGAGCCGGAGACAGCACCTATAGCTACACTCTCTCACTGGCTGAAGGAGATAATACCATTAAGCTCACTGCAGAAGATTATGAATTCCCCCCCAATAAAGCTGCCACTAATTATGTACTCCACTACAAAGACACAAGCTATACTCCAATTACCGAGAGCCCTCGCTATCCCGACTTACCTTTTACTGAAGTGGATGGGTTTTATGAAGTAACAGTTGCAGGCTGGACGCTCTATTTTTCACCAGCTATGAGAAATCTTCAGCTCGGAGAGTACACCTACTATAAACTTATTAAAGATCTCATCTACCTTAACCAGACATTACCACCAAGTGCACTCAATATTGTACAGCAGACAAATATTTGGATCGACAGCTCATCCACAACCCCTGACTGGTCTTTTTATAAAGAGCAACAGTGGCTCATAGATAATGGACTCCCCACTAAATGGCACAAGGGAATACACATCGCTGATGCCGCAAGTTTCATCGCCCTCGAAGAGGACCCTTCTGTTATCACAAACCTACTTGCCCAATCCTTTTATGATCGCCGCCACGGATCAGAAGACGGTAACCTTAGAACAGCATTCAACAACGCAAATAATGGTAATTTATATTCTGTAACACCACCTACAACTGACGAAGAGTATTTTGGACTCCTTTCACAGTACTACTGGTGCATAGATGACGCACTTACTATCGATGCACTTGACAAAATCGATCCTTTTGGTGTCCTTGCCATTAAGCTCCTTTGGAATATTGACGAATAACTCATACGCCAACCCATTCTGCAGACATCAACTCACTACGACAGACAAAGAGAACCCCTCTCTCACAACAGAAGAGAGGGCTCTACGGGTCCCTAAATAAGAGCATACCTATTTTGAATGAATATTCACAATCCACTTTTGATTATCATGATTGTTGCAAGGAAGAAGATAGACATTTCTAAAGAACTGATTACTGCCCTGTAAATCAAGGCACTTATCATGATCTTCTCGAAGCCTTATTCGATACGTCCCATCACTTGAAGGGTCAAAAGTAAATTGTCCCGAATGTCGTTCTTGGCCTTTTGTATGCCCCCAAATACGAATATTAGCATTACTTCCACCCTCAGCATCCATAATAATATAACTATCCCTCGGCTCTACTGCTTCACTACGAAGCGCATAATAGACACCATCATTTTGAGTTCTCCAGCGCTCCTTAGACGAGCCAGGACAACGCTCTGTTTCAACATTTGCCCCATTATAACTTCCACCCGGTTTATTAACAACACACCCGTCCTGAAAAGTATATGGATGAATAGTGAGCACCAAATCGTGTCGTCTCAAATACCGAGGCTCGATGGTAACATCACCACCAGCAACAGTTATCTGTGTATGAGGACTCGTAGGGTCGGAGAAGGTTACCACACCACTTCCGGTTACCACCCATTTACTAAACAGATAACTGTTCGTCGTTGCATAGGCCCTTAATTCAAGTTGCTCCCCTATATTAAGCTCAACCTCTCCCTCAACATTAAGTGCACAGTTATTATCTGAGACAACCGTAACAATATACTGATCAGAGAACTCAGCTGTAACGGTTGCATCACCAGTCAAGCTGATTGTAGTCTTCGCTTGAGAAGGGTTATTGATTATTGCATGAGCAGATGTCTGCCACACTTCAAATTGGTATCCCTGATCTGCCACCGCCTCTATGAGGCATTGTTGAGTTTCCACAAGAGTAACATCAGTCGCCGGCATTGTTGCCCCTCCTGCATTTGCATTGATACTTAAGCGGTATATCGAAAATTCCTCAAGCCATTCATCTCCATCATTTCCTACTCCATTGACAATCCTCCCCGTCGCCCCATCCATTCGATTCTCAATAAGAGTAGGAATAGAGGTTGTTCTTCTAAAATCGTAACTTGCAACAAGGCTATTTTTATGAGTTAATTCGTCAAAACCATGAAACATATTATCCGTAATCTCTTGTTGAGTACGAGCACTATTCCAGACCCTCACATTTTCTAGTAACCCATCAAATGTGTCATCATTTACAAAGGCACTTCCACCAATAAGGTTACGAGTGCGTTCCACCTGAATTGGGACATTGAGGGTACCTGTCGCCATCACAACACTGTTTTTAAATAGAACAACATTATCGATAGCGGCATCACTAATGACCACTGCAACATGGGTCCATGCGCCAGGAACTATAAAACCAATTGGAGACGCCATACCTTCCCAACTACCATTATTGATAGAAACACGAAGCTGTGACTCTCCATCTTTGTGATACAGTATTATATTATCTTTAGAATCACCACTCGTAGTTTGATTTGAAAATTCAACAACCCGTTCATTATTACCCTGCAAACCACTCCATTGAACCCACGCCTCTACAGTGAGTACACCTCTATTGAGCGGATTAAGGTCGAGGACTGGCAATTGAACATATTCTGAATTTTGTCGCTGAAGCCTCAAGAGTCGCTCTTGATTAAACTCTGGAGCCGCCGCTACTGGAACACTCTGACTCGATGTATCATACACAACCGCCCCTTCATTATCAGTACATGAAGCAACCACAAAGAGACAGGCTCCTTCATCGTGTGCAACGAGCATATAGCTGGCAACTGCAACGAGTTCATTACTGAGATCAAAGACCCCACAAGTAGTAGCACGATACCAAGTGATATCAACAGTTGTAGTATTGTGCAAATCGTAGATATCACGACACTCAAAGGTTGCCGTATCAAGAGCTACCGTTTGGGTTACAACAAAATCCCCTTTAAGTTCTGCACTCCCCGTAATCACCGGTGCATCATTTACTGGTTGAATCGTAAAAGAAATCATAAGAGTATCAGTATCAAAAGGGTCACGCACTTCAACCACCGCCGAAAGCGAACCATTAAAATGCTGTGGTACTCCACTCAAATCAACCACCACAGAATTATTTTTCTTGTCAGAAAAAGCAATGGATCCTTTGGCTGGTTGTGTAACAATAGCCCAAACCAGCGTATCATTTTCCGGGTCAGTAGCATGGATAGTAAGTGAATGAGGACCGGTATCCTCATTATAAGTAACAGTATACTGGGGTGCTTCTGTAATTACTGGAGCACTATTAGGCCGGTGTTTAATCTCTTGTGAATACGGGGTTTTTTGAATAGTAACTGCACCTTCTCCATCGGTACACCGCACTTCGGCGTATATAAATCGAGATACCTCATTACTGGTTAAAAGCAAAGAATCACCTACAAATAATGAGTCCCCCCCATACCCATTCCCCTTGTCATCACGATACCAATAGGTACTCAACTGGGTCACTAAAGAACTACCATCGAGAGTATCAACACAATCTGACCCTGTGTGCACAACAATGGTTTCGGTATTTCTCTGTGCATTACTCAAGGTGGCAGGCCCGATATATTCCGGAGCATCATTGACCGAAGCCACATCTATAGACACATCAAGAGTATCATTCAATTCTCCGTCGCTCACTCGAATGCTGAGGGGCACTAAACCATTTTTATGTGCGAAGGGCGTATAGGTAACAGTACAACTATCGTGTTGAGAGTCTATAGAGATGCTCCCCCAAATAGAATCAATACTCATACTCCACTGAAGCGAGTCACCGTCTGCATCATGAGCCCGTATCACAAACGAAACTACAGAGTCCTCTAATGAGCTCAGGGTGGTATTAAATAATGTATCGATTACCGGGGCACTATTAACCGCAGTCACCGATGAAAGCGCTTGCGACGATATATGCTCAACAGAGCCACTTGATGAGACAGCAGAGGCAGAATCAGCATTCGTTGAATCAATTATCGTAGAATCGGATTTACTCGCACTGCTCATCAATGAATCTATAGGAGAGGTATCCCCTGAACTTCCCCCCCCCGGAGCACTACTCAAAAGAGAATCTATCGAAGAGGACAACCCTACGCCACTTGATGAGACTGGAACAGAGTCACTACTTTCATCGACAGGGACTACCCCAGCAAAAGCATTCTGTGAGGCCCCTTTAATCGCACGTATCCGTTCTAAGAACTCACCTTCCGCGGTATAGGCTTTCGAAAGAGTATCACCACGGGCTATATACTCAGCCTTTGCTCTCTCACTATCCATCATTAATGAATCGAGAGCCGTAGTAAAAATATCGCGCTGTACTTCAAAAGAGTCAATTCTTGTTACCAGAACTTCTTCTAACACTGCTTTGCGAGCAGGGTCGCTTTCAGCGGCAATTAATGAATCATAGACATTGATACTCTCCATAAGGATATTCACCTCATCATAGAGCTGCATAAGAACACGCTCCTGATCAACCTCTTCCAAACTCGAAGATGATGTACTCATAATCAACTCAATATCATTTGTAGCGCTATCGCTACAATGAGTCATAATAATAGCTATAGCAATAAAACCAACAACTGTTGCCCATCTGAATAATGTCATGTATTTGCCCTTGTTTAATTCTTCAGTTCATCTAGAGTGAACGTAATTAAGTATAGCAACGATTTTAACTTAACCCATACTTGAAGACAAATAATTGATACTTATGTGAATTTTTTACTCAATCACACCTATAATTGTGATAATATTACTCAGGGTAACATCAGAGTGCATCAAAAAACCAAAGCTTCGACAACACCAAATCTACTGTCTCATACCACCTAAACAACAACCTTACCCTAAGAGATTGAACTGAGAACAAAAAAAAGGAGTACCGTCATAACGGTACTCCTATAATTACGTAGCCGAAAGTTACCTATAAAAAGGTAACCTCACACTTACCACCAGCACAAGCACTATCAGCTTCATGATTAGTATTATCTTGATCTTCTGAAAAAAGATCCCAAGGCACATCGCTATATGTACGAGAAAGGTCACACCAAGTCTTCCAGTTATGGACATCTTTAAGACAATAGGTCATTGTTCGTACATCATCATTAAAATAGTTTTGTGCAAATTTTTTAGCACGACGCACCCAGTTTTTCTTTTCTATGACACCCTGTACATAATCCTTAACTTCTTCATCAGTTCTGTTGACGATTATATTCTCAGGAATTTCAAGCTTCTCCCCCATTCCCAGAACACTATCACAGGCGGCCCATAAATTATTCTCAAAGGCATTAAGCGCATGTACAATAAGACCACTTGCCATAAGTGACCCATCACCATACATACCCACAATTTCTTCTGGAGTATGCACTGTAGTGAAAGGCGCTTGAGGATAATCTTTATCACCTGACGTCGGGAGGAGTGAAATACCCGCAAAGCAGTGACGATTTTCATAAATGTACTCTGTGATTTCATCCCATTCGGAAGGCAATACATTGATGGTATTAGAAACATTGTGCGACAACCAAGGCTTCACACAAAGGTCAACATTTTTACCTTCATCAATCCAATTAAGCTTGGTCGATTTTACATGATCGAGAAGCTCAACAGCACTCACATTGTCTTTTGTTTTTGAACCATCTGAAACTTCACATAAAAAAGTGATTACATCAGTTGTGCCATTCGCATCCCACACTGAGGACTCTACAGCATTTGGATTAAAGCTTTTGAAAAAATCGAGTGTCGCCTCAAGTTTATTTGCTTGCACTCTTCTGAAATAGCGCTTTGCATGGCCCGGATGAATTCCCGATGAAGTACCTAAAATACATGATGCACTACCACTTGGCTTAACACAAGTTGTTCGTGCTGCAGGATTAATCCCAATAACTGAAGCAATTCTTTGATTCGTCTCATTAATAAGGCGCGCGCCTTCTTTTTGAAGTTCTTCATCAAAGGCGATCTCTGGTCTATCCATCATACCAGTCATAGACACACCAATCAGTGCCTCTTTACGAATAATCTCTTCAGAAACTTTACCGAGGTATGGAAAATCAGTGTATCCCGCCTGAAAAGTACCCAAAATTGCACACGCTTTACAAGCATCTAAAAAGAGTTGCTTGGTATCACACACTTTAATATTAATTTCACATAAATTACAGAACTCAATACCCGACTCACCCGTCTCCCAATGTTTTGCATAGAGACCAATTTCGGCACAAGGATTAAAGAGCATCTCTTTATCGTCAGCCCATACAAACCCTGGCTCACCATACTCTTTAACCGAAGTCATAATATTTTTGAACGTATCAAAACCGATTTCATTTCTGAGAAGTAGTACCGAGTTATTTGAACGACCTCTTTGTGGATTTTCCACAAACCAGTTGCCCGTTTTTGCTTTGAGCATTTCATCATCATCGTGTGAGAAGAGACAAATTGTTGCCGCTCTACGAATCCCGCCAGATACGACTGCATCACTGAGGTACATAAGGATATCATAGGCCTGAATGGGGCGAACACGCTCTTGACCATTTTCTACACATTGCGTCAGAAGCTCTTTTACTTTAACCAAACTAATTCTAAGACCATCAGGCCCTGGTGCTTTTGTACCACTTGACTTAATATAAGCCCCCGCCGGTCTAATCGCGGTGTAATCAAATTCAACATCAAGGCCAGAATATTTACTCTCGGTATCAAAAAATGAGTTAACCAGTGCACCTGTAGCATCTGCCCAACCCTCAATAGAGTCTTCAATAGTATAGGTGCGTGTATTTGTTGATTTTTCTTTAACTAATGCAGGGAGCTGAGCAATATGATGCTTTTGTACCGAGAACCCAACACCAACACCGCACAGCGCGAGGTAAATAGTCTCTTGAAATGATCTCAAGCGATCAATATATGTTGCAGAGCAATTATAGAGACGTTCGTGTTTCTTAAGAATTGCAGAGCCACCAAATTGAAGAGCACGCTGTGAGCCTAAAATTCTTTTTTCGAGCATGAGCCCTTTAGTAAACTCCCAATCTTTTTCAATAAGGGGAAACACCTCTCCATATTTTTCTTTATGCATATCCATTACACGATCCACCTGCTCTGCCCATGTTTCACGACGCTTAAACTCGTGATTATACCGTGCATATTTTGATATTCTGGTGTATTCCTGTAACTCTTTGATAGACATAGTGCTCCTAAAATTTGCGAAACTGATCCTATACTCTACGCACAAGTAGAGTTCAATTTCAATTAATAATGACGTTGAAACGTGCCCCAAAAGGTGGGACTTTCCAATGTATAGTTTTATTTTACATTCGTGTCTACATAATATGTAGTGCCACAGAAAATAATTAAACACTACATGTTGTGTGTTTGAGCGAATGAGACTCTATATCAAGCCCCATCCTTTAATGGATGTATACACAAACAAATCACTAACACCTTGATATTATAGAAGTAATACAAATTTTAATGAAGCACTAAAAAAAGGGTGCCTTCTGCTTGAGAATCAGAGAGAGCAATCACTGCATCCCCATCCTCATGGAACACCCCCTTTTCACTCCCCTACTAGAAAGTGTATCGATTGATTAACAAGTATAAAAAGGTCCTCTTTTCTATTCACCCAACACCCTTCCAACAAAAGCCGCTCATTAACTAAAACCACGACTTAAATTAAAAGTAAGCACACAATACCCTAGCAAAATCCAAAAAGATTGAAGATCATCCATTGTAAGAGCACAAAACAGTAGCTCAAATACCAAAACATATGGTATAATCTCAACATGACTATAAAAATTGCTTTCATCGGAACACACCAGCAAGAGGTGCATATTTTTGATACTGCGTTTTCTCAGCGCAAATTCGAAACAAAAAAATTTCCTCCTTTTGTGGGAAGTTATTTAGAGCTTCTCAAATTTAAACCCGACGCAATCCTGCTTGAGCTCCCCCAGGATGACCGTGAACAACTCCATTTAGTTAACCTTATCCGTAACAATAAAAAGCTATCCAGCACTTCTCTCATCTGCTACGGGAATGAGCTCACCATAGCAAAACGGAAACAGTACAATAGTGTTGGCATACTCAATTACTACCCCCGGCCTCTTAAAATATCGCGTATTTTTCAAGCACTTATAAAATTGATTGGCCCTGAAGTAGAAAAACTGCTCCACGAAACCCAGACAGAGCAGAGTGCCAAAACCCAATTGGTATTACTCAGCCCGAAAACTCCTATGCATGAAAAAATTGAGATCATGGTAGAAGAAGTCGGCAAACTAATGGCCTTCCCCAATACCATTGGAAAAATTGTTGATCTCACTCATTCAGACAACTCAAGCACCCATGAACTTGCCCAGGTAATATCAACGGATGCCTCAATTGCAACCTCTATTGTTAAACTTTCAAACTCGGTGGTGTTCTCGAGTTTAAATCGAGACATTACAACCATACATGATGCAATTATTCGTATTGGATTTGAAGCGACCCAACAGGTGGCTATCGGATTGTCTGTCATTCAACTTATCGACACCAAAGAGATGAAGACCCCTGGATTTAACCGCACCGAGTTTTGGTACCACAGCCTAGCAACCGCCCTCTTTACAGAGAAACTCGCCAAACGCGCCAACCACCCCAATCCTGCTCTCGCTTTTTTATGTGGCCTACTCCACGACTATGCATCACTACTGTATGATTGCTTTTTTGAAGATATTTTTGAAATGCTTATTGAACACACTCATTCAAATAACTGTAGCTTTGCTGAATCCGGATTGTCTCTGCTAAGGCTCGATCAAAATATTTTTATGGCAGAACTCTTTAGCAAATGGAATATGCCACGCGACCTTATACTCACTCTCGAAGAGTCATCCAATGATATTTCTGATAGTGATCTACCACATGACCAATCAACTCTTATTCGAGCCGTTACTTTGGCTGATCAATTTGCCAAAGCATCACGTATCGGCAGAAGCTCAGACGAAATCCTCTACTCCATCCCTCATGAGCTTTTTTCACGATTCAGACTCGAGGAAGACTTCCCTGGGTCATTCTTTAAAAGCACCCTTAAAAAAATCTCATTTTTTATAGATTACCTCGGTGTTGAGCACAAAGAACTCCCTGAGACTATCTTCTCACCCTCCTCAGGGGCAACCCCACTCACCCTCGGCATCATTAACAACACTGGCCGGCCTTTTGATTCACACCTCTTCTATTTAACATCAACTGGATTTACCGAAAAACCGATAGGGAGCCCTCAAGAACTTTTGGAACAGTCTCACTCCCTTTCACTCGCCATATATTACTGTATTGATAACGAATCAGCTGAGACAATATCCGCCTATCAAAAAAGCATTAAAGAGAATAGTATACCCACCTTAATATTTTATTCAGATAGTGCATACAAAGCACTCTTTTCACCAAATGATACCGTGCGTACCTTTCACACGACAACTGATGCACAATCAATAAATAGCGGCATTAAAGAGCTGCTTGGAGACAGTATCATAGTACAAACTCCCTTTCCTATTGAAGATAATGATTTTTTTGAATTATAATGGTATTGGCACTTTTAAAAATAATTGTGCACAGACGCTATGATACGGCCTCAAAAAAAGTACTCATTCTCAAGTAGCTCGATCTCTTCAACAGTGAGTGTTCTCTTGAAAATTGATACCGCTCCAAAATAGCCACTAAATAACCCACTACCCGGCTCATCTTTACTATGGAGAGAACCGCCTACAGTAATATTCTCAGTCGTAGTGACCGAAGGGAATTGAGCTATCGAACTCCCCGAAACACCCCCTCCGCCCTTTTTCCAGCCAGTTGACGACCCATTAATATACCCTCTCAACTCCTGAGTCTCTCTATCTACAACGCCAGTAACTGTGTGAATTTTATACAGCATCTCTTCCGTCAATTGAAAATTCATTGCTGCTTTATACTCATCATTATCAAATGGATTTATACGCCAATATATCTTATCATCAACATCAATGAAAAAACTCCAACCTGCCTCGCTACTAAAGGTGTTCCCCTTCATGACCAGGTACTGTATACCCGTTTGAGAATAGGAGAAACTAAAATGAACGGTGAAACCACTGTCCAACGGATCAAATTCTTGTGTTTCATCTCCAAAATTGAGCAGACCATTCCCATCTAAAACACCCCCAAACTCTTTCATATAATCAGGAACAGGCAAGTCAACCTCTGCTACACTCGAAAAAACAGCACTACTACTCAATTCTTCTACAATAGACGACGATACATCTACACTTAACGTGGAGCTCGAACTCACTACACCCCCAAGCAAGATACTACCAAGAGTATCTAGGTTCACTACGCCACCTGCTGTCACCGTAACAGTAGAGTAGTCAAAACCTATACGGGTCGAATCACCGTACACCACACGAAACCTGTAGGCCCCCTCTGGTAAGGCAGTAGCAAACCTACCCAAGCTATCTACGGCAATGAGACGTTCGAACCCATAGACTTGTACCCAAATTTGTGCTGGATTATCACTCATTCGCGATGGGGCAATAGCACCATTGACCCTTCCTAATGGTGAAACTATTTCATTCACCGCAACAAAAGAGTCTTTATCAGTAATCACGATCTCTCTCGCCTTCCCTAGTGCATCTTCTGTCACAATTTCAAGAACATATTCACCTGGCCCCACTGAACCGATTGCAAAATACCCAACACGATCGGTTTCTGTATCATATTTTTCAAAACTACTTGCCGCGAGTGGAGGTACAAGGTACCCCTTAGACCTGAGGCGTACCTGCGCGCCATATACCTCTTCTGAATCAGAACCCCGAACAACACCAGCAACACCAGCAACACCATTTGTCGTTTCTATATATGTCCCCGAGGTAGTTGAACTATCATTAAGGCTACACCCTAGTACAACAAAGCTCAAACCTGCCAATATTGATATAGCACATACTTTCATTCTATCTGATCTCCTCTATACGACTCATAGGAAAAAGATTAAGCGCAACCTGATAGACTGCATTACTCTGTTCTGGCGGCTTTTCTCCCAGTATCTGAATGATACTTTCGCGGGCCTGCTTTAAAACCTCTTTAATTTTTGGTATAGAATCGGAAGGAATAGATATAGTGAGTGAAGAAAAGTCACGCTGATTTTTTTTATGAAGTTCGAGGGAGTTTGCAGCCATGGTAAGAACTTCTTTATGATAGGCATGTATAGCGGCGCTCTTCCAGCGGTCACCAGAAGTAAGGCCCGCATGAACTGGCCGCCAATTACCCTCAGTATCGCGATCTATAAATTTTAAACTTTTTAGAATAGTAATAGCTTCTTCGGCCTGTACCAACGAAACTTGTGGACTAAGCTTAAGAGCAAGGGATCGATAATCATCACTAAAGGGAAAGAATTCTAGGAGTGCATGTATCGCTTGTACATACCAGTTTTTAAAAAGCCTGTATTCTGACTCTTGAATCAGCTGCGCCTTGAAAGGCTGGAGCGCCATCATTTTTTCGAAATGCTTCTCAATAACTTCAGGCTTTTCTGACTTACAATAATTTACTAAATGGAAAAAATATTCCGCTTCTTCCTCTGCGAAATTGAGTACCTCACAAAACGCACCAATACTTTTATTTGAAATATGGCGTTTACCCTGAAATATTCGAGCAACCAAACTATGATCAATGCCAACTTTCCCTGCTATATATCGGTAGGTAAAATAGGTTTTATCCTTTTTACGAGTTTTATAGATATAGCTCAGATATTCTTGATAATCAAGAAAATCAAATATCTCTCTCTCTCTACTTTTAGACTCCATTTGTTGACATCCTTTTTAAGAGCTTAATTAATATACCTCTTCAATACCTCATTATACTACAAGTTAAAGCCTATTTCTATATAATTGGTGACATTGGCTCACTTTTGTTGACATTAAAACGCTGTGAAAAGGGCCATTATTAGACCAATTAACTTAATAACTGCCCTCAACGTCCTTTTATTCTTTTTCTTGACCCATGTCAAAGAAGCATATTTAATTATCTACTATACTTTGTCTCAATAACAAAAGGCACTCAAGTGCACAATTAATAATAAAGGAAGTAGAGATGTTTTGTAATCAATGTGAACAAGCAAACAAAGGCGTAGGGTGTTCTAAAGTAGCGGTATGTGGAAAGCCAGCTATCGTTTCGGATCTTTTTGACCTTATTCTCGCTCAAGTCAAAGGTATCAGTTTTCTTGTAACTGAAGCACGCAAAAATGGTAACGTAGACCCAGAAATTGATCGTTTTATTATTGAAGCACTCTTCCTTACTGTAACCAACGTAAACTTTGACGAAAAAGTTGTTATTGATTGGGTGTACAAATCAGATAATATGCTCGACCGTGCATCTATGCTTGCGGGAATAGAGCGTGAAGGTTCAGAAGTTTCTACTATCAGCTGGAGTGCAAAAGGTGTAGCACAACAAGACCTTCTTATTGAAGCGCAAAAACATGCGATCAATACATTAAATGAAGATGAAGACCTACAGTCTCTTATTCAACTTCTTATTTATGGCATTAAAGGTCTTGCAGCATACGCAGAACACGCAGCTGTTCTTGGTGCTACTGACCCATCAATATTCGCATACATTGCAGAAGCACTTACTGAGTCTACTCGTAATGACATCACCATGGAAGAGCTTGTTGCTCTCAACATGAAATGTGGCGAAGTAAACATTACTTGCATGGCTATCCTTAATACTGCACACATCGAAGCATTTGGAACTCCGGAACCAACTTCTGTAAGTACTGACCTTGTTACCGGGCCTTCAATTGTTGTTTCTGGTCATGACCTTTATATGTTCGACAAACTTCTTGAGCAATGTGATGAAGCCGGTGTAAGCGTATATACTCACGGTGAAATGCTCCCCGCTCATGGCTATCCAAAATTAAAAGCACACAAATCTCTCGTTGGTCACTTTGGTACCGCATGGCAGAATCAGCGTAAAGAATTTGAAGGACAAGATGTTGCCTTTATTTTTAACACGAACTGTATTCAAGAACCTAAAGATTCGTATGCAGCACAAGTATTTACTACTTCAGTTGTTGGATACCCTGGTTGTCAACACGTTGATGGCATGGACTTCTCTGTTGTTATCGCAAAAGCAAAATCATTAAGTGGCTTTACTGCAACTGAAGGCAATCCGCTCATGACTGGATTTGGACATGATG
>JAOPTW010000008.1:0-213174 GCA_051532035.1 Fibrobacterales bacterium | reverse complement strand
AGCTTACGCTACGGGCTTTTTTGTACCCTCTCATATATCTTATATATCTCATTTTGAATAATCTCTGATCTATACCAAATAGATCAATTTGATCTGCTGCACTGGATTGGTGCCCCCTTAATGAGTTTATAGAGTAGCCTATAAACTCATGTATTGTTCTTACTCAACATCTAAGTAGCACAGTCATAAAGCTATTAAGAATGCTTATATGATACTTATTAGCCTTTCAAGTACAAGGTTCTGGATTGCTTAATGTACTTGGGGGAAATTTAGGACGTTAATCTTACATTAGTGCACCATCTATTATAACGATTGTTAGGTCATGTGGCCTTACTTACTGGCTGAACTTAATGTTTAAATATTTTGATGAGCCATGTATTTTTTCAAGTGTTCCTTATTCTATTGTAGGTTATGACGGTGTTAATTTGGGGCATATAGCTTTAGTTATTATAATGATATGAATATTGTATGGCATGATAGAAGTGATAATTAATTTGACAAAAAGAGGCTAATTGAGGGCGTTATATCTGAGTCTTAGATATCAACCCAACACCTGACCAAGTAATACTTATGAGGCAAGGTAATAATACAGGTATACTCCTTTTTGTGACACGTCTGACAGGTAAGAAATCAATCAAGACCTTAATAACTAAAAATCTTTGCTGTTAGCTTAAGTTTTCTGGTGTCTGCGCCGATCACTTCTATTAGGTCTCACTGTTTTCAAGGAGGAAACTACTTATGCAAATGGGATCATTATCTGCACAAGCAAGTGATGTGTCATCTTCAAAAGATATTGCATTGCTTAAAAAATCTCACGATATGGCTGAGGATCAACAAGCTCAATTAATAAATAGTTTGCCTCAACCTAAAGCTAGCCCGCCAGGGATGGGAATGGGAATTGATGTGTCAGCTTAAAAGGAAGAGGCTTGTGGATTCACAAGCCTCTTCCTTTTTTTATTTTCTCAGTGCTTTTGGCTTCCCTATTATTTCAAATAATATAAAAGCTTCTTTTAGTTTATTAGGAGTTGAGAGCTTTTCATAAATATGATCACTATCTCTTTTTAGTGGTCGCGAAATATATTGAGCCGTTGACTTAGTTTTATATGAACTTTCAGGCATAAAAGCATCGTCACTATCTGCAAGTTCGATATTTTCAAATAAATTCGTATTCTCATTTTCAGAATACGAATTTACTATGGGTCTTGCAGAATTATTGTTCTCTGGTTGTAGCGTCTGAGTCATGCCTTCAATAAATGTTTCGAATGGGTCTGGATTCTGACCTTCCCCATTCTCAATATTCTGAGGGTTACTGTGAGTACTATTATTTTTTTCTGCTTGTTTAGCTTTTTGAGCAGCCTCTTTCTTTTTTTTGCTGGCAAAAAGCCCTCCAATAATTTGGAGGACTACAAGAACAACAATAAGGCCTGGGCCAAAATCATCCATACTTATACCTGATCGTTATCATCTTTTGAAGTACTTTGATTTGTTCCACCTATAGAATCGCGCATACTTGTATCAGCCTGAATATTTTTCATATTATAATAATCCATGATACCAAGATTGCCTTCTCTAAATGCTTGTGCCATTGCTTTTGGTATCTCTGCTTCTGCAGCGACAACTTTAGCACGCATTTCCATAACACTTGCTTGCATCTCTTGTTCTTGTGCATATGCCATTGCACGACGTTCTTCTGCCTTTGCTTGAGCTATCTTTTTATCAGCTTCAGCACGATCGGTTTCAAGGTCAGCACCAATGTTTTTGCCAACATCAACATCAGCAATATCTATTGAAAGAATTTCAAATGCCGTTCCACTGTCGAGACCTGAACCGAGTACTTTTTTAGATATTACATTGGGATTTTCTAACACTTGCTTATGGGTAGATGATGAACCAATTGCTGATACAATTCCTTCACCAACTCGGGCAATAACTGTCTCTTCGCCGGCACCACCGACTAATTTATCGATAGAGGCTCTCACAGTTATGCGAACAACTGCTTTGAGCTGAATACCATCTAATGCTACTGCAGATATCTTTGGTGTTTCGATAACTTTTGGATTTACACTCATTTGTACTGCTTGGAGTACGTTTCTTCCTGCAAGGTCAATCGCTGATGCTTGTTTAAAGTCCAAATTAATATTTGCTTTTCCCGCAGCAATAAGAGACTGTACAACGCGAAGTACATTACCACCAGACATAAAGTGAGCTTCAAGTAAATTAGTTGCAACAGGTATTCCTGCTTTAACAGCAAGAATACGCGCATCTACGATAAGGCGTGGAGGTACTTTTCTCATTCTCATCCCTACGAGCTGTAAAAATGAAATTTCTGCTTTGGAAAAAAGAGCTTGCAGCCAGAGACTGAAAAAACTTCCAACAAAAAAGAGTAATACGATGAGTACTATGACTCCAACTATTAATATGGGTAATGTTAAATTGTCCATGACTATCCTTTTATTTAATTGTTTTTAAGTTCTACTATGATTTTGTTTTCTGAAACGTCTAAAACAGTTACTTCAAAGCTCGGGTCAATCATTTCTCCATTAGAGAGTGCATCAAACTGCTCTCCTTCAATTTCGATTGTACCACTCGGACGAAGTTGGGTTATTACAAGGCCTGTTTTACCTATGAGGTCTTTATGTGAGCTGCTTGTGTCAAAAGTGTAACCACCTTCTTTCGTAAGATCCTCATTGTTCATTAAAGGGGATGCTTTAAGTACTTTAAATCCAATAATAATAGATAAAGGAATTCCAAGTATGTCAATTATTCCAAAGAGCATGTAGGATGCAGTGTGGGCTTGTTCAGCAATCAAATACCAGCTGTAAGCAAATCCACCTATTGCCAAAATTGATATTATCCCACCAGATGGAATAAGAATTTCTAAAAATATTAGTACAAATGCCAATACTTGGAAAATAGAGATGATTATGTAAGGGTTCATTTTAACCTTTTTTTACTATGACCTTTTGGCCTTCAATAGAAATTATTGTTATGGCACTTCCTTTCTCAATGTATCCAGATTGACCAAGAACTTCAATCTGTTTGCCATCAAAGAGAGCTTTACCTGTTGGGCGGAGATCACTTTTAGTAACCCCTGAATCTCCGACCGAAACTGCAAAATTAGATTCTTGAATTGTTTTAATATGGGAATCTTCAAGAGTTTCATCAATAATTATACCAAGATTACTTGGCATCCGTGGAAGGAGGTATTTACTTATAATAACAGGAATTATAAGGGCTGCCACTGCGAGTAGAATAATGTCACTCACATTATTTAAAAAGAGATCGATTCTATCGCTTGTAATATCTGGAGTTGAAATGTCACCACCTTTAAGGGAAAGTCCAAAGGCCATGATAAAACAGATAACACCTAGTGAGGCACTAATGAGAGTACCGGGGACGAGAATAACTTCTACCAGTACTAGGATAATACCTAGGGTTACAAATATGAGTCCAATATGATCAGCAATTCCCGCTACATATTGACCAAGAAATACTATACTGAGAGCAATAATTCCAATAATACCAAAGATGCCAAAGCCTGGTGATTTAATCTCCATATAGATTGCCCCAAAACCGATTAACATGAGTATTGGTGATATGGTGCCAATTAAACGAGCTAATTGTTCGGCCCAATTAATGTCTATATTTTTAAGTGTGCTAATTCCTAAATGCTTTACTAATGCGTCTACATCTTTAATTGTTCCTCTGGAAAAGCCAAATGTTTCCGCTTCAGTATTAGTGAGAGTCAACAGTTCATCTTTACGAACAATGGTTTTTTTCTTCCATAATTTCCTTTCCTTTTCATCCATTTCCTCCCATTCGTGTTTAAGAACAAATTGGGTAGAGTCTTTATAAGTAAGTTTTAGTACTTCAAGGTCGCTGGAAACCATCGCCTGGCTTAAGAGTTCGGGATACCCATTTCTTTCAGCAAGGTTTCTGAATTTTGCTCTGAGAGGTGACTGTATTTTTTCACCCATCATAACTGGCCCCTGCTGTCCTTGTATTACGGGTGCACAGTCGCCAATAGTTGTTGTTGGCTTCATATAGAGCATATTACTTGCGAAACTTATAAGTGCACCAGCAGAGATTGCTTTTTTATTAACAAATGCAATGGTTGTTATGCTGTCTGGAATACCAGTAATAGCATCTACAATATCAAAAGCTGCATCAAGGCGGCCACCAAATGTATTAACTTCAAAAATGATGTACTGAGGTGATTGGGAGATAGCTTGGTTTATTGCCCGCTTAACATAGTCGGCCATACCAGGATCGACCATCTCTTCTAGTGTAATTATTGCCGCAGTGGGGTTCGACTCTTTACTGCTATTAGAGGATTGTAGTTCACCTTCTTCTGAGACTTCAAATGAAGAGACAGGGAGTGCTGGTTCCTTGTTGTTGGAATAAAGTGAACTTATCAACAAAATAGCGAGAAGTATAATCTGTTTTATATTCATGGTAACATTTTAAAAAATAGTACATCTATAAGGTAGTAATTGGGAATCTTTTTACAGACTAAGAATGATGTTCTGCTACGAAAACTATGCTTGTTCTTGATTTTGATTCTCGTCTTCTTTGCGAAGCATTACTTGTAGATTATTTACAAGATTCAAGTTTTTGCCTGCCCACATGGCGGCAAATGTTGCAGTACTTTTTTGAAGATTAGTATGGACGTGTCCTTCAAGATAGACAACGCCATTTATAGTATGGACTTTTATGGATGCAGAATCGAGAAGTTGTAATTTATCGAGTGCATTAATTACTTGATTTGTTGTCTCTTGGTCTTTAGCACTCGAGGTGTCTTTTTTCTCTAGTTTAAGGTGGATTTCTTTGAGACCATCAATTGAAGCGAGGGATTCATAAATTTTATTCTGATTTGAATGTTTTTCTACATAACCACAGAGTTCCGCTTCACCTCTAGTGACGGTTATATTGACCCCTAAAATACCAGGGTTCGAATCGAAGAGATACTGGTGTATTTCACGCTGTAGTAGGTCGTCGGAAACATTAATAACAGGTTGAATTGTTATGTTCGAAATAACCCCGAGTACACCTTCCAGTGAGTCGATAAACCGAATAAGAACTTCGCGGTCAAGGATATGAGTGAGGCTTCCGGATAAGAACACTATGCCATTACTTACATTTATTGTTATGGTCGAGGTATCAAAATCAATAGAGTTGAGGGTCGAGGTAACAATATCAGATAGGGTGTAATTGTCTTTAACTTTTGGATCTACACCAGGAAGCGTCATAATGAGAAATGTTTTATCTTCGAGTTGGATAATAATCTTCTCTTTTTGACCGTGGATTACACCGACTGTTTTACCAGAAATATTTCTATTTACATGGTAGATGTAGTCACCGATCAATGTGTTACCAAGTTGGAAGGGGAGAAGTTTATAGGATATAAGAGCTTCTTTACCTGCGACATCTGGGGTCTTAATCTTAATTGTTTTTTCAGTGCCATCTTCATAGGTTAGGATGAATTCTTCAAATCCATTTTGCCAAAAACGCCCTTTTACTCTACCTGGGCGTGAATGACCAGGGATATAGACCCAATCTCCGAGTATAATACGCCCACGGCCCGCTATTTTACATGAGAACTCACCTTGTTTTTCAGGGGTAAGGCTGCGGAGGTCAGATGCGAAGAGAATTTGATACTCTCTACAGTTGTTACAGTGCCCAAGAAGACGCTCTCGAGAAGAAATCTTTCCGCCAAAAACAATAGCCTGACGGGAAAAAAGCTGATGCGTAGCAACAGACGAACAGTGCTTACAGTACAGCTTTTCTTTTTTATAGGTGTGATCGAAAAAGGTCCTCATAGAGTAAGGATACTACTATTCGGCGAGTTCCTCAATACGTTTTACTGCTTGTGACAATCTTTTTACACTTTCAGCTTTACCAATAAGTTCAATGGTAGTCATAAGGTCGGCTCCTGAAGCGACTCCAGAGAGTGCAAGACGCACTGGTTGGGCTACTTTACCAAAGCCAAGCTCTAAATCTTGCATGATTTGCTTTAGTGTGGATTCAATCTGCTCAGCATTAAATGTGTCGAGAGCCTCAAAGCGTTCAATCACTATCGAGAGAGTCTTTTCGGTTCCTGGTTTCCACACTTTTTTAACTGCCTTTTCATCAAAATTTGTAGGTTCGTTGTAGAAAATAGCTCCTCGACCCAGGAAATCTTCAAGCTTTTTACAGCCCTCTTTAATGAGAGAGATAACTGCGATATTATATTCATATGGGTAGTCAGAAAGAGTTATTTCTGCTGCTTTGAATATCGGTACCAATGGTGAGAAAAGATCTACTGCATCCATTTCATTAAAGTATTGCCCATTGAGCCATTCTAGTTTTATTTCATCAAAAACAGCACTTTTAGGGATAATTCGGTCAAGAGAGAAGGAAGATATCATCTCTTCGAGGCTCATTTTTTCGCGATCATCTCCCGGACTCCAGCCTAGAAGCGCAAGAAAGTTAAAGAGGGTTTCAGGAAGGTAACCAAGTTGTTGATAATCCCCAACCGAAGCAGCCCCTTTACGTTTACTCAATTTTCCGCCGGTTGCTGATAAAATAACAGGAAGATGTACAAATTCAGGACGCTCCCAGCCAAATGCATCATAGAGGAGAGCATGTTTTGGGGTAGAGGCAATCCACTCATCACCACGAAGTACATGGGTAATGTGCATATGGTGGTCATCAACCACACTCGCTAAATGGTAGGTAGGGTAGCCATCACGTTTGAAAAGAACGAGGTCGTCTAGCACGCTATTTTGGTATGAGATATTACCACGTAGGTAATCCTTAAAGGTAGTTTCCCCTTCCGTTGGTGTTTTGAGACGTATGACATATGCTTCACCTGCAGCAATGCGCTTGCGCGACTCTTCTACGTCGAGGTCACGACACTGTCCATCATATCCAAAATGCTGAGCTTTTTCGGCTTCTTGTTTCTCACGAAGCCCCTGTAGGCGTTCCGATGAACAAAAGCAGTAGTAGGCTTCTCCTTTTTCTATAAGCTCCTCTGCACACTTTTTATAGAGGTCTAAGCGTTCAGACTGTTGGTATGGACCAAATTCACCACCTACTTCGATACCCTCATCCCAGTTTAGGCCAAGCCATTTGAGATCCCGAATAAGATCATGTAAGGCCTCTTCATTATAGCGGGCTCTGTCGGTGTCCTCGATTCTGAGAATAAATTTTCCGCCCGTAGCTTTAGCAAAGAGCCAATTAAAGAGAGCTGTACGAGCGCCACCTACATGAAGATACCCAGTTGGAGAGGGTGCAAAACGAACGCGTGGTGTAGTAGACATGTGATACCTGCTTAATTTTTGGCAAAATATAGTAAATCCACTGAGCATATGGGCATGCACTCATTTCTATAAGGGAGTTATTACAAGTGATGATTGTGAGAAATTACATCAAAATTTAACGTTCAGTATTCACTGTTGCATAAAAAATTATTGATAGATTTTTGGGAGAATTCAAAGAACGGGAAGAGGGGGATTCGAACCCCCGGTAGGCTATTCACCTACGACGATTTAGCAAACCGCTCCCTTAAGCCACTCGGGCATCTTCCCTGAACGTTTGAGAGCTAAATTTAACTATTCTCACTTTAGAATCAAGGTTTTTTACACTTTTTCCAAATTTGACAGATCACTCTGTTTGAGAATAGGGTATGACGGAAGGATTTACTCGATGGCGATTTCCTAATTCTATAAAAAAAGGAGTATGTCCTGTTTTGGTTATTGTACTTATTGATTAATAACAGCGAAAGAGATAAACTAAGGTGTCTGAACTTTATTATCTTGATTAAAAAGAATAGCCACTGGAACGTTATGTCAAAATGGATGATTGTCATTCCACCCGAAGGGGCGGCCCGTCAGGTTGGTCTTAATACCGTTGAAGCTTTTACTCAGGTAGTAGTTGATGGGTCGACTAAGGTATTTGATACCAAAACCTATCTTGATGCCTTTGACTCACTCTTGAAAGAACCTGATGATACTCTCTCTGTAGATCTTTTAAACCAAAGTCTGGTTGTGAATTGTCTTGATGCACAGGTTACCCACTGTTTGGTACTTGCGTTATCGCCAGTAACCCTTTTTAGCCTACAACTTTTACGGCGTCAGGGGATTAAAACGGTCCATTGGTTCTACGAGGATTATCGAATTGCCACCTATTGGCGGGATGTACTGAGTGGCTACGACCTCTTTTTAGGCGTACAAAAAGGTGAACTTGAACAGGAGTGTAATCGATGCGGGGTCTCCTATGGGTTTCTACAAACGGCAGGCACCCCACAAGAATACTCACTGAAGAGATACAGTGTCGAGTACGATTGTGCATTTGTCGGGATTCCAAGTAACTATAGGGTTTCGGTCCTTGAAGCATTACTAAAGAACGGAGTGTCTCTTGCTATTGCAGGAGTGGGGTGGGACTCTTATAAGGGAATTCTTGAACCTACTATTCAGAAAGGTGAGTGGTCATCTTTTGAAGAGGCATTAAGTATGTATGAAAAAGCAAAGGTAGCCCTTAATATTTCAAATCAAGACCCTTCAAGTGATAGAGAAACGCCTCAAATAAGTCCGCGAGTGTTTGATATCTTGGCTACAAGTGCAACCCTTGTTGTAGAGAAGCTTGCCCTTAACGAATCGGTGATGAAAGGTTTTTCATATAGTGAATTTGAATCTGTTGATCAATTAATTACTTTGATCAAAAACGCACAACAGTATCCCCCAGAAATAGTACAAATACATCAACATCTCCTGGCTCAATCTCATCAGTATCAGCATAGAGTCACATCGTTACTCGAATTAGCTCGGTAGAGCTATGGAAGAGTATTATCACTATGGATTGATCTTTTTTATTGGAATAATTGTTGCTTTTATAAACTCTATTGCAGGTGGTGGGTCAATGCTTTCACTCCCAATGATGATCTTTTTGGGACTCCCTCCAACTGTGGCTAATGGGACTAATCGAGTAGGGGTTTTCTGGGGTAATGTTTCATCTGCCATCAAACTGTACCGAAGTGGAAAACTCGACCTTACCGTTTTAAAAATGCTTTCATTGCCGGTGATTATAGGAGCAATGGTTGGGGCGTGGTTTGCAGTAAAGATCCCCGATGATATATTTAAACCGATACTTGCAGTAGTCCTACTCTGTGTAACCTTTTTGTCTGTATACAGTAGTCGGAAGAAATTCTATGTAACTGAGATAGAGAAAGAACATAAGGATATAAAGTATGGCCCTCTTTTTTTCTGGTTTTTCTTGGTGGGGCTCTATGGCGGGTTTATTCAAATTGGCGTTGGCTTTATTCTCATTTTTGCCTTTTCAAAAGCAACAAATTTCGATTTGGTTCGAGTAAATGCATTGAAAGGGGCAATTGCTTCGGTATTTATTTTTGTTTCTATTATCATATTTGTTTTGAATGATAAAGTGGTCTGGCCCGTGGCAATTGTATTTGGGTGTGGAACAATGCTTGGTGGCCTGCTGGGCGCTACCTTTCAGGTTAAAAAAGGCGATGTCTGGGTAAAGAGAGGAATACTTGTTATGGGTATTTTGATGGCCTCAAAACTGATATATTCTATGATATTCGACTAAGAATCCTTTAAGGAGATGTAATTTCTTATTTGCTAAAGTGAAAAAAGTGTAAAAATAGAGATCAGAATTTACATTTATGATACTGTCAATTGACTATAACCTTGGATACTATGAAATTTCCATCAGACGCTGCCCGTAGCCTTATTCATCTTGCTCTTAAAGAAGATCTTGATGAAGCAGGGGATATTAGTTCACTCTGGACTATCCCTTCAGATCAATCTAATCATGCTACCTTAACTGCTAAAGAAGGTGGTGTCATTGCTGGCATAACTATTATAGATTTAGTTTTTCAAGCATTGAACTCTAATGCAATTGTTACAACCCATGTTTCCGATGGCGACCGAGTTGCAGTGGGTGATGTAATCGCAACTATTGAAGGTAATACGTGGGATCTACTTAAAGCTGAGCGTACACTTCTTAATTTTTTACAACGCATGTGTGGAGTTGCATCGGTAACGGCTCAATTTGTTGCAGAGACTCAAGGTACCATCTGTAATATTCTTGATACACGTAAAACCCTCCCAGCATATAGAATGCTTGATAAATATTCGGTACATGCTGGTGGTGGTATGAATCACCGTATTGGATTGTTTGATATGGTGATGCTTAAAGATAATCATATTAATGCCTCTGGTGGGATTGCACCTGCAATCGAGTCGGTGCTTAAAACAAAAAATAGTGCAATAAAGATGGTCGTTGAAGTTGAAACTCTTGAGCAACTTACAGAAGCCTTAGGGTATCCAGTAGATCAAATATTACTCGATAACATGGACCTGGAGACAATGAGCAGTGCTGTTGCATTGACACGCGAAACAAATAAGAGTGTAAAGCTTGAAGCATCGGGGAATATGACACTGAAGAGAATTGCATCAGTTGCAAAAACAGGTGTTGATTTTATTTCAGTAGGAGCATTAACCCACAGTGTCCCAGCACTCGATATTTCTATGAGGTTTAATTAATGGATACTTACGTACTCAGTATCGATGTTGGTAATACTCATACGGTTATTGGTCTTTTTTATAACGAAGAGGTTATTGATACATGGAGACTTTCTACTAACCAAACAATAACCTCTGATGAATTATTTTTGAGAATAAGTCTCTTAATATCTTCAACAGGAATTGATGCAAATAATATTACTCATATTGGAATGGCATCAGTAGTACCTGCACTTGAACGTGTTTGGATTAAAGCGCTCTCAAAATTTACGACACCACTTGTTGAAATTATCTCATCTAAAAATTGTTTAAATCTCGATGTCCAATATGATAATGCTGCACTTGTTGGTGCAGATCGTCTTTGTAATGTTATTGCAATGAGGCATATGGGATACATCAATGGTATCGCTATTGACCTTGGGACTGCAACCACATTCGATATTATGAAGAATGGTACTTTTTGCGGTGGTGTCATTTTACCTGGCATTGCAAGTAGTCAAGAAATATTGACTCAGAAAGCCGTTAAATTAACACCCGTATCACTGGAGTGGACTGAAAATGTTATCGCACAAAATACGGAAGATGCAATTCGCTCGGGAATTCTTTATGGTTTTTTGGGGCAGTTAGAATTTTTAGTTGCTAAAATTCGTGATGAACTCGATGTTACAGGAACTATACCTGTTATAGCAACAGGGGGATGGTCTATTCTTCTTGGTGAAAAGACAAATGTAATCACTTCCTATGATCCCATCTTAACTCTGAAAGGTATTCGACTCGTTGCCCTCGGCTAATATATAGACAAAAGAACAACGAATCTTGAAGTAGTTGGAAAGGAGGGTATCCCTTAAGGGTTACCCTTTCTTTTTTGCTTTACCCCAGCCGTCTTTTAGACCAACTGTTTTGTTAAAGACAAGAGCATCGCTTTTTGAATCCACTGAGTCTGCACAGAAATATCCATTGCGAAGGAATTGATACCCTTGGCCCACGGGAGTATCAGCAAGTGATGGTTCAAGCTTGGCTTGAGTAACAATTGTCAATGATTCTGGATTAAGGTTGTCTTGGAATGAACCACCTTCGGGAAAATCATGAGGATTCTCTTTGGTAAAGAGTTCATCAAAAATACGTACTTCGGCATCTACAGCATGAGAAGCGCTGACCCAGTGAATGGTGCCTTTAACTTTACGTTCTACATCCATGCCACTTTTGGTTAGGGGGTCATACGTACAACGGAGCTCAGTAACAGTGCCTGTGGTATCTTTAATTACTTCTTCACATTTAATAAAATAGCCGTGCTTTAGACGAACTTCACGGCCGGGAGCAAGGCGAAAGAATTTTTTGGGAGCATCTTCCATGAAGTCCTCTTGTTCAATCCAAAGTTCTCTACCAAAAGGGAGCATGCGTGAACCGGCTGACTCATCAATAGGATTGTTATCTGCAGGGAGTTCTTCAGTTTGTCCTTCAGGGTAGTTGGTGATGACTACTTTGAGGGGGTTAATGACAGCCATTGCTCGGAGAGCATGTTGGTTGAGATCTTCACGAAGACAGTGATCAAGGAGTGCTTTATCTACGACGCTATTGGCCTTTGCAACACCTATGCGATCACAAAAATCTCTGATAGATGCCGAGGTATAACCACGACGACGCATTCCTGCAAGAGTAGGGATGCGTGGATCGTTCCAGCCATCGACAATTTTTTCATTGACAAGGGTAAGGAGGTTGCGTTTACTCATCATTGTATGGGTGATGTTGAGACGTGCAAATTCAATTTGTTGTGGCTGACATGGTACAGGGAGGTGTTCAATAAACCAGTTATAGAGTGGTCTATGGTCTTCAAATTCGAGAGTACAGATTGAGTGAGTAATTCCCTCTAGTGCATCTGATTGCCCGTGGGTAAAGTCGTACATAGGATAGATACACCAAGCGTCACCAGTTCGGTGATGGTGGGCTTTCATGATACGATAGAGAATAGGATCTCTGAGGTTCATATTTGAAGCAGCCATATCAATTTTTGCGCGGAGGGTATATGTTCCTTCGTCAAATTCACCAGCCTTCATGCGGGTAAAAAGGTCGAGGTTCTCTTCAGCAGAACGAGTGCGGTCTGGGCTGTTTTTACCAGGCTCTGTGAGTGATCCGCGATATTCACGGGTCTGCTCACTATTGAGGCTACAGACAAATGCATCACCATTTTTAATAAGGTGTACTGCATATTCGAAAAGAGTATCAAAATAGTCTGATGAAAAATAGAGCCTTTCGCCCCAATCGAATCCAAGCCATTTAATGTCTTCTTTAATGGCTTCTACATATTCATCTTCTTCTTTTGATGGATTGGTATCATCAAATCTGAGATTGGTGACCCCACCATTTTTTTCCGCAATACCAAAGTTGAGACAAATTGCTTTTGCGTGACCAATATGGAGATATCCATTGGGCTCGGGGGGGAAACGAGTGTGCACTTTCCCGTCGTGTTTGCCACTTTGGATATCTGCATCAATAATTTCCTGAATAAAATTTGTTCCGACAAATTCTTCTTGTGTTTCAGAATTGATGTTGGTGTTGCTCACAGTGTCCTCATTGGTTTTTTGGGGTTATTTACCCTGAAATGTAGAAAAAATGTGGTGAACTATGACGGTAGAATAGAGAAGAGCACAGTAGGAGGTGAGGATAATATTTAATCAAGTAATTGTGTTATATAAAGTAAGTGTTAATGGGTTGCACTCCACTTGTTGTAAATAGATGCCATTTATATGATAATTCTATTGTCTGACAATTATGTTGTTAATATTTGATATATAGCATATAAAAACATAGGCATAAATGAATACTTTGATGTTGGATTTGATGGGGCTATGGAGCTGGTTATATTTATTTTTATATAATGTCGCTTGTAGTTATGGTGTTAATAGTAAGCTTACGAGTGGTGTAAGTGAATATATTACACCCGAATTACAAGGAGAAGCCTTTAATTCAATTTTATTTGTAGGTGTATTGCTTTTTTTCCTTTTCAGTCTCACTATCGGTATACTCGTTTTGATAGTATTCCGCATGAAGAAATGTGTACATAAGAAAAAGGTGGATGCTCACGCTTCAAGCCTTAATTATTTAGAGTATATAAAAACATTTTCTGGTGCGGTGGCTCATGAATTTAACAATGTCCTTATGGGTGTAAGAGGGAATATTTCTCTTGCGACACTAAAACTTCAGGATTGCAATGGTGAAACTCAGTTTTTAGATCAGGCAGAAATGTTGATTGATTCTTCAAAAGGGTTTACTCAGCAATTACTTATTTTATCAGATAGATCAGAGCAGGTCTATTCCCACGTTAATGTGCTAGACCTTTTCCAAAAATTGAGTACTGCCTTGCCTTCTCAATTACAATTTTCCATTTCTGCTGAACTAAAGGCCTATTGTGTTAATGCCGATTATGATCAGCTATTCATGCTTTTTTCAAATATTATTCAAAATGCAACAGATGGTTATACAATAGTTCCAGATAATGTTCCGATAGCAGTTACTTTAGGGATAGAAGCGGATTCTGATCTAGTGCAAAGTCAAATAACTATCACTATTACAAGTCATAGACAGCCTGTAAGTGCTACAGAATTGGTTGATATTTATGCGCCTTATAGTAGGATTCAATTAAAAGGACAAAATGGTTTGGGGCTCACTGCGGCATATGTGATTGCTCAAAAACATGGAGGAGAATTATCTGTAACTACTAATGGAGATGGTTTAACCTATCGGGTGCGTATTCCTGAACATGATGTAGAGGAAATTTCAGAGGGGAGTAAAGAGTCAAGTGCAGTCGTACCTGCGGGGACTCCTATGAAAATTTTAATTATGGATGATGATGAACTCATTCTTACTTTTCTTTCTGAAGCTCTTACTCATGTGGGGCATAGTGTCGAGGTTGCAATTGAGGGGTATGAGGCGGTATGTAAATATAGAAGCGCCTATGAATTGGGTAACCCTTTTCAGCTTGTTATTATGGATTTGACCGTACCTGGTGGGATGGGTGGGGAGGAGGCGATAAAACGAATTCTTAAAATCAATCCAGATGTAGCTGCAATCATATCAAGCGGATATTCAACTGACCTTGTTCTTGCAAATCACTCGGCATTTGGGTTTAAGGATGTATTGCAAAAGCCTTATAGTGTAAAAGAGTTGCTACAGGTTGTTCAAACGGTTCAAGATCATATAAGCTAATCCCAAGTCAAAAGCTATAAGTTCGACAGGCTTCCTGGTGGTTGAGGAAATTACTAATGGCTAGCAGACTTTGTTCTAGGCCTATAAAGAAAATATATTTCAGTAATGATATCAAAATATTGCCATACCATTTTTCTCTTATTACTATAGCTTAATAATCGTTAAATTCTGAGATGAGTGTATGAAGATAAAGTTTTTCTCAACAGGTGGTACCATCGATAAGATCTATTTCGATGCAAATAGTGAATATCAAGTGGGAGAGCCGGCATTTGTTGACGTTTTGAAACGGGCTAATATAGGGGTGGACTACGAGTTTGAGTCTATTCTCCAAAAGGATAGTCTCGATATAACCGATGAAGATCGAATGCATATTTTTAATGCAGTTCAGCAAGAGCTTCATGAGAGAGTTGTTCTTACGCATGGAACTGATACTATGATTGACACGGCACTGATGCTTATGGCGGTAACAGGTAAAACAATCGTATTGACAGGGTCAATGCTCCCTGCTCAGTTTAAAGGAACTGATGCAGAATTTAATCTCGGTTTTGCTATTGCGGCAGTACAGACCCTTGAACCTGGAGTGTATGTTGCGATGAATGGCTGTATTTTTAAACCAGATGCTGTACGGAAAAACCTCGAGGCAAAACGGTTTGAAACTATTTTAAGAATTGAAGGTCGAGACGATAGGACCTAATAGTATGGAGCCTCAAAAGAGCTCTTATAGGTCGAGGTTTTTATGGCTCACCACTGAGATTGGGTCTATGTGAATCGTTGCATAAATATTGAGCCGTCTTTTTATTTCTTTCTCATATTGGTCTGCAACATCGTGACTCTCTTTTACCGTCAAATTTTCTTTCATACTGATGTGAAAGGTGAGCTCTTTATGACTGATGTAGTCGTGATAGTGAAAGTGATGGGGATGTAGCTTTAGAGGGTAGATTGTATCACCAATGGCATGAATGGTGTCCAGCATTTTTTGTGTAGGTGCTTGACCAAGGAGTTTAGAACTCGTCTCTGTAATTATTTCATAGGCGGCATAGAAGAGCATTATTGCGATGATAATAGCAAGAGCACTGTCTATCCACCAAAAGTAATCTTTAAGGAAAATTCCTGCTAATACAATGACTGACGAGAGGGCGTCTGTTCTGTGGTGCCATCCATCGGCCTTTACGGCATCATTCTCACTTTTTTTACCAATGTAAAAACTGAACTGGGCCATTCCCTCTTTCAGTACAATTGATATTATGGTGACCACAATCGCAACGGTACCAAAGGCGGCCCCTTCTTTTGAAGTAAACTTATGATATGCTTCGATGAGAAATTCAAATGCAACGGCTGCGAGTAAGGCTCCAATAAGTATTGACACGATGAGCTCTGAGCGTGCATGGCCAAAAGGGTGGTCTTCATCGGGCTCCTTGCCCGAAATTTTCATGCCTACAAAGAGGATTACAGAACTCAAAGAATCTGAGAGGGTATGCCATGCGTCAGCCATTAAGGCGACAGATCCCGACACTACTGCAGCCCAATACTTTAAGCCAAATAGAAGGAGGTTAACGATAATAGAGACGAGACTTGCAAGAATGCCATATTGTTGTCGATTCATAATTACACCTTTTTGCCCACAATCCAAATAGTTTCCCAACTACACTTAACACCGTCCTTACTACTAAAATGTTGGTGGTAGTGCTCTTCGAGTTTTTGTAGTGAACTTTTGGTGAGTTGAGAGTCAGAGTGAAGTCTAGGGGTAGTCCCCATCTTTTTGAGACTTTTTAATACCTCTCGAACCGTTGGATAAACGGATTGAAGGGTTTCATTACCTGATTTAATTATTTTGAAATTGTTACTTACCATAGAGCTCTCTACAAAATCCTGAGTATAGAAGTGGACAGGATTTGAAAGAGGAGATACTTGGGTTTCAGCATAACTGCTGTAGAGTTCGTGTAAACTTTGAGGTCCAAAGAAGGTAAAAGCAAAAAATGCGCCGGGCTTGAGTGCCTTTGAGAACTTCTCAATGAGTGCTTCAAAGTCTGAAAGCCACTGTACTGTTGCATTTGAAATGACTAGGTCATATTTCTTCTTGAGAGAGAGTTGTTCGATATCTTCATTGATATAGAGTGTGTCAAAGGGGGCGAATTGAGTAACTTTCTCACACTCCTTGAGCATTGAACTCGACAGATCTACCATGGTGAGGTCGTGGATCTGTTCGTTGGAACAGAAGAGAGAGCTGAGTCCGCCGGTACCGACACCAAATTCTAATACAGAACTTTTTGAAGGGATGTGCGGGGTCACAACATCATAAAGGTTCTCGGCCATGCTTCGCTGTATCGCGGCTACTGAACCATAGGTTCGTGCGGCATGAGAAAACCGTTTACCAATTTCAATTTTATTCATTAATGATCTCTTCAATTCTATTGCAGGTCTCAATACTCATGGGCCAGTGGTCCATAGTATCGCAGCGGGTAAAGGTAATAAAATCAAAGGTTTCGGTACATTTCTCTACAAGCTTTGGAGGAACTATTGGGTCATTTTTACCATAGATGGCAAAAGTATTCTCTTTAAGTCCTGAAATTGAGTTAATAGAACCATTTTTTAGTTTTTCTAGTCCCCAAATGAGATCGTCAGTAGATAGGCTTTCTGCGTATTTAGTCCAATATTTTTGAACAGGATTTACACCCATGTTTTGCGAAAATTGTTGTAAAATAGCAGATTTTTGTGTTGAAAGGCCTCTTATCATACGGTCAATAACTCGGGGAGTCCAACCAAACTCTTTTTCACAAAAATTGAATATTGGAGCAATGAGAATTACTTTTGGGATATGAGCAAAGCTTTCGTGCTGCTCCATGATCAATTGACTTCCTAATGACCAACCAATAAATATGTCATTTCTAAATTTTACAGAGATACTTTCGAGAAGTTCTTGGTTCTCAAATATTTTGAGTTCATCGTATTTCCAAAAAATGTGCTGATGTTCAGGGAATCGCGCTTCTATTTCATCTTTCCAGATAGAGAAGCATGATGCCCAGCCTGGAATCCAGTTAATTCGTGCCATGTTCGGTGTACCAAGTTGTTTTGCAAAGTGCAGTGATAAGTTGTTCTATGTCTTGATCGGTGTGATCTGCATTTATGTTTATTCTGAGTCGAGCAGTGCCATGAGGAACTGTTGGCTCTCGTATAGCGGGAATCCAAAGGCCCATTTTTTCAAGATCTTGTGCCATTGCTACGGCGCTAGCATTGCTCCCAATTATGATTGGAATTATGTGTGAAACACTTCCGCCGAGGTCAAAGCCTTTTTCCATAAGGCGTGTTCGTACCAATGCACTTTTTTCTAAAAGGTTTTCGCGGCGCCAGGGTTCAGCTTGGGCTGTATCGAGTGCAGCTGATATTGCAGAGATCATAAAAGGGGGGAGGGAGGTGGTATAGGTAAATGAGCGACACTTTTGAATGAGGTACTCGACGAGTATTTCTTTCCCGGTAACAACTGCACCAAAACAGCCATAGGCTTTTCCAAATGTCCCCATAACCAAGTCGACCTTATGCGTTAGGTGGAGCTCACTAACAAGTCCATGACCATCAATACCATAAATACCATCAGAGTGGGCTTCGTCAACAATAACCATCGCTTCGTAGCGTTCTGCCAATTCACAGATTGTTTCAAGAGGTGCAATGGTGCCGTCCATACTAAAAAGGGCATCGGTAATAATGATTTTTGAGCCATGGTACTTTTTTAGAAGCGTCTCTAAGTGCTCCATATCACAGTGTCGATAGCGGTGAAGTTTGGCTCCAGAAAGTTGTATTCCATCAACGATAGATGCGTGATTTAGCTTGTCAGAAAAGATATGAGTATCTGAATGAGCAAAGGTAGTCAATAACCCTATATTAGCATTGTAACCCGAGTTAAAGAGTAGTGCCCCTTCACTGTTTTTGAGCGTAGCAATTTTATCTTCAAGAGTATGATGCTCTTGGAAGTTCCCCCCGAGCAGGCGTGATCCGGTGGAACCACTCCCTTTGGAAGTGAGTGATTGCTGAGTTTGTGCAATTATAGACGGGTGATTGGCAAGCGAGAGGTAGTTGTTCGATGCAAAATTGAGGTATTCTGAGCCTTCTACAGTAAGAGCTCTACCGGGGGCAGAGGTTATAGTTCTGAGACGCCTATTAGTTCCCAGGGCATGTATTTTCTCGAGTTCTTGAGTAAACCAGCTTTCATTGATCATGTATTAGCCTACAAATTTTCGAAGAGATTTCACTAATGGACTGGACTCATTAATGGATGGGAGTGTGTCGTTAAAATAGGGGATATATCCTAAAAACGGTGCACCACTTATGTGAGTAATCGTTTGTGTATTGTCTCGGTGTATTGACCCTTCAGAGAAGTCTGTAGTCGGTGTTGAAAAGAGAAAGCCAATAATGGGAATTCTCTTTCGGGTTAGAGCTTCGATGGTCAGGAGTGTGTGGTTGAGGGTGCCGAGGCCAGGGCGTGCAACAACAATAACCGGTGACTTTAGGCTCTCTATGAGGTCAGCCATAAAAAATGGGGTTGGCTCAAGGGTAATAGGGACATTTACCCCGCCAGCCCCTTCGATGACGAGAGTAGAGTATTGGTCTTGTAGGGCAATATAATCTGATATAATTTGAGAAAGATTGAACTGCACTGACTCATTTTTAAATGCGAGATGAGGAGAGGCTGGTGTATTGAGTGTATAGCTATTGTGAGTTTTAATGAGTGGGTTTCGAAGAAAATGGGTCACTACTCCGGCGTCCCCAGTATCAAAGGTTTGGTTGCAAGCGTCTGCGGGGCCACATTGTATGGGTTTGTAATACCCTACATTCTCTTCGAGCATTTGAAGTATGGCACATATATAGGTAGATGCAAATGTTTTACCGACTTCGGTGTCGGTACCTGTGATAAAAAGAGTCTTGGCCATAGCCTACTTTATATTGGTTCTCCAGGCTTTCATCCCTCCAAGAATATTGATCGCATCAGTATATCCTTGTGAAACAAGATGTTGCTGAAGCCGTTTCGAGCGGTTTCCTGATCTACATATAATATAGAATGTTTGATCTTTTTGTATACCGAGAGCGGTAAAGCTTTTTTCAAATTGGGACAATGGTACATGTTTGGCGAAAGGAAGCTTTGGGAGTGATTGAAATTCACCAGTTTCTCTAATGTCGAGCCAAATAATAGTTGAATCGTGTTGGTTAACTGCTGCTTCGGTTACTGTTACATTTTTGAGTGAGGGGTCACTGGCAAAGCAGTGGGATGTAAAAAGAACCACAAAAAGTAGTGATAAGTATTTAAAGGACCGTTTCATACAAACTCCTATTTATACGTTATGAGGGCTCCGAGTACTCCGCCATATATCATAGATGACCATGGGTTAGAAGTAATGGGGCAAGTACCTGTTGAACACCCTATTGTTTTGTAGTATATAAAGCCAAGAGCTATTCCAGCTACAGTGCCAATTAAAACCTTCATTAGATAATCACCAGTATATTGTTATTTACTAATGTACAAAAGAGGGCGTTCAAATAAAAGTAAAATAGTAATTATTTTTAATTTTTAGTTTTTGATTATTTGGCGCAGAACTTATCCATAAGAACTTTAATAAGCTGGAGTGTTTTCTTGTCTTTTACACGATAAAAAACCTGGTTTCCCTCTTTTCGGGTTACCAAAACTCCGCGATCTCGTAATTTTCCGAGATGTTGAGAAAGATTGCTCTGACTGGTACAGCAGCGTTCTTCCATTTCGTGGACAGACAATTCACCTTCTCCAATATTGCAGATGGCTAATAGGCGAATTTCGTGTGAAATCGCTTTAAGGAATTCTGATGCTTCAGAAGCATTTTGCTGTAATTTCGAATAATCTTTCATATCTTAGAATGTAATAAAAGTGTAACCTATTTCAATCACAATTTATACAGCAATTTCAAAGCTGTACCAATGTTTTTGGTCATAGTAGCAATTTATAGGTGAGCAGGCAATTTTAATCTGATATTTCTACATTTGTACCTCTTATTGAGGATATGTAATGCAGCATAAAAATGAATTTGCCCTACTGAGAAACGAGTACTATCGTCCCTATAAAGATTATCTTACGGAACTTTTCCCTGAGTATAAAAAGGTGTGGAAGGTAAGTATTGATGCGGGATTTACCTGTCCAAATAGAGATGGGTCTAAAAGTAGAGGTGGCTGCACCTATTGTAATAATGAAAGTTTTAGCCCGGCCCATGGGAATGACCATATTCCAGTACACGACCAGGTCTCTAATGGGGTGAAATTTTTAAAACATCGGTACAAAGCAGATAAGTATATTGCCTATTTTCAGCCGTATACCAATACCTATGCCCCCATTGAAAAATTACGCGCGCTCTATGAAGAGGCAATTGCACATCCTGATGTTTGTGCTTTGACCATTGGTACTCGCCCTGATTGTGTAACTCCTGAAGTGGTGGCTTTGTGTGAGGAACTCTCTCAAAAGGTACATGTTACACTAGAATTGGGGCTCCAGACATCTCATGATAGTACTCTTGAAAGGATAAATCGATGTGATACTTGGTCAGAATTTGAGCGTGCCATGAATTTACTTAAAGGGAGTCTTGTCGAAACCTGTATTCATATAATTATTGGATTACCGGGTGAGGATCGCTCTCATTTTGTGGAGACGGCACAAAAAATAGGGCAATGGAAATATCATACTTTGAAGCTGCACCCATTACACATAGTGAAACAGACGATTATCGTTAAAGAGTTTAAAGAAGGCGCTATAGAGCTTCTTACTGAGCAAGAATATATAGAATCTGTAACAGACTTTTTGGAATGGGTTCCCGCTGATGTGGGAATACAGCGATTTACAGGGGAAACTGGTGATGATAGTTTGATAGCGCCAGATTGGTGTAAGAAAAAAAATACAGTTCAGATTGGAGTAATAGCAGAGTTTCAAAAACGAGGAACACGTCAAGGAAGTTCTGTGTTGAATTAATGCCGGTATTTGTGATAGGATATTTAGAAGAAATAAAAAAATCGCCCTTTGTAAAAAGGGCGATTTTTTTATTTCTAATTGTAGTTCTCTCTACATGCTCTCTCTATAATTGGGAGCCTCTTTAGTGATTTTTACATCATGAGGGTGAGACTCTCTAAGGCTTGCAGATGTAATTTGTACAAATTGAGTTTTCTTTGGCATTTCTGGGATCGTTTGGCAACCAGTGTAAAACATTGCTTGACCAAGACCACCAACAAGTTGGTGTACCGTATCTTTAAGGAGGCCTTTGTAGGGGATGCGTCCTTCAATACCTTCTGGAATCAACTCTTTTTCATCAGTATCAGCTTGAAAATAGCGATCACTTGATCCTTTTTTCATAGCGGCTATTGAGCCCATTCCACGGTAACTTTTAAACGAGCGTCCTTCAGCAAGAATTCTTTCGCCAGGAGCTTCTTCAGTTCCTGCAAAAAGACTGCCGAGCATTACACAAGCAGCGCCACCCGCAAGAGCTTTTGCGATGTCCCCAGAGTATTTAATGCCACCATCGGCAATAACAGTGACGCCATATTTTGCACCTTCTTTAGCGCAATCCATAACGGCAGTTAACTGAGGGACTCCCACACCGGCAACAATTCGTGTTGTACAGATTGATCCTGGACCAACACCAACTTTTACTACATCAGCCCCTGCTTCTGCAAGTGCTTTAACTGCAGATGCAGTAACAATATTTCCTGCGACAATAGCAAGATCTTTGTAGAGTGACCGAATTTCTTTTACCCGTTTTGCAACATCGAGATTGTGTCCATGAGCAACATCGATTACGAGCACATCAACACCTGCTTCAACAAGAGCATTAGTTCTCTCAATTGAGTCTGGGCCAATACCAACAGATGCACCGACACGTAAATGTCCACCTGAATCAACACAGGCATTAGGGTTGTTTTCGCGTTTTGAAATATCAGTCAGAGTAATAAGGCCACATAATTTGTTGTCTGTATCAACAAGAGGCAGTTTCTCAATGCGGTTTTGACGCATCAGCTCTTTAGCTTCAGGCAGTGACGTCTCAAGAGTGCCGGTAACAAGTTCTTTTGTCATAAGATCGGCTACTGACGTTTCATCACTAATAGTGTATCCACGTAGATCTCGGTTGGTTAAAATGCCAACAAGTTTACCGCTGTCGATAACGGGGAATCCTGAAATGTTTTGTTGACGCATAATATTGAGTGCATCAGCAACTGGTTGATTTGGCGCGAGAGTTATTGGGGCACTCACAATACCACTCTCCCACATTTTAACTGCTTTTACTTCAGCAGCTTGTTCTTGGGTAGTCATGTTTTTGTGAATGACGCCAATGCCACCTTCATTAGCCAAAGCAATAGCAAGGCTTGATGTAGTGACAGTGTCCATTGCAGCACTTAAAATAGGGATGTTTAACTCTATTTCAGAAGTCAATTTCGTTTTAAAACTTGTTTGATTAGGTTTAATATCTGATTCACCGGGTACAAGTAGTACATCATCAAATGTTAATCCCTGTTTTAATGTATCCATTGGGTTTCCTCTTTATTTATCTTCATTCCACATCAGGATTGATCCGCAATCATCACAACAATTAATGCAGTCGTTTTTGCGAATGGCCTGAAGTCTCGGTTTTCTTAGTTCACTACCACATATGTCACAAGCGGTTTCACCATTTTTTAGCTCGCCCACTATGTTACTCTGCTTGTGGCCTAGTAGCAATGAGTATTTTGATTTGAGTAATTTTTCATAATAGTTTAAAAACTTTGGAGAAGCCTTCTCTTTAAGAACAACTATTTTTTTGTCGATTTCTTGAGCCTCACCAGCAATGCCCCTGTAGACTTGATTCAGTTTATCAAATTCTGGCTTGTACTTTTTGGAGATTTCAACATAGACTCGTTCATGCTCAGGGAGTTCACGGTTGAGCCCTTCGAGTTCTTCGAGTTTTTCTAATTCAGAGAGTTCCCAATTTTCAATCTTAGATTCGTGAGTGGCTATCTCATTCTGAACGGCATCAAATTCTTTGTTATTTGCAATAGTATTGAGACGGATATTACTCTTTTCAAGAAGGAGTTTTTCGTTCTCAACTTCTTTTTTGAGGTTTTCAATATCGGCCTCTAATGTCGCAATATTCTGTTTTGCTTGTTCTACGAGACTTTTTTTTGCAAGAACTTTTTCTTTGAGGGTATTGATCTGGCTAGGTAGAACTTTTTGCTGGCTTGCAAGTTTGATTTTACCCATGTCAAGGATGTCGATTTCTTTCAAAATTTTGAGCTGCTCAATCATAGTACATCCTTTAAAATCAGTTACGCAAAGGTAGCAAATTTAGTCTAATTTGGCCAGATCTTAGCTGTGGTTACTTATTTTCAGTAATGCCATAATTATTCGAAATACAATGTTTGGTGGGGCTGTTTACAAAAAAAAGCGGCCCGAAGACCACTTAATAAAGCGTTTAGATTTATTTAAAATGTTATAATGGCGCTGGCATAAACCAATTTGGTGAGATCACTGGTAATGACTGACTCAAGAGAGAAGTTACCATAAGCAAAACGGAGACCAGCAAGAGCTAGGGCAGGGTTTGAAATCAGTGAAGAGTTCGTGATTTCGTCACCATTTGTTTCACCAGCTAATTCTTGCGTATAGTCTCTTCCATAATTGATTTTATGAGAAACACTTCCAAAGACACTGAAGTATTGTGAAAGAAGGTATTCCATTCCTGCATTTGGAGTAATACCAAGCGAAAGGCTGTAAGAGTCTTTCGATGAACCCTCAATATCTGTATCACTATGATAGATGATAGTATTGTTAGACCCAAGATATACTTTCAAGTCATCTCTGTTTTTAAGGGTGTACCCTAAATTTCCGTGAATGCTATACATTGATGCATCGTTTTCACCTGTTGTGGTAACGGTTTTCTCTGTATCGGCTAGGTCTATAGCGAATGTTTCATCAGTCTGATTGGTATAGTCAATTCCGGCATCAAGTGTTATTTTACCCATGGTGATAAGTGCACCAAGAGTAATTACAATATCATCTCTATTGCCACCTGTTTCGTTCTCTTCAAGGAGAGAGTCTTTAATATCAGTGTGTAAAACCTTTGCATAGAGGCTCATGTCACCAATACCCATCGAAGCAAACGCACCGAAGGTTTCATTGACCATATCTTTTGTAGTAGCGTCAGACTCAGATTTTCTCAATGAGTTTTGAGTGTTAAATGAGAAAATAAGTCCTCCACCTATGGATGAGCTTGGAGAGAATGCAAGTGCAAATGTTGGGCCATCAAATCTGCCGAACATTGTTCCACCAAGAGCGTCCATTGAAAGCATTCCTTTTGGAGTTCCACCTACATCAGGCCCTATCATACCGAGTGATTTACCATGAGCCCAATGAGGAAAAATCATGAAGTCTTCGGTTGATGTCGAAACCGCGGGGTTGCCAGACATGGCAACAGCAAATGCAGTTCCATAGAGTACAGGGAGTGACCCGAGTGCACCTGATGTACTTGTTGATGTTGTATAGAGGGGGTCTGATACCGCGGCTGTTTCAGAAACGAGACTTGTCTCTTCGGTAGTGGAGGTTGCGTTAGCACTTGATGCTTCAAAAGTAAATTCTTCGGCAAAAAGTGAAACATTACAGATAAGAGCGACAGCAGAAATGCTTTTTATCAGATTCATATGAGGTCCTTCATTGGGTGAAATCTGAAGAAAAAGTAATAAAACTGATGATTTTGTGGATGTATAGTCGGTTTGAGGGTGTGAATACAAAAAATAGTGTCGATATACATTATAAAAAGGGAGGCGGGACCTCCCTGGGGTTTGCTATTAGAAAAGGACTCCAATAGTAGTATTGATTAATGTGCCTTTACCGTTGAAGAGGTCACTCGTACCATTTTCATATACAGTATTTGACAAAATTGATTCTATTGAAAGGTTGTCGTAGGATACCCTGAGACCAAATGAGGTATTGGTTGAGTTGGACTGAAGGGTATAAGCCTCTGTCTCTCTGCTGGTTTCAAGCTTAACATTGACTCCTGGGTCTGTGTCAACAACATCTCTATCACTTGAGCCGTTACGAGCGATAGTGTGCTGAATGCCACCAAATACGATAAGATATTTACTGAGCATATACTCAAGACTGGCGTTAGGGGTGAATTCAATAGTGTGTGAACTTTTGTCTATACGGCTTAATGAAGAAAATTCATCAGGTTCGATGTCATCCCACATAGTATATTCAAAGGATAGTTGAGTACCAAGATAAATGTTCATTGCACTTGTTGATTTTGCAATATAGCCATAGTTTAGCTTAAGATTAAGCACGCTTAAGTTGTTGAGTCCTGTAAAGGTGGTGGTGGTATCAAAATTGTTATTTTTGTCATTGTAGCTTGCTTCCCCTTCATCTGAATAGAGATCAAGTGAGACTTTCGTGTCAATATAATGAGCATCGCCTTGGTACAGTAAGCCAAGATTAAGTCCAAGTTTTGAGAGAGAGACTAACATTGTGCTCTCCTCATCTGGTGATGACAACGAACTATTGAGTGAGCTCAATCTAAAGTAGTTAATGTCAGTATAAATGTTGATTTTTGCAATGGAAACATCGGCAAAAATGCCATAAATTTCACCAGTAGCAGTATCTATTTCAGTAGTAGTTACTGCTACTGAGTCAGGAAAAAGTTGATTTCTTTGATATGATTTTTGGTAATTATATTCACTATTTTGTGAGGTGTAGAGAGCGACACCAAAGCTATTATCAGGGCCAGCGTATCCCATAGTAAGTGTGCCAATATCAGTTCCATCTACTGTATTGTCTTGATCAGCGTATCCAAAAACAGAGCCACCGAGAGCGCTGACTGCAAGCATACCTTTTTTACTATTGGGATTGATATAGACAAAATCAGATCCGGTAATCCAACTGGGGTGTAGGAGAAAGTCGGGTACTGAAGCAGTTATAGCTACATTGCCGCCCATCACTTCTGGGTATGCCCAGCCATATATCTTAGGGAATGTAGATGATTCTTCTTTTGTGTTTGATTGTGCGAAGTCACTAGGGAAGAGATCTGAGTCGTATGAGGTAGACTGTGAAGAGGGTGTTGAGGGTACTGCAATTGAACTACTTAATTCAACGACACTTGAAGATGAGCTTTCTTCTGGGGGTGAAAATGTAAAATCTTCTGCAAAAAGAGAGAGTGATGCTGTTGCTATGAGTATTGGAAGTTTTCGTAAAAACGACATGTATGATACCTTTGTTTAGGGGTGAAATAAAGGCACACGTAAAACACATAGAATGTGAATTTCTCTGAAAAAAAAGTTGAAAATGTGCCCTCAATAAGGGGCAAACATAGTTAAATATGGCGCTTTAACACTGTATCTGGATGTGTTTGAGGAAAAGTATCTCTTTTTAAACAAAGAAAAGGCCCGTACTGAAATGCAGTACAGGCCTTTTTAACGTAAGATTGAATTATGAAATCTTAGAAAGTGAGAATGACTGTAGTCTCTGTGTGAAGGCCACTTCCTTTAAATACAGAAGATACACCATCTTTGAACACATTTCTTTCTAGGTTAGACTCAATAGAGAGACGGTGGTAGTTCCAACGGATACCAAGTTTGCCAGTTGTGTCGTGGTTTGAGAGGTCAGTTTTTTCGTGCGTTTTATCAACTTGGTAATTTACTGCTGCCGTAGCGTCAAAGTCACCAATTGTATCTTCTGATTCTGAGGTGCGTTTTATTACATGGGCAATTGAACCAAACATTAAAAAGTTTTGTGAGAGTGCATATTCAGTACTGACACTTGGAGTAATGCCAAATTCGAAATCAACTTTGCCTTCTGATGATCCCGCTGCTTTATCGGCTTCTACAACGCTCTTAATAGTAAGGTTAGTGGCTGCACCGAGATAGACATTGATGTCACCTGCTGACTTAGCAAGGAGCCCATAGTTGGCATCGAGTGCATAGACAGAGTGATTGTCTCCTTTAGTTGTGACTGTGGTATTTGAAGGAGTAGTACCAGTAATTTTTGTTTGCACTTTCGTTTCATCATTTTTGATTAAAACAGTTGCTTTAATATCTACACCGTGTGCGCCACTTCCAATAAAAGTACCAACATATGCTCCTATGCGTGTAATGTCATTGTTGGTGGTAGTTGTTGTGGTCGATATTTGATTGATATCTTCTTGGGTATTAATTTGAAAATACTCGAGCCCACCATAGAGTTCGAGCATTCCCATATCAAATGATCCAAAAAGTCCATACAGTTGATTTGATGGAGTAGTTGTTTCACGACTAGTATCATCTGTAACAGCTGGTGGGACAGTTGTTGTACTTTTTTTATCGGTGTCTTTTGTGTAAGCTCTGTTGAGAGAAGTATAAAGTCCTGCGCCAAACTTAGATGTTGCGTATCCTACGTGGAAGTTGCCGCCGAGAGTGTTTTTCGTCGCATCAGGTGTTTTTTGTGTGCCGTATGCAAATATAGTCCCGCCAAATGCATCTATTGAGAGCATGCCTTGGAAATCTGCAGAGTCGTTATTTGAAATTAAAATAAACTCTTTTCCTGCAATACGGTGGGGGAGCATTAAGAAGGTTGATGGCCCATCGCCGGCCATGACATTTCCTGCCATTCCAGCCTCATAGGCGTACCCATAAAACTCAGGAAGCTTTAGGTCTGCTGCATCTTCGTCCTTTGGTGCTGCATCTTCTGTTTTTGCAGAAGGAAGCACTGATGCGCTGGTTTGAACCATTGGCTCAACGACAGGTTCTGGTGTTGGCTCAAATACTATTGCTGGCTCTGCTTGAGCTGGCTCTTGGGCGGGTTGTACAGCAGCAGGTTGCTCCATTTCTTGCGCTACAAGTGACGTCGCAGATATAATGGTGAGAGCTATTAGGGTTTGTCTTAATTTCATCTATTAGGCCTTTGATTATTTCATGTAAAGTAAAAATTAACACAACGGAGTTGTTCTGCGAAGAAAAAGAGCAAATATGTGAAAAAATAACAGGCTTCTGATAGGGTGATAAGGAGGGTAATTACTATCAATTATTGGGTAGGCTAGGAGTTAAAACTGCCCATAGCTTTTTCGATACCTTGAGTAATAAGAGTCTCGAGTAGTGTGTCGCATTTATAGATGGCAGATTCACAGGCTTCTGCATCTGAGCCACGGGGCTTACTGAGAACAAATCGAGAGATATCTTCACCTTGACGTGGGATACCTACGCCAAGGCGGACACGGGTAAATTGGTCACCGAGATGTTGAATAATATTTCGGAGGCCGTTTTGCCCACCATGAGAGCCTTTTGCTCGTATTCTGATACGACCAGCATCTAAATTGAGATCATCAACAAAGACAATGAGATCTTGAGATTGAAGCTTGTAAAAGCGCATGAGTGGTTGAATAGCTTCGCCACTGACATTCATATAGGTTTGTGGCTTGACAAAGAGGACATCTTCACCGGCAAATTTTTGTTTGTAGATAAGGGCGTTATTTTGAAGTTTAAATTGTGCACCGGGGCCTACGATAGAGTCAATAGCAGCAAAACCGATGTTATGCCGAGTGTTTGCATACTTTGATCCAGGGTTACCGAGGCCAGCGACAATTTTCATAGAATGAGACTCTTTTTTAGGTAAAAATAAAAAAAGCCCTTATATACATAAGGGCTTTTCATAAAATCTATTGTGCAAAAATTATCCTGCAGTTGCCTCAGCAGCTTCAGTTGTCTCTTCTTCACCCTCTTTCTTTCCACCTTTAGTAGAGATTGAAAAAAGAACTGCTTTGTCAGAAGAAGCAAGAGTAGCGTTACCAAAATCAATGTCACGTACATAGTATGTGTGGCCAGCTTTATACTCGTCTATATTGATAGTAACAGATTCAGGCATCTCTTGTTTTGGGTCACAAGCAATTGTTACAACTTTTGTAGGTTGGAAAAGTTTGCCACCTTCAGTTTTAACACCGTAAGGAACGCCTTCTAGTTTAAGAGAAACTTGAACGTTTACTGGCTCATTTTCATTAATAATTTTAAAATCAATATGAGTAACAGTTTGTTGGAATGTGTCACGTTGAACAGCATACACTATAACAGTCTTTGAATCGCCGCCAACTTTAAGCTCAACAAGCTTGTTTCTTTGGCCTTTGAAATAAACTTTTCTAAATTCTTTTTCTGCAACTACGACAGAGAAAGACTCTTCTTTGTTACCATAAACGACAGCAGGGATATTTCCCTCTTTGCGCATAGCTTTATTTATGCTTTTTGCGCCTTGTTCTCTTTTCTCTGCGTTTAATTCTACAGTATTCATATAAGCTCCACGTCTCCCGCGAATGGGAAGTTAAAAAAATTGGGGTAGCTGGACTCGAACCAGCGCATACCAGAATCAAAATCTGGTGTCTTACCAACTTGACTATACCCCAATTTTGGTGGTGCTAAATCTATAAAATGTACAAAAGTTGTCTAGGCTGTTTTGTGTATTTAATTCGATTTAATTGAAATTAGTTACAGCGCCGTATTTTTTTGGAGTCTTTAACAGCTTTAGACAGCGTTCAGCACTCTTTTTTTCTTCAAATAACCCAAAAACACTAGACCCACTCCCAGAAAGGAGTGATGATACCGCACCAAAATCTCTCATGCTCTCCTTGATCTCTTGTATGACGGGGTATTTGGGGATAATGGTTTCTTCAAATTTATTGTATATGTATGTGGGGTCAATGAGAATGTTCCCATGAAATTTCATATACTGTGCCTTGAAATCGATATAGCGTTTATTCCCTGAAGGGGTAAGGGCACTATAGGCGTCAGGGGTGCTAATAAAGAGATCGGGTGTAATGATAAGTACGGAAAGGTCACAGGGAGAGTGGGTAGGATACAGTTTGTCACCGATACCTTCACCAAAACTACTCTTACCTTGTATCATAAAAGGGATGTCAGCACCAAGCGGGGCCGCTATTTGTTCGAGTTCAGGTAATGAGAGTTGTAAGCCCCAGAGGTCGTTTAATAGAACAAGTGCGGCAGCTCCATCTGCGGAACCACCTCCCAGTCCAGCACCAGAGGGTAGTTTTTTTTCGAGTAGAAAGCGTACGCCTTTATTGGTTCCTGTATATTCTTTAAGGGCACAGGCTGCTTTATAGATAAGATTATCTTGGGGATTCGCTGTTACTGGATGGGATGATTCCAATTCAATAATTGAATCATCAGCGAGTTCGCCATGGAGTAAGTCATGGATGCCAATGCGTTGAAAGAGAGTGCCGATATTGTGGTAGCCATCATCTCTTTTGCTGAGAACATCAAGGAAAAGATTGATTTTTGCGTATGCTTTTTTAGTCAGTCTCATAGTAATAGAGGAAATTATAGTATGCTTTAGGGAGCTTACAAAGTTAAGTTTTAGGCAAAATGTATTAATAATACACTAGAATGTGTGTGATTTGGGGGGTAAAATACTAAATTTTCCTCTTTGCCACATAGCGAGGTATGGTATGAAAAATCAAGAAAATTTACTGACTCTTAAGGACTGGTCGGTTGCTGATATTGAGCAGGTTTTGAACACTGCACGAGATACAAAATCTGAATTTAAAATGCAGGGAGCTTCGGATGCGCTGAAGGGTAAAACTATTGCGCTCTATTTTGAGAAGCCAAGCTTACGCACTATTATAACCTTTCAAGTGGGGATTACCCAGTTAGGTGGAAGCAGTGTTATCCTTGACCCAAGTTCAATTGGAATGGGTAAACGGGAACCAATTAAAGATATTGCCCGTTGTCTTTCTCGTTGGGTTGATGCATTGGTTGTTCGGTGTTTTGATCAAGCACTGGTAGAAGAATTGGCTGAATGGAGCTCTGTGCCCGTTATTAACGCGCTCACTGACGACTATCATCCCTGCCAAGCACTTGCGTTCGGTCAAAGTGTTATCGAGCACAAAGGGACTCTTCTTGGAAAAAAAGTGGTTTTCATTGGGGATGGCAACAATGTTGCAAATTCACTGATGATACTCGCAGCCAAAATGGGTATGCATTTTGTGCTTTCGTGCCCTAAAGGGTATGAGCAACCTGCAGGACTCGTTGAGGAGATGCAAGCGTTATTCGCAGAGAGTGGTGGCTCTTATGCATGTATATATGACCCAGAAGAGGCTGTTAAAGGTGCTGATGTATTGTACTCTGATGTATGGGTGAGTATGGGGCAAGAGTCTGAAAAAGATGAGAAGGCTCAAGTGTTTGAACCGTATGCTATTACTGCAGAATTAGTAGCTCAGGCTGGTGATGGTTGTTTGGTAACGCATTGCCTTCCGGCGCACCGAGGAGAAGAGATTACTGATGCAGTGATGGAGAGTGATTATTCAATCTGTTTTGACGAGGCAGAGAATCGGCTTCATGCACAAAAAGGTGTAATGCTCGACTTAATAAAAGGTATTGTGTAGGCTTAATTCTATACTATCTCAGATATAAAAAGAGCGAGCCACCCTTATGGGTGGCTCGCTCTTTTTATATCTGAGATAGTATCTTGGGAGGCAGTGTAGCTAAAAATACAGTTATTTTTCTTTGGTAACTGCTGTCGAGTCTTTCTTTTCAGGAGACGGGGCTACCGCTTTAGTCGAAGATTGGGCAGGGGGCGCTTCTGGTTGAGCTTGGGTCGGTTGAGAGGTTGAAGGAAGGGTAGGTTCTTCAGCGGGTTCGATGACCGTATCTTGTACGGGGACTGTTGTTTGGTCAGGGGCGAGAAAGCCATCAATTTCCACTTTATTTTCAACGTCATTCTTGGGTGTTATTTGATTCATATTTGGGTCTTCATAAGGGTTATATTCAATAACCTTTTGTGGACGTTTTGAATCGTGAGAGAGGGAGTCTGTCTGAACTGAGGCATTTGCCCTCTTGTGGAGCTTGACTTTTCGCTGCTCTTGAGAAATTTTGGTTTTTTGGGCTGTCCCATTGATGACGTCTGCGAGACCTATCAGTTTATTTTGCTCATCAAGAAAATATTCATATTTACGTAATTGAGAAATTTTCAGGTTTTTCATGCCGCGGATACTTTGTTGTGACAGGACGCCTTCAATCATGAGTTTTGATCGTTCAGGTGGGGTTAGCATCTGGGCCGCATTTTCATACTCCCCTTGTTGGATGTGGAGGTTGAAGGTTATGAGGAGCTCATCAGTTTTGTAGTCATCTTTGCGTTTTGCACTGCTACAACTTAAAAGAAAAAGAGAGGTAACAAGAAGCATTATGAGCAGTTTCATGGTCAACCTTTATTGTTTAGTGTGGTATACTTAAATATAGGGCTAAGGTGGAAAAAAACACACCGTCCCATGGCATTAAAATATAATGATTCTAACGTTGTCATAACCAAAAATCTCCATTTTTTTACCAAGATTAACAAGAGAGTAGCCAATTGAAACAGAATGATAACCCTCTTCATGAATATTACATACATACAGATTATGTGGTTTGCATGGGTGGGCAAGAGTATCATATGAGGGTCGACCACGTCCCGGTAAAGTTACAGGTGCTTATGGGGGATATGGGATGGAGTGAAGCGTTGTTTATCGCTGCTGATAATCCCAGTTCAGAAAGATTGTCTGATGAGGAGAATCAAAGTAGGTACGAACAGCTCAAAAAGAAACTCACTTTAATGGGGTATGAGATGTGGTATGCAGAAGGACGGCCTCTTTCGGGTGATTGGCCGATTGAATCTAACCTATTTGTGCCTGAGATATCTAAAGAACAGGCAGAAGAGATTGCCTATTCATTCGGTCAATATGCCTATCTTTGGATTGATGCAAGTGGGCCTGTTTCGCTTTGTTATACTGGGATATTACAATCAGAAATAGAGAAACGAAATAAGTGGTGATAGAGTGCATTTTTGAGTATATGAACAAAGGAGATGAGATTTTTCCAAATTCTGGGGTTTCAAGAGGCAAATTTATTACATTATGGCAAAATTTGTAACTGGTTGAGCCTCGTGGACCACTCTGAAAATATTGAAAATAACCCTGTTGTTGATCTTGCTGGACATGCAGATATCTATCGCGTCACCAAAGGTTCGAAAGAATATATCCTCGTAGGTACTGCCCATGTATCTCAAGAATCAGCTGACTTAGCCCAACAGGTGATTGTTGAAGAACATCCTGACACTGTCTGTATTGAACTTGATGAAAAAAGGTATGAGTCCATTACGACGGAGAAAAACTGGCAATCTCTTGATCTTCGTGAGATTATAAAAAAGAAACAGCTTGCCCAGTTTGTGGTGAGTTTGATTATGTCGTCTTATCAAAAAAAGCTGGGATCAAAGCTTGGGGTACAGCCAGGTTCGGAGTTTTTAGCATCAATTAAAACCGCTAAAGAAAAAGACATTGATGTTGCATTGTGCGATAGAGATATTAAAATAACCATGAAACGTGCCTGGACGAAAACACCACTCTATAAAAAGGGTATGCTCCTTGCATCAATATTTGGTTCACTGTTTGAAAAAGCAGAAATATCTGAAGATAAACTCAGAGAGCTTCGTCAAAGTGATGCCATGTCCGAGATGATGAAGGAGATGGGCGATGCCCTCCCTACCGTTAAAGAGACCCTCATTGATGAGCGCGATCAATATCTTGCAGAAAAAATTCGACAGGCAAGTGGTAATAAAAAAGTTGCTATTCTTGGGGCGGGGCATGTACCTGGTATTATTAAAATATTAGAAAATGACACTCCGGTAGATCTTGATGATCTTGATACCATACCGAGATCTATTCCATGGGGAATATTGATTGGTAGCTTTATTGGTGCAATAATTATTGGTTCTCTTGTCTATATTGGCATGACTAAAGGCGTGGAAGTGGCTGGTGAGAATCTACTTTTTTGGGTACTCATTAATGGTATTCCTGCTGCTATTGGCTCTCTCATTGCCTTTGCGCATCCCGTAACCACTATCGTTGCATTTGTTGCTGCGCCGATCACGAGTATTAATCCGGCAATGGGTGTGGGATATGTAACTGCATTTGTACAAGTGTTTCTTAAGCCACCAAGAGTGTTTGAGTTTGAACAGTTGAGTGAGGATGTGGGACACTATAAGCAATGGTGGAAAAATCGTATTCTTCGTATTGTTTTGGTGATGATATTCACGACATTGGGTTCTGCAATCGGTACCTATGTCGGGGGATATGAATTAATAAAAAACCTCTTCTAATTTTTTGGTTTATCAGGCGGAATCTACTGCGTCATTGGGTTCTTGACGTACTAACGTACGCCTACGTGCCCACTTCCTTGTATCTCCCATCTGATAAACCAAAAAATGGATTGCTTTTGGCTTGATGCGCTTTGCGCATCGTTGCACTCTTTTGGTTGGCTCGATACGCTTTGCGTATCATTGCATTCTTTCTGGTCTTTTTGTTACTTATTTGGGGGATTTTGGTTAATGTTGGTGATTTTTGTGAGAACTGCTTTGTGGATGGCAGGCGAAAAGTTAGTTTATGGAGGATGATTTTTCTTTTGAGATTGGAATGAAATATTCTGCGTTGAGAGTGGTGCTTGTAGTGCTGGTAACTTTGTTATTTATTGGATGCTTTGAGAGTGGGTCGAGTACTGCCCCGACAAATGAGCCGGCTGAATCCCTTTCTGATAGCCTTTTTCTGGCTATAAAGGATAGTATTCTCAGTGAAATTTCTCAGAGCAAGAATGATTCTGATGATCAGCGACAATTGTATGCTGACCTCTACGAAGATTTTCATGAAATAGAGTCCGAGAGGATAGAAGCGGAGTATGATTCTCTTGCGAAGGTTTTTGCAGACTCTCTTACTATAGCTCAGGCAGATGCACAACAAAGGGTGTTGGATAGTTTGAGGGAGACACAAGTATTATTGCTTGATAGTCTGATTGAGGCGCAAGCAAAAGCCTATGATAGTCTCTCACAAGTACACCAAGAAGACGTTGATAGTGCACGTGTCGTAGCGTATGATTCATTATATGCAAATATCTATACTGAACTCCATACTGCAAGTGGTTCAAATTATCTCGGTATTGCTGTGTATACTCAACAAACTATTATTAATCCGACACTCTATCCATACTATGAGGAAGTCTTTACGGGATATGAACTTTTTCAGTCCCTTGCTACCGTAAAAATAGAGAATAGAAACAGTCAAGAAAGTTATAGAGTTCTTGTTGAGGTTGAAATACCGGGGTATACTGAGATGGCATCAGAGACTGTCGTTGTGGGTAAATTGAGTACTATAGATGTTTCACTACTACCCAATTTAAAGTATGAAGCTATTGCAGAAATCTTAGAGCAAATCGATGTACAAGTGTCGGTTCGTATCTTTTTAGTTAAAAATGACAGAACTATCTTGATACATAGTGAGAGTAATGGCTCGTCCATCGCCCCTGCAAATACGTGGTCATCTCAGCGTGTATTTGATTACGATAATGACAGTACAACTGCATATGATGTTGTGGACTATGAAGAGTATATCGTGCGGTGGGCCCAGCATAATGAGCCTTCATTGGAGGCGTTGAGTAAAGAAGCAATTGCGTATACTCTTGATGCATCTTTTGTAGGCTACCAGGAAGTTTTGGGGGCAACTAAAGAGAGTGTTGTTGAATCTCAAGTAGAGGCGCTCTATAAGGCACTCCAGGATAGGGACATACGGTATATTAATAGCACATTTTCAACGACTGGTCGTCAGAAAGTTCTATTTCCTGGTGAGACTCTTGCATCGGGAGGGGCCAACTGTATTGATGGAACTGTTCTTTGGGCTGCATTGTTGAAACATATTTCACTGAATCCGGTTATAGTGTTACTACCCAGTCACTCTTTAGTTGGGTGGACGAATTGGCCTAGTGAACAAGGGATGACATTTTTGGAGACTACTCTGAATTGGGACGAAAGCGATGTTCCTTTTGCAACGGCAGTCTTCTACGGTGATTCGCTCTATAATGCCTGGAAAGATAGTGATAGTATCTCGGTTATTGATGTGATTGAGAGTGCTATTCCATCATTCCCCATTGCTGTTAAGTAAGAAGTGCGCTTCATAGATGCTTTTCTTTTCTCTCCTTATCTCTTTGCCTAAAAATAGGTGGTTTTGACTCGTATAAGAGTGATATACTTTGTTTACGTAATAGTATAGGTATATCATATGAAGTTAAAATTTAAGCTTCCTTTAGCGGCTCTTTTGAGTGGTTTAGTCATTTTTGGAATGTTTATCGCTACGTTGATCATATTGGCAGCAGTTGAGTCGGATTCAGAAGTGGTAAATCTCGCTGGACGGCAGCGGATGCTGAGTCAGAAAATATATAAAGATGTTCTTCTGTGTGTATTTGAAAGTAACACTGGGGGGGGCAGGTCAAAAACAAAAGAGGATATGCATAATGCAATTCGTGTTTTTGATGAGACTTTAGATGGATTACTAAAGGGCGGAGAAATACCCTTGAGCTTAGCAGTAGATAGCAAAAAAATAATTGCCCCCAAAGCACATCCAGATGAAGTGAAGAAGTTAAAACAGGTAGATGTCATATGGACTGAATTGACAATGATGTTGACGAAATTAGAGTCTGATGGCTTTAAAAATAGTGATTTAATAAAAGATGTTGATCACTTGTTTGAAGCATTGCTTGTGGCTTCCGATGCATCAGTACAGGAACTACAGTTAGAGTCCGAGGCCCATGTAGAAACACTTAAAATGATCCAATTTGTTGGTGTCGTTTTAGGGGGGCTGTGTACGCTTTTTGCTTTTTTCATTGTGATTAGGGTGCTGAGAAAACTCGAACGAGCTAATAGAATCCTTCAGAAATATAGTGAGGGAGACCTGACAGAATTAATATCTATTGATGAAATTGATGAAATTGATGAAACTCTCAATAAGGTGGGGAAGCTCGGGGAGAATATGACCTCACTCATTAGTGAAATTTACACAGCAAATAATATATTGATTTCGGTTGCCGATGACTTTTCACGACAGTTTAGTGAGCTTTCGGAGAGAGCTGAACGTATGAAGGGGAGTTCTATTCAGGTGGCGAGCGCGACAGAGCAGGCCTCAGTACGGGTGCGTTCTATTTCGGGTGATGTGGGAAGTTCTTCTGATTCAGTGAATACCGTAGCTCTTTCTATAGAAGAAATGAGTGCTGCAATAGCAGAAGTTGCTCAAAATTGTAGAGAAGAGGCAGACTTGGCTCAAGAGGCAAATAATAAAATTGTTGAATCTCTTAGGGTTATGGATAACCTTGATACTTCAGGTGAAGAGATTGGAAGGGTGGTGAGTGTTATACATGATATTGCAGATCAGACAAATCTACTCGCCCTAAACGCGACCATAGAGGCGGCATCGGCAGGTGATGCGGGTAAAGGGTTTGCAGTCGTTGCAAGTGAGGTGAAAAACTTAGCGGATCAAACATCAAACTCAACAGGACTGATAAGAAGGCAGATTGAAGAGATGCAGGGTTACACAAAAGAGTCGCATAGTGCTATAACAGATGTAGTGAAGGTGGTCGAGAAGGTTCATCAGATATCAAATAGTATTGTACTTTCTATGAGTGAACAGAGTGAGGTCATTAATGAAATATCGGGTAATCTGGGTAACGTGAATAGTAGTTCACAAAAAATATCTGAGGGAGCGGCTGAAACGGCCTCTGGTGTTGAAGAAGTGAGCCATAGTATGGGTGATGTACAAAAAGAGATTGGTGAAATTGTTTCTAATCTTGGTGAGTCTCGGAAAAAGGCCAATGAGCTCCAGCTTTTGGCTGGTGAACTTACCAAAGTTGTTAATGTATTTAAAATTGAGACAGCGCTTATTAGGTGGGAGGATTCTCTCAGTGTTGGCGTTGATGAATTTGATAGTGATCACCAGGTTTTGATTGGTATGATCAATGATCTTAATCTTGCCATGAGTGAAGGGAAGTCAAAAGAGGTCTTAGGGAAAATAATCGATGGGTTGATCGATTATACCGAATATCATTTTGGAAATGAAGAACGAAACTTTAAAAAGTTTAATTTCCCTGGTGCGGAATTTCACATTACACAGCATAAAGCGTTTGTAGATAAAATAGCGGCTTTCAGAGATGATGTGGCGGAGGGACGTGCAATGGTTTCAAAAGATATCATGGCTTTTCTTAAAGATTGGCTTATCAAACACATTATGGGAGTTGATCGTCAGTATACTAAGTTTTTTAATGAGCGTGGGATTTTGTAAGAAGAGTTCGGTTGCAAGTTTTCACAAGATATAGTGTATATATTGAAAATAAAGGGACGCATTTTGTGTCCCTTTATCTTTTTAGGGAAGGAAAATCCTTCCCTAAAAAGATAAAATTAGGCCCCTAATTTTCCGTTGATATAAGGTAGAATAGAGTAAAATGCCTTTAATCTGGCTCTAAATGCCAGTTTTGGTTTTGGCATCAGTTTTGCTTTAAGTTTGATTAAGAACATATGGAGGCACTATGTATAATCAACATGACGAGTTTTTGGATCCGAGTGAATTTGGTGTAGAAGACATCAAAGTAAGTATCGGTGAAGCAGCAAAAATAATAGGTGTAGCTGCACACACTATTCGCTATTGGGAGAAAGAGTTTGCTTTTTTTCTTTCATCAAATAGAACGAATGGAAGACAACGTCGTTATGACGAAAATGCTCTTGATAAACTTAAGAAGGTTTATGCGATGTTAAAACGTGATGGATACTCTATCGCTGGGGCAAAGCGTGCACTCTATTTTGAAATGAAAAATGGTAAGTCTGCAGTTGCAGTTACCCCTGAACAGAGTGTGTCGAATAGTGAGGGGGAGATTGCCGATAGAATAGCTGCTATGATTAAAAATGAATTAATGAGTAAGCTTCTCGTTGCAGAACGATAATATGTTATATTGTTTTAACATATAGTCTTATGATCGGATTATAAATGATGCAGTACTCAATAGTTATTGTAACCTATAACTGTCAAAACGAAATCATTCACTGCCTACAATCTATACGTCAGCACTATACCAATGCTGGCGTTCAAATTATTGTGGTCGATAATGATTCTACTGATGCTACGGCTGAAGTCTTACAACGTGAGACTGGTGTAGAGCTACTTCTTAATAAAAACAATGTAGGGTTCGCTGAAGGGTGTAATCAAGGAGCAGCTCGGGCTGAAGGTGAGTTTGTACTCTTTTTAAATCCCGATACGCAACTCACTTGTGGTTCATTAGAGGCGTTGGCTGAACCACTGCGACAATCAAAGCAGGTTGGTGCGGTAGGGCCACTCTCAAATTTTGCTGCAGGGTGGCAGAACCTCCGGTATGTATATAACCAACAAACAATGGGTGATGCGAATGATGCCCTCCAAAAAGAAGTAGTTGCAGCTGAGTTAACAAAGACATTAAAAGGGCAGGCCAAAGAGGTGAAATTACTCATTGGTTTTTGTGTTATGCTTCGTACCCAGTTGTTTAACGATATTGGTGGTATGGATCGTGCACTCATTCTTGGAATGGATGACCTTGATTTAAGTTGGCGCCTCTCTCTTATGGGAAAACAACTTATTGCCGTATATGATGCCTTTGTGTATCATAAAGGACAAGTCTCTTTTAATGCAACGCCTTCTGAGCGTGTTGAACAAATGAAAGAGCAATCACGAAAAGTATTTACTAAAAAACTGATTGAGCACTATGAAACAAAAGAAAAAGTACCATCGTCGTGGGACTTGTGGGAAATAGATTGGTTTGAGTTGGAAGAAGAGATAGATGGTGAGGCCGCGGTACAGATGAGTGAGCCTCAAGAGTTAGAGAAGGAACGTTCTATGAGTATTGCCTATTGTATTATGACGAAAGAGTCAACGACAAGTAGAAAAGCTATTGAACAGAGTATTGATGCGCTCTTTGAACTCGGTGTTTCTCCTGATGATATCGTTGTTGCAAATAGTGCAGGATTGGTTATGACCCAATCTTTTATTTCTAAAGATGTGTTTGAATGGAATATATCATCAGAAGCACCATTTGCAGAGGTGTTAAAACGGGCTCGTCGATGGTTTGCGAGTGATGCAATTCTTTTTCTTGTTGGAGGGGTGACTATTCCACACCTCCAATTTAGTGCTCTTGCCAAACGTACCACTCTGGGTAAAGCCCTTTCAGGTCGGTTACTGGATGTGAATGCGGGGATTGTTATAGAACCACAGGCATCACACCTTGCTTTTGAGCAGCCTATTTCACAGCTTGATCTTAATTATTTTTTAATTCCCGAAACGGTACTAGAAAGCTGTACTATAGAACAGTATTCTGATTTGGTATTACATGCGACTCACTCAATTGATAGTGAACTTGAGGCGCCCAAAGAAAAAAGTGATGCATCTCAGGTAGAAGAGGAGCATAGATTAGACATCCCTACAGGCCTCCCTCATCAGGTAGAAGTGCTGGTTCAGAAATGTCGATCTGTCTGTTTTTATGGGAAGGGTCAATTTCTTGATCTGACCGGTAAAGAGATGGATCCTACTCATGCGAAACTTATTGTGTATCGGCTTTCTGTAAGTGATATACGCCTTCTTTCTAACATTTTAAAAAAATATCAAGGTGATGACTTTCAATGTGCTGCTTTTATATTTGACAACAGTATGTTTCAAAGTAGAGATCGAGAGGGGTTTACTCAAAAAGGAGTACAGCCGATTGATGTGATTCGCGAAGCGCAATTGGCAGGTTTGACTATTGAATCAATTGATCCGTATGAGTGTGATCCTGTAGATATCGATGCGTCGTATGCTTCAGTTATAAGTAAAACGGAAAGTTTTACGAGAGAAGAAATACTCTATGCAACAGCTGAGAAAATTATTGTTACCACAGCTCCTTGTAGACGAGAGTATTCATTACATAAAAAAGTTTCCATCGTTATGCTCGCATTAAATAAAATGGAGTATACGAAGCAGTGTATTGAGTCGATTCAAAAGTATACCACTCAGCAGTATGAACTGGTTTTGGTTAATAATGGTTCAACTGATGGTACTCAAGAGTATTTTAACTCAATACCCGGTGCTATTGTGATTAATAACAGTGAGAACAGAGGTGTTGCAGCTGGTTGGAATCAGGGAATTGATCGAGCTACTGGTGACTATCTGCTCATTTTTAATAATGACACAATCGTTGGGCCAGGAAGTATAGAAAACCTAGTGCGTGCAGCAGAGAATCACCCTGGGGCCGGTATCGTGGCACCGCGTTCTAACGCAATTGCAGGGCCACAAATGGTCGAAGGCTTTATGTATGACTCGGTGGCAGCGATTCCGAGTTATATCGATCAGTATCAACAGGCAAATGAGTGTGCTGCCTGGGAGTTTACTCGCATTAAGGGTTTTTGTATGCTCATGGCGAAAGAAACCGTTTCTGAGATTGGCTATTTTGATGAGCAGTTTGGTTTTGGTAACTTTGAAGATGATGATTATTCATGTCGAGTGCTCTATAGTGGTAAAAAATTATTAGTTGCTGATGACAGTTTTATATTCCATTATGGAAGCGTAAGTTTTGGTCAAGCGGATTGCGACTGGAATGAGTTGATGATTAAAAATCAGAAGCTCTTTGATGAAAAGTGGAAAGAGGGAAGGGCAACACTTTCTCATAATCGGGTTCAGCTTCCAGGTGTGACTCTCCCTGTTGTGCATGGAGAGAATACTCAAGAGAGGAGTGCAGAAGAGAAACATCTTCACGATTCTGCATGGATTGCCCTACGGAGCGGTAACTATGAGGAGGCAAGTAGACTGTTTCTTGAGAAGCTTGCTCAGAATGATCGAGATTCCGAAATCTATTTTGGACTGGGATTGACAGCAATAGAGCGTAATCACCCAATGGACGGCTATACATTCTTCTGTAGGGGCCTTGAATTTGATCCTGACAACTCTGCAATTGCCTTAGCGATTACCGATTTTTTGCGTGAACATTCAACAGCTCAAGATATGGTGAATGTGCTCCAAGTATTTGCCCGTAAATATCCGCACCAAAAAGCATTTACCGACCTCTTAGCAGAGATACATATCAATGAAAGTGATGTACTTGATGGAGCTTGGGTTGAAAAGATTGAAGCCCTTATAGAGGCCCATGAGTTTGTGAAGGCAACAGCTCTCTTGGACCAGAAACGCGCCCAGGGTGAGTCGGGTTTCGAACTCTATAATTTGTATGGAGTTCAAGCGTATTATCGTGGGATTTATGATGAAGCATTTAAATATTTTGACAAAGCGCTTTCGTATAACCCTACTGATGAAGATACATTACTGAATCTTTATGATGCAGGACTGCGATTGAAATTATGGGGACGCTTGGTTGAAATATTAGAGTATGGCCTTGCAATGAAACCAGAACTTGATACGGTACGTCGTTGTTACGAAGAGATTAAATCTCTTAAGAACGAAAGCGTTGATCCTCAAAGTCTCATATACTACCGTGAGATGAACATTGGAGTTGAGACATTAATTCGTGAAGGCATGCTTGAAAAGGCCGAGAGTACTGTAGATGAAATCTTAGAAAAAGAACCCCATAATTATCGGGCTCTTAATAATAAAGGTCTGATTCTTTGGTATGGTGGTAGTAAAGAGAGTGCATGGGAGTACTTTAAGGAGTCTCTTGAGATAAATATTTGGTATACGGATGCTGTAATGAATATGTATGACTGCTCTCTACTGATAGAGCGAGAAACAGAATTTGAGAGATATCTTGATAAAGCCCTCGCAGTAGCACCCACAAATAAAGACCTCTTAAGTATTAAACAAGAGCTTCGCAGTGGTCAACGACCTTCACGGTTAGCGGTGTACTTTGATGCGGTAGAAAATCCATTACAAGATAAGGTTACCGCTGCTAAAAAACTGGTAGAGTCTGAGGAGTATGAAGCTGCAGTGTTGCTCTTTACTGAGGTGTTGGACCAAGAGCCCGATAACATAGATTGTTACAATGGACTGGGAATTATCGCCTACTATTGGGGGAACTATCAGGATGCTTTTAAATTAATCTCTCGAGCAGTAGAACTCAAGCCTCTTGACCAAGATAGTCTTTTGAATTTATGGGATGCTGCGTTAAAAATTGGACGTGAAGCAGAAGTGAGAGAGGTGCTTCAAACAGCGGTGACTCTCGATCCGTCATTACAACAAGTAGCTGAGACAATTGGCTAAAAGGGGCAATAATGATTGAGGATACTTCTTTAACACTAAGCATGCACTATATGGAGACGGGTATAACAGCTGCGTTAGGGCGCCCGGTAACTCCCTCTCAAAATATGCTGTTGATTATTGATGGGTCTCAAGGGGATTGTGTCGATCTGTCTGCTAAAGGTTGGCGGGTGAATAATCTTCTTTTCAATTATCCAGATGATGGTAACTTTCCGAGCCAGTGCTCGGTTGCATCGACATCGATCTATAGTGAATGGACTGCACAAATCGATTTTAAATGTGATGCGGTAGTGTTGGGGCCTCAATTAAATTATGTTGAAGATGGGGTAGGGTTTTTAAAGAAAATACACTCACTTCTTACTGCTCAAGGAGTAATTTACGCAACGGTAGAGAATCGTTTTTATTATCAACGGCTTATCGATAAGAGTACTCGAGAGCTTCTTCCTTGGCCTGTTCATCCACCAAAAGGGATGAGTTACACTCAGGGCGAAGTTGAGTCGATGATTTCGAAATGCGAACTTACCCTTAAGAATATTGAACCAGTAGTGGATTCGTTGTTTTATAATGAGCAGTATACACGTTGGCAAAAAGTCAATGGGATCGATTGTCAAGTAATGCTCCCAAATGACCCAGAACAGAGGCGCTCCTACTTTATAAAGGAATTTGCGCTCGTCATAGAGAATGGGTCTACAGAAATTATTACCGCAGCTAATATGGTTGAAGGGGTTGATGTTGATGCGGTGCACAAACAGATACAGGCCTTTTTGGCTGATGGACAGACCAATGTGGTCCAGGGGATGCTTGATACTATTTTTACTCAAGGACGTGCCACTGACATGACCTATAACCTCTATGGGATATACTACTTCTATTTAGGGGATGCACAAAAAGCATATATATACTTTATCGATGCGATACAGCGGAATGCTTCTGTGAGCGACTACTACTTTAACCTGTATGATGCTGCCAAGTCTATTGGTGTAGAGAATGAAGTAGTAGTACTTTTACAGGCAGCTATAAAACAGCACCCTCATCTTCAATCGGTATTGACTGAGCTTACTCAGTAATAAAAAGAGGTCACGAGGTATGGATCTCTCAATTTGTATGATCGTAAGAAATGAAGCAGAAAATCTGGCTCAGTTGTTGCCTGAATTAATGAGCCTTAATTGCGAACTTTGTATTGTTGATACTGGCTCAACCGACGATACCATCTCTATTATAAAGAAGTCTGTTGGGATGCTTCATCACTTTGAATGGTGTGATAACTTTTCTCTTGCAAGAAACTATTCCCTGAGTCTTGCGACCCAGCCAACAATATTGTGGCTTGATGCTGATGATCGGCTCTCAGAGAACTCTATTACAGTTCTCAAACAGATGTGTGAAGTTGCAGGGGATAGAGCCTATACAGCTATTGTTGAAAATCCACGTGAAGGTGCTGTTGAATCAGAAAAGTTTCGACAGTTACGTATTATTCCCAATGGGAGAGGGGTACAGTTTAAAGGGGCTATTCATGAGGAACTCCGGTCTTCATGTATTGCAACTAATGTTCCTATTGAAGAGAGTAATTTTGTTATAGAACACCGTGGATATTTGACTGCAGAAAAGCGTGCTGAAAAAACTGAACGTAATTATCAACTTCTTAAAAAAGAGTATGCCAAAAAGAGTGATGATCTTTATGTGGTTATGGAATATGGTAATGCGCTCTATCAAAAAGGTGAGTATCGAGATGCCCTCAGGGTATATGAAACAGGGTATCACAATCCGTTGGGTGAAAAAAATACTCATGCATATGTGACGCTTCCACTCCTTATCGCTAATACCTATGAGGTGTTAGCGGAAATGGATATGGCTGAGAAGTGGTTCGATATTTCAACGAGTTTAAATCCTACAGCCTATACCGCACACTACAAGTTGGCTCGAATACTTATGGGGCGTGGAAATTGGGATGGTGCACGAGTATTGTATACTCAAGTTGTCAATGGTTTAGAGCAAGAACGGACAGTAGGTACTATTGCACAGTCGAGTAATGCTCTCTATATTAATAGTCTTACGGCTCTTGGGCTTGGGTATAAAGATGCTAATACATTTGATACAGCGTGCGAGTTGTTTGAAAAAGTAATTGAGGCCCATGGGTCAGTTACTTTTGATCCTTGGGCTTATGTCGAAGTATTAGTGGCCCTTAAAAAGTATGACATCGCTCAGGCCTTTGTGCAAAAGTACCACTGTGTTCCTTCGGTTAGTAGCCATGAACATACTTTCGCTCGGATGTTACTTGGGGTAGGTCAATTAGATCAAGCCTGTACAGAGTATAAACGTCTGCTTCAGCGAGATGCCACCAATACAGTTTTTGTCAATGAATATGGAATAGTTCTCTATCAACAGGGGAATATTCGAGATGCGCAACATTGTTTTCTTACTTCGTTACAGTTGGGTTATAATGATGGCTGTATAGAAAACTTGCTCGACACAATAGAGAGCCTTAAAAATAGTTCCTTCGTGTTGGATCGTCTTAAGTATATTCCTATTGAACCAGTGAGAAAAGAACAAATTATTAATCGAATAAAAGGACTCTATGCCGAGTATTAATCCTAATGATGTCAATGCGTTGATTGGAACGATACAACAACCGCTAAATCCCCTTGGCCCTCCCAACACTCTTTCGGTCTGCATGATAGTGAAGGACGAAGAGGAAAATATTGAAGCGGCAATTCGTAGTTTTATTCCCTTTGCTGATGAGATTATAGTAAATGATACCGGTTCAACAGACAGGACTCTTGAAATTATTAAACAACTACCGGTTACGGTTATTCAATCTGAATGGATTGGCGATTTCAGCTATTCACGAAATTTGAGTATAGACGCTGCAACAAAAAGCTGGATTCTCTGGATGGATGCAGATGATAGAGTGCCAGCAGATCAGATTATTAATTTTAATAAATTGAAGACTGCCCCCATGGATAGAATGTTTGGGTTTCAGGTAATCAACACTCAGGCAGGTCTTGCTCTCGGTACTCGCTTTATGCAAACAAGGATGTTTCCAAGGCATCCGAAGATACGCTTTGAGCGCGCGGTACATGAACAAGTGGTATTTAGTGCGGCACAGATGGGGCTTTACTCTTTTTTTACTGAAACAACGATTCACCATACAGGGTACGAAGACCCGAAAACAAAAAAGCTTAAAGCACAGAGAAATCTAGATCTATTAGAGAATGATAAAGATATTGATGTAGACCCTATTATCTCGATGCAACTCGGAGACTCTTACGCAATAATTGGTGAGTTAGATAAAAGCATAGTAGCCTATAAGCACTCTTTTTCTATTCCCCATTGTAGAGAGATAAATGCAGATTGCTACAATGATCTTCCTTCGTGCATTGGGCGTTCATATCAATTGAAGGGTGATTTTGATTCAGCAAAAGAGTGGTTTTTAAAAGGAATTGAGCTTAATCCTAAGAAGTTAGAGTCCTATTACTATCTCGCAGAGAGCTATCTTAAATTGGATGATGTTGCAACTGCAGAGACCTATTTAATTCAGGTTGCTGGTATGGATATGTTACATACGGGCACATCAAACCAGTTTGATGTGATAAAAATGTATAGTTACTTTCATCTGTGTAAACTCTATACTACTCAGCAGAAATTTGATCGAGTTATCGCATGGGCAACACGTCTTAAAGATGAATATCCGGAAGTAATTGAGTCTCGAATATTCCTTGGGAAAAGTCATTTGAGTTGCAATAGAATTGATGAGGCGATCGGGTGGCTCGAAGATGCGGTTCAGCGAAATGCAAAGGCTGATGAGACAGCATGGCAGGCACTCTGTATTGCTTATGAACAAAAGGGGGATCGGGTTTCCCTCGCCAATGCCCAGGGGCGTTATCAACAAACGTTCCCCAAATCATCACAGTCGACTCCATCCGATTCGAGTATCGATGTTTCAGTCTGTATGATCGTTAAAAATGAAGAGTTGGTCTTGCCTCACTTACTCAATTCGATACAAGGGTTGTGGGATGAATTGATCATTGTTGATACGGGAAGTAGTGATCGGACTCCTGCAATAATTGAGGAGTTTGGTGGAGAGCTTCGATCTACGCCTTGGGAAGGTGATTTTGCAAAGGCTCGAAATGTATCACTCGAAGGAGCGCGAGGGCGGTGGATTGTCTGGTTTGATGCGGATGATGTTGTACTGCCTGAAGATCTAGTGCGCCTTAAACAGCTATTATCTGGAACTGCAGATAAAGCGTATGGAGTGATGGTTAAAAATAGTACTGACGGAGGAAAAACCGGTTCTGTATTTAATCAGATACGAGTGTTCCCTAATAAGCCGGGCATACGCTTTACGGGTAAAGTACATGAACAGGTGCTTCCGGCACTTGATCAAGAAAGAATTTCTGTTGAGTTTACTACCATAAAAGTTATTCATACTGGGTACGTTGATGATGCTATTGTTGTCGATAAACAGCATCGTAATTTGAATATCATGAAGCAGGAAATTGAAGATCAGCCTCAGAGTGTCACAGTGGTGAAGCTCTATTCAATTGCGGGCGCCTATCAAGATTTGAAAGATTTCCCCGTCGCATTGGAGTGGTATCAAAAAGCATTAGAACGAGCAAATAGTACCGGGGAAGACCCGCATATTCGGGAAATGTGTCCTGTCAAAATTGCTGCGTGCTATGCGGAACTTGGTGAATTGAATACAGCGGAACGTGTTATTAATTCTGCGCTAGAGCAGACGCCGAGTATGGTTGAAGCAATCCTTGTAAAAGCACAAGTGTTGACTGCTCTTGGCGATATAGAATCTGCGGTGGTGCAGTATGTGAATCTTTTTTATTTTCAGGAACAGCCAACTTTGGTGCCTGTTGATTATCAGCAAATAAAAATTAAAGCATGCTCATTCTTGGGAGACTACTGGAACAAAAAAAATAATCAACCTCTTGCAGTTGCTTTGTTGAGAATTGGCGTTGCCCTTCGTGATGGTGAATTAATAAGCTCTGAGAAGGTACTGAGCCTCCTCTTTGATGCTGAGGAGTATCGACTTTGCAGGCAGGTATTGCTCTTTGGATTGATTTTGGGTGATACTGCAGATCTCTATTTGAATTTAGGCAAAGCTTCAATTATGCTTAATGCTGTTGAAGATGCACTAATGTATCTTAAAAAGGGGGCTGAAAAGTTCCCCTTAGATTTAGAAATACTAGAGTTACTTAAAGCTCTTCACGCTGATGTTGGGCGTTAATGTATTAGTCTTGGATAGTGAAGCCGAGTTTTTTGAGTTGTTCTTTTAACTTGGCTGAAGGGATATTTTTAATAGAATAATCTGAATATTCGAGGCGATGAGGGTACTTTTTTCTCAGTGTGTCAAAAAGTACTCCATCATTCTGTTCCATAATGGCTTGAGAACGATTAAAGTCTCCTTGAATTGAGTAGACTGACGAAAGTACTTTTTCAAGAGCATCTGTAGCGGTAAGCCCTTCCAAAGAGAGTGTTTGTGTGGTAATAGGGGCTGTCGCAGGAGGTGTAATAAGATTGAAATGATGGATGAGGGCGTCACGCATCATGAGAGTACCTCTCACCTTTCCTGTATACGAGTACCCTGCAATATGGGGGGTGTAAAATCGAGCACAGGAAAGATAGTCTGGAAAAGGAGTCGGCTCATTGTTAAAAACATCGAGAATGATATCTTTAAAAAAGCCTTCTTGAGAGAGCGTCATGACATCTTCTTCAATAATAATTCCGCCTCGCGCACTATTGATGAGTGTAAGACCTTTTTTGAATTTACTTAAAAAGGAACGACTTATCATACCAGAGGTAGGGTGCTCAGATTGGGTAGCTGTTGTGAGGGGAGTGTGAAGCGTGAGAATGTCTGCTTCGTAGAGTTCATCAAGGGATACAAGGTCGTCAGTGTTTCCCGATTCAAAAAGTGGAGGATCATAAGGGAGTACAATAAAGCCCAAAGCTTTTAAAATACGGGCCACTTCTTTTCCTACATGACCATACCCTATAATTCCAACGCTCAAGTTTAATGTATCGAGAAGATTGCACTCCTTCAGTGATGAGAGTACATATTCGGCTACAGAAGTGGCATTACTCCCGGCTGCTGAGGAAAAGGCAATGTTTGACTCTGTAAGGTAGTCTGTGTCAATATGGTCGATTCCCGCTGTTGCAGTACCCACAAATGAGAGGGAACTGGAAGAGAGCAAGTGATGATCGACGGTTGTGACGGATCTAACCAATAACCCTTCAAAAGGTGCTAAAAAATTTGCGGTGAGTGATCTTCCATCAAATGGGGTGAGGTCAAAGAGGTCAGATAGGAGCGATTCTGCTTCAACTATATTTTGATCATATGCAATTTTTATCATTTTTAGGTCAGTTGGTTTCTAAATGGTCAAATGTGGCGGTAATTGATAGCAAAATTTGTATTTTTTGTCTCATGATATACCTACGGTTTAAACTTATAATATTTTTGGCGCTTTCGCTTTTGAGTATTGGTACTACGGCGATTAAACCTACCTACTCTCTTTCTGAATTTCTTAAAGAAGGTCTTGCAAATGATGGCCGCCTTGAAGAAAAGCGATTTGGCAAAAAACTCAAAGAACATAAAGTGGATGAAATTAGAATGGGAGCGATACTGCCCCGATTTGAGTTTACTGCTGGTTGGGGCCCTGCTCCAGGCCTGAAAAGTACTTATGAGACCACAAAATATTCTGATGTAACTCTTGGTGGGGTTCAATATGATTCACTCTCCATATTAGAGTCAAAGACAGAGTATGATCTTTCCTCTTTTAAGAAGTGGGGTCCTGCATTTGTAACAGAGATTAAAATGGTTCAACCCCTCAACCTGTTTCGTTATAATTCGGGAATGAAGGCAGCGAAGGCTGATCGAGATTATTTTAGCTGGAATATTACAAGTAGTGAATTAAAAAAAGAGCGTGAATTACAGGAGTACTATTATGGCTATCTGTATGCACAAGATCTTCATGAGCTTGCTCTAGAGGTTGAGTCTCAAATGACAAAAATTGAAGAGAAAATTGATGACATGCTTTTTGACGAAGATGAATCAGTTTCTCAATTCGACCTTCTCGAACTAAAAAGTAATAAATATGCAATTGCAGAAGGCGTGGAAGAGAGTCGTCTTGGGGTTCGCCGGGCAAAGCTTGCTGCAGCATTTAGTTTAGGCTATGCAAGTGATACAGCCTTCACCTTTATTGATTCACTGTTAGTAGTGAGAAAAGAACCAGTGCCCTCACTCGACTCACTTAAAGGCTACTTAACACGTTCCCACCCTGATTTGCAAATGCTCAAATATGGCTTAAAGGCAATGAATGCTCTTAAGGATTTGGCTAAAGGTGAGTTAGGGCCCGAAATATTTCTCTTTGCGAGTGCCGAATACGCTAAGTCGTGGGCAGGAGATAGACGGTCACTTTCTGACGAAGCTTTTTCTGAGGACCCCTTGAATAAAATATCAGGAGCTATTGGAGTTGGATTAAAATACCGATTGAATATTTGGTCGCGTTACCAGAACTATTCAAAGAAAAAATTGGAGCTCAGCCAGTTACAGCGCAAAGAGTCATATGCTGAACGGGGTTTGGTTCTTCTTCTTGATGAACAGTATGGGAAATATGAAAAATCTAAAACACTTCTTTCAAGTGCACGTGCATCGCTTCGTGCAGCAAAAGCGTGGTTTAAGGGGGCAGCAATGAAGTATGATGTTGATCCTTCAGAAGCACGAGCACTCATTAAGGCGTTTAAAGCAAAAATCGGTGCGAAAAGAAATTACTTAAAATCTGTATATACCTACAATATCGAAGTAGGCCGACTCTTTGAGCGGTCAGGCTGGTCAGTAGCAAAACATAATGCTACATTGGCCAAAACAGGAGGACCACTATGAAATGGTTAATTACATTAGTATTATGTTTATCGTTACAATCTATATGGGCGGCTGAATCGCCTCTTACTCTCATAAAAAAGAAAGATATTGAGCTTCAAAAACTTCTTAAAAAGAAAGATGCCCCAAAGGAGACTATCAAGCAACTTATTAATAGTATTTTTGATTTTCAAAAAATGGGTCAAAAATCCCTTTCGAGTACTACATGGAAAAAACAGCCTGAAACGAAGAAGAAAGAGTTTGTTGCGAACTTTAAAGAGATGGTAGAGAATGCCTCTATTAAGAAACTTGAAGTGTACGAAGCAGATTCGACAGTCTATGAGAAACCCAAAATTAAGAAGGGTAGGGCAAAAATTACAGCCCACATGTGGAACAAAGGGACCGAATCAGTGTTGGTCTATAAACTTGAAGAGGTTAATGGAGTCTGGATGGCATGGGATCTCATAATTGATGATCTTTCAACAGTGAGAAATTATCGCGAACAGTTTAGAAAGATTATCAAAGATAAAGGTTTTGACGAACTGTTAAAAATTTTAAAAGATAAAGCTCTCGAGAACAAATAAGGCCACAGAGGCCTATGGATATAGAGTGACTCAATCATCGTCTCATCATCTTTCATTATATCAAGCTGAGTATAAAGATCTTTCATACGTAACAAGTGATCTTTGTACCGGTGACCCTCGAACTGACAACGCCGTTAAACTCGTTTTAAAAAAGCTTAATATTAGCGGTACAGCCATTCAATGTATTGATTCAGGTTCAGGTGCATTGGTTGCTTATTTTTCTCAATTATTCGATCGTATTGTCTGTTGTAATGTTTTGTATCAAGATTTCTGTGCAACAAACGAACAGATGGATGCATTAAAAGAGGCGGGTGAGTCCTGCCTTCTTGATGATATTGATACCCAAATAAATGGGTATGAGGTCTCTCTCTTTAGGCTCCATAAGTCATGGGAGTACAGTACTGCTATTATTAAATCTGTGATCAGGAATTCAGAAAAGGGTACTCTGTATACGTATGGTACTAATGATGAAGGAGCAAAGAGCTTTCTCAACAAGCTCAAACGTCTAGGAATCAAAGGGGCCTGTATTGAAATAGGCTCATCGAGTAGGGTATTTGAGATTGACCTATCTCAAACCTTAGAATGTGAAAAAGAGGACGTTAATTCCACTATTACTCTTACGACATCAAAGGGGGCCTTTAGTTATGTAAACAGCCCGGGTCTGTTTGCGTTTAAGAAACCTGATGCTGGATCTCAAATTCTTATAGAAGCTCTCCCTGACCTTAAGGGTAAATCAGTACTTGATGTAGGGTGTGGAGCGGGTGTTCTTTCACTGGCAGCACATCAGCTGGGGGCAAAAGAGATTGTTGCAACGGATGCTCATGCACTATCGGTCTCTTGTGCAAATAAAAACTTTAGAGCAGGGAAAACACCTGCGGTTGCCCACTGTACTTTTATAACTGATGGGCTTTCTCAAACATTTGATGTTATTATAACAAATCCTCCGTTCCATATTGGAAAATCTACAGAGGTAGATATGGGGCGGATCTGGCTCAAAAGCTGTACAAAACAACTTAGGCCAGATGGCGTTATATATCTCGTAGCCAATGAATTCCTCAAATATGGTGATTTTTGCAGAGAAATGGGACTAAAAGCTCAGAAGATAGCACACAGTTCTGGATTTTTGGTTTATAAAATCGTATCATAATACTATAAAAAACTAAAGTAACGGGATGTCACATGGAACTCTTTCCCATGTTTGAAGAACACTTGTCGGTTGAAATAAGGGACGATGGTACCTATTTTACTCTCGAACGTGGATCTCAAGGTCTCATAAAAATTGATGATTTTAGGCGTGAGTTATTAAATGCCAACATAATGAACTTTGATCTAAAACGGATTAAAACAGTTCTTGAATCACCATCGAGTGGGAAAAGTGAATTTGTAGGCTCTCCATTTAGGTTTTTTAATGAAGAGAAGCATTCGGTATTAGAGCTTAAAGTATCTCCGACCGAAGTACAGCTCTATTTATCATCTGATGTAGAGCATCGCTCATTTGATATTACTACACAAGATATCGAGTATATCCTTACTAAGAAGAATGTTAGGTTCGGCCTAGATTGGGACCTTATTGCAAAGGTTGTTAAACGAGGTGAAAAAGATGCGTGGGTCACTGTCGCCTGTGCGCTTCCTGCAGAAGATGGTGAGCATGGGCAGGTGAAAGAAGAGATAGAGGTCGATAAAGAGGCAAAACCCCTTATAATAGATGGTGGCCAAGCGGATTTCCGGAATGTCGGTGAAATAAAGCAGGTTAAAAAAAATGAGCTTATTGCGGTGCGTATTCCGCCGAGTCCCGGTAAAGAGGGGAAAGATGTTTTTGGTGAAATAATAGAGCCAACCCCTGGTAAAGAAGCTGTTATGCTTGCAGGGGTGAATACGGTTCTTTCTGAAGATGGTAATGAGCTTACGGCTAAAGATTCTGGATACCTGTATCGTGACAAAGGTGCCATATGCGTTGGTCTCTTATATATCGTTCAAGGTGATGTTGACTTTGAATCGGGAAATATTCAGTACGAAGGTGATGTACAGATATTGGGGAGTGTGCTCCCAGATTTCAAAGTTGTTGCAACTGGTGAGGTCATAGTTGAAGGGCAAGTCGACTCTGCATATATTGAATCCTCGGGGGGGAGCATTACCATTAATCAAGGGGTTTTTGGTAAAGAGAAAGGGGAGATAAAAGCAAAGAAAGATGTGAATCTCTACCTGATTCAAGACACGACTGTTAAGGCTGGAGGAAAGGTCACTGTTAAAAAATCTATGACAAACTGTAATGTATCGGCTCGACAGCTTGATGCAACAGAAAACAATTGTCAAGTAAACGCTTCGACTCTAAAACTGGAAGAGACTTGTGAAATATATCAGTGTGGCAGTAAACAAGAAACTACTACAAAAATAGTATTTGAAGACAAGTCTTCTGAGTCACTTAAAAAGAAGATGGAAGAGTGCGATACCTTGAGTCAAAAAATGGATGAATTACTTGAGGTTAGAGAGAAGCGATTGCGATCGTTACGGCTAAAAATTAAAACAGAGAAAGATGAGAACGATGTTGACTTGCTTAAGAGTGGAATTGAAGAGTACACAATTATACTCAGAAAAAAAGAGTTATTAATGCGTGAGAGTGGTCGCCTAACTTCAGAGTTTATGTCGGCCAAAAATGTGAATGCACTCTTAACCTTTCAGGTACTCTACCCTGAGCTTCAGGTTGAATTGGGTGGGCGGTATAACGTATTCAATAATTCATTAAAGAAGGTAGAAATTAAAATTGATGGTGATAAAATCGTGACTGTTCCTCTTGTGGAAAAGAAGAAATAATATGGATGTACTGGGTTATAGTAACAGAGAGACGTATCACTGCTTCACTCCAGGTGAGTTACGGGAATCGTTAGTTGATGAGATCTATTTGTTTGTAGAAAAAAAAATGATGCAAGAACAAAAAGATGTGGTGTTTGACCTTCAAAATATAGAATCGATTTTTAGTCAGCATCTCACGATGTTTCTAAAACTATTTAAGTTGCTCGATAGCTTTGATTTGCAGTTTGTACTTGTGGGCATGACTCCTGCGGTGTTGAATGTTCTTCAGATGACACAGCTTGATGGATATTTACGACTCTGCATGAGTTGCGAGGAGTACGAAGGGCTCGAACAGAATGCGCGTAGTCAAAGTGGCATTTCCTTTAGTTGCCGCATTAGTGAAAATAATGCTGGTGAACAGATAATAAAACTTGAAGGGTTTGTATCACGAACTGAACAATTTAATCATTGCCTTAAAAAATTGAAACCAGGTAAGGTTATTCTCGATTTTGAACATGTAGGTTTTATAGATGCCGAATCACTCATTGTAATTTCAGCAATGCGAAAGGGGCATGAGGTGTATATTAAAAACCCAAGTAAGGCGATTATCGAACTCTTAGAAGAAAAAGATATTCTCGACCATTTTCTTATTGAAGAGTAGGGCCTAAGGATGCTTTTAAAATAGAATAGCCATGGTAACGTTCTGCTTTTTATTAAAAATTTCTGAGTTCTCATACCCGTAATCATAGCTGTAGTCAATTTTTACTGTAAAGCGCCCTTGCTTATGTTGTAAGCCAAAGCCAATACCCCACTTTCTAAACCCCTCTTGATTTAATATTTGTGTCATACCTGACCGAAGCCACAAGATGCCGAGGATCTGTTTTTCGAACCCGAGAGAAAGGTGATCTTTTTGGTCGGCGTAGAGGCCTTTTTGAATACTGAGCCCTAGATTCAGGGCGAAGTCACTTTCAAAATGCCCGCCGATGGTAAAGAGAGGAGGGAGGTCCTCTGTGTATTTTGAATCGGTCAAGGTATTCTTATAGTGGATTGAACTATAGAGATCTTTAAGTTGTGCCCCAAAATGAAAGTTATTAAGGAGGCTCCATTGAATACCCAAGTCCACACCGTAGCCGAGCCCACGGCCAGTAGATTTCTCTATGCCTGTCCCATCGGTGCCCGTTGTAACAACATAGCCTTTGAACGTGATACCTGCACGTACAGCAGTTAGGTATTTTGAATAGAGAGAGAGGTCTGTGGCATAGGAAGAGAGAAATTGAAACTCTTTAACCAGATCATCCCCTTCTACCGTAACTGCTTGACTATGAAATAGATTTCTAATGAGCATTGATGAGTAACTCATATAGAGTTGTGACACATCGCCAGGGAGTGTTGCGTGAGAGACTGTAATGCTTTTATGAGTAAGGTGTACAAGCCCTGCCGGATTAATGAGTGGTGCAAATCCATCATTAACCATAGAGACACCGATAGAGCCCATTGCTTTATAACGCGCCCCCGAGGGAGTCGATGCATAGAAGCCACGGAGCCCCGAAAGTCTTGCCGTATTAGGAGTTAATGGACTGCTGAGTACGGTGGTGTTATCATCCTTTGAGTCAAATAGATGGTTGTCATAGAGGATGTATCCGGCTACAGCAGTGAGTGATGCAACTGCAACGCCCCAACTAGCATAACTGCTATGATTAGAATCAAAATTCTTTGGTTTATTCTGCTCCTTTAGTGGAGTATGAAATCCTGTAAGTTCCTCTGCGACAGCTTTACTCAGGATAACGATGTCTTCTTTGTGATATGCCTTAATGGACTTTGACGCAGTAGCAATGTTTTCTAGTGAATGAATATCATAGAGACTCACCTCTAGGTAGTAGACCCCATCTTTTTTTGAAAAGTACGACCCCAACGCAAGATCAATTGAGAGTTTTCTTCCGGTGAGGTAAAAACAGAGGTTTGATAGGCATTTTGTTGAACTCTCTTCGCCCAGAGTTGTAAGGCGGTTTTCTGTTTCGTCTATTGAGAGGACTGAGAAGTACCCTGATTGTGCAAATGCCATGTGAAGGGATTTATGTAATATATCAAGTTCAAGAAGAGTGGTATTGTGCTCAACAGGAGTATAAATAGCCAGAGAGGGTGGCAGTGATTTTGAGTAGGTCAGCGTACAAAAGAGTACCATGGTTATGAGAATTGATCGCATCATTTAAAAAGCACCACTGGCTTAAGAACATCTTGAATGTGAGACTGGGAACCAAATGAGCAGGAGGTGAAGCGGAGGAGGTAGCGTCCATTGCGAGCCATACGGTTTGAGTCAGTGAGCCCATCCCAATAGGTGCTTTGTTGTTCGGTTGAGTAAAGTTCATTTTGTGCGAGGGTACGTACAATTTCACCATTCATATTGTAGAGAGTAAGTGTCACTTCGAGCTCTGAGTACTCATGGTGAAATGGGTAAAAATCGATGCGCGTTCCTGGTTGACTATTTCCATCCCTATCAGCAGTTACAGAGGGTGAAAAAGGGTTCGGTGTTATGGCAAGTTCGGGGAGTGTGTGGTCTCGTAAAGCATTGGTTAAACCATAATATCCATTTCTCCCAGTAATAACAGTAAACGCAATGAGTGAGTCTGTTAAGATGCTATAGCCAAGAGATGTAGGTATTTTGGTAGCTAAGGACATCTGAGAAGTATTTTGAGGCTGTGTAAAAGGGAGCCAAGTGTTGCTCGAATCATCATAGAAAAGAGCAGGATGCTTGCTGGTTCTATCTTCTTCAGGGATAGAGAAGTTTAAGGATGGGAGTCCATAAGGCTTTTGTCCGTAGGGGTAATCAAGTGCGTAAAAATCACTGTAGAGCGTGGTGGTCGGTGAGCGGAGTGAAAGTTGTTCGACGGTTCTTTTATGGAGATGAATTGTTCCTGTATTGTATAAAAAGAGTGAGTCGGGGAGGACGATGCTGAGTAGAGAGTCATGAAATAACGTGTCGGCACTATTCAGAGAAGAGACACTCTGCCCCACGGAGAGTGTTAGTGTATCAGATAGATTAGGGAGAGTAGCTATGACTGAAAGTGGGCCAATAAAATTACTGTCTATATGTATATGTGAACCAATGATAGTACCCGCTTGGTTGGGACTGAGGGTGAGGGGTGGGGTGATAAGCATGGGTGTGTTTGATGAGGAGTCATGCCCGAGGTACATAAGTGAAAGAGTGTCGCCACCGATGGTTGATGTGAGATAATGAGGAGGGAATATCACGGAAAGCGAATCTAAGGTACTCTCGATAAGGGTAATAGAAAATGTGTGGATTATTGTTTTAGTTCCCGAAGAGACCGCTGCGGCTACTTGAATATTTCCTGGAAGGGTACCCGTATTAAAATTGATGTGTGCAGGGGTAATGGGTACAATGGTTTTAGTAGGGTCAGAAATACTCCAGTTTATAGTATAGGGGGATTGTGGCATGTTGAGTAGCGTGGTGATATCGTGACCGTTACTATTTGAAACTGAGAGTGATAAGGTGAGGTTTTGTTGTGTGAGTGTGGAGAATGATTTTTTTAGTGGTGAACTTACTATAAGAGTATCAGATGACGCATTACTAAATTGAGTAATAAATTGATGCCCAGGTTGATTGTTTGAGTAACAGATACCATTTACAAAAATTTTGAAGGAGTATGCTGAAAGAGCAATCTGTTTGGGCATACCAAAAAGTATTGACGTTTGGGTTGGAGTTACCGTTTGCTGAATGATGGTGTCGGTGATGATGCCAAAGGGCGTTTCGTAATAAACATATCCTGAATCGATACTATCGCTACTTGTTACAGTCAGCGTATAGGTTCCGGGGTAGGGAGAGTTGTAGAGGGGGGCGGGATTATGTGCGACATTAAAAGGGAGCATGATAGTATCGCCAGAAGTAACGGATAGTGTCGCATGAGCTATAGGGAGTAAGGTGTCGTTGTGGGCTGTTGCGGAGTAGTGATAGATCCCATCGGGGAGTGCGTAGGTTGAGTCCGTGTCGAGTATCCGTGAAAGGGGAAGGGTGAGGTCCACGGTTGCTTTGAGGGGCATTGTATTGTTCAATTGTGATACTGCAATAAAGGTACTCACCTCAGAATGAGGGGTGAGCACTATAGGGGGAATGGTATAGAGGTTACGGGGGGCAATTATGTTTTCGAGGTCGTTCATAATAAATGGGGCGTTTTGTGAAAACCCTGGAGCATTGATTGAAAACCGATATACACCACGGGGAATATTATAGACGCTGTATACAAATGCACTATCATTCCGGTAGAGTATAGTGGGGTAAGATACAAGAGTAGTGGTATCTATAAGTGATGCCGTACAATGAGATACGGGGGGCATAGAGAGATCACTCAATGTAAAAGAACCGGTAATAGTTGCTTGTAAATAGAGTGTGAGTGTTGTCTTCTCAACTTTGCGGGGCGCATCAAAAATAAGTGGCTCCGAGAGCGCTGCAATTGCGTACTCGGATAGTCGTGTTCCCGCTATAAATGTGTCGGGGGGGGCATCTGTTCCGCTATAGGGGACCGATAGTGAAAAATATCCATACTCGTCAGTTTTTGCCCATAGAGTATCTGCTGTGGAGTCTTGTCGAACAATCCAGATTTGTTGATCGGGAACCACTTGATAGGTGGTTGAATTTTGTGTAATATCTCTTCGGAGCCGAGTACTCCCGGTGACGGTATTAAATGTTGATGAAAGTGTGTGATCAATAAAAAGGGGAGCAAAGAGGTCATGCTCACTGCGCACGGTACTAAATCCCTGTTTGGAGGTTTGAACAGTGTATCTCCCAGGTGATAATTGCAGTTGAAAAAAGCCTGATTGGTCTGTCTGAGTTGTAGCAATATGTTCTTGTTTGTGATAGACCATTATTTGTGCGTTGGCTATGGGGCTTGCTGTTTGATCTGCAATTGCACCTGTCATAGAGTGAGCGGTATGGCTCACAATAATATCTTGAAGAGCGGTGACACTGTCACGCTGAATACTTATTTGCTGAGTAATGGTTTCGTACTGAGAGTTTCTCGCCGATGTAATTGAATAGTGACCTTCAGAAACTGTTGCAAAGTATCGTCCGAGATTGTCAGTAGTAACCATAGAGGTATGTCCTGATTCGAACCGTTTTAGAATAAGTTGGAGTTGAGGAATGGGGAGTTTGTTGTGGTCAATTACTCTGCCCGTGAGGAGTTGCGGTGTTGCATGGAGTGTTGCTTGAATGAGCTCTGTGGTCGACTCAATTGAGGCTTCAGTAATATAGGGTTCAAATCCCATTTTTTCAATAGTGATGTGATAGGGGCCTTGTTCGAGCCTTACTTCAATATATCCCGCCTGAGAGAGTGGTGCAAGGTGTGAGCCTGACTTTATAACTTTTGTTGAGCGACTCTTGAGTGATGTAAGAGTGATTGTTGCGTTGTCCAAATAACGGGTTTGCCCATTGTCTATAGTTTGGATCAAGAATTGTACAATAGAAGTATGAGCACCAGAGAGTGAGTCGGCCGGTATAACAAATGCTGCAGTGTCTGCCCCAATGACTGTTCCACTACCATCTAAAGTGTGAAGAAGGAGTCGAAAACTACCAGCTGTTACAATTGAATTGAGCGGGAGAGAGAGGTAGTTTTCTGTGGTGGAACGGGTGAGTACCTCTGAATAACTTTTAATACCTCTCTCTATTTTTGCTTCAAGAAGTGTCAGTTCATAGGAATTATTACTTGACGTGTCACTCATCCATTGAATGGTAGTGAGTGCAAGAGGGAGTGTGCCTAATAGGTTTTCAAAATGAGCAACAAAGCTACTATCAGTTTGAGGGCGCTCACTTTGAGTAAAAGTCAGAAGTGATGCTGTAGTAAAATCGGTGAGTAAGGGAGAGTTAATGTCATAGCTTGGGGCAATGATAAGAGTATACTGTTGTGACGGGAGAAGTGATGGGAACTGTTCCATTTGAGGCGTGAAGGTAAATCTGTTTTCTGTAGTAATTGTTTGCCATACAATAGAAGCGTTATCAATAAAATAAGTGAGGTCGTCGGTGTTGACTATAGGTGATGAAGAGAGAATAAGGTGAAATGCGGGTAGGCCATCTCTTTCCCAAGTGAGTGTTGGGTTTGAAGAGAGGTCGTGTGAAGATGGTGTGTTGATCTTAACGGGATTAGGCGATGGGTTGAGGGCTGGCATTTCCATGGAGTATTCACTCTGAAGTGCATTAGTTATTCGTACGTAGTATGCGCCATAAGGGAGATGGTCCGGGTACGAGAAAAGAATCACTGCCGTTGAATCACTATCGGTAGTGATAGTAAGGTCTGTTATGGACGTGTGAAAATTGGTGATAGTAGGATGACTTATTGGTGATACAAATATTCGAACATCATTGGTTGGTATGCCTGGCGTTGCAGAAAAAGAGAGTGATGTTTGACGGGTAATTTTGTCATACTCTGGCTGTTTTGTAATAGTTATTGCAGAGTAAATGAGCGAAGGGAGCACTATAAGAAGGAATAAATTTTTAAAACACATAACGAACTCCTAGCTTTAGAGAGACCATTGGTGCGACATGGAGCTGTACTTCAAATTGAACAGAGGAACCAACAAGGAGACCACCATACAAAATTGGTACAAAGACTGCAGTCGTTACCTTGTCGAGTACGTTCCCCTCTTTGTAATAGTTAAAAAGATTTGCTTGAGCAACGGGAAGATTGTTCATTATAAGAAAACCTGCAGCGCCATAGCCGTAGGTGAAAGCCGCTTGAATCATAGTAAGGTGATCTATGTACCCTTTGAATGTGAGATGCTTTCGTATGTCGGCGGCAGTGGCCTTATCTAACGAATCTTGTGCTGCAACGAGTGAAAATGAGCCAAAGGTTTTGGTGTATGACATAAACAGAGTGCTATCAAGAAGTTCTACTTCTAGTGTATAAAAGTGCGGTGTCGAAAAGCTTAAAGGAGACTTTGTCTCATACACGGTGGAATGGGTAGCGCCACGTGATGCTTGATCAAGGCTTTTGTCTGAGAGAAGTGAGTCAATAATGGTGTCAGTGGGGTTAAGCGTTAATGCATCAATAAGGTAGGGAGTTGTGTGGTTAATCGACGTGTTTCCTGTAAGGGTTATCTCGGTTGCAAATTTTGCTTCCAGGCGCACCGGCCCATATTTTATACTGATTTCGGGAGACCAGCCAGTGCCAGAGTAAGATCCGTTGAGTGAACCTTGGTATTGATTGTCTGAGTAGTTTAGATTATAAGTCATTGAGCTGAGAGGTGTTGTTCTACTCAGCGTTCCTTCGAGTGCTCCAATGTAATTCCCGTTGGCCTGTATCCCAAACCAGTGCCGATTGAGTGTAAAGCCCATTTGAGTATGAGTGCTCGATTGTAATATATATCCCATCCGGAGGGTATTCCAGTATTGATCTAAAGAGAAGTCAGATGAATGGAAGGCGTGGAGATTGATGGCTCCCTTTGATTCAATAGTAGTATCAATAGTGAGTGAAGCATTACTTATAAAAGACTCTATTTGTAGAGTTGTATTTTCTCCATAATCCAGAAAGGCAAGACCGTCAAGAAATGGGATACCGATGGAAAGAGTACTTGAAAAGAGTTCCTCTTGATCGGGAGATGTTTTTGAAAGATAGGCTGTTTGCCCTGTGAACTCAGAATAAGCATAAGGTACAGGGGTCTTCTTACTCAATGGAATGGTGATAAGAATTTGAGCTTCTGCTTTTTTTAAGTTATGGTGGTATTGAGCTAACGTATACTGCAAATTCCATCGGGTTACATGTTTTTCATTTTGAGTTGTAAAGGAAGGCATCTGAGAATAAGAAATAGAGGCACAGAGGATAACCGCTACGATAACAATCACCAATGGGCTATAATATGTTCTCAATGAAAATTTCACGCTACTCCGCATCACATATTCCGATACAAATAAAAATAGAAGAACTACTGTTCTTCTATCGGTAATAAATTTGAGTAACTTGATTATTTAGGGTGATTTAGAGCAATTTAAGGAAATTCAGCTCTTTTTGCCTATTAGATGCTTGAATGAATTCTTTCTTCTGTAGGGAGTTCAATAGTGGTATTAATTTTGTCTTTAATGTCCGATGAGAACTTAAGGAGTGGAGCGCGTGTTTTTTCGAGCTGAACTGGCTCTCCTGTTTTAGGATTTCGAGCTAATCGAGGTTTTCGATCCTTAGTATAGAATGTGCCGAACCCACGCAGTTCAATTTTTTTATCTGCTTGGAGCTCTTTGGCGACAATTGTGAAAAATTCATCGACAACGCCTCTAATTTGAGTCTGGGTAAATCCAGTTGAACGTGCGATATCTAGTACAATGTCTCGTTTTGTTACGTTTGGCAAGTTTAGTACTCCTGGCTAAGTTACACCACTACATGTTGTGTGCAGTTTTAAATATATGTAACTTATTTCTAAAATCAAGGCATGGAGAATATTCTTTTTACAATTTCAATATATATTCATCTCAGCTGGCATGCCCTCTCTAAATTAATTATCTTTGGGCACTTACGGACAATCAGCCAACCCTATTATTATGTCAAAAATTTACGGTGAACCCCACAAAAAAATACTTAAGGTTGGAGATCTTGAGATTTTTCCTAATGCAATTCTCTCTCCTATGCATGGAGTAACCAATACCAGTTTTAGAAGAACGGTAAAAGAGGTATGCGGAGGAGTTTCTGGACTACTTGTTTCAGAATTTGTCTCTGTTGAAGGCATTACTCGATTTATTCCCAATACCATAACGCAGATGTCTTTTCATCCAGAAGAGCACCCTTTTTGTATTCAGGTTTTTGGTGCCGATATTGAACGGATGGTTAAGGGTGCTGTTATGGCCCAAGAACATGGCGCCGATATGGTCGAGATTAATGCAGGGTGCCCTGCTCCAAAAGTGGTAAAGCGCGGTGGCGGTTCAGGGCTTCTTAGAGATCTTGATCACCTGCAAGAGATGCTCCAGAAAATGCGCAAAGAGATTTCAATACCGCTCTCTCTCAAAGTACGCCTGGGGTGGGATAGTGATACTATTAATGTGATCGAAACTGCACAACTTGCCGAAAGTGAAGATCTTGATCTTTTTATTATTCATGGAAGAACCCGTACTCAAGGGTATCGTGGTGAAGCAGATTGGGAAAAAATAGCTGAAGCGAAACAGGCGGTCAACCATATTCCTGTTGTGGGTAATGGTGATGTCAAAACTGTTGAAGAGTTTATACACCGACTCAATACTTATGGTGTGGATGGTATCTCTATTGGTCGTGGTGCAATGCACAATCCATGGATATTTGGTCAAATTGTCGATTACTATGAAGGACGAGAAATTCGTGTACCGACTTACGAAGATCAAAAAAATGTCTTTATGGTCTATAAGAAAAAGCTTGAAGAAGCAGGTGTTCCTGAGTTTGCAATTCTGGGTAAGATGAAACAGATTACCGCTCGACTCATGAAGAGTATTCCAAATGCATCAGAGGGGCGTATGCTTTTACTACGTAGCGATGAGCTCGATGGTTTCATGGGAAGTCTCGATACCTTTTATGCCGAACAAGTCGCAAAATTTGGCGAAGTGCCTTTTAATCCAGGTGCAGTAAAAGACCTAAATGGTAAAGTCCGGAATGAGATACAAGAGGGTGAGCACTTTTCGAAGTGATCCCCTTTGTAAACATTTTTAAAATAATCTGCCAGCCCATACTCTCTCCTTTGCAAATAGGATAATTATCCTATTTTATCTTCATGGCAGATATAAAACGTACCCAATCCCTCAGCGTCGCAAAACATATTGAAAAGTCCCAAAAAAAGGTGACGGTTCTGTTTACCGATATTGTTGATTCAACAAAATTTTGGGAAAAGGTGGGCGATGTCGAGGCGCGGGTTCAGGTTGACCTGCATAATAGACTTCTCTTTAGTGTTATTAAGCAGTACAAGGGTAAGATTCTAAAGACCATTGGCGATGCCATTATGGCTTCATTTAAAAACCCTGATAATGCCCTTAGGGCGGCAATTGGGTGTCAGCAGATTTTGCGTCGTGAGCGAACAGAACACAACACCTTTAATCTTCATATTCGAATTGGTATCCATTCTGGTCGTGCAATCATCGAGGATACAGATGTTTTTGGTGATGTCGTTAATGTTGCAGCCCGGGTCGAGAGTGAAGCGGGTAAAGATGAAATCTGTATTTCAAAAAAGACCCAAGAGATGCTCAAAAAAGAGTTTCCTCTTAAACGAGGGGGAAGTTTTTTACCAAAAGGTAAAAAGAAAAAACTCATGCTGTATCACGTTCAGTGGGAGAAGTCTGACTCCCTTATTGGTGGCGTTCGAGTAGTGACCTTTATGCCTTCAAACCGAAATCAGCGTATTGCAGTGAGTGTCTCGTTGGCAATTACGCTTATCTGGCTCTACTTTCTCTATAGTAGCACAATACGTTTTTTTCTTGCTGATATAGAGTGGCTCTCTATTATATTACTTGACCCTTTTCAGGGGGCGCGGGAGTACCCTCAATTTGTGTTTCCATTCCTAGGGCTTATTCTTGTTGGGCTCTATAAGTTGATCAATTATTCACATCTCTCCCTCAACCTTTTCCGGGCTCTCAAAGGGGGGATGTATGGTGCTGTCGCATATCTGATTATCTATCTTGCCTTAATTGCCAACCCAATGGATATGAAGCAGAGTGACCTTATTACGTCAAGCCATCTCTTTGTTAATATTTTGGAGCCTGATACCGATGTTAAAAGCCGCCCTCGGCTTAGTGCCACAACACTCAAGCGCTTTCACGTAGGAGACCTTCTTCTCTTAACTGATATTGAAAAGCGCGGAGCGATTACTTGGAACAAAGTTTTGATAGCGCCTAAGCAGTATGGCTGGGTGCCGCGTGTTGTACCGGCACGAATGGGGATCCCTAAAAAACGGTATACAAAAGCGAATAACTATCGTTTCACTACTTTCGATCTATATGCGCTTCTTGCAGGAGTGTTAGGATGGGTTTTGGGGTGGTTCAGTTTTCGGGTTAAGCCTGTATAATAGGTACTGAATATAGGCTTATCTACCCCGCCAAAAATTTGTTGAGAAGAGCAGTATTACCGTATACATTTCAAGACGACCAGCGAGCATAGCAACAGAGAGAATCCAAAGTCCAGAGTCTGATATGCCTGCATAATTATTTACCGGACCAACACCGGCAAAGCCCGGGCCAATATTCCCAACACTCGAGAGTGCCGCTGAAAGTGAGGTACCGAGGTCGAGGCCTGTTGCAGTAAGAAGGCCACCAGTGAGTATCACTGTCATAACGTAGAGTATAAAAAAACCATTGACATTAAGCTGTACATCTTCTTTTACGGGGTTTCCACCCACTTTCGACTGCATGACTGCTTGAGGATGGAGGAACTTTCTGAGCTCGGCAATACTCGATTTAACGAGAATAATAACACGAATTACTTTTACCCCACCACCGGTCGAACCGCCACACCCGCCAATGAGCATCGTGCCAAAGATCAGAAACTGGGTCAAAAAGGGCCAAATAGAGTAGTCGGCACTGACAAATCCCGTAGTAGTTAAAATTGAAATTACTTGAAAAGCGGAGTCTCTAATATAGATTGCGAAGGGAGTTGTTGGGTCGGTATAATAGAGTGTCCCCCCAATAGCGAGTGAGGTAAGGGCAAAAATAAGGAAATAGGTTCTGAACTCAATATCCCTAAAAAGGTAGCCAATGTTACCCGAAATTGCTCGAATGTGAAGAGCAAAGTTGGCCCCCGCAAGAAGCATAAAAAAGGTGATGATCCAGTGGATTGTACTATTATCATATGCTGCGATACTGGCATTTTTAGTTGAAAAACCACCAGTTGCAAGAGTGCCAAATGCGTGACAGGTTGCATCAAACCAACCCATACCTGCAATGTAGAGGGTGATGATCTGAAGGATGGTGAGCCCTGCATAGACATACCAGAGAAGCTTTGCAATGTTTTGAAGTTTCGGTGCGATTTTATCAGAGGTAGGGCCGGTGACTTCTGCCTTGTATATGTTTGATCCGGATGAGCCGAGGAGTGGCATAATGGCGAGACTCAGGACGATGATTCCCATCCCCCCAAGCCAATGGGTAAAGCTGCGCCAAAAGAGAAGGGAGTGGTCAAGTGCTTCTATGTCGTTGAGAACTGAGGCACCGGTGGTGGTAAAGCCAGACATTGTTTCGAAGACTGCTTGTGAAAAATTGAGAGGGCTGTAGAAGACAAAAGGGATGGCGCCTATGAGTGAAAAGACAATCCAACCAAGAGAGACCACCAAAATACTATCACGAAAGTTGATTTTGGTCTCTTTCGGCTTTATTTTGGCGAGGAGTCCACCGAGAACGAGTGAACCACTAGCGGTGTAAAAGAAGATGATATAGGTGGATTCGTTGTAATAGAGTGCGACAAGACCGGGTAAAATAAGAAAACCTGATAGGAGTACTATCAGGAAGCCAAGAATTTTTAAAACACGGAGTCTATTTATTTGCATTACTGAGTTCCCTGAAGAAAAGATAACAACTTTTGAAAATCTTCTTGCAGGTCGGCAGTAAAAGTGAGGAGTTCGTCAGTTCTTGGATGGTTAAACTGGAGTTTAATCGCCTGAAGTGCCTGACTTGGCATTAAAGTAAGTGCTCTCTTAGCATCTGCTTTATAGAGTGGGGCAACATTTTTAGACTGTTTTTCACGGCCATTATAGAGTGGGTCTCCAATAATTGGTATTCCCGTGTAACGCATGTGCAGACGTATTTGGTGGGTGCGCCCTGTTTCGAGTTTCACTTCAAGGTATGATGCAAAGCCATAAGTCTCTAATGTTTTATAGTGCGTTACTGCTTTTCGCCCAGTTTGAGAAATGGCCATTTGTATTCTATAACGAGGGTCACGCGCTATTGGGGCATCAATTGTTCCTTCAAGGTCACGGGGGGCCCCCCATACGAGACACCGATACGTTCGTTTAATGTCACGACGTTCTAACTGGGCTGCAAGGTTTGCGTGGGCCATATCGTTCTTTGCAACAATCATGAGGCCCGAAGTATCTTTGTCGAGACGGTGGACAATGCCCGGACGTTCTTCGCCATTAATAGTTGAAAGAGTTTTACAGTGATGCAATACTCCAGCAGCAAGGGTGCCGGTGTAGATGCCATTCCCTGGATGTACCACAAGGCCTTTAGGTTTATTAATAACCAGTAGATCATCATCTTCAAAGACAATGTCAAGATCCATGGGCTCAGGTTCAACCTTCATTGATGGTTTTTCGAGAAGAAAGGCGACTTCAATAGTGTCGCCATCTGAAAGGGGATGATTTTTTTTAATACCCTTTTCATTTACAGTAATTGCTTCTTGAGCAATCCATTTGTGGATGTCGGTACGAGAGTAAGCAGGGTAAATTTCTTGTAGGTATTTATCGAGGCGAATTTTACCAGATTCGATCGTAACGGCATGGGTAGTATTTGACATATTATTGTTCAACTTCAGAAGAAGAGTTTGACGGACTATTCTTTTTTTTAGGGTCAAGGAACATTGGGCCGAGTATAACAAAAACTACTCCGATACAAACCCAGCTGTCAGCGAGGTTGAATGTAGGCCAACGATGAATAATCATATCAGGGAAGTCCCAATCGATAAAGTCAATAACTTTTTGAATACGAATACGATCAAACATATTACCAAAAGCACCTGACAAAATGAGAGAGATTCCAAGTTTTGAGGCCCAATCCCATTTGGGGAGCTTGCGATAAAAAATAATCATCAGTACAATTGCAATTGTAGAGAGGAGTAAATAGAAAATGGTTGGTGATAAGAAAGGGAGAATTTTTTGTGGTTGCATACTAAATGCTGCGCCAGTGTTATAGGCGAGTCTAAAACGAAAGAGGTCGCCCACAAGACGGTACACTTCATTGGTGGGGGTGCCATCTTCGAGAGCGAATGCTGCAACAGCCCAGAGCTTGGTAATTTGGTCGAGAATAAAGCCTACAATGACGAGGCCTATATGGAAATTTCGATTTTTATACATAGTTTCCTACGGTTAAAGTGGGTCAAAAATAGAAAGATATTCGCTCAAAATACACTCTTTTAACCTTAAATACAAGTTTATCAGTGTAAAATGGGGATTAACGGTGTTTTTTGAGGTTTTCTATGATGATTGCTTTTTCTTGGTCAAACCGACTTTTTATATATCGATTTGAGAAATTGAACAGTGTTGTTTTAAGAATTATGCTTTTTACTTGAGGGCGTGTAATTTTAAGTTTAATGTCGGGGTTAAGGAGGCTTTCAAAATCTTCAGAAGCCTTTACGAGTGTTTGAGAAGCCATAAAGAGTGGCCAGAGACAAAAAAGTCGAATTTTAGGTTCAAGGCGTGGTAAGAGCATGGTGTAGTGAACAGCGTCTTCCAGGTGAACGAGTGCTTTCTCTATCATGTCGCGCATCACATTGAGTGACTGCTTTTTATAGGCAGGGTCAAGGAGTTGATCAGTCGAAATAGTGTGTTTCTGTGCAAGTTCTTGTGGAACAAAGCAGATGTCTCGGGTCATATCTTCTGCAACATCTTTTATGATATTGGTGAGTTGCAGTCCGAGTCCAAAAGAGTTGGCAAGTTTATTCATTTTGCCATACCGTTTTACAGTTATCAAAGGAGAGTAGTTTAAGAACAGATCACACAGCATGTATCCTACAGTGCCTGCAACGTAGTAACAGTACTCGTCGAGTTCATCAAGGGTTGCGAGTGACATAAGTTTACCCGCATCTCGCTCTTTAAGCCCATAGGTGATCATTCCATCACACATTTCAAGAACCCATTTTTTAATGCCCTGTATATTTGCATCAGAGAGATTGAGAAATGAATCGAGGGGCCAGAGGGTGTAGAGGGAGAGAATTTGACTATAGTCTTGATTCTCTGCTGATTTCCAGCTTTCGGGGAGGGCTTTTGAAAAAACTTCTGCAGCCGCAAGCGCATGATCACGAGAATGAATGTTTTCGAAAATATCTTTAAAACGTTCGAGGTGCTCTTTTTTTTCGAGACCAGTCATTGCAGGGTCGTCTTCTACAGTATCTGCAATACGGCAAAAAAGATAGGCCAAGAGAATCGGTTTTCTGAGGGCGAAAGGGAGTACTTTGATGTTAATGGCAAAAGTACGCGAGACTTTTTCGAGCATAAAAGAAGAAAACTCGTAGGGTTCTCTGCAGGTACGAGCAGAAAAATCTACTCCAAATCGGGTATACTCATCAATATTTGGCATAGGGCAATAATAGTAAAAAATGAAGATATAGGTTTGTAATGAAGCGTGTGCTTGGGTATAAAACGAGAAAGAACTCTTAAATAGTTTGCATTCTTGTGAGAACCTTTCTTAATTAGAACCAAGTAATTTCTATATTTCCTCTATCACTCTCAACAGGGAAGATAGATGCACCCACAAAAAGTATTGATCATATCAAATGAGAAGTATGCGACGCCGCATATTCAGTTGATACTGACCTCAATTGAGTGTGATGTTGAGGTGCTCAGGACGGTGCAGAGTGGGTTACACCATTTTAATAGTAGCCGACCCGATATGACCATTATCGACCTTGATATAGAGGAGAATCAGGGGCTTAAATGCGCCGAAAAGATCAAGATATTAGACCCCATGCATATTATACTTGGGTTTACTTCCCAGCAAGGTCTTCTCGATAGGAGCCATCGCTCTATCTCTATTCTGCTCTCGAAACAAGATATTAGCATGAGCTTCCTTGAGGCATTTAAAGAGGTGACGCATCTCTTTACACTCAATCACCGCCTCAGAGTAAATCTTGAAAATATTGTGGGTAAATCTTCTCTTGCGGGTAAGTTGCGAACCCTGATTACCAAAGCGGCACGGGCGAATGGAAATGTATTGATCTCTGGTGAAAATGGTACCGGAAAAGAGCTGGTCGCTCGCGCTGTTTCCTCCCTTTCGCCAATCTATGTGACGGTAAATTGTAGCGCTATCCCCGAGAACCTTTTTGAAAGCGAGCTCTTTGGTCATGTTAAAGGGGCCTTTACTGGAGCCGCCATGGATAGAACGGGTATGTTTGAAGAGGCGGATGGTGGGGTGCTTTTTTTAGATGAAATAGGTGACCTCCCTATGGCGATGCAGACAAAATTACTCCGTGCACTGCAAGAGGGAGAGGTGCGCCCTATTGGGTCGAACCGAAATATCTCCGTTGATGTGCGCGTTATCTGTGCGACGAATAAAGATCTCCAGAAAGAGATTGCAGAGGGTAATTTCCGTGAGGATCTCTACTATAGACTTAATGTTATACCGATATCTGTTGCACCGCTTCGTGATAGAATAGAAGATCTCTATACACTGGTACCTCATTTTCTCGATAAATATGCATTCGATGAGTATCACATTGCCAAGCTGTCTCCTGAGGCGTGGAAGCTTCTTGAGTCTCACCCTTTTATGGGCAATGTGCGGGAGCTCGAAAATATTGTACACCGAGCGGTTTCTTTGACCGATGATCTTGAAATATCTGAATTTGAAATTGCACAATACGTGAACCCCATTTCGAATGAACTGCTTTTTAATCTTGATTATACTGGCCTCAAAGAGTATCTCTACTCCCAGGAACGGCGGTACTTTATTCAAAAACTGACTGAGCATAAAGGCCGCGTTAACAAGGCGGCTCAAGCAATCGGTATAAACCGAACCGCAATGCACAATCGCATTACTAAGCTTGAAATTGACCTTGAGAGTATTCGTGGACTTTTTCGAGATAATAATAGTGAGTAATTTATTGCATTCATATAATGGGTGATGGCTTCATTGTAACGTACGGTTCTTCATAAACTATTGGGTTTATTTGGGATATAATGGTTATTAAATGATGATCTGAGTGGGAGATCACCCTTCTGCCTTCATCCTGCGTTATATTTTTCTACATTTAGCGCCTCAACTACAGAGAGCCTATGTTAATAGATGAAATAAGAATTCAAGTAGAATCCGGTCACGGCGGTAAAGGAATGTCGAGTTTTCGACGTGAAAAGTATATTCAATACGGTGGTCCGGATGGCGGCAACGGCGGAAAAGGCGGCGATGTTACTCTCGTGGTTAATGAACAGTTTAATACCCTTCTTGATATTGGGTATTCTCGGGTTTTTAAGGCCGAGGATGGTGTCCCTGGTGGAACGGTAAACAAATCAGGCAGAATGGGTAAAGATCGTATAATCTATGTACCTCCTGGAACCCTCGTAAAAGACCCTGAAGGGCGTATTAAAGCTGACCTTACAGAGGCAGGACAATCATACCTTGCGGCCAAAGGTGGTCAAGGTGGACTTGGTAATGCTTCATTTAAGAGCTCAAAAAATCAAGCACCCGAAAAAGCACAACCGGGTCGTCCTGGCGAAGAATATGAACTTTTCCTTGAACTAAAAATGATGGCAGATGTTGGCCTCGTTGGGTATCCCAATGCTGGCAAATCTTCTCTTGTTAATTGTGTCTCAAGTGCTCACCCTAAAGTGGGAGACTACCCTTTTACAACCCTCGAGCCGATTCTTGGTATTGTTCAAGCGACCGATTACAGTAGTTTTGTTATTGCTGATATTCCGGGTATTATTGATGGTGCATCACAAGGGAAAGGGCTTGGGCATCAGTTCCTCAAGCATATTGAACGAACCTATTCACTTCTTTTTGTGATTGATTCAAATGAACCCGATGCCTATGAAAAATTTCTCTCTCTTCGTAAAGAGCTTGAAGAGTTTCACCCTAAGCTTGCCGAAAAGCCTTATGTTATTGCGATGAACAAGCGTGACTTGGGTGAAGCATCTGCACAGCAGAAGTTTTTAGATGCGGGTGAGAAATTCATCTACACTTCAGCAGTAGAAAAGAAAGGCCTCATAACATTGGTGAGAGCGTTAGACAAACATGTTCGTCCTCATCAGCGGGACAACTGGGAAAATGAGAAGGGCAACTGGTAACGATTGTTATTGGTTTTCTGTGGAGTGAACCTGTTGTTTACTCCTGTTCTTTTTCAATATGATACATCTAAAATTGTAAATATCAAAAACTCTCCTCGCGAGAGTTTTTTTATTTCGTCATTTGTAATAGGAAATTAAAGTAAGGTTTTAAAAGAGGGCACAAAAAAAGCCTAATCTTGCGATTAGGCTTTAAAAAGCTGCTCCTCTTGGACTCGAACCAAGGACCGAACGATTAACAGTCGTTTGCTCTACCAACTGAGCTAAGGAGCATCATTTTTGGTAGAGCAAATATAATTCATAAAAAAGTGGCAGTCAACAGTTTTTGTTTTAAATCATATAAAATGATAAAAAAAGAGGACGGATGGGTTATTGACTCATTGAGTTATTTTTTGATTTTTTAGCACGTTTCTCACGAGCGGTTTCACCGAGGATGTTGAGGTTTGAAAAGCTAAATATCCCTACGGATTGACCAGTGCTGTCAGTCAATCCAACTCCGTTATTGGTTATGGCTGCGAGAGTTGTGTTGAGGCCATCAATCACAAGATAGATTCCTTGAAAAAGAGAGTCGTTAGTGAGGATTCCCATCTCTTCAATGGTGGTCAGACGAGATTGGAGGGTGTCGACGGTAACTGAAACAGTGTGGATCGATTCGTTTGCACTTCCTATGAGCTCTTGGGATTTTTGAGAAAGTTTTGTTATTACTATAGTTGCTGTATCAATGATCTCCATTCCTGTTTGAGTGAGGGCATTGGCCTGGTCAATAGTCGACAAGAGCTTTGGCTGCAGTGTATTAAATTGAACATGTATTGTTTCTATGAGTGCTTCAGTTTTTGAGAGCTCAGTAAAAACCTTTTTAAAAAGGGGAGGGGTTTCGTTATTGCCTGAATGCAGGAGTAATATGAAGTTGCGAATCAGGGTGATCTGTTCATTGAGGTCAGCCAATTGGTGCATGGTCTCTGCAATGCCCTTTTCAAATTCTCCTTTAATTTGACTTTCTGGTGTAAGATATTCGCCGGTGTCACTGGGGATGACTTTTATACGGCGTTCACCCATCAAGCTATAGTTGTAGTTGATGAATTGAGTTCCTGCTCTTAAAAGGAGTGGATTGTCGAAACTAATCACCACTTTGGCACTTTTATCAAAGTAATCGATTGAGGTGACAGATCCTATGACCATTCCCTGTTTTGTAATGGGGTCTTGTGGTCTGAGGGTGCCAACATCGTTAAAAATCAGGGTTAATTGATTAACGGTACTGCTGCTTTTGGCATACATGGCAAAGGTAATCCAGCATAAAGTGGCAACAAGTGCCCAAAAGGTGAGATACCCTAAATTTTTGTCAGAAATCTTCATAGGACTAATATAGCTAATTGTCTTTTTTTCAGTCGGTAAATATGGAGTTCAGGGTTGTGATTATGGGGGGGCAGTGGGTGATATCATTTGAATAGTGACTATATTTAGTGCTATGAAAAATGCATATGTTTCAAATAGATTAAGTCCCATCCGCCGGAATACTATCCCGGTTACTGTGGGCAATGATATTATTGGTGGGGGTAGCCCTGTTTTAGTGCAATCTATGACTACTACACCAAGTAGTGATTCACAAGCGACCGCTGCCCAAGTGCTTGACCTCTGGAAAGCGGGCTGTAGTTTGGTGCGTATAACCATACCTACAGTTAAAGACGCGAAAACTCTTGAAGAGACCATGCGTCTCGTGCGTGAAGCGGGATGTACTATTCCAGTCTCTGCCGATATTCACTTTCAACCCAAAGCAGCTTATGAAGCAGTTAAGTGGGTTGATAAGGTACGGATCAATCCGGGTAACTTTGTCGATAAAGGGATTAAGAATCTAAGAGAGTTCAGCGAAGAGGAGTTTAAGCAGGGAAGAATTCTTGCTAAAGAGGCTCTTAAACCACTTCTTGATGCAGCTAAAGAGCGTGGTGTATCCCTCAGAATAGGAGTCAATCATGGTTCCCTTTCGGCACGTATGCTCAATAAATTTGGTGATACTATAGAGGGTATGGTTGAGTCTGCTTTAGAGTATATAACACTCTGTGAAGAAGAGGATTTTGATCAATTAGTTGTCTCTCTTAAAGCATCAAGCGCAAAAATAGTCGTAACAGCCTATCGCCTTTTAGTGGCACGTCTCAAAGAGGCGGGCATGAAAGAGTATCCACTACATGTTGGGGTAACCGAAGCAGGTGAGGGTCAAGATGGCCGTGTGAAATCATCCGTAGGTATTGGCGCTCTTCTTCTTGATGGTCTTGGAGATACGGTTCGTGTTTCACTGACAGAAAATCCCGTAAACGAAATACCGGTTGCCGAAACACTTGTTGAAGTGTGTAAAGTAGATGGTGTTGATGCTGCAATTGAGTGGAAAAAAGATCCGTACCATTATCAGCGCCGTGAAAGTGCAGAAATACGTGTTGGTGATCATACACTGGGTGGTTCAAATCAGATTCTTGTGGGGGTGAATGCATCTCTAGACGATGAGACAGGACGTTCTCCAGAATTTTCAATTGAAGAGCTCTCTTTGCCAGAACAGCAAATTGAAACGGTGTCAGAGCTCCTTACACTAAAAAGTGATCAGATTGGTTCGTCAATTTGGTCATATATTGGTAAAGAGAATCCCGTTTCTGCTTATAGAGCTATCGCGGGGTATTTAGAAACTTATAACCGCAAAGACCCGATACTGCTACGCATGGCAACAGGGGAATCTGAGCGTGATAGACTGCTCGTTGCCGCACAGCTAGGATCTCTCCTTATTGATGGACTTGGCGATGCAGTGCTCCTTAATTTAGGGAACGATATTAAAGCATCGGTGGAGTATAGTTTTGATATTCTCCAAGCTGCAGGAATGCGCAGAACAAAAACTGAATTTATTTCGTGCCCAGGCTGTGGCCGGACGCTTTTTGAACTCGAAGAAACAAACAAGCGGGTTAAAGCGCGCACGTCCCACCTTAAAGATGTTGCCATCGCTGTTATGGGGTGTATTGTAAATGGCCCAGGCGAAATGGCTGATGCCGATTTTGGGTATGTTGGTGCAGGACCGGGGAAAGTCAATCTCTATGTTGGTCAAGAGGTCGTTAAAAAAGGTATTGATACCGAAGGTGCAGTTGAGGAATTGATTACCCTTATCAAAGATCATGGACGTTGGATTGAACCATGAGTGACGCTGAACAAAAACTGATAGATCTACAGCCAATGCAAGAGGATGTTCAAGCTTGGATTGAAAAAATTGGAGTTCGGTATTTTAGTGAACTCACTAATATGACCATCCTCACCGAAGAGGTGGGGGAGCTCGCGCGGCTTATGTCACGCACTTATGGTGATCAAAGTTTCAAAAAGTCCGATCTGGGCAAAAATATTGGTGATGAAATATCGGACATCATGTTCGTACTTACTTGTATAGCAAATCAAACAGGTGTAGATCTTTCCGAAGCATGGCAGAAGGGAATGGATAAACGCTATTCTCGTGACAAAGATCGTCATAAAAATAATGAGAAGTTACAGTAGGTTTATTAAAAATGAAGTATAGTATTCTCATACTTGCACTTACTCTTCTGTGTTTTGGATGCAGTGTGACACGAAATAAATTGACCGTCGACTCACTTGATGCAAAAGTGTCACTTCCTCATTCACATAACTACCATTCGATTCTTGAACAAAAAAATTATATCTCTATGTCTGCTAATTTTGGTGCAAATTCTGAATCAGAATTTATAGGTACCGTCCCATATCAGCATGACGATCAGGATACAGTGGTTTCTGGTAGAGACAATAATATGACAGTAGAAGGGAGTTTTTTAGCAGCGAGTGCGACTCTAAAAGCTGGCGTTGCAGAAAAAGGGCATTTGTATGGAGGGTTCTGGAATGTAGGAATGTCAAATGAGGGTTGGTTTTGGGAATGGGGGGTCGAAGGTGGATTGCAGTGGACATATTTAGGGATACACTCATTTCTTGGAATTGGTTCTTCTGACTATTGGATGCATTATAGCGGGCATGAAGCAACATACAGCGATATATTTCTCTATGATAATCCAGATGGAGCCCCTGTTGATTCTACCTCTTGGGGTGAAAATGACAATGTTACTTTCGGAATTGCTGTGTCAATACGACCTAAGCCAGGTATACTCCCATGGGTTATTGTCCTTGGGATAGAGTCTACATCTTATGAAGGGCCAAAGCCTCTGTTCTATGAGACAACAACAGGGTCAGTAAAGAGTTATTATAAATTGAATGATAGAATTACACTGGGTGCGTCACTTGATGATATCACAGTGATTATGGAAAATGATGCGAACAAAAGTGCAGCGTCATTAGGAGTAAATATAACAGCAGTCTTTAACCCTTAGGTAATTGCTAAAGGTTAAGACTGTTATTGGGGTACTGCATCAAAGTACTATGAACGGTTATGGTAATTCGCCCACATACTTCTTTTGGATTTCCATGAGTTCTCCACACCCTTTCTCTGCAAGGTCGAGAAGGAGGCTGAGCTCTGCACGGGTAAAGGTAGACTCTTCACCAGTACCTTGTACTTCAATAAGATCAGTGCCATCAGCAAATACAACATTCATATCTACTTCGGCTTTTGAGTCTTCTGGGTAGTTGAGGTCGAGAATCGGAGTGCCATCAAGAATGCCAACAGAGACAGCGGTGACCCACTTTTTTAAAATCTGTTTTTCGATACCCTCTTCAGATTTAATAATCTTAATCGCTTGAGCGAGAGCCATAAAGGCTGCTACGATAGAAGCGGTTCTGGTGCCCCCATCAGCTTCGAGTACATCACAGTCAATGATAATCGAATGTTCACCAAGAGCTTCGAGGTCGGTTATGGCTCTGAGAGAACGACCAATAAGGCGTTGAATCTCTTGAGTTCTTCCTGATACCGACTTGCGTTCACGTTGTACACGACTATCAGTCGATCGTGGGAGAAGACTATATTCTGCAGTAACCCATCCTTTACCTTTTCCTTCGAGCCATCGTGGAACCTTTGATTCGATAGAAGCGTTACAGAGCACACGAGTACGCCCTACTTCTATCAGATAGGATCCTTCGGCACAGGATACAAAGTTCTCTATAATATTTATGTTTCTGAGTTGGTCGTTGGTGCGGTTATCTATACGGGTCATCTATTCCTCAATCAATTGTTTAAATTCACCTGTGGGGTATGAACCCAAAATATGAACCTCTTCTGCAAGAGTTTTAAGTTGTTCTATAGCCTGACATACGGGCTGTTGAGTGGTATCGCCTTTAAGGTCCAAGTGAAAAATGTATTCAAAAGGGTTGCCTGGTTTAGGGCGTGATTCGATTTTAACTAAGTCGACATTGTTGTCTGCAAAAAGTCCGAGTACTTCATGAAGAAGCCCTGGGTGATCCTCTTTGGGGGTATAGACAATGGTGGTTTTCGTTTCTGATATCCCTGTAAGATCAATGGCTTTACGCTGAATACCAACAAATCGTGTGTAGTTGGTTGCACCTTGATTCTCTACATTGCGCTTTAAAATCTCAAGCCCATATTTTTTTGCCGCGAGGCCACTGGCAATGGCGCCTAAGGTTAAGTCATGTTCTTTGGCGATCATTTCGGCGCTACCCGCCGTATCAAAGGTTGCTTTTGCTGCGATGTGTGGATGCTCAATAAAAAGAGAGCTACACTGGCCAATGGCTTGTTCGTGTGAGAGTACTTGGCGAAGGGAGTCAATCGTTGCTCCTGCGTGCGCCATGAGGGTATGCTCTATGCGGAGTTTTACTTCACCGACAATAGGGATTTTATAGTGGAGCAGGTGTGTGTAATTTTGATAGACTGAACCAGTTGTGGTGTTCTCAATTGGGATAACGCCGTAATCAGCCTTTCCATCACGAACCGCTTCATAGATCTCTTCAAAAAAATTGCAGGGTACTATTTCTATGTCTCTTCCACAAAGGTGGTAACAGGCACTTTCACTATATGCGCCAGGTCGCCCCTGAAATGCTACGCGTTGTTTACTCAATATCTTCGTGCTCCCTTATATTTTGGTGCCCAGTAAGTGCTACTCATTTTTGTGTAGATTACCCCTCGTGAGGAGGAGGCGTGTGCAAAGGTGCCATTACCCATATAGATGGCGCTATGATTTACACCGATCCAGTTGCCAAAAAAGATGACATCACCTTTCTTTAGATCAGATTTAGCAATTTTCTTGCCCATTTTAAACGTTTGACGAGTGCTATGGGGAAGGTTTATGCCGCGGTACTTTCTAAAGACATGCATGACAAAAGCTGAACAGTCAACCCCTCGTTTTGACTCTCCTCCAAAGAGATAGGGAGTACCAAGCCAGGGCTTAATAATTGCCGCAAGTGTTCCGCTTTGCGTTACATTCTTGCGCCGGGGTTTCTTTTTGCCCGTTACTGCTTTACTCTTAACTGTTTTGCTGTTCTTGTACCCTTTGTAACTGGGGGTTGGGTAGGCGGCAATCGATCTATCATACCCGCGTCGTTTATGAAACGAACACCCATTAAAAATGCTGAGTGACAGAGCCATCCAGAGAATCAAGAGGAGTGTGTGTATAGGCGGTTGAGCAGTCATTATTGGTGCAGTGCCTGTATAAGACTAAGGGTATAGTAGAAGTATAACTAATCCTGCGCTATTAGGCAAAATTACGTTCAACTCCACCAGCTATTTGTAAAAGCTCTGATTCACCAAATGCTTTACCAAAAAGTTGCAGACCCAATTTGTGGTCATTAATGGTGGTACACGGTACGGTTATGCCCGGCAGTCCTGCAAGGTTGAGGCTTACTGTGTAAATATCACTGAGATACATGGCCATAGGGTCACTTAAGCCTTCACCAAGTTTCAAAGGGTTACCAGGGAGTGTTGGGGCTGCAATAACATCACAAGACTCAAAAGCTTTTTTAAAGTCATCAGTGATTACACGGCGTACTTTTTGAGCTTTAATGTAGTAAGCATCAAAAAATCCAGAACTGAGTACATAAGAACCGAGGAGGATACGGCGTTTTACTTCATCGCCAAATCCTTCGGCGCGGGTATTACGGTACATATCTTCAAGCGATCCAGCTGTTTCAGAGCGGTATGAGAATCGTACTCCATCATAGCGCGAAAGGTTTGATGATGCTTCGGCTGTTGCGATGATATAATATGATGATATCGCGTGTTTAAGATTGGGGAGGTGCACTTCTTTGAGCTCAGCGCCTTCACTTTTTAATTTTTCGAGGCTCTCAAGGATTTTTTCTTTGTGTGCAGCGTCAAGACCCTCACCAAAATACTCTGCAGGAATTCCAATAGTCTTACCTGCAAGGTCTTGTCCGAGGAGTGCACTAAAATCCTCAACGGGAGCGTTAGAAGATGTCGTATCGTTTTTATCGATACCAGCAATAACATTAAGTACTGATGCTGCGTCGTGTACCGAGTTGGCAAGAGGCCCTATTTGATCGAGAGATGAAGCATAGGATACGAGGCCATACCGTGAAACACGTCCATAGGTTGGTTTCATGCCCACAATACCGCAGCACGCCGCGGGTTGACGAATTGATCCGCCAGTATCTGAGCCGAGTGATATAGAGACTGATCCCGATGCAACTGCTGCTGCTGATCCACCCGATGACCCACCAGGAATAACATCAGGGTTTGTTGGGTTCACGGTGGTTCCGAAAAAACTTGATTCCGAGGTAGACCCCATGGCAAATTCATCCATGTTGGTCTTGCCAATAATCACTGCGCCTGCCGCTTTCAGTTTTTCAATTACTGTTGCGTTGTAAGGAGATTCAAAGTTTTCGAGAATTTTAGAACCACAAGTCGTTTTCGTTCCAGTGGTACAGATATTGTCTTTAACCGCAATAGGGATGCCAGCAAGGGGGCCAGAAATCTCACCACTTTTAATCTTAATATCAACTGCTTGAGCGTCAGCAAGGGCCTTCTCATTCATTACAGAGATATAGGCGTTTTGTTCTTGCGTTGCCTCTATTATGCTGAGAGACTCTTGTACCAGTTTTTCAGAAGTAGTTGTTCCATCAGTAAGGTCTGAACGTAATTGTTCAAGATTTTTCATCAGTAATCCTTGATTAGGTGTGTCGGCCAGACCACTTCATCACATGAAGACTGAACCAAACACCGAGTATACTTACGACGTTAAATTTAAAGGCAACTCCAAGACGTAATTTAATCATGTAGAGATCAATTACCCCGCCATTGTTTATACCAAGGTCGAGTTCAAATGCCTTAACAAAGAGGTTGCGCACAGGGTTATCAACACCTGCTCCGGTTGCGACACCGATCTGCTCTAATACCAGACCGAGACTCTCGCCTAGAATCCCACCGATAACCAAACCAAGTAGAATGAAAATAATTAAGCGGGCATTACTATGTGCTGGATTCATATATCCTCTTTAGGAGAAAATTTAACGTATTTTCCACTATAATATAAAAATCCCCGATAATTAATGTGAGGTTTTGACTTTTGAAGAGAGAATTATGTGCTAAAAGAGCGGTATGCTAATAGTCTTTATATTGGACGGTTGTGAGATTAAGCCCATTTGGCTTGGCCCACATGCGTTCACCGCTAAATTCATTCTTAAATATTGCTAAAACAGAGCCTGGTGGGTGGTGCCCTCTCCCTACATCAATGAGAATTCCGACCATTGATCTCACCATTTTATGGAGAAATCGATTGCCTTGAATATGGAGTTCAAATCCGCCATCAAACTCTTTGAGCGTAAAGAGAGAGAGTATGCAGTCAGTGGGCTTACCGTCATCACGAGGAATACAGAAATTGATAAAATCGTGAGTCCCCAAGAAGTACTTCATTTCTGAGCGGATATAGTCAAGATTAAGTTTAAAGGAGGTGCAGTCCCAGCCATACCGTCTTTGAATGGCGCGAGTTCGTGTATAGACGGTATAGATGTAATAGCGATATTCAGCGTCGTATCGTGGTGAAAAGTCACTCTGACACAGCTCGAGCTCTCGTATGGCAATGGTTTCTGGTGTCAGTGCATTAATTGATCGAGTGATTGCATACGTGTCGATATAGGCATCCCAATCGAAACAGGCTACTTGGCCACTTGAGTGAACACCTGCATCGGTTCTTCCCGATCCACTTACTTTTATAGGTTTTCTGAGTGCGATTTCAAACGCTTTTTCGAGCTCTTCTTGTACGGTACTAGCATTATCCTGGATTTGCCATCCATGGAAGTCAGTGCCATCATATTCTACTTTAAAACGATATTTCATAGAGTGAAAGGTAGTAAAAAGTTGGCGTTAGGATTGACCGATTTTAAGCCTTGAGGTCGATGCCATCCCAGCCAACGGGTTTTTGAGGTGGGCTAGGAGGTTCAGCGGCCCTATCTTTGCCGGCGAGCAGTCCATAGCGAAGCTGTTCAAGGTTCCAGCCAAACGTTTGGAACTCTTTGGCTAGGTCGGCTCTTTCGGAGTCTACAATGGAGCCGTGAGTGCCATGAGAATCGAGCATCATAATATCTACATTGTCAGAGTCAAGATGGAAGTTGATACTGACATCCCCAAGATTTGGTGTTTGAGTTTCGAGTACAAAACCGATGGGGCCTTCTTTGGGGGCGCCCGATTGATCTTTCTCTCGATCATCTTTCACAGTAATACGCCCTTTGTGGAGGTTTTGGTTATGCATCCAGTAAAGGTTTTGTTGGTTATTTTGCTCTTGTGTTTGTTGTTCAAAGAGGTTGGTTTGGACATGGTCAATAAGAGTGCGAAGCACGGAGCTCTCTCGCATGGTATCACTATTCTCATGCAGGCTCTGTAAGAGGCTAAGGGTATCAAATGCTGACAGGGGTTTATCGGGAAACGTTCCTTGGAGTTGTTGAATAAGTTGGGTGTTGTTTGGAGGGACTAGGTTGCGGTCAGTGGATTTAAATCCATCATATTGCAGCACCCGTTCAATTTCTTTTGGTGAGGGGAGTTCTAGATTGTTGGCAAGAAGAAGTTTGAAAAGAAGCTCCTCTTGAGCGGGCTTGAGGGTTTCGCCATGAGATAACATTGTTTCGGCAGTGTAGAAGAGGTTCGAGACTGCTTGTACTGTTTGTGGTGCCGCTTTTTGAAAGAGCTCTTGATACTGGTTTAAAAAGCCTATGGTTTCGATGACTCGAGGAGTTGGTGAAACCTGCTGTAAAAATGGTGGTGCCTTTGGTGAGTGCCTCATGAGCTCAGAGGTTACGAGCTGTGATGAGTCTTTTCCAGAGGGAGGAGTAGATTGTGCCGATTTCAAGAGTTTGTCAATCTCGAGTTCGGCCTGCTGTGGTTTGTTTTTGGTGCTATACAGTCTGAGAAGTTGATCAATGGGGGTTGTGGTTTTCGAAAAGAGCTTAAGGGTTTGTGGAGAGGCTTCTGTAGTTGCAGGGTGAATATAGATCCCTTGTTGGGCAGGGGTCTGACTGTTTTGACTCCCTTTTTTATCAACCAATTCAAAGAGAAATGATTCACCGGGATTGAGGCCAAGTTCTTTTGGTAGGGTTAGTTGTTGCCCTTCAACGACAATGGAGGTACTCCCTTTGTCGTGAGAAACAACATGGCCAAGGAGGAAGGGCGACTGAGTCTTTTGTATCTGTGTAGAGAGTAATTGTGCTTGTTTCTCGGTAATGGGGGTTGCGAGCCTCTGTTTAAATTCATTGGCAACGTCAGACACTTGAGGGAGGTTTAATTTTTGATTAGAAAAAGCTGTAGCATCGAGGAGTTGTTGCACAACGGTGTTGCCGAACTTGGTCGTTGGGGTATATGTTGCAGAAGAGGGGGACTTTAAAAAAGAGTGAAGGAGTGTAGTTGCTTCACGTGCGGCACTAAAGTCATTGACGCTGAGGTGGTTGAGGAGTCGTATTGCCATTTTGTCTGCTTGATGAAGCGTTGAGTTGGCAGGGACTACTCGCAAGAGTTCATTGGATATAAGGAGTTTAATTTTTTTTTCGAGCAGGTTGAGCTCATCAATGGATGAGTTAGCAAGCTCTTGAAGGAGTTGTCGTATCTGTTCTCTTATTTTTACATTACTTTCAAGGTCGTGAAGTTTTTCGAAAATAGTACCGAGAGTTTCAATGGATTGGGTGCTGAGGTTGCCGGCAAAAATGGGCTTTTTTAACGTTTCTTGAATGCTCGCGAGTAATTTTGCTTCGACAGAGTCTTGTTTACTGTGTTGTTGCTGTTGGCCTGATTGTTGTTGGTTTTTTTTGTGCTCCTCATTGTCGATAAGGTGTTTTTCAACCTCAGAGTGCGTGGTTGCTGCTTCTGGAGCATCAACTCGGTGAGCTTTTGGGGGGCGAATAGGGTCGTGATAGTCAAGATGAATATTCATGTGAGTAACCCAGGGTAAGTAAGTGAGCCGTTACAAATAAGATGCATTTTCTATCAATGAAACATGGGGGATGGTACCGCATGTTTCATATTTTTTCAAAGCTACTCTTCTCGTTGCATCCGGATAATAAGATCGACTTGATCTTGACTAATGCGAAGGCGACGTGCAATTTCTGATGAGGTGTATCCACGGCGAGCAAGCTTTATAACATCTGCATTAATTTGAGCCTCTTTTTCAAACACTTCTTCTTTAGTCTCAGATTCGTCATCAACTAAATGTGGTACAATAGGAGTTTCAGGGGCAATAATCTCTATTTTGCCTGAGTCGGTCTCTTTTTGCACAATGTTTTCTGGAGGTTTTACGAGGGGCACTGCTTTGGTCTCTACAAAGGTGTTGCTTGATGCCATCACCCGAGGTTTATCACCTCTATCCCGAGATACCGCTTGGGGTAGATCCTGGGTGCTTTTTAGCGCGTCACTCTTTTCAGCCTTTTTTTCTTCTAAGCTTTTATTGAGGGTTTTCAGCATCATGCTGATACTTTCTTTGGGCCGCTGCTTGGTGTTGGCTTGTTCTATGGCGTTGTCAAATCGTTGAGCAAGTGAAGGCTTTTGATCTTGCGGTAAGGTTGGTTCTGGTTTTTTGCGGCGAATGAGGTAGATGACTAAGGCTATAAGAATGATTAAAATTCCAATGGGTATTGCGAGAGCGGTCAAAATGGTAGAAGAGAGTGATTCAACGGACTGTTCTGTATTGGATTCAGTATCAATTGATTCGCCCGCAAGTTTAGAACGAATGGTCTCAATTTTAGTGCGATAATATTTTTGACGTTCCTGATCGAGAAGTTTTACTTTTGAATCAGTCTCGCTCCGTATCTTAAAGTCGAGAGTATTGAGTGAGTCAATATAGGTGTGATACCGTTCTTCTTGCTTTTTTAGTTCTTGATTTCCACCAAAAAGTGACTGGATAGGGAGTGTATTAGGAGAAAAGAGGGCAAAACCTTCAATAACTGCAACAGAGCCAATAGCGATAGCTGCAATAATGATAATTATTTTGGTTAGTTTGTTTTTATTCATGACTAAAAGTTAAGTATATTTGCTTTTTTTGCGGAAAAAAGTGCAATTATGGCTCAATTATTTGTAAAATCGTGATCAAAGAATAGGAGCTGTAGTTTGTATACAGTAAATTTACATGAGCAGTTGTTAGCTATTGGCAAATAACTCAAATGCAACTACATTATTAAAAAAGCAGGGGACTACCCCGAACAAAAGGATACTAGTATGAAAAATCAAAAAGGTTTTACGCTCATTGAGCTTATGGTTGTAATTGTCATTATCGGGATTCTTGCAGCGATAGCAATTCCAAGTATGTCGAGTGTGAGTGACAAAGCACGGGCTTCAGAGGCGGTAAATTCAATAGGTGCATGGGAAAACCTCCAGACTGCATTTTCTATTGAGTCACCGAATGCTACAGGAGATGCTGCTCAAATTGGTTTTACGGCACCAGCAGGCGGTGCCCTCGCATATTCAACCGCTGCAGGCACCATTAATATTGGATTTGTACCGGCAATAAATAACTGTGGCGCTGCTGCAATGGCTGCGGGCATTGGTTGGTCATCACTTGCCGTTCTTGGTACTCCATGGACTTATACTCATGCACTGCATGCAAACTGTGTATCATTTTCTCCAACATGGAGAGTTCCTTAGGGGTTTTTGAATTAAAAATATTTATTTTAAAGGCCACTTTCATAAATTGAAGGTGGCCTTTTTTATTGTACAGAGATATCGATGGGAGTTCGTTTAGCGAGAAATTGGGTGGGCAGTGAGAGCAAGTAATTGTGAGTGGATATCTACAAATGGTATCTCTTTGCTTTTAATAGCAGATAACATTGATGATACTGTAGTAATAATCCCGGCATCCTCTACATTAAGTAGTGAAAGAATGTTCGCTTCAATCCCTTTTAAAAGAACCTGATTGGTCAGTTGTTGGTAATCAGAAAGATATATGTATAAAGCAATAGGGGTGGTGCTTGCTTTTGCTTGAAAGGTTCGGTGAATGTGCTGAATGTATTCTGGGGCTCCTTTTTGTGACTCAAAGGGTCGCATAATTGACGCTGCTAAAGAGTAGTCATCGTTGTTTTGAATAAGCCTCAGTGCGTAAGAGAGACTAATACGCCAATTGTGAGAAAGATTTTCGGTCCCCCGTTTTAGAATTTTTAAATCAAGGCCTTCACTATTGCCTTTAAATACCGTTCCCGTAAAGAGGTAGGCCGCTTCAAACTGTGGATCGAGCTGGGTAATGAGGTCGACTAAGTGGAGTATCCAGATTGACTCTTTTGCTGTGAGTATATTCTCCCCAAAATAGAGCATCGCATCAATCCAAATAAGACCCGCGACACTATTTTTGTGTCCCATACTCATGGTTTTCACATAGGCTGTATTGGGGAGGTATTGGTAGTCACCCTGTTTTGGGCGAGACTCCTGAATATCAACAATGGTAGGATTAAGGAGATATAATCCGAGGATTGCTCCAGTAAGACTGAGTATAATGGCATAACGTTTCATAGAACGTAATATAGAAAAGGCTTGTATAAATTCTGAATTCTGAATTCTGAATTGTGAAATTTTCTTTTTGCTTGGTGCAATTTGTTATTTTCACAGGAACATAAGAGGAGCGGCATATGCCATTTGAACACAGTAAATCAGTGAAGCGTCGATATCATGATGGAGATTTTCACTCCCGTTATTTTGTGGGGCATGGGATTGATATTGGTGGTAAGCCAGACCCTCTGAGTTGCTATGTGGGTATATTTCCACTTATGCATTCGGTACGTACGTGGGATATTGATGATGGCGATGCAAACTATATGCAAGGTGTGGTAGATAACTCTCTTGATTTTGTAGCGTCAAGTCACTGTCTTGAACATATGGTTGATCCAAAACTCGCTCTGGCTCACTGGATCCGTATTGTAAAACCGGGCGGTCATCTCATTATTACCATCCCCGATGAAGATATGTATGAAGGGGGTGTGTTCCCTAGTCGCTACAATCCCGATCACAAATGGACCTTTACCATGCACAAAAAAGAGAGTTGGTCTCCAAAGTCTATAAATGTGCTTGAGATGCTGATAGAGTTTTCGCCCGTCGTTGAGATAGAGAAGGTTCAGCAGATAAAAGAGTTCTTTAGGCCGGAGTTTGTTGCTAAAAATATAGATCAGACTCTTGCGCCCAATCCTGAGTGTTGCTTAGAATTTGTACTAAAAAAGCGGTAAATGAAAAAGATTATTCTTCTTCGAGGAATGCCATAAACTCAGTTTTTTGATCAACAAATTCACCGAGATTGGTGTTGCGCTTTACGATGCGATTATTGTTAATGGCTCGTTTAATAGTAGCCATATTGGCAATAAGGAATATACGCTCTTTCGCTCTGGTAATAGCGGTGTAGAGAAGGTTGCGTTGGAGCATCATGTAATGTGAGGCATCGAGGACAACCACCACTATTTTGTACTCTGACCCCTGGCTTTTGTGAATGGTGCTTGCATAAGCGAGAGAGACCTGTTCCATTTCGTTGTACTCAAGTTTAACAGGCTCATCAAAATCAATGGAGACCGTTTTGTCTGAATGGTTAATCCACGATATGTACCCAATATCACCGTTAAAGATATTTTTGTCGTAATTGTTTTTTAGCTGCATCACTTTGTCGCCAACTCTAAATTCGGTACCTGCAATTTTAACCATATCCCCTTTGGGGTTTAGTTGTTCTTGAAGTGCTTTATTGAGTTCGAGTGTGCCGATTTCCCCACGGTGCATCGGTGTGAGTACTTGTATGTCTTCTATAGGGTCAATTTTAAAATGTTCAGGTATTTTTTTTGAGACTAGGTCGACGATGAGCTTTTGGGCCTCTTCTCTGCTCTGGTAATCTCGGATATGAAAATTGGTTTGACGCTCAATGACAGGCATATCACCATTATTTATAAGTTGTGCATTGACTGGGATTGCGGATTCTTCTGCCTGACGGAAAATAGTTTCGAGGGCCCCTTGTGGTATAGAAACACTGAGAAGTTCGCGTAAGATATTACCCGGGCCCACAGAGGGGAGCTGATCTTTATCGCCAATTAAAATGAGGCGTGTTCCGTTGGGGATGGCGCGCATGAGAGCATACATGAGGTGGGTATCTATCATTGATGCTTCATCAATAATCACAACCCCTGTCTTAAGTGGCTCACTTTCATTGTGGAAAAACCCTGCACTTGGCTCGTACTTAAGAAGGCGGTGAATGGTTTGGGCTGAGTCACAGCAAACCTCGCTCATTCGTTTTGCTGCTCGACCCGTAGGGGCAGCTAGGATGTAGCTGATGTCAAGCTCTTGAAGTAAATGCAATATGCCAAGTAGTGTTGTTGTTTTTCCGGTACCAGGGCCACCGGTGAGTATAAAGAGGTGTTCTTGGACGGCTTTGCAGATAAATTCTTTTTGAGTTTCACTGTATTGGAGGCCACCATTTTTTTCGAGTTGCGCTAATTTTTTAGCAAGGCGAGCTGTTTTGTCTTTTGATTTTGGAAAGTCAAGAAAAGTGATAACTCTATTAGCTATTCCTTTTTCGGCCTCGTACATCTCTGGTAGGTACAAGTGTTCTTCAAAAGTGATCACTTTTTTTGCATCAATAAGATAGTCGAGGCTAAAGATGGTGCGCTCTCTAATTTCTTGACTACCCGTAGGGTCGAGAAGGCGCCAGGTGTCATCGAGGAGTTCTTGTTTGGGGAGGTAACAGTGGCCATCTTGCATAGCCATTTCTAAGCTGTAGAGGATGCCTGCTCGTATCCTAAAGTAGGATTCAGACTCAATTTGTAATTTGCGAGCGATGTCGTCGGCTTTTACAAATCCAATCCCCCATACTTCTTCTGCAAGAATGTAGGGGTTGTCACTTACTCTTTTCTTTGTTGTCGCGCCAAACTTTTCATAAATTCGCATGGCGGTCCCTGTAGGGACGTTTAATTGGTAGAGAAAGTAAAGCATCTCTTGAGAGGCGATATTTTCTTCCCAGTCTTCGAGAAACTTCAGAACCTTTTTTTCGTTGATGGTCTCAACTTCAGAAATCCGCTCAGGGTTTTCTTTGAGGAGCTCAAGGGTATCGAGTCCAAAGACGTCAAAGATGCGCTGAGCAGTAGTGGGACCGACTCCTCTAAAGAGTCCGGAACTGAGGTATTTTACAATAGCCTCTTCGCCTTGAGGGGGGAGTACTTCGTGATTGGTTGCTTTAAACTGTTTTCCAAATTTAGGATGGTCTATCCATGTACCTTCGAAAGCGATGGTTTCGCCAATATGAAGGTGAGGGAAGGAGCCGACAACCACGAGGGTTGCACCAGTATCATCCTCAATGACTTTGAGAATTGAATATCCGTTATCTTCGTTGCGGAAGGTGATGTTTTTGAGTGAACCCTGAATCATGGGGATAAAAATAAAAAAAGAAGACCCGTTATATCCAGAACATTCCTAAAATGGCCCATTGTAGCCAAGAAGATTACTCAGCACGAGTGCACTTTTAGATATGTACTGAAAGGGGTCTTCCTTTTCAATATTTTTATTTAGGAAAAAGGCCTATTTACCTTTTTTCTTATGTCTGTCTTTACGACGTCTTTTTTTACGCTTATGCGTAGCAATCTTTTTTCTCTTGCGTTTTTTTCCAGATGGCATGTATTTCTCATGTTATTAGTGAATGCGACTAAATTAAGAAAAATATAAAGCTATTGTCAACGGATATAGGTTTCCATAGTGAATAGAGTCAAATTTTGCTATTTTTGAGGCTCCTTAAAAAACACTTGGAGTTACTATGCATTGGAGAAGATGGACCCTTTTAGGTCTTTTTACACTTTTTTTAGGTTCAATATATGCCGATTTGATCATAGCAGACGCTATTGTAGAGGGTACTCGCGTTGGATATACACTTTTAGCATGGCCTACGCTTATAAAATTTATGGTTATTGCTGTTTCGTGTGCCATTACAAGAATTGGCCTCAGTAATAAAGTTGGGCTTGTGTTAATTATGCTCTCGTTTGCAGTACTCTATCCTGGACTTACTGAGACAATGCTTACCATTGATATGAGTACTCAAGTTAACGCGTCAATCCCTCAATTTAAACAACAGGTTGCCGATTTTAATGCAACCATAATGAACAAACAACGGTCTATCGTTGGCACAGTGAGTGACCTCTATGAATATGATAAATACTTGGTGGCAACACTCATTCTTATTTTTAGTGCAATTATACCCATAGCAAAAGGCTTTATGCTCCTTATAGTGCTTTTTTCTAAAAATGTAAGAATTGAGCGGGGCCTCTATAACTTTGTTAAGACCATTGGCAAGTGGTCTATGGCTGATGTCTTTGTGTGTGCTATTTTCCTTGGGTATCTTTCAATGAAGGACCAAGCACAACAGGTAATGAAAGAGGTGTCAGTGATGTCTATGAAGATGCAGGTAAACATCGACCTTCTTTCTGATGCGTGGGTAGGTCCGGGTTTCTATTATTTCCTCGTCTATTGTATTGTGTCCCTCGCTGCACTACACTTTATAAAAATTTCACCAAGACCACAGTCGGTTGAAGTACAAAAGTAGTATCAAGGGGAGCATATGAAATTTGAAGATGAGATAGGGCATGCAATAGAGATGATGGCGGAAGAGCAGCACTCTAATGCCGAGACGCTTTTTAATGAAATTATTGGGATGATAAAGACTGAACTCAGTCACGACTCTAATAATAGAGATCTATTGCATCAATGGGCAATTTGCCTATCCTGTATGGATGAATATGAACAAGCGCTGCTTAAATATGAGCGGATAGTTTCAACAGATGTTCATGATAAAGATGCATGGTTTCAAATCTGTTCATTGCTCCTTACTCTTGAGCGCCCACAAGAAGCTGAGCATATTCTCGAAAAGAAACTGCTCCCTCTTGACCCAGATAATGAAGAATATAAAGAGGCTCTTGCTACGGCAAAGCTTACGCTAAAAATTGAGCGTGGTGATATCAATCTCGATACCGACATCCAAGACGATAGAACATAGATATTTATGGGGGCGAATCCGCCCTCGTATTTTTTGAATGTACTAAAAGATTATTGAGCTTCAGCTCGCCAACTGTTGAGATGAATCTTTCGAATCAACAGTCGGTCCTCCCCAAAATTTTTATCCTCATAGAAAATCACTGCTTTGTCAGATTCAAAGATATTGATCTGTGTAGAATCCTGGGCCCGAGAGGTATCGAGTCTGTTTTGGTAGAGAACTGTTGTGCCGGTATGATAATTGGGCTGAGTTTCAGAGGCCAAATAGATTTCTATTCCAGGTATATTTAGGGGCTGAGTATAGAGTTTCGAACGATTGGATACTGTGTAGTGGTACTGGGTATTGGTTATTGAGGCGGTATAATTGCCAACAGAGTCAAATATAATGGTGTTTGTGCAGTCATCACCCATGGGGAGCGTTATGGTGTCGTTATATATTACTTCTGAAGTTATGAGTATGCGATCACTCTGCTTTTTGAGGAGTGCCTCTGGAATGCTTTGACGCCCAATGATGTGGAGTACACCGCCATCGATAAGGGTGTTACTTACCTGAGCAATTGCTTCGAGGTCAATGGAGTCACCGATGAGGGTGAGTGTTTTCCCAAGAAAGGGGGCCTTCTCGCCATGTGAAAGCATTTGGGGTTGCTTGGGTGGATTAAACCATACGCGGTACCCCGTTTTGACATTATTGGTGTCAATACCGTCGTCATGAGCAACAAAAAGAAATGAGAGAGTCGTACTTCGGGGGAGTACCCAGCCAAGATTTTCATGTTCCCGTACCGGTTCGACCGAGTAATTATGGAATTTTGCAAAGTAAGTCACTATTATTGTAATAAAAAGTAATATTATCGCTTTAACCATGCAGCACCGCTCGTAAGAGTTTATTTTTTACGGGGAAAGGTGATAGCCACACCTTAATGTGCATTAAGATAGTATAACCCCTAGAATATGTGGTAAAAAAGGAACGCTATGCAAATCAAACAAATTCTTTATATTGCCCAAATTGCAGCAGTTGCAAGTACGCTTTCATTATTAAGTGGCTGTGCGGGGAGTTCCCCACATTCAAATGCCCATCAAGATGCGCCTGCTCAACAGAATGAGCGCTTAAATAGAACAGAGGCTGCAAAGCCTGTTGAATTGGGCCGTACTACAGGCAGCCACTACGCATTTATTTATCCAGAAGCAAATTACAACCGAGAAAAGTTAAATAATCGTTTAACTCCTATCGATGAAATATTTAAAGGTAAAGAGTATACCCTCAAGGGAATCGACACTACGCAAAGTAACAAAGACTTCTACTTTGTTAAAAATAGAGAAGTGAAGAAAGACGAGAGCAGCTATATTCTACAGTTCGCAACTCTTGCAGACTTTGATGCAGCTCAAAAACGTCTTAGGTATTTAAATCAACTAACAGGGGTACCATTGAGACTTATCTTTGATGCGCCTTTTTATAAAATACGAGGTGGTGTATTTGAGACAAAGGATGCCGCTGAAGATAAGCTTATTGAGCTCCGTCAATTAGAGGTCTCTGCTTTTATTATGAAAAAGTAGGGGTTACCCTTTAAGTAAAAAAGGCTCGGGTTTACCAAAGTAGTACCCCTGAGAAAACTCAATGCCGAGCTCTTGAACCTCTTGCTGAATACCCTCTGATGAGACAAATTCTGCAATGAGTTCGATACCCAGTTTTTTTGCGAAGTCTACAATTGTTTCAAGTAATATTTTAAGGTTTTTATCATTCTCAATATTGCGGATGAGAGACCCATCAATTTTGATGTAGTCTATGTCAAGTCTCAGGATGTGTTCAAAATTAGAATACCCTGTACCAAAATCATCAATAGCAATTTTACATCCAAACTCTTTTGCTTGACGGATAAATGTTTTTACTTCAGAGTAGTTTTCAATGCCATCGGATTCTAATATTTCAAAGACCACTTGATGACCAATGTTGTGGTGTCTGAGTTGTTCAAAGATGAACCGGGTTGTCTCTTCGTTCAGCATGTCATCGGCAGAGAGGTTCACAGAAAATTCAAATTTTGTTCCTGCAAAACGAGCAAAACTTTTTTCAATCATAATTTTAGAGAGCAAATTGTACTGTTTGTTTTTTATGGCAATAGGAAGAAAGTTGATAGGGGCAACCACTTCTCCTGCTTCATCAATGAGTCGGATAAGACATTCGTACTTCTCAATTGCATGGCTGCGGTTGTTGTATATGGGTTGAAAATAGGGAACAAAGTTTTGGTTTTCGAGAGCGTGACAAATAGTATTGGTCCACTTAATGTTCTCTTCAAATTCACCTTGAGGAATGGTTGCATTATTATAGATGACATAATGTTTGCGTTTACTCTTTGCTTCGTGGAGGGCCATGTCTGCTTTACGTAAAATATTCTCTTTACCAATAGCTACCCCGAGGCTAAACCGAATTCTGATTTTGTAGTTTTGGTATTTAAATATAGTGTTTTGTGTTATGGTCAAAAACTTTTCGAGCCAGGCAAGGGCGTCTTGCCCTTCTACTTGAGTGTGTGATAGGATAGCAAATTCATCACCAGAGGTTCGGTAGAGGTTCCACTGTTGGTTGTTGATCTGATTGAGGAGGAGCTCTTTTATTTGAATAAGCACTGAGTCACCAGTAGAGGTTCCATAAAAGTCATTGATATCTTTAAATGAGTCAACATCGAGTAAGATTAAGTAGAGTTCATCAAATGCGGTTTTGTCGATGTCATAATGAAGTTTGTTTCTATTGGGGAGTGCAGTAAGGGTGTCTAGGTAGAATTGATTAATGAGGTCCTGTTGATAGCGCCGATTCTTTTTAAAGGTTTGTGTGATGATACCAAGGAGTGGTCGCCAGTTTTTGGGGACTTGGTCTTGGAGGTTTTGACTGTCGACAAAGTTATCCTTGAGGCTTTGAATATGTTTTGCAAGTATGGTAATGGGTTTGATGAGATGGTTCTTGGTAAATATATAGAAGAGCAAAAATATGACACTCAGGCCGAAAATCATAATAGTGAGGTTTAGTCCATACTCTGCTAAAAAGAGAGCTATGGGGCTCCGGTTTGGCAAAATAAGAGCGAGTTTACTGCGCTTGTCATTAAAATGGTATTGGAGCATGCGCATGGAAGGGAAGTTGATGAGTGAATCGATTGTGGTGTTTTTGATTTGTAGGTAAAACTCTGAGTAGGGTGGTGTTGTGGTTGGGAGGTACTGGGGTGGTTTGTCTCCAGTTATATCAATGGCACCTGTTGGTTCGACGAGGAAAAGGTGGTGTTCTATATCGGTCTCTTGATTAGGAAGCTTCTCTAAAATATCGAGAGTTATATCAATATCATTTTCAAGAGCATTATTAAGAATATAGGCTTTAAAGTAGAACGACTGTATGAGAGAGCTCTCTTTGAGATATTGCTGATAGTTGAACGAGTTGACCTTAGAGGCGATAAAAAAAACGGCAATAAAGATGAGCAAGGCAAGTGCCATCTGGTTAAACTGCAAAAAATGGGCAAAGAGCCCTTTAAGCAGGGATGTTCGTTTTTCTCGTTTCATTACACACACAATGGATGCCTTGTAAAGCCGACCGACATCCTTAAAAGTTGGTTTCTAGCGTCAAATGAGTACAATACTTAAAGTTGCGCTAATATATTAAGATACCCAATTTATTTTTTAAATGCAATGAAATCAGTATTTTGGAAATATCAGTGTTCATATTGTGGTAAATCTTGCCAGCTCAGGGAAAACAATGCTCCTGTCTCTATGCAAATATTGCCTTGCCTTAGGTACAACAGTAGAAAATCCTTCAAAAACGCCTTAAAACTGCACTTTAAGTTTTGGCACGGGGTTTGCTTTTGACTAAGGAAGATGGAATAGAGTGAACAGGATGTTCATATGAAAGTTGAAACACAACAAACAATAGTACACCCAAAAAAGGGAAACCTGACTCCGGATCAGCAACAGAAATGGGACGTTGCACGGAAGTTTGAGGCAATGTTTGTAAATGAGATTTTCAAATCTATGCGTAAGACCGTAACGTATGGTTCAGAAAATGAGCCATCTCAGGGAAGAAAAATCTTTACAGAGATGCTCGATCAAGAGTATGCACAGCTTCTCACGAAAGGACATTCTACCACTGGACTTGCAGAGGTTCTGTATAAACAGATGGGTGAAAAAGCCGCTCCGATCACTATTGAAAAGAATAATGCTGCAATGAATATGGCGTATTCCCTTGGAGGGATTTCACAGCAGACGAAAGCTTCAGCGATTACCGATGAGAAAAAGGTTGTGAGTGACGGTGCATCAATAGAGTCAATTGTGCTCGAGGCAGCAGAAATTTTTGGAGTAGATTCAACCCTTATTGAAAGCGTGATAAAAAATGAGTCGGCTGGTAATCCTTATGCAATATCGCCTGTAGGCGCAAAGGGGTTAATGCAGCTTATGGACGGCACTGCAAAAGAGTTAGGTGTACGTAATGTGTTTGACCCTCGTGATAACATAATGGGGGGTACTAAGTATCTGAAAAAGATGCTTGATAGATTTGATAATAATGAATCATTGGCGCTGGCGGCATATAATGCAGGGCCGGGGAACGTAGAAAAATATGGTGGCATTCCTCCGTTTAAGGAGACTCAAAATTATGTCACAAAAGTATTAAAAGACAAAGCATCTCTGGCAACAGAGTAGGAGGCAAAGATGGACAAGGTAAAAAAACTTTCTGAGACACTTCGTGAACTCAAATTTGAATACACCAAATACATTGAGTGTGCCGAAGAACAGAAAATTTTCCTCATTAAAAATGATATTGATGCGATCAATAAGGTCAATATCACTATTGAAGTGATCAGTGTTGATCTGCAAGACTTGGAGCGTCAACGTATTCAGTTGATGGAACAACTCGCAGAAGAGGCGGGTATCGAAGCATTTTCTAAAGTGATTGATATTCAAAAGTTTTATGCAACGAATCCGTACGCAAAAGAGATTGTCGCATTAGTAAAGGAGCTTAAGCCTCTCTTTGAAAAAGTGAAAGCAATCAATACTATCAATAATGGTTTGATATCTACTTCACGGGATTATATCAAAACAACTCTCGCTATAGCGACCAGCGTATTGAATCGGGGTAAGAAAAATTCATTTAAAACCTATGGTGGTACCGGGACGGTTAACCAAGGAAATAGACAGCTGAGGAGCTTGTTTAACAAGGAGGTCTGATATGGGTATTCTTGATGCATTAAATACTGGGATAAATGCGGTACAAGCGTCACAACTTGCTATCGATGTAACTGGTCAAAACATTTCCAATGCGAATACCGATGGGTATTCACGGAAGCGAGTCAGTGTTACTGCGGGTGCGCGGAGAGACGACGGCTATGGTGAAATGGGTACAGGCGTTGACATTAGTGGCGTTGAGCGTATCAGGAATGTATTCATTGACAGACAAATTGATAAACAGCTTACAGAACAAGGGTATTATGAAGTCATTGATAAAACCTTAGAGCGTATAGAAAATGTATTTAATGAGCCTTCCGATAATAGTTTGACCACGTCAATGGATGATTTTTGGAACTCATGGCAAGATCTAGTGAATAACCCTGCCGACCTTTCTGCTCGTGAGACAGTGCGTGCATCAGGCGAAGTGTTGGTAAATCAATTTCACACCCTTTCGACTGAGTTGCGTGATTTTAAACTCTCTGTTAATGGGGATATTGAGGGGGTTGTTGAACAAGTAAATGGCCTCACTAAAGAGCTCTATAGACTCAATGAAGAGATCACTCAAGTTGAACTCTCTCCAGGTTCAAATGCAAATGATAGCCGTGACCGAAGAGACCTGGTCATGAAAGAACTTTCTGAGCTTATTCCAATAGATTATTTTGAAGATGAATTTGGAAAGTATACCGTAACGACCATGGGTAATGTGATTGTAACCCCTTCGGCTACAGTAGATATTTTACTTGGGCGCGACGAAAAAGTTGACTCCTTGGGGAATACCTATTCTGAAGTTATAATGAAATACTCTAATAACAAGCGTGAATTTGCACCAGCTTCAGGGCGTGTAGGCGGGATGCTTGAAAGCAGAGATGAGCGCATTGAAAGTTTTATTGCGCAGCTTAACGAAATGGCAAGCGTGTTTGTAGAAGAGGTTAACTCGATTCACAATGAGGGGTATACCCTTAATTTAACTACTGGGGTTAACTTTTTTGAGGCCAATAATACTAATGCGGGCAATATTGCAATTAGTTCTTCAGTCCTGAACAGCGTTAATAGTATTGCGGCAGCGCTTGGTGGGCAGTCTCAAGCGGGTAATGTTTCTGGCGATAATGTGAACTCTAGTACAATGTTTCCTGCGGGTGATATCATTGATTTAACTACAGATTCAACGTTTGTGAATAGACCTGATACTCGTATTGCGGCCAATTCAATGACCGTTGTTTCCGGTGGTGCTGTGATGACAGAGGGTGTTGATTATACTGTCGATTACCTCAATGGAACAGTAACACGCCTCGGTGGTGGCGCAATTCCTGCTCTAGGGGCTGTCTCTGTCAATTATGACTGGGGCGTACAGATTCCTGCAACCTATCCTGCGACTATCTCAATTGATTTAACGTCCTTTGATCCACAATATACTGAATTGGATGCAGCTTCTGTTGTGGTTAAAGATAGTCGCCCTCCCAATGATGTCCTTGAAGAGGGGCCCGGTGGTGACTATGTTGTTGATTATGATAATGGTATAATCTCATTTGTAAATACTGCTCGTTTTGTAGCTGGCGATACAGTTATTGTAGAATTCAATCATAAGACAGATAAATATCGTGGTCGTGGTGATGGTGAAAATGCACTAAATATCGCAAATATTCGTGAACAACTCACTATGATTCCCGACTCGCTGGGCAATCCTACTCAGACGATACAAGAGTATTACTCCTCATTTATCGGTCGACTCGGTGTTGAACGAAATGAGGCTGAAGCAAACAAAGAGACCCGTGAGCATATTGTAGAGCAGCTCAATAAGCGGCAACAGGAGATTTCTGGTGTATCTCTCGATGAAGAGATGGCAAATATGATAAAGTTCGAGCACACGTTTCAGGCGAGTGCAAAATTTATCAACACTGTTGATACTCTCCTTCAAACCATCATTGGATTAGGAGCGTAGTATGTCACGCGTTACGTTTACTCATATAAATAATGTGGTTCAAAGAAACCTACAAAATAACTACTCGAAACTTGCAGATACGCAAGAGCAACTCTCTTCGGGTAAAAGAATAACCCGGCCTTCAGATGCTCCCATTGATATTACGAATGACCTAGAGCTTCGGAGTGGTATTAGTACTAAGCATCAGTATGTACGGAATACCCAAGATGCAGAGTCATATTTGCTCATGGTTGACGCAACACTAAACTCAAGTAATAATGTATTACAGTCTATACGTGAGCGCGCTATTCAGGGTGCTAACTCAACGAATACTGCAGTGGAGCGTGAATATATTGCTCGAGAAGTACGTCAGTTGCTCTATCAAATGGTGTCAGTTTCAAATTCAACTTATAAAGGCGACTTTCTCTTTTCTGGTACCAATACTGATAAGCAACCGTATGTGGTTGAATCATCAACAGAGGAGTTTTATACTGCTGTGAATGATCTCAACGATAATACTGAACAAGCAGCTGGAGGTATGTTCCCAGGGTCGACTCATCAACTCTTTGATAGAGACCTCAATGATGGTCAAAACACCCCTAATCTTCTCGGGTATCCTGAAGTTAAAGGGATGGTGCCTGGTACGGTTACTATTACAGGATTAACTGAGAATGTTGATTATACTATCAACTATCCTGATGGTACTATAACGTTTATTGATGACCCCGGTAACCCAGGTAACCTCACGGCAAATGCTCAAGCGGCTCAGGCCTCTGGGTTTAGCATTGACTATGAATGGATTCGTAGAAGTGAGCACGATATGACGGGCTCAATAATGCGGCAGCTTGATGAAAGTGTGACCGGTCAGATTAATCTTATTCCGGATGAAATATTTGGAAAAATTAATGAAACGGATCTGTTTGAATCGATTAACATTATGTTGTATGGTCTCGAGCAGAATGACCCTATTAAAATAGAGGAGTCAATTACTGATATTGACGCAGCTTTTGAGCGATTGCTTTCGGCTCAGGCTACCGCTGGTGCGCGGACAAATAAGATTACGGCTGGGCGAGATCGCCTTGCCGATAAAATTATTGAATCGACCCGTATTCAATCCGAGCTTGAAGACCTTGACTTTGCAGAAGCGATATCCCGCTTCCAGTTACAGGAATCAGTGTATCAGGCGTCACTACAATCCGCCTCTAAGGTACTTCAGCCAACACTGGCTAATTATGTGTAGTTAGCTCGAGTCTTATAATAATGCTCTCAAAAAGGCCCTGTGTTAAAACAGGGCCTTTTATTTTTTACTTCAACTATCAACGCAAGTATGATTCGTGTAAATCCTTTGGTTGTAGGGGCTTATTGGGGGGGGGATTAAACGTATGGTCTCAGGTTACCAATTTCTTTAAGTTTTCATACAAGAAATAAGGCATTATGTTCCTTAACTTCGGAAAAAAAATCACTCTAGGGGTTGCCTGCAGGTATTTGATCAGAAATATGGCTTATTTTATACAAAAAAACAGCTTTTAATAATTGGCACACTACTTGCTTTAATGTGTAGTAGGTCAAGTAACAGGTTAGGAAGAAGAACCGAAAGGAATGGAATCAAATGACTAGGATTAATCATAATATATCTGCAATGATTACTCAGGCATCGCTAGGGAGATCGAATAATGCCTTACAGACATCACTAGAACGGTTGTCTACAGGACTTCGAGTTAACAGAGCTTCAGATGACGCCGCAGGCTTATCAGTGTCTGAACAGTTAAGAACACAAGTTCGAGGAACCAGAATGGCAATTAAAAATGCCGGTGATGGTACTGCACTTCTGAGAATTGCTGAGGGTGCAGCAAACGAAATTTCATCAATGCTCCAGCGTATGCGTGAGCTTGCAATACAATCAGACAATGACACCTTGACTTCAACTGACCGTGGCTACCTCGATCAGGAATTTCAAGCTCTTAAAGAGGAAATTCAAAGAACATCTTTGACTACCCAATACAATGGGGTTACACTCATTGATGGTGCTGCGGGATCATTTGGTGTGTCAGGTGGAGCGGCATCTGTTCTGCATGTTGGCGCAAATAATCGTGTGGGTATTGATACCTTCCAGGTTTCTATTATGTCGGTAACAATTGGTGCATTGGGTCTCTCAAGTGCAGCGATTACAGGGCGTCCTGGAGTTTCAATTGCAGTGGATCAACTGGATAATGCTCTGACCTCGGTCAATGCTATGCGTTCAGATATTGGTGCGCTTATGAATCGACTCGATCACGCAATTAACAATTTACATGTGTCAGAGACAAATATGCAATCAGCTGAATCGGTCATCCGAGATGTTGACTTTGCCTACGAAACGACGCAGTTTACACGAAATCAGATTCTTACTCAGGCTTCGACTTCTATGTTGTCTCAGGCAAACTCTGTACCGCAATCGGTACTCAGTCTCCTCCAAGGTTAGTAACACCTTTATTGATTTCATTAAATTCCGGCTGGGTCAGCCGGAATTTTTTGTTTCTAAATGTTCACTTATTGAAAAGCAAATTTTTAAACTATTTCAATTTTCCCCTTTACCTTTTTGAATTTTAACTACATTACTTTTTATGGATACAAAGACTTATACAATAGACGACACTGTTTTTACCGAAGATCAACTCATTATATTTCATAATGGTCTTCCGGGTTTTCAGCAATTAAAAAAGTTTGTGATTACCACAACAAAAGAGTATGAACCATTTCATTTCTTACAGAGTATTGATGAGCCTGGCATAAAATTTGTTATTGTTAACCCAATGCTTTTTAAGCCAGATTATGACCCTGCAATGAATAAAGCACACATCGCAGACCTTGAGTTGCAGTCAAAAGAAGAGTTACTTTTTTATGTTATAGTAACATTACACAAGGATATGTCACAGTCGACGGCTAATTTAACGGGCCCTGTATTAATAAATATTAAAAAGCAGATTGGTAAACAGCTCATCTTAGACGATGGGAGATATTCGGTTGCTGAACCGATCCTGGGTGGAGGTGCATAATGTTAGTACTTACACGTAAGGTTGGTGATTCAATTCGTATTGGCGATGATATCAAGCTCACCATTGTTGATGTTGATGGTAACAATATAAAAGTGGGAATTGATGCCCCTCGGTCAATTGCGGTTCACCGTGAAGAGGTGTATGAACGAATTATGAATGAGAATAAAAAGGCTGCTCAAGGACCCCAGGTTGATATGGGTGCACTTGCTGATATGTTTAAAAAGAAGTAGGTATTTACACGGAGTGTGAAAATACGATAGCGATAACAAAAGAGGAGTACACTGTACTCCTCTTTTGTTTTTTATTTAAGTGCTTGGGCCAATCGCTTAATACCCTCTTCTATTTCTTCGATATTTGGAGTTCCATACGAAAGTCTCATCTGGTTATGACCGAGTGAGTGATCAGAATGCTCTCCTTGATAATAACAGTATTCACCAGGAACGTAGAGCACTTTGTATTTAAGGCAGTTGCTAAAGAGTGTTGATTCTCTATCAGTTGAAATTCCATCGGGTAGCGTTACCCATATGTAAAACCCCCCTTCGGGAATATGATAGGTTACGTCTTTGGGGAAGTGTTTCTCCATAGCTGCAATCATAACCTTTGCTTTTTCGGCATAGACATTTTGTAACTTCAAATACTGTTTGTGATAAGTGCGGTTTTTTAGTGCGTCCAATGCGAGGTGTTGATTTAGGTGAGGAGTGCCAAAATCGTGGTTCCCTTTGTGCCGAACTACGTACTCCATAATAAGCGGTGGAAGAATACCATACCCCAATTTTATGCCTGGGCAGTAGGGCTTTGAAAAGGTAGAGGTGTACATGACCCACTCGTTTTCAAAGTCATAATACTTGATAGAGTGTGTTTTTTCTGGAGTAAAGGATAGATCTCGATAGGCAGCGTCTTCTAAAATAAGTATTTGGTTTTCACTACTATACTCTTTAATAATCTCTAATATTTCAGGCTTCCGTTCCTCACTGAGTGAAATGCCTGTGGGGTTTTGAAAATAATCCACGGTGTAGAGAAACTTAACCCGAGAGAGTTGCCCTTGGCTTTTAAGTGTCTCAAGGGTATCTCGGAGTGCATCGGGCCTAAGGCCATTCGAGTCCATTGTAATATTAACGCATTCAACACCAAAAATTCTAAGAGTGTCCATAAAGACAAAGTAGGTTGGGGCCTCGAGGAGCACAATATCCCCGGGGTTGAGGAGTGTGTCTGCAATGAGGTAGAGGAGCTGCTGTGATCCATTGGTCACAATACAATCATCAGCGTAAAAATGTGATTTTTCACTCTCCTGATCTGATACATGGACAGCGATCTCTTCGCGAAGCTGTGGGTTCCCTTGGGTACTTCCGTATTGGAGAACTTTTTGAGCTTTTGCGTCCTCTTTAAGGATAGAGCTCATTGACGAAATCAGAGAATCTTGCGGGAGGCTTGGGTAGTCCACGAGCCCAGCGGCAAGAGAAATGACATCGGGATGAGATATATCGTACTGAATCAACCAGTTTATGGGTGACTCGGTAGTAAGGTTTGAGCGTTTTGAGAGGCAAATAGGTTTCATAGGTCCGTGCAAAAAAGTACATTTACTACACAAAGCTAACTAAATTACTGCTCCTGTGGCTATGAACTTTACCCAGTGAGATTGTAGGAGAACTTTAATGAATAGTATCACTGAGAGTAGGACTGTACAAGTGGGGTGGGTACAGAGTTCATACCAAGGGAATATGGAATTGACAGTATCTCATTATCTTCAGTTGGCCTACACCCTAAAAGGGGTTGAGCTGATTGTGTTTCCTGAGCTCGTACTCCATGAATATTTTTGTCTCACAGAAGAAGATGCGTTTCTCGATTACGCGCGTACCATTGAAGACCCTATATTTACTGGGTTTAAAGAGCTTGCCCAATCAATGAATGCCGTTGTCGTTGTGCCTTACTACGAGAAATCTGGTTCTCATTATTACAACAGTACAGTGGTGTATGAACGTGACGGAACAATTGCTGGGGAATATCAAAAGATGCATATACCCTATGACCCAGGCTTTTATGAGAAGTACTATTTTGAAGAGGGAACCAAAGGTTTTACTCCTATAGTAACCAGTGTCGGTACATTGGGTGTGCTTATCTGTTGGGACCAGTGGTTTCCTGAGGCAGCACGAATTATGGCTCTTAAAGGGGCGGATTTTTTACTTTACCCTACGGCTATTGGATGGGATGATACCGAACCCGATTCTCTAAACGATGAACAGCTCGATGCTTGGACTACTACTATGCGTGCGCATAGTATTGCAAATGGAGTGCATACTATTGCAGTGAACCGCATTGGAATAGAAGGCACTATTAGCTTTTGGGGCAATTCATTTTTGTGTAAGCCTAATGGCCAGTTAGAGAATAACGCTACAACACAAGAAGAAGCAGTAGTACATACTATCGATCTTTCAGACAACAGAGCTCATCTTGATGTTTGGCCATTCTTTAGGGATCGAAGAGTTGACGCTTTTGAGTCTTTGCTCGAAAAAGGTGTCGCAAAGGTACAGACTGGTATGGTGTGTAAAAGGACGTGGCATGAGTAGTGTGCGTTGTAGAGCCGAGTGGGAACATCAAGAGACGGTTTGGCTTGCGTGGCCTCATAATCAAAAGCATTGGGGGGAGCGTCTTTCTAAGCTTCGCGAATTTTATATAGATTTGATTGCACTTATCCTTGAGTTTCAACCAGTTGATCTTATTGTACCTGATAGTGAAACAGAAGAGTTTGTGAAAGGGAAGAGTGGGGAGTGTAACTTTTCCTTAACCTTTCATCATATGAAAACGGATGATATTTGGATTAGGGATTATGGGCCGTTCTTTTTTGAAAAAGATGGTGCCCAAGGTGGTGTCAATTTCATTTTTAACGCATGGGGTGAGAAATACCCCCCATGGGAGAATGATAATGCTATTGCAAAGAAAATTTTACAATGTAAACATTTGGACGAGTTGACATCTTCAGTAATAACTGAAGGAGGAAATCTTGAAATTAATGGTTCAGGCACGATGCTTACTATCGATGAATGTTTCTTCGCGTCGAGCCGAAACCCTACCTTAAAAAGAGTCCAGTTTTCTGACTGGTGCAGCCAAAATATAGGTATAGATACTCTTGTTTGGATTCCGCATGGTCTTGAATGTGATCATACTGATGGTCATGTGGATAACATTGTACGCTTTATCGATGACTCAACTGTTTTGCTTTTTTTACCTCAAAAAGACCATAAAGAGTACCGTCGAATGAAAGAAAATGCTGATTTTCTAGAAGAGCTTGGGTCGCTTTCGATAGTTCCTTGTCCTTTTATACCTCAAAGAGAGTGGCAGGGAGAGGCGCTTCCCTCTGGATACATCAACTTTATTTTTGTAAATGGCGCCGTCATCATTCCAGCCTATGGAGCATCAGAAGATGCAGAAGTTTTTACTCTTTTTGAAGATATTTTTCCCAATCGAATTGTAAAGTCTATCGATATATCAACTCTTATAACTGAGGGTGGCGGACTTCACTGTATGACGAGAAACGGATAATAACTTATTTTATTTCTGGGTGAGAGTCATATATAGGGGAGTATCTGTGACAGAGTATCTCAAAGCAGAAATTGAGGAAATGAAAAGGCATAAATGGATTGAGTCTGAAAAGGCGGGTCGTGACCTTGGAAGCGCCGCAATTAAAGATTGGATCAAAAAATATGCAGCAATTTTTAGAGAGAAAAATTGCCACCTTAAAGATCATTGCAAAGGCGATGTGACTTTTAAGTGATCACTTTCGTTTGAACATTAAAGCTCGCACCCTTTCTTTGCGAGTTCGTCAGCAATATCATTCCAATGATCACCACTGTGTGCTGCTACCTTTTTAAAGGTGATGCCAGCGATTCGTCCTTCACAAAAAGCTTGGTACTGTTGAGCGATCTCTGATGAGGCTTTCCACTCTTTGAGTGCCCAGTGACGAATTCCCGTATAATCATGGCAAATGGTTACGGGCTGAAGGTGGTCTTCTGCCCATTCAATAGCTTTCATGGCTCCGGTAACCTCGCCATCAATGTTTCTGCTCAGAGCATCACCAATGGTGCGCCCAAAGTCTCTATGGAGTTCTACTCCGTTTTCAACAATAACGATTCCCCAGCCTCCGTGCTTCTGTTTGGGAGTAAATGAACCGTCTACATAGGCAAATATTCCCGTATCAGGTATAATAGGGTCGGGAGAGAGAAAAACCTCTGCTTCGTCTTTAGTAGCGAACCCTTTGTAGGTGACACCTTTCACTCCTTTGACCGCTTTTTCACATTCAGGCCATGAGGTATAGATCGTTGTACTTCCATCACTGAGCTTTACTGCATAGAACTTTTTCTTTGCCACTTTAACCGCTACTTTATATATTAAAAGACCGCGTTAATTATAGAAAATTCCTATGAAACTGTTTTTACTCTTTTTATTTGTTCCCGTTATTGAAATAATGCTTCTCTTCTTTGTAGGAGCACGCATTGGGTTTATTCCTACAATTGTTTTAATTGTTGTGACCGCGATAATTGGGGCCAAATATGCTAAAAGCCAAGGCCTAAAAATAATTTCTGAAATTCAAGGGAAACTCTCTTCGGGGGTAATGCCCAAAGATGAAATTATCGAAGGTGCGATAATTTTGGTTGGCTCTGTACTCCTTCTTACTCCTGGGGTACTCACTGATGTTGTTGGTTTTAGTTGTCTGAGTCCAGTAGTGCGAAAACCTGTTCTTGCATCTGTTAAAGGGCTGATGAGTAAAAAGGGCCTCAAGAAAGATGAAGTGGCTGCGGAGTATGAGGTTCTTGATTAACCTTGTCTCGCTCTATCAAATAGAATGGGCTATCTATTTTTTTTAAGTGATGCAATATACCACCACTGTATAAGAACACAGAGTAAGACTATTATTCCAATGGGCATAAAGAGTTCTATTTTAGGAACCGAATCAACAAACACGGACTTTAAGAGATCATAACTCCACCGACTAAAAAAGAGGTGAGAGAGTGAGTGCCCTATGGTCGAAAAAAGATCGACTTCAACCAGTGCCCCTGCAAAGAGAACTTGTGGTATCAGTATGAGTGGCAGTGACGAGAGTGCTTGATTATGGGTCCGTGCAAGGGTGCTGGCTAGGAGTCCAAGAGTAGTTCCTGCAAGAGAAGTGGCACAAAAAATCGAAAAGCTGTAGAGGCTATCCCATTCAAAGCCATAAAATAGTTTGAGAATAAAAAAGGTCACCGTAATTTGAAATGTTGAAAGTACCGTCAAGGGGAGTGCTTTTGCACAGATGTAAGGGACTATTTTTAGCCCTTTTTTAAGCTCTTTGGCAACCATCTCTTTCTCTTGAACTACTTCTTTTATTGAATTTGAGAGCGCATACCAAAGGGAGCAGATAACGAGAGTAAACGCCATGGTCCAGTGCGATGATTGAGTATCAAATATGAGGAGTAAGAGAATACCAAGAATAAAGGGTTGAGAGATAGTGAGGGCAACTCTGCCGGAGTCGCGAAAGAACTGTTTGTAAAAACGGGTAAGGGTTGGTAAGAAGGGAGAGCGGGTTGCAACGGTAAATGTCCATGTGTGGGTATTTACTGCCTGAGTCTCCGTTGATTCCTGTAAGATAAGTGCCGACTCTTTGAGTTTCTCTCTGTTTTCATCAGCGTTATAGAGTCTGATTTTATCAAGTATCTTATGAAACTGGTCCACATTAAAATAATCAAGGGCTTGATTAGGGGTGCCTTGAAATATGAGTTGCCCTTTTTGAAGGAGTATAATGCGATTAAACTTATGGAGGTCGTTGTAGTTGTGGGTTGTCATTACCACTGTGTGCCCAGCAGTTGTTATGCCTGAAAGGTAGTCGGTGAGCAGTGAGTCATTGAGTGGATCGAGGCCTGATGTCGGCTCATCTAGAAGCAGAAGGGTTGGGCTTGATATGAGTTCGATAGCAAGCGCAAGTCGTTTTTGTTGTCCACCACTTAATTTACTATTGAGTAAGTTTGCTACTTCTGTCAGATCGAAAAGATTGAGGAGGTCGGTAACTTTTATTGTCCGCTCTTCGCGGGTCAAGTCCGAAGGGAGCACTAATTGTGCTGCGTAGTGGAGTGATTCACTTACCGTGAAATAAGAGTAGAGTGGTGCTTTTTGTTCGAGGTATGACGCATCTTTAGAAAAAGGTTTGCCATCAATAGAGATAGTCCCTGCTTCGGGGTGTATCGCTCCGCTGATACAGTTTAATAGAGTTGATTTGCCATCTCCCGACATGCCGAGTATTGCAACACATTCACCAGGATTTACTGTTACCGAAATATCAGAGAGGGCAAAGGAGTCGTGACGCCAATGGAGTGCACGAGTGTGGAGGTTTGCTCCTAAAGTATTTCTATAGAGGATGATCTCTGAGCCAGAGAATTCAAGTGAGAACTGTTTAAAATGGGCAACCTCACCACTCAAGAGTGAAAAGCTGCGTTGACGTTTTCCCGATGGTGCGGTGAGTTGAGTATTCAGGGCTCGAAAGGTGAGTTCATTCCCAGTGCGCTCAGCACTGAGAAAAACTTGAGGAAGGTCTGGTATTTCATAGGAGAGTTTGTTCTGTTTGGATCGTCCAAAAAAAATAGTTTCAGTATCTTCAATATTACAAAAGGATAGACGGTCTTCGTGTTTACTCAAATAGAGTGAGTGTTGCTTTTGGAGTGCCTGATACTTCAAGATGTGAGTGCCAATTCGGATCTCATCTCCGCTGTGTAACAATGTAAGTGCGGTTGGGGCATCATTAACATAGAGCCCTGATTGACTGTCGGTATCGCGAATTTCATAACCATTATCGCTTTGAATAATCTCAGCGTGTCTGCGTGATACTGTAAAATCATTTAACACGATATCACAGGCAGAAGATCTCCCTATGGATACCGTGTTATTAAACTGATTGAGATTAAATACGCCGGATGAAATCTCCATACGACTATTATACGAGCTTGCTCAGCCCGCTCTTAAGCCTGTCGACAGCTGTCTCAATGGTTTTGAGGTCGGTTGCATAAGAGAGTCGTACGCAACCAGGGGCGCCAAATGCATCTCCGGGAACGAGTGCGAGAAGCTCTTGGTCCAGTAGGAATGCACAGAGGTCAATAGAGCTTTCCATAACTGTACCTTCAAAGGATTTCCCGATATACGAAGACAGGTTAGGGAATGCATAAAAAGCACCATGGGGCATGCATACTTGTACGCCTTCAATGTTGCCTAAGGCTTCAATGAGCCAATTTCGACGCTCAACAAATGCGGTACGCATCATTTCAACACTCTCAAGCGACCCATCAAGAGCTGCCTTGGCAGCAAATTGTGAGGCATTTGCAGGGTGGTGTGTCGCTTGGCCTTGTACTTTTGAAATCGCTTTTGCAATCTCTTCAGAAGCACCGATATACCCGATGCGCCATCCAGTCATGGCAAAGGCTTTTGATACTCCATTAATAACAATAGTTCTATCGTAAATTTCTTTATTGAACGATGCTATAGAGACATGCTTGTATGAGTCGTAGATGAGGTGTTCGTAAATTTCATCACTCATACAGTAGAGGTCATTTTCAACGATAACATCAGCAAAAGCTTTAAGCTCTTCTTCGGTATAAACAGCACCAGTGGGATTCACAGGGCTATTGAGTACAACCATTTTTGTTTTATCAGTTACTGCAGCTTTGAGTTGCTCTGGAGTTATTTTAAACTCATTTTCAATGCCGGCAGAAACGATAACAGGCGTTCCACCATACAGTTTAACAAGCTCAGGGTAGGTTACCCAAAAAGGTGCGGGAATAATGACTTCATCACCTTCTTCAATAAGTGCAGTCAGAATATTTGAAATACAGTGCTTCGCACCACTAGAGATTACAATTTGACTCGGAGTATAAGTAAGATTGTTTTCGTTCTTAAATTTCTTACAAATTGACTCTTTGACCGCTAAAATACCCGCTGGTGGGGTGTATTTAGTTTTACCATCGTTGATTGATTCGATTGCAGCTGCTTTAATGTAGTCAGGGGTGTCAAAGTCGGGTTCGCCTGCGGCAAGTCCAATAACATCTTTCCCTTCTGCCTTTAATGCCTTCGCTTTACTGTCTATTGCAACAGTAAGTGATGGTGAAACTCTGTTTAATCGCCCAGCTAATTTTTTCATAGTAACCGTGTAATAGTGTGAAACATGTTGATTCTTTACATCGGAAACTTAGTAAAAAGTTGGAGGATTTGGAGACTCAATTTCATCTTTCAATTTGAGCCTTTTGAGTCTTTTATTCCATCGACTGTTGTCAAAAAAGCCCATCACCATAGGAAAGATGATAAAAGCGACTAAAAGTGTGATGAAAAATGCTATGAATATCATGATTCCTAAGCTGTAGAGCCCACCATGTGAGGCGAAGAGCAGCCCAATAAAGCCAATGACTGAGGTAAATATTGCTATTGCGACGGTGGTCCCTGTTCGTAACAGGACAAAAAAGAGGGAGCCCGATTGCTCTTCTTGGTAGCGGAAGTACAGATGGATGGTTGCATCAGAAGCAAGTCCTAAAAAGAGAGGGAAGATAATGATGCTGATGGAGTTGAACTTTAACCCCAAGAGGTTGAGGACTCCGATAAAGATAAAACCCCCAATCAGAACGGGAATAAGGAGTATCAATGTGTTTTTTAAGCTTCGGGAGTCTATGTAGAGAATAAGACCAATAGCGAGTAGTGACCAAAAAAGGACTCTTCCTAAGTGAGGGAGGGTTAAGTCGAGAAAATCCGCCGTGAGGATCGCTTTACCTGTAGCGTAAAGTGTTGATGAGTCGAGGGTTATAGCACCAATTTCATTTCTAAATCTACGTGCAGCAAGTCCATCATTGGTCTTTGCTTTAGGGAATACAAAGATAAACTTACTGAGTTTTTCATTGCGACCCATAAATTTTCGTTTAATGCTTTCGGGAAGCTCATCTTGGTGCAGGGGGGCTACATTCCAGTAGTCAGTCAATTTTTCTGTAGTGGTAAGGAGCTCGGGGGTAAGTTGTGATCGAATTTGAGGGGTGAGAATCTCTTTGAGTTCATCAATAATCTCGAGCTTCTCATCTTGGTGAAAGGGGAGGAGTGAGTGATAGGATATGATCTTTCGAATAGTACTTTGAGGGCTACTTTTTAAGCCTTGAAGGTGTGCCACAAGTTGTGTCGCTTCGGTATCATTGTTGGCAATAAATACAGCAGGTTCCGTATACTCTTCACCGGCCTTTTTGAGAAGTGATTCAGCATATCTGTTTTCATTTACGAATCCAAGTTTATCAAAATCATATTCAAATTGTGGGTAGAACCCATAAAAACCAAGGAAGAGGAAGAGTGCCAGTAAAAAGGGGATGGGGAGTTTCCAAAGGGTAAAGGGGCGTCTTCTAAACTGTATGTGGTTGTAGATCTTTTTGCCGTACACTTTAAAAACATGAAAGCGTTGTATGAGAATCAAAATACAGGGGAAGTTAAGCATAACTGAGAGCCAGAGACAGATGATGCCGATGCCCCCATAAATGCCGATGGTATGAAAGGCGGGGAAGGGGATAAGGGCGATACAGAAAAAAGAGGCGGCAGTGGTGAAGGAAGAGGTGGTTACGGCCGGGCCTGTTTCGAGTATAATATTCTCGAAGGCTATTTCAGGTCCAAGTCCTTTCCGGCGTTCCTCGCCATAACGAGAGAGGAGGTAGACAACGGAGTCGACTCCTAGCCCAACAATGACAATTGCCAAGAGGAGGCTGGTCATGTCGAGATTTTTACGAGAGAGTGCGAAGACCCCAAGAGTCCAGATAACGCCAATACCGACAGGAATGATGGTGAGGAGAGGGATCATGGGTTGACGATAAAAGTAGAAGAGTAGAAATGCGAGAATAATAGCCATGGGGATCCAGGCTGACCGTTTTAGCTCGCTGACAAGTTTCCCTTCAGACAAAATATTGGTATAGATCTCTCCGGCATAGTGAATAGAGGTTCCTGTTGTATCGATGGAGGAGAGTTGCTTTTTTACATAGTTAAAGAGGGTGAGTGACTTATTGACATCAGTGACATCAAAGTCGGGGTAAATTTTAAGAAGTTGAATGGCTTGATCATGAGTGCCAAGGTGTTCTTTCAGTGAATGGGAGTATTTATCTTCAATGTCTGCAAATTGTAGGGTGGTGTCTCTCATAAGTGAGTCTATGGATTCACTCGAAGGATCGCTGAGCTGCACCACAAAGGGGTGGCGAGTTTTGCGAATGTCATGGGCGAGTGTGGTGACTCTGTCTCGGACGAGCTCGAGGTCTGCAAGAGATATATAGAGAAGACGATATTTGAGAAAAAAGGCAGCTTCTGTCTTGTACTCAACAAAATTTATGAGGGTTGTATCGGTGAGCTTTTGTTCCAAAGAAGTGATAATACGGTGGTTGCTCTCTGGGGAATTGGATTGGACAATTACATCGAGAGTGCCAAATCCGCCAAAATTTTCCTGTAGTTTTTTAGCGGCGATAGTAGCAGGCTGCTCGTCAGGAAAAAGATCGAGAAGTCGTAAGTTGAGCTGGAGGTGTGACGCCTGATAGAGTGCAAACAGAGAGACTATCAAAGAGATCGTTAGTACGGTCAGAGGGCGTTTATGGACTGAATGGAGCAGTCGGCAAATTAATATACTCATATAGTGTTAAATGTATTTAAATGCGTTCATTGTGTCTCGAAATCTATAAAAACTAGCTATTTTAAAGAAAAGAGAGCGAGTGTGGATTTTGGTGAGGCCTCAATGAGGCTCAATACACAACGGTTAAAGGGCGCCAGTACTATAATTTTGGCTATATTTAAAAGTGATAAGTAAAAGTGTGATAGAAATGGTGAACATTCGAAACATAGTGGTTTGCATTTTGGTGTGTGTGTTGAGCTCAATAGCTCAAAATCATGGTGCTATAGATATGTCCACTATGAATGATCTCTCTACTAAAAATACTGTTCCTTCTATGGAAGATTCTACTCGCAGTGACTCGGATTCGAGTCTGGTCAATGTGGATAGTATTATTCACTACTCGCGTACCCTAGCAATAGAGATACTCGCCTGGCCCTTCGAAAACCTAGTAGAACCAATTGTTACTGTTGCCATTGCTCCTATTCGCCCCCCAATGAACTATGTGTTTCAAGAGAAAATTATAAATAAGGCGATAGATCTCGTTACTTTTGGACCACGAGAGAATCTCATAATAACTCCTGTTGCAAAAATTATGTCGGGCCCAGGTTCACTGATTGGATTCTCATATCGTCACTTTAGGTTGATGGGCGATGACCATCACGATGCGCTTCGCCTGAATTACGCGAAATATTTAAATGGCGATTGGAGAATGCGGGCTAAGTATAAGCGATCTAAACTCTTTGGTAGTAATTTGGGTTTCTTTGCTGAGTTTAAAGTCAATAATAAAAAAGGGGATACGTTTCTCTATCCGGGGACGGGCGAAGAATATATCTTCGGAGACTCGACATTTACATTTCGAGCAGAGCTTTCCCATCCTCTTATTTGGGGGTGGGGTATCAATGCACAGGTGGCTCAGGAACATCCTGAATTTTATGACCCATTTTTTAATACGAGTACAAACACATCTACAGTGGAGAAGAATGAACCACCACCGTCGTTAGTGCAGCGTGGTTTTCCCGAAGATTATCGAAAATATAAAAATCATATATATTATGGATCACTGAGTAAATCAACGACAGATTTTCAACATATGCCGACTCGAGGGTATCGAATCAGTGTTGGGTATGGCTATTCAGATGTGCAAAATAAAAGTGATATTATAGATTCGCCCTTGAATCATAATACTCATTCAGCCGACCTTAAGTTTCAAAAATACCTCCTGTTGGGTGAGCAATCATATAACTTTTCGAAAAGTGAAGATAGAGATAATGTCCGTTTTTTAAAAAACCTTAATGTTTCGAATCTCCTTGATATTTTTAAGGTTCAACGGTTAGAAAAAAACTTTCTACAGCGTAAAGTTCTTGTGTTTCAGTGGAAAATGAGACAAATGTGGGAGGTGGTGCCTGGTATGGGTTTTTTTAAAGGGTATAGTAGCATTAGTAACGAAACACCATTGAGGGCTTATGGCCGCGCTGGAGTTGATAAGGCATATATGGCTGCAAGTATGGAGTATCGATTTCCTTTAATCCGGTTAATGGCTGGGACTTTCTCTGTCGACCTCGCGACCGTTGCCCCAACATTATATTCAGCCGATAAGCTCTGGAATGATAATTTGCGTTCATCATTTGCTATTGGGTTGAGAATGAGAAAGTCTAATCTCTTTCTTACCCGCATACAATTTGCGGTGTCTGGGAGCCTCAATACGTACAATTTAAACCTAACGGTATCACCGGCCTACTAAGTATGAGTATTCAATCATTAATAGATAAAGAGTATGTTGTCGTCTATTCAACAACTAACACCCATGAAAGCGCGCTTGAACTTTCCAAAATACTTATTGAAAGTACTGTCGCTGCCTGTGTGCAAATTTTGCCAGGGGTAACGAGTTTCTATGAGTGGAAAGGGACTGTTGAGCAGAGTACAGAGTATTGTTTAATGATAAAGACTCACAAAAGGTCACTCTCAGACATCGAATCACTTTTTCAAAGAGTACATCCGTATGATGTGCCAGAATTTGTTGTAGTCTCTATTGATTCAATGAGTAGTGAGTACCACAAGTGGTTTAATGACACAATGGATAGAGATGGAGAGTAAGAACGAACACTTTGTATTGAATGATGAAACATTCACGTTACAGTGCCCTATAAAGAGTGATGCGGTAATCAAAGAGCAGTGGAAACGACATGAGCGTGATGATCGTTTTTTTCCTTATTGGCTTGATTCATGGAATGCTGCATTTGGGCTCTATCTTTTTTTTAAGCGCAACAAGATAGATTTGCATAATAGTATCGAGATAGGGTGTGGAGGCGGAATGCTTGCGCAGATGCTTCAAACGAATAGTGGGCATATCACTCATAGTGATCTCATGGCAGAAGCGGTTTCTTTTTGTCAGGGAGTGGTAAGTGGGGCGGCTTTCCCTAGATATTTTCTTTCGTTTGATATTGGAGCGAGCTGTTTTAATACTCAATTTGATCTCATCTTTGCTTCTGATATTTTATATGAGGAATACCTTGCTGAGGCTGTTATAAAATTTGTAGATTTGCACCTAACCAAAAATGGATCACTCTATCTTGCAGACCCCGCACGTTTTGGGAAAGAGTCAGTGGTCGATCGGTTTTATAAAGAGAAGAGTTTGACTGTTTCGAGTACTACCGAGACATTTACCCTCAATGGTACTTCGTGTAGTACTGAGATTCACACAATACAAAAGGTTAACCGTGTTTGAAATTAAACATATCGTAACAGGATTTATAATTGGCATTGCAAACTTGATTCCAGGAGTTTCCGGTGGAACATTTGCTCTTATTTTTGGCGTCTATGAGCGTCTTATTAAATGTATCAATTCTATTAATGGTACTACTCTTAAGAGAGGCCTTACTCTAAAAATTAATTGGGTCACGAGTGGATTTAAAAAAGAGGCATTTAATGAGCTCGTCACTTGGTTAAAAGAGAACGATTATCCTTTTATAATGATGATTCTCCTTGGGGCGGCGCTCAGTATTCTTGCACTTTCAAAACTGATGGCTTTTTTACTGGTGAATCACTTTGAGTTTACCTATGCCTACTTTTTTGGTTTAATTATTCTCTCAATTTTGATCCCTTATAAATTCATAAAAAAGAAAGGCATCGTTCAAATTGTGGCTCTTATTGCTGGCATTGCACTAACGGTTGGTGTCGCTGCACAAGTAAATCCGGCAGAAAAAGTTGCAAAGAAATCTGCGCTCATGCAAGTACGCTATGACGCAGAGAATGCTTCTGAAGTACTCACTCAAGGGAGTAACGAAACTCCTGTGGTTAATGACTCCTTCTTTCGTTTTACTCATAAATATTCAATGGGAGAACTTCTCTTTATTTTTGTCGCAGGAGCACTTGCGATTTCAGCAATGGTACTCCCTGGAGTAAGTGGTTCGTTGGTGTTGATACTTCTGGGGCAATATTTTGCGGTCGTCTCTGCAATTGCAGCATTTCAGACAGATCTTCTTATTGAGCATTTTGTTAATATCGATTACCTTATATTCTTAGGGGTTATGGCACTGGGGCTTGTCATTGGGCTTCTCGGTTTTTCACGACTCATTGAGTTTGTACTCAATAGATATCACGATACAACTATTAGTTTTTTAGTGGGACTTATTGCCGGATCCCTCTACCCGCTCTGGCCTTTCAAAGAATTTATCGTTATGGATAACTATGTTAAAGCGGGAAGTACTGTTGACGTTGTTAAGGGCTTTAAGGCCTATACCAACATTAATACCCTCCCAGGCGATACCACTACCGCAATTGTAGCAGTTGTTTTTATGCTTCTTGGGGTGGCTACTATGGTCTATTTTGTTAAAAAAGAGAGTGGAGAGAACGCTCCAAGTGCAGAATAAGTCACCAGAGAATCAAAAGAGGAATCACAAGACCTTAGGGAGTATGGGTGAAGAGTGCGCTGTACGCTTTTTATGTGATAAAGGGTTTTCCATCTGCGAGCAGAACTTTAGAGTGAGGAGTGGTGAACTCGATATTATTGCAAATGACCCTAATGGTGTGTTAGTTTTTGTTGAGGTAAAGACGTCGAGAGGTGTTCAGGCCGGTGCCCCACAAGAGTGGGTCACACTCAAAAAGCAACAGCAAATCTATAGAATTGCTCACAAATATTGTGCACTCAATAACATAGAGGATGTACCAATGCGATTTGATGTCATTGGAATACAGGTGATTGATGACGGTAAAACTCAAATAACTCATTATGAAAACGCCTTTATCCCTTCTCTTAACTAGTGCTATGTCAGTGACTTGTAAATTTTACCCCTGTTTAATTGCCTTTAAAAAGGTTATGTTGTATAAAAAGACCCAACCCAGTAGAACCCGTGCAATCTGCAGAATTAGAGAATAGGATATCAGTGAAAATTACAGGTGGTAATACATTTCCCTGCCCTTTTGGCGATTTTGAGATTCTCAGCAAATTGGGCAAAGGGGGCATGGGCAACGTCTTTAAAGCTATGGATAATAGTTTTAAAGGGGGAAGGCTTGTCGCATTAAAAATCATGGATAGCTTTAACTCAAACGATGATCAAATCAAGCGTTTTGAGGCCGAAGCAAATGCTATGAAAGAACTTGATCACCAGAATATTGTACAAGTGTATGGATATGGGTTTGAGGGTGAACAACAGTTTATTGCTATGAAATATGTTGCGGGAATCAATCTCTCAGAACTGTTAAAAGTACGAGGTCGTCTCGACTTTCCGCTGGTAGTAAATTATGCGCAACAGATATGTAGAGGCTTGCGGTATGCACACAGTTTTAAAATTATTCACCGAGATGTAAAGCCTTCTAATATTATTGTTACGAAGTCTGATAGAATTTATATTACTGATTTTGGGATCTCATATATTAAAGATATGGACCGCCTTACCACAACAGGTATGGCAATGGGGACACCGGAATATATGTCTCCTGAACAGTGCCAAGGCAATGATCTTAATGTTCAAACGGATATTTACAGTGTTGGTTGTATTCTCTATGAGCTGATCACAGGCAATCCTCCTTTTATCGGGAGTAAACCTCTTGCAATAGCATATAATCATGTGAACAAAGAACCTGAAGTTCTTGATGTTAAGCGCCGTGGTGTACCAGATCAATTGACTCATATTGTAAATAGGTGTTTGGCAAAAAGTAAACTAGACCGTTATAAAAATATGGTTGAGGTACTTGATGACCTCGATACCGTTGAATTTGGTGCTGTTACTCAAGCAAAAGAGACCATTAAAGGTAAGTACAAAAAGCATCGCGAAAATTATGATATAGAAACTGGTGAGCAGAAGAGGATAACTGATAGTATCAGGGCCATTACAGGGACGCAAACACTTAAGGGATTTGCTGTTCTTCTTACTCTTATTTTGGGGATTATAGCCTACCTTCTTTTTGCGAAGGTTGATGGACTTGGAATTATTACACCTGCATCAGTTTCAGCAGAGTATATGCAGACTTTTACAGATGGTCCTCTCTCTCCTGATCATTTGCTTGATAAAAAAATTGGATCAGCATGGGCGTCAAATGGTGTGTTTAGTGAACACATGAACCCACTTCAAATAATCTTCTCTGAAAACACCCTTGTCTATACTGTTGGGATTGCTGTTGGCTATCAGCTTTCACGGGATGATTCGTATCAGGATCGGTTTGAGTTCTTTTCTAAACCTAAAGTAGTAGTGCTCAAAACTGATAATAATCAAACGCGAAGAATTGTTCTGAAAAACATCAAAGGGGTTCAGTATTTTAATATTCAGCCCTTTGAAGCTCACTCTATGGAACTTCATATCCGTGAGATTTATACGACAGGACAAAGCACTCCTGTTGCAATTTCTGAACTAAAAGTATTAGGCGTAGAGCTTTAGACGGTACTCTTTAAAAATAAAATACCAAGGAGCTTTGCTCCTTAAATGAGTGTTGTGTTTTTATTTATTTACACCTGATTCAATTATATCACGAACCATATCTTTCAGATCAGGAATATCCGTTGTTTGGATGGTTTCAATACTGATAGATGGATGTATAATTACTTCAACTTCACCAGGGAAAAACTTGATTGAGCTTTTGTGTAGCACACTATTGGCATTGCAAATAGAGATGGGGACAATGGGGTGCTGAATGTCTTTAATGTATTTAAAGATTCCCACTTTAAATGGAGCTACTGTCGTATCGATAGAGCGAGTGCCTTCAGGAAATGCACAAAAATTGTGTCCATCATCAATATTCTTTTTCATTCTCTGTGCAAGCCCTTTGTTTTTACGTGGGTTTGAACGTGAGACAGGGAGTGACCCTGATGACTTGATGGCCCAGCCAAAAATAGGGACATTGAAGAGTTCTTCTTTCGCTAAAAAGGCGACGTGGCCAGAGAGCGAAACAATAAGTGGTATATCAATAAACGATTGATGATTACTGAGGACAATAAATTTTTTACCCTTCATGATATGCTCACTGCCGGTCACTTTTAGTTTTATACCAAACATAAAGAAAAAGGCTTTGAAAAAGGGTACTTGAATATGGGGGTAAATTCTCTTTTGGTTGGTAAGAAAACAGAGTATAGTCCATGGAGTGATAATAATTATATACCACAGTATAATAGACCCAAAAAAGAGAACTCCTCGGGTATACGCTAATATATTTTTAATAGAATTAATCATCAATTTTCCAGCGAACCGTCTCTCCGGCCTTAAAAGGAACAACACCATAACAGATTTCGGGTATCTTGTGTAATATTTTTTTGAGGGTAATGGTTTCACTGTTTTGTGGGATGCCATAGTACTGAGCTCCAAAAACCGAACAGAAGTTTTCGAGAAGATCGAGAGCATCGTTTTGATCAAAAAATTCAACTAACAGCGGAAGTGCGGCAGGTGCGGTATAGACGCCAGCACTTATTGATGCACACTCTTTAGATGTTTTTGGGTGTGGTGCACTGTCAGAGCCAAAAAAGAAATTCTTGTCACCCGAAAGTGCTGCTGCTGCAATGGCGTCACGATCGCTCGCGCGTTTGGCAATAGGCATACAAAGGTTATGTGGGTTTTTGATGACATCATCAAGAGTTATAAAAAGGTGGTGTACGGTTATGGTGGCTACAACGGTATCGGGAAGTTCTTGTACTTTTTTAATCGCGGCGGCAGATGAGACGTGCTCAAGGACAATTCTAAGCTTAGGGAAGGTATCGACAAGATTCTGAAGGCTTGGTAAAAATGCCTCTTCACGGTCGATACAGAGTGCATGGGGGTCTTCTCCATGAATAGAAAGCACCATATCGAGGCGTTCCATCTCTTTAAAGAGCGGGTAGAGTTGTGTAATGTTGGTGGCACCATCTTCTGCATTGGTTGTTGCGCCAGCTGGATAGTATTTACCAGCAATAACGTTACACTCTTTAAATGCTGCTATTGCAGAAATTTCCATTCCTGGGATTAATTTGAAGGTCATGAGTGGTTCAAAACCATCAGTGTGCTCAAGAATAAATGCTCGGTACTCTTCCAGTCCTTCTGGCGTAATAATAGGAGGGAGTGTATTGGGCATGATTACTGCGCGTTTAAATTGACGTGCGGTCTCATTGACGTAATTGATGAGAGGTTCACCTTGACGAATATGCAGATGTAAATCATCAGGTTTAATGAGGGTAATACTATTTTTTGTGATTTCCATAACGCTACTTCGCCTCCTATTCAGGTAGGTAAAATATAGAAAAATTTTACTCCTCCCGTTCTGAGGATCAAGAGAGTCTCATTGTGATGAGTGAATTTACCTAAAGTGAAGTAAATGACTACTACCTTGTACTTGGGGCTTAAAAACGCTTGGGTTGTTTGGATGGTGCAGTAAAAAAGAGTGTTTCTTCGGGGCAATACGCAGTTAATGCTCCACCGTAGACACATCCTGTGTCGAGCCCAATAAAGTGCTCTGAGTGAACCAATCCATTTTTGGCCCAGTGTCCAAAAATGATGAGTTTGTCCCAGATTGCTACATCGTACCATTTGGGGTCATGGCGGTTATTGAGGTCTGCTCCGGTACCATCCCATGTACGAATGGTTGTGAGTATCTCTTTTGGGGTCTCACTGATATTTGTTCTTCCGGGTTCAAGACCAGCATGCACCACTATGATGTCGCCTAAATCTCTAAGAAGTGGCCATGAATTAATTTGGTGGTAGCACTCTTCGGCTCGACCACGAAATTGTTTCATAAAGAGATGCTGTTTCTGAGTTCGGTCATCCTCAGGAGTTCGGTAGGTTTCGAGAAAAAGATTATCGTGATTACCAAGGACGCATTTAATGTTATGGTGTTTGATGAGGTCGAGCACCCCCAATGAGTCGGGGCCTTTATTGATGACATCACCAACAGAGTAGAGCTGATCTACCCCAGGGGTGTAGTCAAGTGTCTCAATAAGCTCTGCAAGCTCTTCGGCACATCCATGTATATCGCCAATAAAATATCGTCTCATAGTTTAGAAGATAGTAAGATTTTAATGTGATTAAAAAGTAAACACTAAATGTGTGCTCAATTGTGTCTATTGAGCACACATTTTGGGGTTAATTATCCCACGTGTCCATGATTGCCCCATTTTCTTCAAGGCTATTAGATTCAGATTTAAGTTGTTCAGTATCTTGTATCAGTTTGTCCATCATAGACCTGAGGGTAATGAGATCATTTCGAATTGAGAAGGTGGTGTTACTCATAGCTTCGACATCTGAGTGAAGGTCGTCTTCATGTTGATAGAGACTAATTTCGAGATCACATACATGTTTTACTAAGGGGAGGATTTCCTTTTTTTCAATAAGGTCAGTTGACTGATAGAGCCCTTCTATCTGTTTGCGCAGTGAGTGAATCTCTTTTGAATCGTTGTGGACATTGACAAGCTCAGCTTCTATGTTAGTCATGATCTCGTCGATGGTCCTACTCTCATTTGTCATGTCTTCTACAATACGGATTTCTCCTTTAGAATCCATCCACGTTTGATTGACCGATTCAATAAGGTGCTCTACAGCACTTTTAATTGTTACGAGGTTTTCAGATTCTAGGTCATCTTTTGAGGTCGCGTTCATAAGCATAAAATTGCGTGATCGCATTATGCTAAAGAGTGTAGCACCCATGGTTACAAAGAGACCTGCCATAATGAGCATGAGAATGATAGCCGACTCCTTATGTGAGGCTTGGTTGCTATTGTCAGCTTGAACCATATTCTTATTGAGGAGTGTAAGAGTACTCAATGCAATAGTATGGGAGCTAAAATAGGTTTCACCATCTCGGAGCATCATCTGCATGTGATCCACGAGGTTGGTTAGCTTTTTGACAAAAAGTGTTTCATTTTTGGGGAGGCAGACTCCTGCAAGTTGAGTATAACTTGTTTTAGTAAATATAATTGCCTCATTGAGTGAGGTAACGGATATCTCATCACCGTCCTTGAGCATTTCTAACTCTTGTAGTATGGCATTAGGGAGTGTGGCTACTTGAGCATGGAGGTCGAGGTAGATGGTAGTGAGCTCGCTATTACTTACCGGCGTGTAGTGCCTTTCTAGGTGATTTGAGAGTTGCCGTGCTGAGGCGAGTGCATCTTGATAGGTTTCCTGAAGGATAAAGAAATTGTCGAGTACCATGCCAACTTTCTCTTTACTTGTGGTTACTATTTGGTTGGTCAGCTGGGCCCCATCAATTTGCGGAAGCGTTGAGGCATCAATATTTTCTAAGTAATACGTATTGGGGGGGGAGTCGAGGTCACGAACATTTAATCCTTGAAGCTGGACCTGTGTCAGTGATACCTGGGTGATTGCTTGTTTTGTTTGGGATATCTCTTCTATTGTTTGGGCAGTTTTATGGTAAATGCTATAACTAATAATGATTGCCATAACCATAACCAAGCTACTGAAGAACATGAAGAATGCTCTTTTCTGTTTTAGTCGTATCCAGTGTTTCATGATAATTACCTGCCTTTTATCTGCGAGGGGCGCAGTACCTATCTTATCTATATGATACGGTCATTGTAAAAAGCGAGCAATAGTTAGTAAGGTGTGGAGAGATAATCTTAGGGTTCTATAATTGTTGGGGAATTTTAGAATGCTATAAGTTGTTTAACAACAGACAGTTACTTGTTGTTTTGGTAATAGATTACTCGATTGCATCTATTGTATTTGACGCATAAACCCTCATTAATTGATTTGGGCAAGGGTGTCTATTTGAGCACTGAGTGGGTCGAGTTCGATTGAGTCACTCGGAGTAAATTCGACTGTTTTTTCAAGAAGTGTTTGTATTGTGGAAACTTGTTCTTTAAGAAGAGCTAGGCGTTCTCCTTTAAGCTTAGGCGTTGCAATCATCCGTTTCCTGAGTGGATTCATCCAGCGACCTCTTGGGTTTTTAAATCCAAAATGAAGATGGGGGCCGGTAACACGACCTGTCTTACCTACAGTACCAATTTTTTGACGGGTCCGTACATACTGCCCTTTTTTAACAAGGCGTTTCGTAAGGTGAAGGTAGTATGACGTCGACTTATCGGAGTGCCTAACGGCGATTTTATTGCCTCCATATTTATCGTATGAAGAGGCGACAACTTTACCTGATGCAACGGCATAGACAGGGTCCCCGATTCTTCCTTTATAATCAATACCGTTATGCATCTTTCTGCGACCGGTCACAGGGTGGCGACGCCAGCCCCAAGAGGATGTTATGTGGAGTCTACGCACAGGGTAGCGAAGGCCAGAGTGGATGAGTGCCTCGCCTTCAGCGGTGTAGTGGGCGTTGTAGGTTGATCGAGGGTCGGCGTCTTGAAACCTGAATGCCTCATAAGACCCCGTTCTTTGTCCGCTGTAGGTAGTGTAGAGTACTTTGGAACTAATGAGAATCTCTTTGTAGTAGCGTTCCTTCATCAGGATTTTAAACGTGTCCCCATGGCGGGCGTACATTCTAAAATTTATTTTACATTTGAGCACTCCATTGACAACGCCAACCATTGTTGAGGGAAGTCCAATTTCTCTTAAGGTCTGGTCGAGGGTTGATCCCTCTTTAAGCTCACTTTCATAAAGAGTGTGTCTTATTTCAGTAGGGAGCTCTTTGAGTTTATACGTATATTTCTCAATCTCTTTGTCGTAGATGAGGCAATGGATTGTAACCATGTTAGGTTCATATTGAAGCTCTGCAATACGAGTCGAATCACTGGTGTCAAATCGAGCCCGTAACTTTTCACCTACTTTTAGGTTCGTGAGCTCGACTTCAAAGCGGAGGGTGTTGATAAGGTCAAGGGCAGATTGTGTTGAAATACCCATGTCTTCAAGAACTTGGAACATACCTTGATTGGGTTTCACTGCACCATGTACAAATTGAGCCTTGTAGGCGATAATCGAATCTTGTACTCGAATACTGTCTGCTCTAAGCATCGCGACATGCTCTGCTTTGGCTTTTTTCTCTGCGATACGTGTACGTTCTTCCTCAGATTGACATCCAAGTACTAATAGAATTAGGGTGATACATAATGAAAAGAGTGTTAGTCTGCGTAGCATAGAGAGTATCAAGTAAGATTTTACCTAATTATAGAAAAAATTGATTTGTATCGGGCTCATTATCCAAGATACACTAACCGCTCTCTATTGATTGCTATATTTGGCGTGTAACCAAGGAGTTTCAGTGTCTTTTCCAATTCTCTATCATGATGAACATATGGTGGCTATTTATAAACCCCCTGGGATTTTAGTACATCGCTCTGCACTCTCAACTGATACTGTTACAGTGCTGCAACTCTTGCGCGACCAGCTCGGACAAAAACTATATCCGGTTCACCGGCTGGATCGACCTACTTCTGGGGTGCTTCTCTTTGGGTTGTCTTCCGAGGCCGCGCGACAGCTTTCCCTGCTCTTTCGATATGGCAAGATAGAAAAAACCTATGAAGCGTTGGTGCGTGGCTGGGTTGATGCGGGTCTTATTGATAAACCGTTGCTTAATGAACGGGGTGATGAGTATCTCGATGCACAAACGGAATTTAGGTTGATAACAAAATATGAGCTTCCCATACCTATGGGGGAGCACCAGTCAGTGCGCTATGCCCATGTTGCATGCCTCCCCAAAACAGGTAGGATGCATCAGATTCGAAGGCATATGAAAAGTTTCTTTCATCCTATTGTTGGTGATACTGCATATGGTGAGGGCAAGCACAATACCCTTTTTCGAGAGCGTTTTGATACCCATAGGCTCATGCTCAATGCAACCTCAATCTCTTTTACCCATTGGGAAAGTAATCAGAACGTGACAATTAAGGTTGAGGACGATCACTACCTTCCCCTCTCTTTTCTTCAGGATTACATTGTGAGTAATGATGAGTAGGTTTTAGAACTGCCCTAATGTATTACACTTTTTGCATCGAAAGAAGCTGCTCTATATCACCTAAATAGTGTTCGATCTTTTTGGGGTCGAACACTTCGATAAGGAGCGTTGGGTCGTTGAGTCTGCTGAGCGCATCTGCAGTTGAGACCCAGTCAAGAGTTCCATGGCCAGGTATCAGGTGGGCGTCTCTATCTCGGTGATTATCGTGTAAATGTACATGAGAAATATATTCACTGAATTGAGTGATAATTTCGGAGGTACTCTTTTGGCCAAAGAGATGCGAGTGACCAGTGTCGAGACACATCTTTAAGTTTGGAGGTGTACCCTGGCTAAATATTCGTTCAAAGAGTAAAAATGACGTTTCAAATGAGTTTTCGAGGCAGATGGTGATATCAGAAAACTGGGCAGCAATAGTGGTGTAGAAAGCGAGGATTTTATCTGCAATATTATGCTCCCGCTGAGCATCTGCAATCAGAGGATTGAATCCCGTATGGACTACTACTTTTTCACAACCAAGTGCTTGAGCGGTAATGAGTGAATTAATGATCCGTTTTTGAGAAATTGCAGCGATTGCAGTGTCGTCACTAAAGACTGAGAGTTCTCTAAAGGGAGCATGGAGTGTTTTAACGCATGAAACGCCGCTGAGGGTGGTCGTGACATCTGCGAGTACATTTTGGTAGGTTGAATCGCTGTTAACCACTTCAGACTCTCTGAAATCATGTATCTCAATACCGAACCCATGCTTTTCTATAAAAGGGAGGGTGATGTCGGCTTGACTACGTCTAAATGGAACAAGGAGCATAGGGTAAATGGTTAAACTCATACTAGGTCATCGGATAAAAATAGTAACCACTAGAGAAGATGGGGCTAATAAGAGCGAATCTTTACAAGGAGTTTCTCAATGATGTAAAATAACTCAACACAGTTCTGGGGGAAGTGGAGTATCGTGCTGTAAATAGTTTAAAATTGATTGCCGATACTTTTGGAGGTAGGGGGTGGGGTTTTGAGCAATATCATTATTCTCTTGAGAATAGTGCATGCCACCAAAACCAAAGTGTTCCACATATGAGGTATTTGATGAGACAAAAAGCTGCGCAAGATATCCGCACGAGCGGTAGTCCCAGTCGTAGGAGTCATGTTCATGAGGAGCAGTATCAACTGAGGAAATGATTTTTTCAACCATTGCTCGAGTGTAGAGCATCGAGATACCTGGGGCTGTTTTTTTAAGAGAGATGCCTTGTTTGTTTAACACTATATTTTCTGGTTTGTTGTGATAGTAGCTGTTGTAGAGTGAAACAGGAAGTTTACTGCTGCCCACATGTGTGAACAGCGTCATAAGGGTCTCTCTAAATGTTGGATCATGAAAGCCGTCATTGTCGGTAGCGTAGAGGAATTCGTGATCACTTTCTAAAAACGTGTGCATTTGATGCCAACGTATGGTGGCTGGGCCATTGAGCGATTTTGTGGGGAGGATCACTGCTTCATCAACAAGGGGGAGGAGTTGATTGTGGTCAAACTCAGTAGAGTGATCGTTGTATACGAGTACCTTGTCAGCGGGATTCTTATGCTTCATTAGTTGATTGAGGCAGAGGTGCGTAATTTTAAATCGGTTATATACAGGAACGGCAATAAGAATTGACATTTATTCCTCTAGCGCAATACACTCGATCTCGATTAAGGCGTCTGCAGGAAGTCGGCTTACCTCAACCGTGGCACGTGCAGGCTTACTTTCACCAAAAGCTTCTTCGTAGACAGCATTCATCTGAGCAAAATCTTCGAGGTTTTGCATAAAGACCGTTGTTTTAACAACATTCGAAAGAGTCATACCCGCTTCTAGTAAGATGGCTTCTATGTTAGTGAGCACCTGTCGCGTCTGTTCTTCGATGGTGCTTCCTTCTATTTTTTTGGTGTGAGGGTTCAGTGCAATTTGTCCAGAACTATAGAGGGTTCCTCGGCTGAGAACTGCCTGAGAATATGGGCCGAGTGCCATTGGTGCTTTGGATGTTTTAATCTGTTTCATTGCTGGGCTCCTGGTGAGTGTTCATTGCGGTGACGCACTGTATTAAATAGGGTAAGAACTCTTTGCGTCCAGAGTTCTCTTCGGGGAGTGACTCGTAATACTCTTTTCGTGATCTGATATAGTCACTGTACTGTGGGTGGTTTTTGAGGTAGTTGCCAAAGAGTTCTATGGTTTCGCCTTGGGCCTCACAGACAATGACCTCTTTAAGTGATCGATTGTCTTCTATAAGGGTGTCGGTTACGATTTTCCAGTTACCCGATGCGAGATAGGTTCGCAGTGTTTCGGGGTTTTTATTAGGGCAGAGGATGAGTCTCACACCTTCAATGGGTTGTGGACACTGTAGTAGGAGCATATCGATTATACTCTGTGCGCCAATTCCGAAAAAAACGAGGTTCCCTGTTACATAAAGGTTCTTTTGGCGAATATCCTCATTGTACACAAGGGCGTTGTCGTGGTCTACAAGGTAGGCGGTCAGTTCTTCGGTGATATGATAGACACGATCAACAAAGTGAATGGTGTTAAATTTATTGTTTTCGAGGGCTTTTTTACCGAGATAGCCATGGTCACAACAGAAATCCCATACATCCCAGCGTGGCCTCAAGTTAGAATAGGCCGCATAGAGGCGTTCACCAAGCTGTTCTCGAATTTGTGTATTTTTAGGGTTTGCTATGGTGTGCTACCTTTTTCAACCGTAACCTGTATGGAATTATAGTCAAATTGTAGCATTGGGCGTATTAATTTGGCAGTTTGCTTAAAATATGCTCTCCATTTACTATATTTGACCCTTCACAAAAGAAATTGATGATACTGGTTTCATTTTTACTTTCCAGTAGAATCGCAACATGAGGATAACTATGCCAGTTAGAGGACCAAAAGTAAAAGTTTCGCGTGCGTTGAACTTACCACTTACAGAAAAAGCTGCTCGTATTATGAGCAAAAGATCATTTGGCCCAGGTCAACATGGTCAAGGTCGTAAAAGAGGACCTTCAGTTTATAAAACTCAACTCGTTGAAAAACAGAGACTCAAAGAGATTTATAATGTTTCTGAAAAACAACTTAAGAAAGCATTTGTTCGTGCAAACGCAACAAAAGGTGCTACCGGTGGAGCGCTTCTTCAACAGCTTGAAACTCGTTTAGACGCATTGGTTCTTAGATCAGGATTTGCAAAAACTGCATATGCTGCTCGTCAATATGTTGCACATGGTCACTTCATGGTTAATGGTGTTCGTTGTTTTAACGGCTCTATGAAAATCCGTGTTAATGACGTTATCTCAATTAGAGAAAAATCAAAAGCTCATCCACAAATCGTTGAGTCAGTGGCTAATGGCCCTGAAGCTCCAGCATACCTCGAAATTAACAAAAGTAAAATCGAGTCAAAACTAGTTGTAATTCCAGAACGTGATCAGATTCCTGTTCAAGTTACTGAGCAACTCATCGTTGAGTTTTACTCGAAATAGTAAAACAGCTTTGTGCTCTATTAAAAGCCTTCCGGATTCCGGAAGGCTTTTTTTGTATCTATAAAAAGCGCTTTAGCGTTTTCACTAAAGGATAAGAGATGATGTATCGGATGATTCACCAAAATGACCTGTTTATTGTGATTGATAAATTACCAGGCATCAATTTTCATAAAGAAGGTGAAGATGATTCGCTCTTTGAGGCTCTTCGAAGAGATCTAGCAATTGATGCACTCTATCCCGTCCATCGCCTTGATAAAATGACTTCAGGGGTGTTGGTTATTGCGCTTTCGTCCACTATCGCTGCAGAGCTCACTACACAGTTTGAAAAGAGACTTGTTCAAAAGACCTATATTGCCTTGAGTGACAAGAAGCCCAAAAAGAAACAGGGAACTATAGCAGGTGATATGGAACGTTCCCGTAGAAAGTCCTGGAAACTCATGAGGACTCATAATAATCCTGCGGTCACTCTTTTTAAAAGTGTCAGTTGCGAGCCTAAAAAACGTCTGTATATTGTGACTCCTAAAACAGGGAAAACCCATCAGATACGGGTCGCACTCAAATCAATTGGTGCCGCTATTTTAGGTGACCCTATCTATAGCCCTGATGCAGAACAGTATGATCGCGGCTATCTCCATGCATACGCTATCACGTTTACTTTACAGAATAAGACTTACTCATTCAATACGGAGCCAAGTGAAGGTGTGGAGTGGGAAGGGTATGATTTTCAGAAGCTGATTTCTGTAAGTTGAATGTGACTGAGATTAGGTAGGTCCCGTTGGGCCTTGTTGTGCTAACATGAGTGCGTTAGAGGAAGGTTATCCCTGACATTTTTTACAGATGCCAAAAATCGTACTTTTATGAGAGGCAAATGCGAACTCATACTCTTCGGAGAGTGATTCAATTGCATTTAGAATTTTTGGACTTTTCACTTCAGTTACTGTACCGCATTCATTGCACACAAGGTGCTCATGAGGTGCACTTCCAGCAATTTCATAGTGAATATGACCATGACCAAAATCAGCCTCAATAAGAATCCCTGCATCTACCAAGTTATTGATTGAGCGATAGAGTGTGGCACGTGACGCTTTTTTGTCAGATTTTTGCATCTCAAAATCAAGCTCATCAACGCTAAAGTGCCCTTCTTGGTTGAGTACTGCTTGCAGAATAAGAGCACGTTCTTTAGTGAAAAACATTTTGCTTTTACTGAGATACTCTTTATACTGTATTTCTGCTTGGTCAAGTTTCATGACGCGTCCTGTCGCTTGTGGTCTCTAAATAGCGTTGTAAGATTATTGGATGAAAGCACCATAGATTGAAGTAATAGCTCTCTCATAGTCTTTTTGATCAACCCCTATAATAATATTAATTTCAGACGACCCTTGGTCAATAATTCTGATATTGATGTTATCATTTGCCAAAGCTGTAAAAAGTTGGGCCGAAACACCAATGGTGTGTGCCATACCGTGCCCAACCGTGGCGATAAGTGAAATGTCTTTGCTCACTTTTATAAAGTCAGGGTTGGTAGTTCGGGTTATTTCGTCAAGAACCAGGTCTTCCACCGCGTTGAGTTGTTGTTGGTCTACAATAACGGACATTGAGTCAATACCGGTTGGGGAGTGTTCGTAGGGTACGTTATGGGTTTCTAAAATACCTAATATTTTTCGACCAAAGCCCCGCTCTTTGTTCATCATACCTTTTTCGATATAAATCAGAGAGAAGTCTTTTTTACCGGCTATGCCTGTAACGGTGTGCTTGGGGGTCTTAGGCGCTGGGCCAATGATTGTTCCTGAGTCTTCAGGACGATTAGTATTTTTAATATTGATAGGAATATTTTTCACTTTACACGGGGCGATTGCTTCGTCGTGAAAAACATTGGCCCCCATATATGCGAGTTCTCTAATTTCACGATAACTGACGCGTTTCATAGGGAGTGGGTTGTCGATGAGTCGTGGGTCAGCCATAAGAAGCCCCGATACATCAGTCCAGTTTTCGTAGCGGGCAGCATTGAGCCCATTTGCTAAAATTGCTCCTGAAATATCTGATCCACCGCGTGAAAATAATTCGAGATTACCGTGGTGACCTTTGCCATAAAATCCTGGAACAACATGAATAGCATCATCAGTCAATTTGTCATTGATAGAGTCAAATGAGTGCTCATTTGCACGGCCATAAGCGTCAATTTCGATAACATCAAAGGCATCAATAAAAGTGCCACCAAGGTATTCAGCCATCAGGCGTGCACACAGGTATTCACCACGAGAGATTACAAATGATTCAGTGATTGTTTCAATCTTATTGGTGAGTGCTGCGCGGAGTTCTTCAAGGTCATCAAGTATGTTTTTACTGAGGCCGAGGTCGTGTGCGATAGCGCCAAATCGTTCAATGATAGGGTTGAATGCTGGTGAGATGTCAAGTCGTTTTGCGGCTAGTTCAAAAGCAGAAAAGAGGAGGTCAGTTATTTTAATGTCATCTTTATGAGATTTGCCAGGGGCAGAAACGACAATTACTTTGCGATTGCTGTCACTCAAAACAATATCTTTTATTTTTTTGAACTGGTTCGCATTAGCAACAGAACTTCCGCCAAATTTAGAAACAATTATTTCACTCATAAGCACTCAGGTTTGGTAAAATGTGAGCCAAAAGTAGCAAAAATCAAGTAAATGCACAAACGAGTAGCGGTATATGGGCGATTTCCAAAAAAGTTTTACAGAAAAGCGATAAAAAAGGTAAAGATTCAGGAAGACTGGTCGATACCTATAATAGGAGTAACTTTATCGAGGCAGAGGATGATGAATATATCATCTATAACAGGTTCATATGCTCAACAGGCGTACAATAGCCAAATGAGCTCAAAACGCCCCATAAAAGGGAGTGTTGTTGATTCTGGAGCCAAATCCAAGCCGACACAGCCTAAAGATAGTGTTGAGCTCTCCTCATCATCAAGCGATAAGCTCCAAAATATCCAAAGCAAAATATCGGCCGGATTTTATAACCGAAGTGAAGTAACCGAAGATATTACGGACAAGCTCACCCGTTATTTTGACGAAGCTACCGACTAGCCTTTCAAAATGCCATTTTTAGTGAAAAAAGGGTGCTTATTAAGGTGCTGCTTAAGGTACTGCTGTTCACAAAATCAAGACAATCTATTGGCTTTAAAAACTAAAAAACTGTAAACTATGTGTAAAATAAGTAATTATTGTTCAAAAAAAGTAAACACTGTTTTGCATGTTTGAACTTTTAATATATCTTTAGTGAGTTCTAATAGGGGTTGGGGCAGTGAAATCCATCAGCATATACAATTATTTTGATTACCGCAAATATCTTGACGATTATTACAAGACTGAAAAAGCGGCAAAACCATACTTTTCTTATCGCTACTTCATGAAGAAGGCGGGGTTCAATTCATCGGGATCATATTCACGTATCGTAGATGGTACAGTAAATATGACTCAGCGTCTTATTCCAAAATACGCAAAAGGGTTAGCTCTTAGCGAGAAAGAGACCGAATATCTTGAGTTAATGGTGCTCTATGATCGAGGAAAGACTGTTGAAGCAAAGCAACAGATTTTTGATCAGATGGTTCCGTATCTTCCTAATAAAACAAAGCGACTTAAAAATGACCAACGTGACTATTATTCTCACTGGTTTAATGTCGTTATCCGTGAATCACTCTCTATTGTGAATATTGGCGATGATAATCATGGAGATATGGCTTACTACTTAGAGCCACAAGTGCGTACTTCAGAGGTCAAAAGCGCTATTCGAACCTTGAGCAACCTTGGCCTTATCGCCAAAAATGCCGATGGGTTTTGGAAGGCGTGTGACTCAGGCGTAATGTCTGGCTCGGAAATTGGGCCACTTCACATACATAACTTTCAATTTCAGATGATGGATCTTGCTAAAGAGTCTCTCGGTAGATTTGTACGAGGACAACGTTCAGTATCAACTAAAACATTTAGTGTATCAAACAATGCTTTTGAAGAGATTAAGAAGAAAATTGCAAAGGTACACAAAGAAATAGAAGAAATTATTATTGCGGACGAGAACGAAGGCAGAGTATATGAGATGAACCTGCAGTTGTTTCCCGTTACCAAGGAGATGAAAAGATGAGTATAAAATTAGTATATACTTCGATATTGGGGATATCGCTTCTTTGGAGTGGATGTTCTGTTTCAGAAACTATAGATCAAAATGCTGGCACTTATACAACTACAGAAGATAGTATTGCGGGGATCGTTGTTGACCCAGCAGGGAATCCAGTTGAGGGTGTCTCGGTTGAACTCATTAAAGATGATTATGGGGTACTGACTGCTAAGCGCTCAATTGCGGCAAAAAGTGCGGCAACCTATGAGCTTTCTACCGATGCCCAAGGAGTATTTCATTTTCCAGATGGTGGTATAGGGCGTCCTTTTGTTATTAGAATGTACAAAGAGACTCAAACAGATACCGTACTTATTGCACGGGTACTCTATGAAGCGTATGATCCATTTGTCGACACTATTCCAATGGCACTCAAGAAAAGAGATTTTCTCACCTATCTTGCAATTGGCTATGATAGTATTACAGAAGTACGGGGGGCGGTCGCCGTTTCAAGTTCAGCTACAGTAGTGTCAAGTCAAGTTATGTTGTCGAGTAGCAGTGAAGTTGTTTCAGAAAGTTCATCAAGTACTGGTGTGGTAGTAACACCAATAAGTTCAAGTGAGAGTAGTTCTTCAGAGGCTGAAACAAGTAGTGTTATAAGTTATAACGATAAAGTTGTTGAATTATCATTTCAAATTGATAGAGCTGATCACGATGCTTATGAAAATGAAGATAGCTTGGTGGTGACTAAGTCCAATGCTCCCTTAGAGCTGGGGTCCTTATTAGATTCTTCTGCATGGGTAGTACTTCTTTTTGAGAATGTCCCTCTGAGTAAATCTGATTCCATTGAAGAGGCATACCTCCAGTTTTGGGGAAACAGTGCAGGTACAGAAAGTAATTGTACCGTAAGGGGAATTCGTAATGCAGAAGGTCTGTCGCTCGATACTCTTAAAAGCATCGATTCATTGGGGTTAGTTGGGCTATCAAGTGAAGTTCAGGAAGATGCACGAATATTCGATTGGATATCCTCTGGAACTTGGGGTCCAAATGATAGCCTTGCTGGACGTTCAGAAAATATCAAAGATGTGCTTATTGGAATTCTTCAGAATGATAGTGGTGAGTGGGAAAGCTATAACACATTAGGGTTGGTTTTAACATGCAATGGGTATCGTGAAGTTGAAAGTTATGATTCTAACCCTAATTTAGCTCCAACTCTGACACTACGGTTTAGAACTAAAATTGATAGTGAGTAAAATTAAGTAACAATTTTAGTAATCTAGTCGTCTAATGAGTAACAAGTTTCTGGAGAAGAGAAATGGTTACTCAAAAACGGCCTATAGTTTTATTACAGTCAATCCTCAAAGAGAAGCGAGAAGCAACATGTTTTAATGCTCGCTCGCTCGAATTGGTCCACTCAATAAGTAGAACCCTCAGTGAATGGGGCATCGAGTGTACCCTTATTATTGACATACATACCAAACAGATGAGCATTTCAAAAAATGGAATGGTACCCCTCGATTTCTCTCCCCAGCTCATTAAATTTTTACGACCCTATGCCACAGTGCCATTTTCTGGTTTTTCTCTTAAGAGATGGCAGGTTTTTTCTGAGAGTCTCGAAGGTATCTCAGAACGTGTGAGTGCGGGGATTCCTGTTGCATTCGATAATGGGGCCTATCATTGGCTTCTTCATGGGGCTCAGCTCACGGAGTTATTGGGTGGGGCTAAGCGTTCAATTAAAGTACTCCGGTTTTTTAGAAGAGTATCAGAACAATTACAGGTGCTTTATAATGCTGAACAGCGTCAGCACATTGAAGAGGGCAAAGAACGGCAACAGTTGACCGACCTTTTTGTGCACGAGTTGAGAAGTCCATTGCAGCAACTCGCCTTTACAAAAGGTAGGAGGGCAGGAACAGGGGTTCATTCAATTGTACGACATACCCAGCAGATGGTATCAGACTTTCTCAGTCACTCTCAATCTATTGAATCACTCATCAATCCATGGAGTGTGGATGAGTTGTTTCAAGAACTCAAATGGTATTACGGAGGAAATCCCCAGTATGATACCATTTATTTTGAGAACGCCCCATTTGTCATAGAGTGCGATAGAGTGCGTTTGGTTCAAAGTATGATTGTGGTACTTGATAATGCGTTGGCTGCAATTGGGGAGAGTGGGGACATAACACTTTCGGTGGAGCAAGGCGATGGAAGGGTGCATATACTCGTTCACAATAATGGACCTCTAATCCCTACAAAACATCAGGACAAATTGTTTGTACCCTATTTTACTACTAAAAATGAGGGGACTGGCTTAGGGCTCTATGGGGCGCGTAAACGCATGAGAGCTATGGGTGGTGACCTCTCTCTCTTTAGTTCAACTAAAGAACACACGACCTTTCTGTTTGAGGTGCCCCATGCCTTATAATATGAGTATTATAGAAGATGACGCTCGCTTAAGAGATATGCTCCAGTGTGAATTAGAGGGACGAAACTATATTGTTGACGCGTATGAGAGTGTCGAAGTATTTCTCGAACGAAAGGGGTATGTGGGAACTCAGGCTATCATCAGTGATTTAATGCTCCCCGGTCTTTCGGGGATTGAGCTGATTGAGGCGCTCAAAGATCTTGGTGTAGGCGTGCCTATCCTTGTGGTATCGGGTCAAGGGTCAATACCTCTTGCTGTTGAAGCTGTCAGGAAAGGTGCACTAGATTTTCTTGAAAAGCCTGTTTCAATTGAGACAGTACTCCAGTATCTTGAACACTATATTCAAGATAAATCTCGCTCTTCTACTCAGGGGTTTTCAGAAATTTGTTGTGCAGGGTCATCACCCATGCAAGAAGTAATATCGTTACTTACACCCGTAGCGCAAAGTAGTGCAACCCTCTTTATTCATGGTGAGACGGGGACAGGCAAAGAAGTTGTCGCTCGGGCAGTGCATAATAATTCTCCTCGGAGAGAGGCTAATTTTGTTGCCATAAATTGTGGGGCAATTGCACCCAATCTTATAGCCAGTGAACTCTTTGGTGTGAAACGAGGGGCCTTTACCGGTGCTGATCGCGACACCCCTGGTAAGATAAAGATGTCAGAGGGAGGGACTCTGTTTCTCGATGAGATTGCAGAGCTTCCTCTGGCAGCGCAGAGTGTACTCTTGAGAACTTTGCAAGAAAGAACCATTGTAGCAGTGGGTGATTATGAGGAACAGAATGTTGATTTTCGTCTTATTGCAGCCACCCATAAAAACTTACTGCATGAAGTAAAGGCAGGCCGCTTTAGAGAAGATCTCTACTATCGTATTAATGTTTTTGAAGTGACGCTTCCTGCTCTCAGAAATCGAACTGTTGATCTACCCATACTCACGGCAATACTTCTTAAGCAATCTGCTGAAAAGCTGGGCGTGATAGAAAAAGTATTCCACAGAAGAGAACGAGATGCATTGGCCCGTTATAGTTGGCCTGGAAATATTCGTGAACTTCGAAACGTTATTGAACGGTTTTTAGTAACGGGCCGGCTAGGGCTTCAAAGCCTAGAGCAGGGGGAGGCAACGCCATCCGAATTCTCTCAATCTGTTGAATCAGTGGTCCTCAATACTAAAAGAAAAAAGCATGAAAAGAGTGGCATCACCAGTGGGCAAATAGTGGATGCACTTGAGAAGTGTAGAGGTAATAAATCACAGGCGGCACGACTTTTGGATATTTCTCGGGGGGCTTTTGTCTACCATTTGCAAAGAGCGCTCGTGGGTGAGTGATCTCCCCTGGGTAATCCTAATTATCTTCGAACTCTTTTTGTAGATGGTGCTTATAGGAGTCAGCCCCAAAACGTATATATTTGTCAAAATTCTCTTTGGCATTGTACGGATTGTTATTGTAAAACTTGTCGAAGAGTGCAAGGTTTTTGTACACAAAGGGATCGTTACTTCCTCGGTCTTTTGCTTTGTTGAGCATCATTTGAGCAATCGGGAGCTCACCTTCTGCAGCATGAAGCAGTGTGAGATAGATAAGTGCTGTCGTACGATTATTGTCGAGTATGAGGGCTTTTTGAAAATAGTTTTTAGCTTCAGAGTATTTTCCATTTTTTGCAAAGAGCAGGGCAAGTTGTTCGGTTGTTTCTGCGCTCCTACTTTTCTCAAGTTTTTTTTGGAGTGATCGTCTTTTTGATTCGTATTGCCTAAAAGGTTCACTGATTCCTCTTCTAAAGAATGGAGTGTTGTAGCGGTTCCATACAATTTGCATCAGTTCTTTTTTGATAATGTTGACATCAAAGTCATTCTGTTTTTGAGGGTCTTTCTGTATGTATTTGTAATAGTAGCGCCAGGCAAGATTGGTGTCGTTTAGGTAGAACTGATTAAGAAAGCCAAGATTTTTTAGGGTGTGTATGTTGTTGGAGTCGAGAGCAAGGGCTTCTCTAAAAATATAATCAGCCTTAGAGTAATGTTCGGTTTCGATATATAAATTGCCAAGAAGGTTTTTGTAGAGAACGCTCGTTGGCACTATAGAGTCTGCTTTTTTCATATAGATTTCAGCATTATTGTAAAGCCCCTTCTGCTGATAAATATAACCGAGCCAGCGGTATATTTCAGGGTTCCCTGACTCAAGTTTTTGGGCGGTCTTTAAAATCTGAATGGCCTGTGTGGCCTCTGCAATGGGCATTCTGTCTTGTCCCGTTCGTGGAAGGTTGCCATAGCCCCCCTTTTCACGAGAATTTTTATCCCGAACCCCATAGCCACTCCAGTTGGTTGAGTCCATTTTGGCTCGTGCCTTCGACATAAGATTCATCGCTTCTGCTATGTAGGGCGCTGTGTTATAGGGGTTTTCTTTGATACTCTTTCTCAGGACAGCACTTGCTTTATCAAACTGTTTTGTACCAATTAATTGGGTGCCTTTTTGGGCGGCCTTAAAACTTTTTTCATCGGCAGAACGTGAACTGGTATAGGCCCAGTAAATTGTGGGAACAAGAACGGCAAGACCTACAATGGTTAAAAGGAAGATAATACCAAAGGAGATATGCCAGGTTCCTTTAAGTTCTTTCTTTGATGCACTGATTTTGATAGTTTCGGGTTGAACTGCTGGTGGCTCTTTTTTGGGTTTGAGTGGAGGTGTACAGACAACGATCCCTCCCATCTCTGTAAGTTGATCAGTAACTTCTCGAGCTTTGTCGGTTGAACAGTGGGTAAAGATGGGATGGGGAAGGTTTTTAATCCAGTCAATAGTTTGATTGGTTGTAGAGCCTTTTAAGGCACTGATGTATAGAATGATTCTTTTAAGATCACTTTCAGGTGCAACAGAATGTAATACCACTTTATGGGTGATCATAGTGGTCCCTATGGTTTTTCTTGTGGCGTTTCTTTTGTAGGTTTTTCATTGGCAACCCCGCCATCAGCTGGGGGTGTTGCTTTGGGGGCTTGATCGGGAGCTTTAGCGGCTTCAGAGGCTTCCTCTGTATCAACGACTTGAGTAATGGCCTTTACTGATTTTAAGGGAAGAGTTATCGAGCCTACTTCAGTCATTCCTTTTACTTTGTGGCCAACGTCAATATAGAGGGAGTGATTGGCAGCACTAGAATCACTCGTAATTGCCGGTTTCTTACCTTCCATAAAGGTTACGGTTGCTCGATAGAGGACACGACTATTGTAGACACGTTTATAGGTAGCATCGATTTTCAGCGTGCGTATATCATCGAGGGGGATCGTAATTTCACTTTCACCCAGTAGCCCAAAGAGCTCATTGGATGTACCAATGTTAACCTTATCAAGGGTAACGGTGCGACCGCTAAAATCGGTAATGGTAAATTGACTACTACAGGCCATTAACAAAATTGTGAGAGCGGTACTCAATATCATGGGTGCTTTCATTTTAACTCCACATCTCTCTCAAAAAAGAGGGTAATGTTGTTTACTAGTTCATCGGTGCGAGATTCAATAAAATACCACCCCTCATTATACAGCTTTTGAGCTGCAGTATCAATGACCTCTACAATGAGGTCTGGATCACCGTCATAGGGGAGGGGGATGATTTGCTCTTTATACTCTTTCATACATGTAATCTTAAAATTATTCACTCTTAAAGTGTGGAGATATCGCTCTATAGCCCTTGATTTATGAGAGAATAAGCTTTTACTCTAACATTCACATTTGCTATCCCTTGAGGTTGATGGTCTTGTAATGGGGATCAATGGATTGAACGAGTAAAAGGTGCTTGTAAAACCACGGCAAAAACGGTAAAATTTAGGTATATTTTGATTAAACCCCATTTATTGAGCAAAAATGTCATCTGTTGCCGAAAAAACCAGCTTTGAGCCCGTGAATGCAATTCGCGAGGTGTTTAGTTATATCAAGCGTTTTAAGGACAAAATTTTTGTTATTCACCTCGATGACTGTCTCAGAGATACAACACTCTTTCCAATACTCATGAAAGATATTGTTGAGCTGCACAATGTTGGGGTTAAAATTTTGATTATTCCAGGTACTCGGGAGACTATAAATAAACACCTCACCCAATATGGTATTCAAACTACTATGCATGAAGGCATTCGTATTACCACGGAAGAGGCGTTACCGATGGTCAAACTTGCCGCGATGGAAGTGATCCAGGATATCATCTCTCACCTTGCTGCAAATGATGGTAAGGGGCTCATGGGGAACTGGGTAAAAGCGCGCTCGATGGGCGTGGTTGATGGTATCGATTATCAGTATACCGGTGTTGTTGAAAAAGTCAGTTCGAAAATAATTTTAAACCTCATTGACGATGGGTTTATTCCCGTACTATCATCCCTAGGGTGGAATAGTACGGGCGCAAGTTACAATGTTAATTCTAATGTACTGTTACTTCGTCTCTGTGAAGATCTTGATGTCGCTAAAGTCTTTTACATTTCTGATCAAGATGGAATACATGTAGAAGGATTGAATGTTTCTGATGATGTTGATGTTCGTAAGACGGGTGTCGCATCGAGCTTGAATTTGGAGCAGGCAAAAAAACTTCTTGCCGAAAACAAAAATTCCATACGTTTTGGGACCAAAGAGTGCTTAGAGCATGCTATTTCTGTCTGTTATAACAATGTAAATCGTGTCCACTTTGTCTCGGGGCTTCGTCAAGGTGCCATTCTTCAAGAGATTTTCTCGAGTTTGGGCGGTGGCACTATGGTATTTAGCAATAAATACTACGCTATCCGAAAAGCAACAGTTCGTGATGTACCCGACCTCCTTAAACTTATGGAGTATTACGTTAAAAAAGGGTATTTGGTTGAGCGAAGCGAAGAGAGTATTGCGCTCTCAATCGATGATTATTATGTCTATGAAGTGGATGGACGTATTCATGGTTCTGGTGCACTCCATATTTTGGAAGAGGGTAAAGCCGAAGTAGCAGCAATTGCTGTTGATAAAACATATCGTTCCAAAGGGATCGGGAGAGATATGCTCGACTTTATTATTGAGAAATCAGAAAAGAAAGGGATCAAAGAACTTTTTATTCTTACTACTCAGGCTGCGGACTGGTTTTATGAATTTGGGTTTGAAAGTGCCGATGTTAATGCACTCCCTAAAAAGAAATTTGAAGCATATAATAGAGATCGAAACTCTAAGGTGCTCATAAAAAGAGTATAATGTTGTGGCATACTGTGATTGGTTCAGGGTGCTTAAAAGGTATGAATAGATGGATAAAGAAAAAATAAAAGCAGGCTTTAAAATGATTCTTGAAGGTGTGGGTGAGGACCCTAACCGAGAAGGATTACTTGATACTCCACGTAGAGTTGCAGATATGTACGAGGAGCTTTTTGCGGGTCTTCACAAAGACCCTAATGATCTTATGAAAACCTGTTTTGCTGAAGATTTTGATGAGATGATTCTTGTAAAAGATATCGAATTTCAGTCTATGTGTGAACATCACTTTCTCCCTTTTAAAGGGGTGGCTCATGTTGCGTACATTCCAAAAGATAAAGTGGTGGGGCTTTCTAAGATTGCACGCGTCGTAGAGCATTTTGCACGTCAACCACAAATTCAGGAGCGAATGACTCGTGAGATCGCTAATTTTATTCAAGAAAAGCTGGAGCCACAAGGGGTTGCAGTAGTATTGGAAAGTGAGCATATGTGTATGACCATGCGTGGAATTAAGAAGCCTGGTTCAAAAATGCTTACAAGTCAGCTTAAAGGTGCCTTTAGAGAGAATCAAGATACTCGTGAAGAGTTTATGTCGTTAATAAAATAAGTGCCGTAAAAGTGCTTTAAAATAAGAAAAGCCAGCTCAATGAGCTGGCTTTTCTTATAACTATAGGGTAACTAAGGAGTCTTAGTAATTTTCAATATTTGAGAATTCTGCATCTTCAACCCACTGTTGTGGACGAGCTACGAATTCAACGATATTTTCAAGAAGGTGAGCGTGTTTTTTCTCTTCTTCTGCAAGTTGGAGAAAAAGCTCTTTGTATTTTGCATTATCCATTTCAGCAGCTTTCTCTTCGTAAAACGTTGCTGCGCCATCTTCGATCTCAGCAGCCTTCTTGTACATATCAACTTGTGCCGAACCGATATTAAAAGCATCAGCATCGCCACCTTTCATTGACTCGAATACGTTTTTAGCTTTTGTAAGTACCGCAGCATTCGCCATGTCAGCATCAGGATCTTCTGCTTTCATTTGCTCAAGAGTTTTGTAGTGAACTGCTTCTTCATCTGCAAGTAAAGTAAGGATGGTAATTAAGCCTTTATTAGTTGTTTTGCTCGCAAGATCTCTGTAATATGCTTCGCCGTCTTTCTCCATTTTCATAGCGTATTCATAAATATTCATCGTTCACTCCTTGTAGTGGTTACTCTTTAAGGTACCAAAAATCTCATCGTAATTGGAACCAAATTAGACTCTTTAAGCCAGATAAGTTGTAATAGGTTCAAACCTGTAAATTTCAGATCTAAAAATACAAATATGTTTGACTTTTTTGATCATTCTCAATATAAAAAAAGTCAAAAAAAAAGGTGCACAAAGTGCACCTAAATTCGATCAATATTGTTGATTCTAAGCTTAGAACTTCCATCCTACATTAACCGAACCACTATAGATTGGGAATCCTACATCGAGGTTTGGATAGTGCTGATATCCGCCACCAGCTGTAAGGATGATATAAGTACCAATTGGGTTAACCATAAGTTTAGCTTGAAGCTCACCTTGCGCTTTCCATGTGTCAAATTTGTTCTCATAACCGATTGGGCCATCGATTGCAAAATCGTATGATGCTGGTACACTGAGCTGTAGGAATACTGGTGAAATAAATGACCCAGGTGTTCCAGGCATTCCTGGGACTACGTCTTCGTCTATGAAGCGAGTGAGGACATGAGCAAATATTTGAGCGTAATGCAGGCTTTCATCAGCCATGTTACCTGATTTAGTCTCAGTCCAAGGTTTGGTGTAAAAATATGTTCCTTGAATTTGGAAATCAAAGTGACTTATACCCTTTAAGTGAGTACCAAAATATATATCTGTATTTTGAACCTTTGCACGTGAAGAGTCTAAAGTTGCTTCGTGAATATCTTCAAGAGTTTTTGAGTATTCGTCTTCAAAGTCTTCGTCTTCTAGAGCTTCAATCAAATTTTGTTCCGAAACACTTTTGTTTTCAAGAGACCTTAGTACTCTAAGCTCTTCTTTTACTAGATCAGATTCAATTCCCCACCATTTCTCAGAGTCAAACATAATACCAGCATACCAATGCCAGCCTCTTGTGTACATTGCTTTCTTCTGGAATGGGAAACGTACAGGGCGATAGAGGGCATAATCTAATTTAATACCCCACATGTAACGATCTCTTTCTAGGCCCATTCCTGGTATAATATCTCTTGAATCACCTGGTAGCCATATTGCCCTAGATGTATATTGAACATCTTGAATGTTTTGATTCATGTAAAAGAGGTCTAGAATAACTTTGTCTGGCCCAATGAAACGAGATATTTTCATTTTAGTATCAAATTGAAAAGATGCATCCTTCTCATTTGGGTACCACTCAATAAACCCTGTTCTCTCTTGTGCACGCAAAGCAGCTTCCCAATGAACATCAAACAATGGGTATAGATTAAAGTTTCTACTTGCTACAACTCCAATGTCAAGAACGTTTAAATTTGTAAAACCTTCCCAATTATTCGCAATATGGTTAATATTGCCGCTATTAAAAGTCATTGAGCTTGGTATCATCCCATCATCAATACTTATCAATCTAGTATACAAACCAAGTGTTAGAATTGGGTGTCTTAGACGTAAGCGAACCATTTGATTATAAAAATCAGAACCATCGTCATGAGTGGCAATTCTTTCAAGATCGGCAGAGCTTAAAACACTATCTCTAAATGGGGCGTTTTTTACCCAAACTGCTTCACTTGCTCTAGACCGTGCATAGTCAGGTTTGTCAAATTCACTGAGCCCTTTTGTATAGCGGCCAGTATATGTGATAAACAATTCTGGAAGGTAGTAGTCTGAGCTTTCTGCTTTATGGAGATTTGAAGGCCAAGTCCAAGGGGTAATAGCGATACCATCCTCTTGATACATTTTACTATAACCACGCTGAATCCAGCTATAGAGGTTTTGATCAACTTCAGAAAGGCTGTCTAGTGAACCACCATATTTGTTATTTAGTTTTTCAATAGCCTTAAGGTAGTGTAGCTTACCTTGTTCTCTAAGAGGAACCATTGACCCTCTCACTTGAGTCAAATAATTTGCATACCAGAGCTCCCAGCCGGGCTCATCAGGGTCCATAGCAATTGCTTTTTGGTAATGGTATTCGGCATCGGAGTTTCCGAGGCGTTTCATTAATTCTGCTATAACACAGTGCTGTTGGCCAATTAGGTTTTCTTCATTTGCTAGCTGCATTTCTATGAATGTTTCTGCATCAGAAAGATCGGCACCAAGGAGCATACCTTCTGCTTCACCATAGCAAGAAAATGAGTTGGCAAATAAAGACGTCGCAGTGAATGCGGAAAGGATAAGTACCGTTTTAGTTAGTTTTAAAATAGTCATTAGTCTTCGTCTCCTTCTTCGTCAGCTTCGTTCTGCGCTTCCTCATACTCTTCTTTTGACATTCTGTAATTGTCGCCATCAACACAGTCTTTTGCGGCGGAATGATTTGATTCAAATGGTATATAAGTTGAGTCTACAGCCTCATCGGAATATCGAATGTTATCAATAAAAAATACAAGTGAGTCATTAATAGGGACATCAAATAATGCGGTGACCCAACTAAAAGGACCTGTTTGAATGTGTGGTTCGCCAAGTTCAAGGTAGTCATATATTGTTCTTCCTGAAGATTCAATAATACTATCTCTTAGAGGAATTTCAAACTTTCTCCATACATCTTTAACACAAATCATGTGTGAGCTTGTAAATGAATTAGTCAATTCGTTGTTACCAAGAGTTACTATAAACTTATTTTCATAATATTCTGTGTCGATAACTTTTTCACCTTTTGTGATTGAATAAGCGTCAGCTTCTTCACCATCAATTTCATTGAGATATGTTTTTCGTTTTGGCTGAGCTGATTTAGCCCAAAATTCAACTTTTTTTGCATTTGGGCCAATAGTAAGTGCTTCATGAGCTCTATGTTTAATGCCCCAGTTTGAGTTGTTTAACCAGCTTATTCCAGCCCAACCTGTTCTTGGGTTATTACTATAGAAAGGCATTGTTCTAAATTTAACACAGTATTTATCAGTTGGGGTGTAAGCAGTATCTGCTTCACAGAGCCCTTTTTGTAGCTTGGTATTTTCATAGTTACCCATCCAGCCTTCAGCAGTGTAATAGTCATCTACATTAAAAGGAACAGGGATAACGGCTATTTCTTCAGTGATTTCTTCTGTTTCTTTGGTTATGGTATCATATACATTGTGAGTATATTCAATTGTGTCAAGAACAAGCTTTTGTTCTATTTCTGGTAAATATACTGGTCCACCACCTGGCTCAGGAAGACATCCTGTAAATATTGAAGTTACTGCACTAAGCAACAGTACTATTTTCTTCATATTAGATCCTTATCTTATGGATTAATTTTCATTTGCTTTATAAATAGATAAAAATACTCCTGAATGCTACTAAAAAATTAAAAATATATGCAACATTGCTTGAAGTTAAGTTGTTGATATATAAGGGGTTACCGTGTGAAAAGGGGGAGATGATATATTACTGAGAGTAAGAAAAAGGAGTTTTTAATCTTAACATATTTATCTACTTTAATACTGAAAAGATTTTTCATGTATATTAGGAGAAAGAGATGAAAAGATTTAAAGTGGCTGCACTTACCAGTATGGCATTATTATTTATCGGATGTTTTGGAGACTCATCTGCACCAGATGCTGATGCAGAGGTATCAAGTGACCAAGAATCATCTGTTGAAAGTTTATCGGATGATGGGTCATCTGTAGCGAAAGATGAATCGTCAGAAGGATCTCAAACAGGTGTTGAGTCCTCTGAAGATGAAAAATCATCTGCAGAGGACAATCAGTCAGTTGTTGATGGAGAGTCATCTGCCGATATTGAAGAATCATCGACGGATATAGATGTTTCATCATCATCTGTTGTTGTAGAATCATCTTCTGAAGATGATACAAGTTCAACAGGTGAAAACTGGAGATGTCCAGGGTGTGATACAATACCTATACATGATGGCTATACATTATATATGGTAGAAGAATTTGATCGTGAGATTCCATTTGGCGAATTTATGCTCGATGATAACGATGAAGCACCGGATCCAATCTGGACTTGGAGTGATGGTGGTACTTTTGCCGGTAATCAAACCCGCTTTGCAAAGGATAATATCGTGATAGAAGATGGTATTATGAAACTCATAATGAAGGATGAGGATGGCGTAACAGGCGACTTTTCTATTGCACAAGATGAATTTATTGTTCCTAATGAAACAACTATTATTACCCCTACAACAACAAGTGGTGAGATGAGAACATGGAATAATGACTTCCGCTATGGTCGTTACGAAGTTAGATTAAAAGCCCCAATTAATCCAAATGGTAGATCTTTTTCAACATTTTTTGCCTATAATACTCCTAGAAAAACTACTTGGAGAGAGATCGATGTGGAAGTCGTGAATAATCCTGGTTATAGTGAAACACTTATTACCAATATTTTTAACACCGATGGAATTGTTGGCGATGAAGTGTATCAGTATGCTCCTAATTTCGCATATGAATTTGGCGCAAATTCAGATGGGCAAAATACTCCTCCTGACGGTTGGAACCCAAATGATGGAAAATTTCATGTATATGCTTTTGTTTGGTTACCTGAAAGTATCACATGGTACATTGATGGAGTTCAGACTAGACAGCATAAAAAAGGTGATGAAAATGAATTTGTAAATCCGGATGGAACTAGCAATGAGATGAAAATTCCTGAATTACCTTGTTCAATAATGATGAACTTATGGCAGCCTTCTTTCCTTGAAGGTATTAATGATTTTCCAGTTGTTGCAGAGTATGATTGGGTTCGTTATTGGAGATGGGACGAAGATGAAAACCAAGACCCATCTTATGAGCCTGTGAGCATAATGCCGTTAAGATAATTGCACGGCAATAATTATGAATATAAAGCCACCCAGAAGGGTGGCTTTTTTTGTTTTATCACAATGGAAAACAGTAGCTTTGAAAAGATATATTAGTTAAAACTTCCACCCCATATTTACACTCCCACTATACAGCTTAAATCCAGTATCAAGATTAGTATAATACTGATACCCGCCTCCGGCAGTCAGTATTATGTACGTCCCCAGTGGATTAATAAGAAACTTCATCTGAACTTCACCTTGAGCTTTAAAGGTATCAAATTTATTCTCATACCCCTTAGGGCCATTTATGGCAAAGTCATAAGAGAGTGGGAATCCCAGCTGTAAAAATACAGGTGAGATGAATGAGTAGTTTGGCATTCCAGGGACAACGTCTTCATCAATGATTCGATATAAAATATGACCAAATACTTGATTGTATTGAAGTACATCTTTGCCCGACCACAATGTGTAATCTTTTACATAGGGTTTGGTGTAAAAGAATGTGTACTGTAATTGAAAGTCAAAATTTCCAATTCCTTTGAGGTGAGTGCCAATATAGGCGTCAGTATTTTGAACAATAGCTCTTGATGAATCGAGTGAATTGGTGATTTCAGTCTGCATGGTAGATCTATAGCTTTCACTCTCTTGTAAAGAATCGAGCATTGACTGTAGGGCTGAGTCACCATTATCAACAAGAGCTTCAATATCCTCTGTAGTTCTATTTAAAATACCATCATCTTCAGCCCACCAGCGTTCAGAGTCAAACATGATTCCGGCGTACCAGTGCCAACCACGAGTATATTGTGCTTTTTCTTGAAAAGGAAATCGAATTGGTTGATACAGTGCAAAATCCACTTTGATTCCAGCCATATAGCGATCTCTTTCGAGGGTAATACCAGGTGAAACATGACGATTTGCGTCAGTTTTCCAGTGCGCTGTGGTTGGATAGGTATAGTCTTGAATATTTTGATTCATATAAAAGAGTTCAACTTGCAGTTTGTTAGGGCCAATGAACCGTGAAAGCTTCATTTTGGTGTCAAACTGCATTGCATACCCTTTTTCTTTGGGGAACCACTCAATGAACCCTTTGTTCACTTGAGATGTTGCGCCGGCTTCCCAGTAGAGGTCAAAGAGGGGATAGAAATCAAAACTTCTGTGGAGGAGGAGGCCGAGATCTTGTGTGGTGATTGCATTAAAGTCTTCCCAGTTATTGTAGGTATATAGAGGGTGCTTTTTGTTGAAAAGCATTGATCGAGAAATCATACCTTTAGTAATTGAAGTCTGTTTAACGTAGGCATCAATACTAATGATAGGGTGGCGTAATCGAGCTCGTATTAAACGAGTGTGGATATCTGAACCATTGTCGTGCGTTGCAATGCGTTCAAGATCGTTTTGTGATAAGGTATCTCTCCAGAGTGCATCTTTCACCCAGATTGCTTCGCTTGCACGGCTCCGTGCGTAGTCGGGCTTATCAAATTCACTGAGTCCATGAGTGAATCGGTCGATGTATGTTATAAAAACATTGGGAAGCATGTAATCAGATACGTCGAGGTGTTTATTTCGTGCCGACCATGTCCAAGGGGTGAGGGCGATACCATCTTCTTGATACATTTTACTGTAGCCGCGTTGTATCCAACTAAAGAGATTGGCGTCTACATCAGATAGCTCATCAAGGGATCCGTCATATTTGTTTCTGAGCTTGGTAATGGCATTGAGATAGTGACACTTCCCTTTTTCTCTGAGGGGCACCATTGAGCCACGTACTTGAGTAAGATAGTTTGCATACCAGAGCTCCCAGCCAGGTTCGGCAGGGTCAAGTGCAATTGCTTTTTCGTAATATTCAGAAGCGCGTGGGTCTCCGATGCGTTTCATGAGTTCTGCAACGACACAAAGCTGTTGTCCTACAAGCTGACTCTCGATGTCGAGTTGTGCTTCGACAAATACTTCTGCATCTATGAGGTCAGCGCTTTTAAAGATGCCTTCAGCTTCACCATAACAAGAGAACGAGTTGGCGAAGGCTGTGTGAACAACTATGGTAAGGCTAAAGATGATGAGTAAAAAAGGAAAATGTTTCATTAGTTGCCTCCTGGGGTAATGTCATTAAAAGTAGGATCCTCTCCAGTCATCTCTTCATCGGTATACATAAGGCTATCGATGTTGAACTCAAGGCGATACCCTGGAACGACAATTTGAGTAACAGACGTTGCGGTCAGCCAGCCAAAAGCGTTGAATTGTGTTTGGCTACTCGAGTCGGCTGCATAGCCGGTGAGCTGCCGGTCGCAGTCGAGGTCGAATTCGCTACAGTGATATCCGCTTTGTTCGCGAAGAGCCATTTCGTATTTATGCCACTTCGTATCGAGTTCTACTTGTTGTGCATTAAACCATGCGCTTTGAAGAGGATAACTGGTAAAGCCAGGATAGGTTGTTTCATTGGTTTCATTACCCACAACAAGATTTAAATGCCTAAGCCAGTCACATTCACCAACTTCTATAAAACGAGGATCAGTTGTACAGGCCTTTAATGAATCGACATTGGTAGAGCCTCTTAACCAAAATGTTACTTTTTTTGCGGCACTCGATATTTTAAAATTAACAGGCCGTTCAGTCCCTTGTGCATCGGTACCCCAGTTGGCATCGTTGAGCCAGTACATGCCGACATACAACGTGTCATCGATTGAGTGATAGTTAATGGTGTTGCAGAGGTTGTGGTCGGGTGTATATGTTACTGATCTTTTTGTGTGGATAGATTCTGAATTTTTACAGGTTCCTTTACGGAGATACATTTCAAATTCAGGATTCTCTTCACTTAATGTGTTGTTAGTATAGCGAGGGTTGAGCCATCCTTCTGGTATAAAGTAATGATCAGCCATAAATGGAACATCAATAACCGGCACCTTTTTTTGGACGCTATTAAATGTACTGTCTTCTGGTGCAGAACCATCTGGGGCTGCAATTTGTATGTCTGTGGATGTGAGTTGATACGGTCCTCCTCCTGGCTCTGAAAAGAGCGGAGTTTCATAACAAGATGAAAGGAAGAGAACAAGTGCTGTTGCAGCAAAAGCTTTTAACATATTCATTGTGTACCCTTAGTGTATTGTGTGCGTGTGTGTGTTGTGTATTGCCAAATAAATAAGTAATTCAAATAGAAAAGGCTAGTAAAATTTGACTTAACCTGTGCTCTTTGAGGCCTTATTCTGCCTTGTAAACAGCTTGTAAACAGATAGTTCAAGAAGGTGCTCAACTTAAGAAAGTCGTGTTTGCGAATTGAAAGGTCTGAACGTATCTTTAACACCACACAAAATACACACACATTTAAAACACATATAATCTAGGGGTTTAATAATGAAATTAAAAAAGTGGTTTATTACATCATTGTTGGTGTTGGCAGGGTCGCAATTGATGTTTGTTGGATGTCAAAGCGCAGATAACACTACTCCAGAAACAAGCGAGTCTAGTGCAGAAGAATCAACTGATGCAATGGTTTCATCTGAAGGCATACCTGCTGGAGGTGACGTTACTTCATCAGATGCTGCTGAAGAATTATCAGTTGGCGCTGTAGAATCTTCTGATACAAAAGAGAATGAATCATCAGAAACGGCCATAGAATCGTCAGATGTTGCGAGCGAATCTTCAGAAGATATTGTAGAGTCTTCCGAAGGGAATGATGAATCATCAGAAGCTGAAGAGAGTTCTGAAGAAGATGTTGCGGCATGTGAAACACCAACTGTTGATGATGAAAAGTATGATACATTTGATGGCTTTACTCTTGTTATTGCAGATGAGTTTGATTCGTTTGATAACTGTATGTGGAGCAAAACATATGGAAGTTGGACAGATAATGATGTGCTGTTTATACCTGAAAATGTTTCAGTCGAAGATGGCAAGTTGCTCTTGAATATGACTCGTGATAATCCTAGAGGTGGTATTGCTTGGGATCAGAGGACCGCAAAAGATCCTGGTGGGAAAATTGTTGGATCTAAAGAGTACTCTTCTGGAGAAATTCGGTCACATAGAAAATATAAGTATGGTCGTTTTGTATCGTCGTTTAAAACAGATGCTCCAAATCATATTTCTACTATGTTCCTTTATAATATTCCAAGTGATGAAAGATGGTTAGAAATTGATATTGAGGTGATCTCAAAATATTCAGGTAAGCCAACATCAAACCTTTTAATTGATTGGGATGGTGCTCAGAACTATAATGACCTTATTAAAGATGGAAATGAAGATTTGATTCAAGCTGCAAGTGGCGTTAATGATAAAGCTCATGATGAATTTCATGAATATATGATTGAGTGGACTCCAGAGAGAGTTGCTTGGTATATTGATGGTGTTCAGTTTCGTGAAATTACCGATAAAACTCTTATCCCCGATGAGGGAATCCACATTATGTTTAACTTCTGGTTACTCACTGCACTTTCTGGTGCAACTCTAGATGGGTACTTAGAAAATGGCGAGTACGCTTCAACTGAGTATGAGTTTTTCCGTTACTATAAATGGGATGGTGAAGATGATTATGAAGAAGCGGCTTGGTGCGGTGATAGAACTTGGAGTGAATCAAAAGGTAAATGCGAATAAGTTCATTGAGTATTTTTAAAAATTTAGGCCCCTCGATATTCGAGGGGCTTTTTTATTTATGAAAAATTATAATTATAATAAGTCTGTGTACATAATGTCAGAATGGACAACTCATAAAGGGCAGATCAAGGTTCGCTGGTGTGACGTATTGTAGGTCTGTATATGCAAAATGACTGGCTCTGCTGTTTGACACTTTGAACTCTCAACGAGAGGAAGAGAGGGAGGGAATTAATGAGAGAAGTATTATGGGGGTTGCATAATGACGAGTTGTATAATAAACATTGCTTAATGATAATAATACAATGGAAGTTGTTTTAGAAATAGTGACTTCGGAGCTTATTTTGGTTTGATAAATATTACGGAGAGTACACAATTCTCAAGCCAATATAAGGGTACCGCTTATTCATTTCAACATCTAAATAGCTCTTAATATCATGTTGATTAATGTCTGCAGATGACCCGCCCTTTGCACGAATAACAGTAGAGAGGGTGATGTTACTTTCTGTAGCATGTGTCATTTCGGCCACATTACTCGCAATGTCATATAAACCAGCGAGGTTTGGGTTGAGAATGCCTCCTGGCTGAATAATACCTGAGCTATGAGCAAATGAGAGATTTTGAGTACTTAATGAATCTCCCCAAAAGTAGTATACATCCTCATAGGGAAGGTTGTACGCATAGGCAGCCTCCCACTCTAATTGAGTGGGGAGTCGGTATCCATTTGCGGCAGTATCAATAATTAGGCCTTGAGTAATGCCATCGGCTTGCAAAAATATTTTTTTGCCGTCGACCTCCTCTACTGATGAATAGATGTAGGCCGGAGACCTCAATGTTTGGGTGTCTGTAACAGTTAATAGGTTACAGTATTGGATTGCCTCAATAAAAGTGATATTAGATACGGGATATTGCGCCAACGAAACATCAAGTCTAGTTGGGTCGAGCTTTCCCCAAAAATCAGCATGGGTAACTTCTAGGCGAGCAACATAGAGTGAGTCGCCGGAAATAGTTAGTGATGCAAAGGGTGTCTGGCTGGATTGTTGACGTTTGAGTTCTTTAGACGCCTTTAACACAAGGGTATTAGGGTCTGGCTTGATGAGGCGTCCTGAAAATAATGGGTTATTAAAATCATATTTACTTTCATAAAAGCGAGAGAGATAGATGGAATCAAAATTCATAGGGGAGAGGACTTTAATGTAATTGTTGTAGCTTTGAACTGTTACTGGTTTGAGGAAAAAAGTGTCTAAAATTTGATTAATTATTGAAGATGTTTCAATTTCTGATAGATGACTACTGAATTCATGTTGAGTGGTGAGCATTGAATAAATGCTTTGAGATTCACTTGTAGGATTATAGCTCAAACTGTCTATAATATATTGTCTAAAAAGATCATAGGTTAGGGTAGGCTCAGAGGAATTGTCACTGATGAATTTTTTTAGTGGTGATACTATTACTGTGGGATCGTCTGTTGTTACATCTGCTTGGCCGGCAATAAATGCTTTTCCTCCTTTTACTATAACATATCCTTTAGAGTAGCTGGTGTGTTGTACTGAGATATTGTCGTCTTCATTTACTTCAAATGAGAATAAAATAGAGTTTACTCCCGTTGATGTATTGAATATAATATGCGGAGGGTTTGGTTGAATAATATTGGAGTAGTAGGTTTTTATAGGTTGCTGTGTTTCATTAATAGTAATAATGAATTGAACACTATCTAGTTTGATGTTGTTAGAGATGGATTGGGTAAATGAATATTCTTGCATTGAAGCTGTGTCTGATTTGAAAAGATCACATCCGGCTAGGAAGATAAGAAATGGGATGATAAGTCGTAATATCATTATGTCTCCTGCATATAAAAACGAATTAAGGTACGGGCGTACCAATAGACAAATAAAAACGGTATGAAATGTAAAAAAGAAAATTAGTAAAATCAGCTCCTTACAAAAGTTTCACTATTTTTAAGTTATGCTGTATCTATCCCCTAGGGTTTCTTAAAAACACGATTTTAAGTGTCGACACTTTCAAGCCTTGCACTTTCGAAGTTTTACCGAATTTTGGTGTTAAATATGATAAGCCGTTTTTGTTCTTACTAATAAAATTTTGTAATCAAACGTTTGTAAATAATAATTTACACAATAGTGTTCACGCTGTGTGAATTGTCACACTTTAGTCACACGAGTGTTGTAATTGTGTTTGCAATTTCTAAATTGTCTTTACCGTTTAGTAATCGTTTATATACTCGGTTATCACTTTTAACAAGGAAAAATATGTTTCTTAAAAAATTATTAACACTATTAATATTGACATCTTTTGTGATGATGTCTTGTATTTTCGATGATAATGAAAAACCAAAAGGAGAGTCGTCCGCTGATTCGGTGGCACTCTCTGTAAACTATATTGTTGATGCCGTCGCAATGGGAGTGACTGCTGATTCGATAATTATAGAGATCCAAAATGGCCAAGTTACTGATACTGTGGTCCAGCTCAATGCCCCGGCGGTGATTGACCTATCACAACGACTGAATGATACATTTGCAGTTGAGTATAAATTATTTTCACAAAACAATTATATCGGAATGCAAAAAGAATCTTTTGTTGTGGATACTGCTAATGCTGTATTGTTGGATAATCAATATCGCTTTACGGCTAAGCCTGTCAATAAGGTACCTATAGTTTCTTTAAGTAGTGACAGCGCTCGCGTAATGGTAGGGGATAGCTTAATTCTCACCACAACATGGACTGATGATGATGCAGCAGTCACCTTTTCTTCTGTATGCAGTGATAATAGTACTGTTGTTACTGGCCATTCAAAAGGTATGAAATGTGTGTATAGCACACCAGGAACATTTGTAGGCAAGTATACCGTTACCGACGCATATCATACAATAACTGATAGTATTGTGGTTGTGGTATTCCCCGATCCAACGAAACGTGTTTTCTTTAATGGTAGTTTGTCTGCACATGTTACTGATGCTGCAGAAGTAGAAATGATACTTACTGGTGATAATTTGATTGCTCCAGTGCTGATAAGTGCAGTTGTTGACTATGAATCAGGTACGTATGCAGGGCATTATGACCTTCGCCAACCTGGAATGAATTACACTGTAGATGTGAATATAAAAGATAGCCGAGAGCGAGTTACTGGGGTTGCTCATCAAGTTTTTACTATTGCTCAATTAAATATTGCCATTGCACCTATTGATGCATGGAATGCAAAACCTTGGCTTACAATAGAACCGGTTCCTGCAGCCTCAATAAATGACTTGATTTCAGTAACTTATGCTTCGGGAGATTCACTTAATGGTGGTTTGATTACCATGACTGAATGGAAGTATGGTGATAATGAGTACATAGAGACAATTACTCCAACACTATCTCTTCAATTACCTTCTGTCGCTGTAATCGAGTACCCAGTATCTATACGAGTAACTGATAACGATGGCAATATTGTTGAATCTGTCGTGAATGTCGAAGTACTTCAGGATAAGCCTGTTGTATCCCTCGTATATGAAGACACTTTAAATGTTGGTGTTGATTCATTGTACTTCTCTTGGGTAGGTACTGATGGATTTGGTGAAATTGAAGAGTATGCCTTCAAAGAAGTAGCTGATACCGCTTGGCTTGTTTTAGAGACGAGCACAAAGGTTGATTGGGTGAATTCTGGTACTGATGGTGTTTATAGTTATATACTACGAGCTACTGATGATGATGGAAATGTTGTGTACGATACTACTACTGTAGAAAACTTTACTGTTGATTTTAATCTTTCAGGTGGTGTTGGCACTATTAATAGCCAAATTATTAAATCAAAGGGAGCGCTTTTCGAATCGGCGATACATCCTTCAAAACAAGGCTATCACTTTGGTGGTTGGTGTAAAGAGGTAGAACTCACGAATAGTTGGAGTTATACAGCAGATAGAATTACTCAGGACACAACGTTGTTCGCTCAATGGTCAGCACAAATAAATACTGTAAGCTTTGAGGCGAATAGTGGGGCAGGAACAATGCCTGCTGTTGAAATTGCAACAGTAGCTACTGCACAATTGCCTGCTGTTACCTTTGAAAAAGAGGGTTATCAGTTCATAGGTTGGTCAACAACTGTTGATGGTGCTGTTTCGATAGAAAATCAAGCTCAATATACTATGGGAGTCTCAAGTGTAACATTGTATGCCCAATGGTCTGCAAATAATAATGTACTTTCTTTTGCTGGTAATGGATCAGAAACAGGAAATATGGATGATGTTTCTATGGATACAGATGAGAAGGGAACTCTACCCGTTAATCAATATGTTCGTTCTGGGTATGCCTTTCAAGGATGGGCATTAACAGACAGTGATGTTGTAGTGTATGATGATAATTCTGAATTTACCATGGGAGCAGGTGCTCAAGCATTGTATGCTGTTTGGTCTGCACTGGATAATTCGGTATTGTTTAATGCCAATGGCGGTTCGGGTAACATGGCAGTTCAAGTTGCGGCAACTAATGTAACAATAGAATTGACTGAAAATAGTTTTATAAAACCAGGATATAGCTTTGCTGGCTGGGCCCTCACAGAAAATGGTGCGGTTGTATATGGCGAACAAGCTGAGTATGTGATGGCGGCAGAAGGTGTAGAACTCTTTGCTCAATGGGCTGCAAATACTAATAGTATTACTTTTATGGCTAATGGTGCATCTAGAGGAACAATGGCACTTCATTACGCAACTACTGATGCTGCGGTAACTCTTCCAGAAAATGCTTTTGAAAGAATTGGTTATACGTTTAAAGGTTGGTCTACAACAGCGGGAGGTGCAATTGCTTATGTTGATCAAGAATCTTTTACTATGGGTGGCGACGATGTGGTTCTCTATGCTGAGTGGGAACGTATTTATTTTACCATAGCCTTTGCTACTTCACAAAATGGATCGGTTAGTGGTCTTACAAGTGTTGAATACGGGGGAGCAATTACACTTGAGAATTTTCCTGAAGCTGGATTTAACTTTGTACGCTATGATGTTAATGGTACTGCTGATTTAGATAGAGATGTATTGAGTAATATTACCTCAGATATAACCATAACGGGCCAATTCTCTCAAAGAGTTTATGAAATCACTTACAGAAATACTTATGGTGGAACAATTGATGGAGATGATCGTGTAGCTCACGGAGGATCTGTTTCGCTAACACATAGTTCAATCACAGGCCATCATTTTGAAGAGTTTATTGTAGAATCAGGATCGGCTGATATAAATGGAAATGCTCTTATAAACGTGACATCTGATATTGTCATCAGTGGGCATTTTGAGATAAATACTTATACAGTATCGTATGTGAGTAATTCCGGTGGATCGGTAACAGGTAACACAACTATTACTCATGGTAGCACTGTTCCCGTTACAGCAATTACCAATGAAGGATATGACTTTATTGCTCTTTCAGTTGTTGGAAATGCAACGGTACTGGGAAACCAAGTTCAGAATATTACTTCTAATATCACAGTAGAGGGGGTGTTTGACCTTAAGAAGTATCAAGTGCGTTTTGAATCAACTGTTGGTGGGGTCGTTGAAGGGTCATCAGCTAACGTTGATCATGGAGGTTCTGTTCAGTTGACTACATCGGCGAATGCTGGATATGATTTTGTAAGATTTGACATTATTCAAGGAACTGGGACAGTACAAGGGCACTCTGTCACTGAGGTACGTTCGAATATAACCATTAAGGGTGTATTTAGTAGAAAGTCTTATGTTATTGAGTATCAGACTTCAAATGGTGGAACAATTTCGGGTAATACTGAAGTCCTACATGGTAGAACAGTTGATTTGTCAAAAAATCCCGAAACAGGTTATGATTTTACTGGGTATGAAATTTTGAGTGGTGATGCGGAACTTATTGGAGATGATTTAACAAATGTTACATCTACTATTGTGATTCGAGGTACCTTTACTCTTAAACAGTATCGTATTCGTTACCCATACACCAATAATGGTTCGGTGAGTGGTGGGGAAACAGTAAGTCATGGCGGATCAGTGACCATAGAGCCATCCCCAGATGTAGGATATCAATTTGATGCGTATGACGTAACTGGAAATGCTGATGTGATTGGAAATGAACTCGTAAATGTCTACTCAGATGTAACGGTTCGCGGTACTTTTAGTAGAAAGTCCTATACGATAGAGTATCAGTCTTCAGTATATGGTAGTATCACAGGGCCTGTATCTGCCGATCATGGTGGTTCAATAACATTAAACAATACTCCAAGTACAGGATATGATTTTATTCGTTATGAAATTGTAAGTGGAAATGCAGATGTTGATGGTAGCTTGTTAAAAAACATAGCTGGTGATGTCGTTGTCCGTGGAATCTTTGAAATTAAGTCCTATACGATCACTATAATTCCTGATGGTTTTGGTGCAGTTATTGTAGATAATAATACAGTAAGCCATGGAGGGAGTGCCACATTAAGTAATACCCCAGTTACTGGATACGAATTTGTTAAATATATCCAGACAGGTGATGCAGATTTAAATGGTAATGACTTAGTTAATATTACTTCGGACTTAACTATTCGTGGTAAGTTTAGTAGCCTGCAGTTTACCATTACCTATGAGACTTCACAAGGTGGAACTATTTTTGGTGATGCAACTGTTTATTATGGTGGAGAGATTACAGTGAGTAATACTCCTGATGAAGGGTATCAATATCATGACTTTACTGTTGTATCAGGTGATGCAAGAAAGGTTGGCTCACAAATTAGAGAGATTACGACTGATATTACGTTAAGAGGGTCATTCTCTTTAAAAACATATAATGTATCAATTATTGGTAATCCTAATGGTGTAGTAACAGTGGATCCAGAGACGGTGAATCATGGTGGTAGTGCAACCTTATCAAATATACCTGAAGCAGGGTTTACTTTTATTCAGTATACATTAAGAAGCGGTGATGCGGTATTAATTGGAAACCGGTTAACAAATATTACTTCGCCACTGGTTATTGAGTCAGAATTTAGTCAAAATACTTATAACGTATCGTATGCTACAACGACTGGAGGCTCAGTGACAGGACCTAAGGTAGCATCTCACGGTGGATCAATCAATCTTACTTTTAGTGCAGATCAAGGGTATCAATTGGCAGATTGGACAGTATCGGGTCCAGGAACAAAGGTAGGGCAGACAGTTCAGAATATTCGTGGTAATATTACAATTACCCCAACGTTCGAAAAGAAAACCTACTCTATAGCGTATACGTCTGTTGCAGGTGGTGAAATACATGGACCAATCTCCGTTCTTCATGGTGAAAACATTAGTATTACAAAGCATCCTTTGATTTCTCATGTATTCTCTGATGTGACTATTGAAGGGACTTTTGGGTCGAGCGATGTAAATGGAGTCTATAATGTTCAGAGTAACCTTACGGTGCGTGGGGAGTTCACTTTTAAAACATTGAACTTTACTTATAATGCAACAGCAGGAGGAGACTTAACTGGTGTACCAACTGCCACTTATGGTAGTGATATATTACTATCTCCGGTTCCTACAAGTGGTTACCAATTTGATGGGTATACGGTTAATCCTTCAGATGCAGGAGTGATAAATGGCCATACATTAGAAGATGTTAAGTCGAACGCTCAAATTACAGCTAATTTTAGTCTTAAACAGTATAAAATAACCATTACAACAACGGGTAGTGGATCAACGTCTCGTATTGGTGATGTAAATGTAACCCATGGTGGTTCGTTACCGGTTACCTTTTCGCCTGCACATGGGAATGTTGCTCGCACGGTTAAGGTGGACGGAGCTACAGTGACGAACTTTACGGGCTATACATTTAGTAATGTTACCAGTGCGCGTACCTTAGAGGTTGGTTTTGCGGTAAATGCAGCTCCGACAATTTCATCTATGATAGGCAGTAAATTTGTACCGATCAATGAAAGCGTATCATTAACAGCGGCAGCTGCTGATGCTAATGGAGATGCTGTCACTTACTCATGGGATGTTGATGGTAATGGTACTACTGATAGAACAGGGGCGAATGCTAGTTTTACGTATACCAGCCCTTTAAGCTCAGATATTGAATTAACGGTTTGTGACCGCTTTGGTGCATGTAATGATCAATCAGTAGAGCTACGTGCTTATCGTTGGGTGAGAACTGCAACGAGTTTGCCGATTCTTCATGCTACGAATCATGGTATGAGTGGAGGGGTTCATGATGGGAAATTAATCATTACAATTGGTGGGTATCCTAATCAAGGGATATATACGAGTCAAGATGGTGTATCATGGACACACTTTGGAGGCTCACACAACTTAGGTGGTGGATATGATATTAAAATTGTTAATTCTGGTACTGAGACTATATTGTTGGATGGCAGTAGTGGTGACTATGTGCTCAATGGGACCTCAATTGCTTTAGAGTATCGTAGTTATACTACGAGTTATAATGGTTTTGGTGTAGTGGCCTATGGAAATAAAGCATGTCATTTAATGGGAAGTACTAGAGGCTATTCAAATAATAACGTAACATGTCGGTACTCTGATGGAACATGGATTCAACATTCAGGAACAAATTTACCTGCTGAGGATGATGTTCATGGATATTATTATAATGGTAAATCCTGGGTAATAACCAGTGTAGGAAGTGTTTACACTACTAGCCATATAAGTAGTTATTCTAATTGGACTAATCTCCATAACCATGGATGGACAAGTTATTCGCGAATGGCGGGTACTGTTTTTGATAATAAAATGTGGTTATCTGGTGGAGATGGATGGGGTTCTACAGCTCCAAAGACTGACAATGTAAAATTCTCAACTGATGGGATTAATTGGTCAGATCTTTCTGTAGGCTTACCAACTGGTGCGATGAGTACACATAGAATGGTTTCATATGATAATAAAATGTGGATTGTTGGTGGGGCTAAAGACGGTATTGGAAACTATAACCAGGAAATCTGGTATATGGATATCGGCCAATAGTTCTAACCCTTCATTAATTACATAATTCAATTAAATAGTCCTGATTTTGATACACAGAATCAGGACTATTGTTTTATTTCTTCACAAAATTTAAACCCTAATAACAACTAACCTAAAAAAGGAAAACAATGATTACGTTTCGTAAATTAACTATCTGGTGTGTATTACTCTTTGCCGTTATAGCATCAGCTCAAAATCTAACACTGGTTTCGGTAAATAAACCTGCTACAGCAAAATCTTCTGAATCGAGCTCTTTGTCTGCAAGTAAAGCGCTCGATAACAGTATGACTACTCGTTGGGCATCAGCTTTCTTTGATAACCAATGGTATGAGATTGATTTAGAAAAAGAATACCCCATTGAAAAAATTGTATTAATGTGGGAGGGGGCCTATGGTAAAGACTATCGTGTTTTAGGCTCAAAAGATTCCCAAAATTGGACCGAGCTCTCTTCACGGTATGGTGGAAATGGCGGAATTGATCAGCATATTGATTCTTATGGCTCTTATCGCTACATAAAACTTGATCTTATCAAAAGGGCTACTCAGTGGGGGTTTTCACTCTACGAAATTGAGGTATATGCAGGTGATGATCTACAGAATCCTGAAAGAGGAATAGAAATTTCGTGGCTTGGAGTTATGGATACTCATCCTGAAGAACCTGCTGAAGGTGAGGCGTTTCATCATAGTGCAACAGAAGAGAGTTATGTATTCAATGATGGTACTTGGGAGCTTTTTGCTGTTGGTGCAACGGGCCCTGCAGGCCGTGATGGTACCAATGGATTGAATGGAGAAAAGGGCGAACAAGGAGTAGCTGGTCATGACGGGCTCGATGGCCTCAATGGCCGGAATGGAATTGATGGAGTCAATGGTCAAGATGGAACTGACGGAATAAATGGTGTAAATGGTCAGGATGGAGCTGATGGTGCACCGGGAGTTGGAGTACAGTGGATTGGGGCTTTTGATGAGCTTCCTACTAATCCTCAACTTAATCAAGCATTTTATTGGAGTGGTGTTGGTATTTCGTGCCTCTATGATGGTAATTCGTGGGAGATGTTTTCACGCGATGGAGATGTCCGTTTTAGTCAATGTGAACCACTGGTAAAATTAGTCTTTGATGCAAATGGTGGTAATGGAGTGATGGCGCCTCAGTGGGGAGTAATTGCTGAAACAGTACACATTAAATCAAACCAGTTTACACACGAGGATAGAGTATTTGAAGGATGGGCAAGTGAGCCCGCCGGTAATGTTGAATATATCGATGAATCTATAATTGAAATTCCTAATGAAAATAAAACCCTTTATGCTCAATGGGATGAGCTTCATAATATTGAATATGCTCCAATCCAAGGTGGTGTTGTTACTGGGCCAGCGAGTGTAGTGCATGGTGGGGTAGTTGCGTTAAATGCACAACCAGAAGATGGTTATGTTTTTGTCGGCTACGAGCTCGTTTCAGGCATAGCCGAAATTCAAGGTAATGAATTAATAAATGTACGTTCAGATATCGTCGTCCGTGGGGTGTTTCAATTACAAACACACAGTGTGTCGTATATGCAATCTATCGGAGGAACAATTACAGGGTCTTCATTTGTTGTACATGGTGGAATAGTCTCATTGGTTGCAGCACCAGAGGCAGGTTACGAGTTTGCTCGCTATGAGATAGTTTCAGGTACAGCCGACCTTAACGGTAATGAATTAATAAATGTACGTTCACGTGTAGTAATTCGTGGGGTGTTCGAAAGAATTACATATCGTATTTGGTACCCTTCTGTGATGGGTGGATCAATTGATGGGCAGGTTACAGTGCAGCATGGTGAAGATGTTGTTATTTCAAATCACCCTCAAACCGGCTATGAGTTTACTGGGTTCCAGGTTGAAGGAACTATTGGAACAAAAACTAATGATGTTATTTATAATGCTCAAAGTGATTTAGTGGTTCGGGGTGATTTTAGTCTGAGAGAACATAGAATCTCTATTACCAAATTGGGGAGTGGGAATACTTCTCATATAGGAGATGTATATGTACCTCATGGTAGCTCACTTACGGTGCTGTTTAATCCGTCGCCAGGTTATGTTGCACGGGTAGTAAGAGTTGATGGAGAGCTTGTTACAGCTATTGAGAGTTATGCATTTACTGATGTTTTTGATGATCATAGACTAGATGTAGAGTTTGTTAGGAATGCTGCTCCGACAATATCAAGCATGATAGAGAATCAGTTTGTTCCCACTAGTGAGCCGGTTCAATTAACTGCCGCTGCTATTGATGTAGATGGAGATGAAGTCTTCTATTCTTGGGATGTTAATAATGATGGTTCGGAAGATCGAACAGGTGCCGCTACAAGTTTTAGCTATTCAAGTCCAATAAGTTCAAATATAGTTTTGAAAGTGTGTGACCGGTTTGGCGCATGTAATCAAGCAAGTGTAGATGTGCGTGCGTATCAATGGGTTAAAGCTGCAAACTCATTACCTATCGCGTATACGACCAATCATGGAGTGAGTGGCGGGGTACACGATGGTATGCTGATTATGACTATAGGTGGCTATACTAATCAGGGCATATATACGAGTACAGATGGGAGCTCGTGGAGCCCAATGTTTGGTAACTATAACGTTTCTGGTGGGTATGATACTCGGATAGTGAATTCTGGTAGTACCACAGTACTAATGAGTGGAGGAAGTAGATCATATGTGATAAATGGTTATACAGTATCAGAAGAAACTCATGACTTCCATACTGGTTATAATGACTTTGGCGCAATTAGCTATGGAAATTCTGCATGTCATTTAATGGGAAGTACTAGAGGGTATTCAAATAATAATATCACTTGTCGTTACCCTGATGGTACTTGGACACAGCATGCAGGCACAAATTTACCTGCTGAGAGTGATGTGCAAGCCTACTATTATAATGGCTCTGTATGGGTAATTACAAGATCTGGAGAGGTATATACTACTCCTCAAATGAGTAGCTTTTCGAACTGGACTAATGTACATAATAATGGATGGACTGAATATATTGATATGGCAGGTGCTGTTTTTGATAATAAAATGTGGCTCACTGGTGGTGATGAATGGGGTTCAGAAAATCCAAAAACTGATAAAGTTAAATTCTCTACTGATGGTAGAAACTGGAGTGAACTTTCTGTGGGCTTACCAACAGGTGCTTTGAGTGACCATCGCATTGTCTCATATGATGAAAAATTGTGGATTTTTGGTGGCCGGAAAGACGGAATTGGAAACTACAATCAGGAAATCTGGTATATGGATATTGGTCAATAATCTTGATTTAAGTATTAATGATATTCCCCGCATTACTTCAGAGGGATAGTAGGAAAATTCTAATTTAAAAAAATCTATTTAAAAAAGCCTCTCGGAAAATGAGAGGCTTTTTTTGTACCATCTCAAAAAGAACAAATAATATTGATTTTTAAAGTCTCCCTAGAGGCTGATATTTCATTGGTATAGCTTTAAAAAGATGCTTTATGTAAAAAACACATAAACACTGTTGTTAGGGGGAGACTCATAATTTATATTTATCATACACATACAAATTTATAGGGGTAGAGATGACGCACATTCGTTTGCTGTTACTGGCATCAATTACATCAGTTTTTTTAGTAGGGTGTCTCGGGACAGACCCCGCTGATTCGTCTTCGGGCAATGGAACGTCGAGTGAAGAAGTACTTTCATCTGAGGAGTCTCCTGAAAGTTCAGTAACTGTGGATATGGATAGTTCTGAAGATGAGTCGTCTGACGTTGGGATTTCAGAGCCAGAGTCTTCTGAGGTGAGTAGTTCTAGTATCGTTGTTGAATCGAGTAGTGAGAATGTGTCCAGTGAGGAAGTCTCTTCTGCGGCGATGTCGAGTAATGAGTCATCATCTGAAACTGTAGTTTCTAGTTCATCAAAAAAGGAATTTACCGCACCAGCTACAAAAGGTGAATTTACTCTTGTATACGAAGATGAGTTTGAAACTCTTGATCTTGACTTTTGGGAAAAGAGTGATGGGAGTTGGAAGGATAATAAATGTCGATTTGTTGATCACGGTGTTGAAACCTCTGATGGGGTATTAAAGCTGATCATGACAAAAGAACATACTGAAAATGACCTCCTTTGGGCTCAAAGGACTTTAAAAAATCCAGATGGTGAATACCAAGACCCCTTTTATGATGGTGATCTTGCTTATAAAGATTGGGCATCAGGCGAGTTACGCTCCTTAAAAACCTATAAATACGGTCGATTTGAAACAACAATTAAAGCGCCAAATGAGGGGCATTACCTTTCAACCTTTTTCCTCTTTAATCTTCCAAGAGATAAGCAGTGGTTAGAAATTGATTTTGAGTTGATGTCAGCGGTACCTGGACAACCAACTTCAAATTTACTTATTGATATGGGAGGAGGTGCTTGGGAATGGGGGCAAATTGAGCATAAAGATCTAATATTTTCACATCCGGATCACCCTATTGATCACCAAGAAAAAAATGTTTTTGCAATAGAGTGGACAGATTCCTATATCGCATGGTTTGTCAATGAAACGGAGATACGGAGAATTGATGATGCCAGTTTGATTCCACAAGAGCCTCTCCATGCAGTGTTTAATTTTTGGATTTCAGAAGCAACATCCCTCAGTGGTGAGAATCCAGATAATTATTTGGATGGAAAAACAGCAGTAACTGAATATGAGTATTATAGATATTATAAATGGAATGGTGAAGATGATTTTGAACACCCTGCCTGGTGTGGAAATAAAACGTGGAATGGTATCCATTGTGAATAAATAAGTCAAAACAATTTTATCTAAAAGAGGCAGTCTTAATTTAATGGACTGCCTCTTTTTTTTAGATATGGATAGTATATATATGGTAGTAGGAATAGTTTTTGAATGTTACCTTATAAAAATGTAAGGTGTTGTTGGTGGCTGATTTCTACAGCTTAATTATCCCTTTTACACCTAACTGCATAATAAGATCTTTTATCATACTCCCCTGATGTTGTAGGCCTTGAAATGGAAGACCAGATATTGTGCGCTTCCTTTGATACACTTGCTTGAGAGGAAGACCAATAAATTGCAGAACTACCCTCACCATCAGGCCTATAGCCGCCCATATAGGGGTGCATTTGACCTCCATATTGTATATGGTTAAAGCCCAGATGTTCTAGCGCTGTTAAAGTATTCCATTCATTTGCTGTGGGCATGTGCCAGCCTTCCGGGCAAATCCCCAGATGAGATGTTTCAGTGCCGGACCATTGATTGGCTGAATATAAGGTATCTATTTGCATGGCGGCAGTCCATTGGTAGAGTCGCCCGTATTGTTGGCAGTATTCGCTTTTATCAATATAACACCTGCTGTTTGATACCGAGTAATTCAAATTATCATCCATCCAAAATTCATCCTCAATCTTAATCCATTTATAGGTTGTGCCTGATCCGCGACGGTCCCAAAAAGTTCCTTCAGTTAACTCCTCATATTCAGCGGTAACAGTAGTACTAACATAACAACTATACGTAATAGACTGACCCGTAGCCCCTGGGATAGTACAATCCTTATCATTAAAAGCCCAGCCAGAAAATCTATACCCAAATGGTGCATCGGGTGCGGCAATTTGGCTAGGTATTTGGTATTTGACTGATGCTGATTCGCTAAAAATATGTGCTGGAGTCGAGTTAAAGGTGACGGTAAATGCTTTTCTAGTGTATTGAGCGATAACTTGGCCTTCGCCCGACTTTTTATAACCAATGGTGGAGCTAGAGACATCGGCATTTGACTCTTCTTTAAGTGATGAGAAGGTAAAGCCCCATGCAGCAGTAGTTGATATGATTTTAGGATCGTCATCTTCTTTGATGGTGACCGATGAGGGGAGCTCTTCGGATACGTCTGCACAGGCAATATCAATATTGTCGGCTTGGCAGGTAATAGATATCGTTGCCTGGGGGACGGTGATTTCATTAAAAGTGACTGTGGCATTGAGCACGGGGTTATCATAGGCTTCATCCTGAATACCTGTAATGATGTGTTCACTCAGCTGTAAGTCATCAGAGGAGTATTCGGGATCACAATACTCGTTGAGCTCAGTATCAATGATTACGTTATCGCCATCCATGGTATAATAGAGGGTCTCATTATTGACTGATCCGCAATTTCCTATAGCAGAAATAGCTATGGTGTATTTCTTAGGAGTAAAGATTGCATCAATTACTTCGTTTTTAGTGCAGGTTAATTTCGTATTCATTGAATTATCCGCATATTTGAGAGAACAACCGGGGCCACTATCCCACTTGTCGAACTCATAACCATCAGGGGCGACTGGGTCAATAGAGAGCTTTATTTCGCTTTTTTGACGAATGGTTATAGATTCGGTCTTATTTGAACCTTTGTTAACTGTAATGGTAAAGGTGATCTCCTCTTCTAATACATCTGAAAAACTTGATGATAACTCATTGGTTTCAAAAGAAGACTCTGTATTTGGTAGGTGTTCAAGGCTTGAATTGCTCGAATCTTCACCATCAGAGCTTTCGGGGGCGTTGTCGTCAGACGAAGAGGGGGTAAGAGGTTGAGATTCTGAACTTGGGTTGGAGCCACTCGAGTCATCATTTTCATTAGAAGAGTCAGAAGAGGCGACTGAAGAGTCAATTTGAACCGAAATTAACAGGTCTAATATGTCTGCATCATCAGAGCCAAATAAATTCTCAAGTTCATTGTTACTTGTTTCGTCGGTGAAATCAACAAGATTTGAGATGTTTTCTTTTTTTAATACATTCTCATTTTTTTGTAAAAAAGCGATGGTATTTTCAGATGGGGTGTAACGTGATTTAGATTTACTTACTGCATTATCTGAAACAGTTCGTAGTATCGTAGCAATAGTAAGTCCGTATGATTTACAGATTATTTCTACAGTACTCTGTTGTTCTTGTGAATTTGGAATAGGAAAGGTGAGTTCAATAGAGGAGTCGTCACTGTCAAAATCATCTTGAGAGGTGAATGTGTGACTCTTTACGCTGTTTATTGAGACCTCTATGGTGTGGACTGGGAGGTCGGTTTCATTGTCGATATCAACTTGATACTCTTGAAATTTAGGAGTTTCACTGTATTGTATACAGTTTTGGGTTAAAAAAAGAGTATAACAGACAAAAATGAGTGTCATCATCGGATGTTTCATAGGGTGTTCTCCAGAATGTCGATGGTATTTAAAGCACGACCTGTCTCGTAATAAAGGGGAGATCTAGAAGTAAATAAGGTCGGATACCACATAAATAGTAGGACATATAATCTAGAAATATCAAAGGGGAAATGAGCTGAAGCTGTGTTAAAATTTGTTCACAAAAGTTCACAAAATTAGTCGGTACAGGCTTGTTATTACCGTAGCCATATAAAAGTACCATTCTTACCCCAAGTAACATATATAGCGTTTGACTTTTCGCATAAACAAGCTAAATTATCCATAAATCAATATATTAAGGTTGTATAATGCGTCCAATATCAATCCTCGCAGTGGTTGGTCTGGTAAGTATTTTCGCAGGTTGCGGAAATCCTCCACCACCATCTAAAGAAGAATCAAAAATTCAGCTTCGTGACTACGGATCTGAGATCATTGTAGACTACGATAAATATGGTACATACCTCAATGAAGGTACTCCAGAATTTTCGTATAGAGCAGATGATATTCGTGGACTTAAAAAAGCAGTCGGTGAAGGCATATACCCTAATATGTATGGTGTAGAAAAGAATCCTCTCCATAAAGAGATCAAAGGTCGTGAAGATTTCAAACGTGACCATTGGGAACTTGAAAATGAAGCGTCTTATGAACTTCGTTTCTTTAGATGGCCGCGCGCATGGGAAGCACTTGGTGTCCGTCAGCTTTTTATTGCAAAAGCCCTTGCTGAAGGTGGCTATGTAGAGCAAGCTATTAAAGCGTACTACGCCTGTCTGTTGACATTCCCCCGGGGATATGGATTCCTTGCCGATGGTAAAACCACTTGGTGGATTGCTCCAGCCGCAATTAACAACATTAAAATACTCATTGGTAAAAACCCAGAGCTCGGTCTTCGTTATGAAGGGAATCCATATGCGATTGAAAAAGCTGATGGCAAACTGTATGTGAACCCCGGTAAAGTTGCGGGTGACATAGTTGGTAAATCAAGTGGCCTTAATTTGGGTGTGACTGAAGTTCAAATTGATAATGAACTTTTCAAACAACCCCTCAAACTTACGAACTACGGTAAATCAATTCTCAAGATTGATTATTCAAAGTTTGGAACATTTGAAAAAGTTGGAACGAATGATTATAAATACACTATGACCGACTCTGCTGGCCTTGCAGCGGCTGTAGGCGAAGGTGTGTGGCCAAACGTGAGTGACGTAAGAGAGAATCCTCTTTACAAAGAACTCGATGAAGCGGGCCTTTTGAAAGGGCATGCTTGGGAGCACACCAGTGCTGGTGTTCCAATGAGTCAATACTTTAAATGGGCAACAAATAACGACCAAGCTCCTGGTGTTAAAATGTTCTACATGGCCGAAGGTCTTCGTAAAGCTGGTACCGCTCAAAAAGACACTCGTCTTATTGAACAAGCAGTCAAAGCATTCCACTCAGTACTTCTTCACTTTCCTGAAACTCCAGTATATGCACCCGATGGTTCATACCTTTGGTATGCAGGTAAAGCGAGTCTTGATATTATTCACGTAATGCTCAGAGACTTTCCAGCAATTGGTGCCGAGCATAGACCGCTTCTTAAAAAGCATAGATGGCCTGTATTGAGAATTACAAACGAATATGACCTTACTATTGAGAATGATATTAAAATCATTGACCCTGGTAAGATTGTAAAAGCACCAAAAGTTAAGCTTAAACCAGTTGATGTTTCAAAACTGAAAGTTATTGAGCAACGTTGTGGTGGTAAAAAAGCTGGTGATTACAATTGTAAAGCAAAAGTGCACCTTAAAAAATATTCAAATGGTCACTGGCAGTTATTTGTTGATGGTAAAGCGTCTACAGTTAAAGCAGTTACCTATGACCCAACTATGATTGGTGAATCAGCATACAATGAAACAATCGAAAACTGGCAGTTCCAGGATGAAGATAAAAATGGTAAAATTGATGCGCCGTATGATGCATGGGTAGACAAAAACAGAAATAACAAACAAGATGCAAATGAGCCATCTATTGGTGACTTCCAACTCTTGAAAGAGATGGGTGCGAACTCAATTCGTTTCTTCTACAAGCCATACAAAGAAGTAGTGAACGGAAATACTACGTGGCACTACATCAGTGAAGAGAAAGCTAAAACTTTCTGTGATGTTGATCGTCCTGATGATCATAAATGTCATCCAACACTCAATAAACCTCTTCTGAGAGATCTTTGGAAAACCTATGGTATCAAAGCTATGATTGGTGACTTCCTTGGTGCATATACAGTAGGTTCTGGTGCAGACTGGTTTACTGGTACTGACTATACTAATGAAGAACAAAAAACAAAAATGAGAAACCTTGTAAGAGATCTCGTGTCTGACAATAAAGATGAAGACTACATGCAGTTTTGGATTCTTGGTAACGAGAACAACATGAACAATGGTCATGGTGGTATCAATGCAACGAAAACTCTTGCAGGTGAGCAACCTGAAGAGTTCGGTACATTCCTTACTGAGATTGCAGAAATGATTCACAAGATTGATCCAGACCATCCAGTGGTAATTGGTAACCTCGAAACACAACTTATTGAGTACTATGAGCAGTATGCACACGGTATCGATATTGTTGGTGTGAACTCATATCGTGGTGAGATGGGCTTTGGACTTCTTTTCGATCAGGTACGTGATGTATTTGACCGTCCAGTAATGATCACCGAGTACGGTTCAGACATGTTGAACTTTGCACAAGTGGGATCTATTTGGGATGAGAAATCTCAGACTCGTTACCATAAAGGTACATGGAGTGATATCTATTATAACCGTGCTGGCCATATTGGTTCAGGTAACTCTATTGGTGGTATCGCATTTGAGTGGCTTGATGAATGGTGGAAATCAAATCAAGGTGCAGCGGATATGCACGACCAAGTACAAGATTCTCCTATGGCATTTCAAGATGGTTGGTCATCTGAAGAATGGCTTGGACTTATGGGTCAAGGTGATGGACGGAGTACACCATTTTTACGTGATGCTCGTAAAGCGTACTACTGGTATAAAAAGACTTGGAACAAGATCCAATAATCCGGTAACAGAATCACAAAGTATTTTAAAGGCCAGAAGCGATTGCTTCTGGCCTTTTTTTGTCTCATTAAGTGTGTTTTGACGGTCCCAACTAAAGGGGGCTCGTGTTAATTACAACGAGTGACTTTGATTAGCGCTTTAAGGGAGGGAGGCCGAGGGTTCGTCGAACCTCTTGTACCTTTTCTAGAAATTTCTTCTCTTTGTGGAATATTCGGTTGAGAGCGCTCGACGTGAGCTTGAATAGTTGTGCGGTAGCTTTGAGTTCCCCATTCTGCATGACGAGTATATCAAGTACCTGTTTGATAAATAGGTAGTAGAGAGGGTTCTTAATGCTTATTCTTGTCTCGCTTCCAGGGAATTGAATGGTTGCAAGATCTGTTATAGTATGGCGCTCTCCGAGAGCGATAGAGACCTTTAGCTTGCGTACTGCATCGACGGTGTTGGCTTTGGGGCTGCGCTGCTCACATGACGTTGTTTCATAGGAGGTGCCCGTAAGAGTGAGCCTTATTCCCGACTTAACTTTGTTGCGCTTTTGGCCGCCCGCACCTTGAGATTGATAGTTCGAGGAACGACACCGTTTAAGGAGGTCTTCTGAAGATAAGGTAAGAAGTGTTGTTACTTCACTGTAATCCATGAGGGTTCTTTTACTCAAGCATTTTCATATAGAGGCCCCGGCGAGACTCTTTGAGGTATTGGTCAATAGCCCCTGAATCGTTAAGTTTTTTGAGGCCTCGATTAAATTTTCTGAGGAGCTCAGGGGTGCGTGGGTTCTTTTTCGAAAAAACAAGGTGTGTTGGCTTCGAAGAGAAGCGGTTTGGGTGGTGTGTAATAGTAAGAGCTTCTTTTTTAGAAAGCTTACTATGGATTAGATAATAGCCTACATCTATATTCATAGGTACAGCATCAAACCTTTTGGCGGCTAATTTTTTGAGATTCAACTCATCAGATGCAACAAAATCTACTGTTAGAATACTGTCTTCGATAGCTTTGTAAAATTCAGGGGTATAGGTATAGCTTTTTGTCGCTCCCAAAGAGAACTGTTTAAGGTCAGTAAGAGTGTTCCAGTTAATGGGGTTCTCTTTTCTATGAAAGAGAACATATGTAGAATGGTAGAGAGGGTCACTGTATGTAACGTCTTTTTCACGTTCAATGTTATAAGACCATGTAGCAGAAGCATCCCATTCTCCACTAACAACATAGTGGTAGCTGCGTTGCCAAGGGAAAAAGCCATAGGTAACAGTAACGCCTTCACTCTCAAAGGCTTCAGAAATAATTTTGAGCCCCACTCCTGAAAAGAGCAACTCTTGCGAGAGGAATGGTGGGTATTCGCCCGTTGCTATGGTAATCGTTTCATTACAGAAGCTACTCGTAATGAATACAAGAAATACAAATACGAGAATGTTGCTCAGATATTTTTGTTTGACGACCATAAGTAAAAGGTACTATTTTCCCCGTTTATTCAGATGATTTTGTCGAGCAATAGCAACATTACGTGTCATTTTTGGTTTGCCTGCTCTATAGAGTGGTGTGTCCTTGAAGAGTCGTTTGAATCCGCCGCCATGAGCAAGTATCTTGTCCCATTCATCAAAAGTATTCACAAACTTTGAATCTGAAGAAAGAGGGCTGTCATTGAGCTGTTTGTTATTCCAAGGGCACACTTCAAGACAGATATCACATCCGAAAATATTGGTGCCCATCTTTGAAGCGAGCTCAGGATCGATGTCGCCTTTTTTTTCTATGGTGAGATAGGAGATACAGCGACGTGCATCAATAGAGCGGTTATCTTCAATGGCTTGGGTGGGGCAGGCGTCAATACATTTTCGACATGCGGCACAACCATCAGGGTACGTGCGAGCATCTTTCTTCACTTCTTTGTTTATAAAAAATCCACCAATAAAAAATTGGCTTCCGGATTTAGGGTGTATGAGGTTACTGTGTTTACCAAGCCAACCGAGACCAGCCCGTACCGCGAGTTCTCGTTCATTTACTGGCGCAGAGTCTACAAATGCTTTCATGGAGATCGTTGAATCAATCTCCTTTAATTGATCACCTAGCTTAAAGATAATGGATTTCATTATCGTGTGGTAATCGGTGCCTCGTGCGTAGGCAGAAATATGTGCTTCTACATCTTGCGTGCCTTTAATAATCGAATCAGGGTAGCGGTGCAAAAAAATAATGGCACTTTGTGCTTCGGGAAAAAACTTCTTTGGATCCATTCGGAGCTCTATGTGGTTTTCCATGAACTGCATTTCACCATTTTTCCCTTGTGAAAGCCAAGTATGGAGGGCTTCGGAGTGGGAGCTTGGCTCTGGAGTGGTGGTGCCCCAGTGGAGTACTTCAGGTATCTCTTCAAAATAGCGATCCATTAATGCAAAGAGAGGTTCCATGCTACGATCTACTTAATGTGATAGCGCAGTTAATAGCATCGAGCATACTGCCATGGTGTGCAATGCCTTTCCAGGCAATATCAAAACCAGTACCGTGATCAACCGAGGTTCTAATGATGTCGAGCCCAAGCGTAGCATTAACTCCATTGAGGGTGCGCTCTTCGCCGAGGGAAAACGAGAGGGTTTTCGTTACGATATGACCCTGGTCGTGATACATGGCAACAACGCCATCAAAGGTGCCCGCTTTCATCTGAGGGAATACCACATCGGCAGGATAGGGGCCGTGTGCATCAATGCCTTTCTGTCGTAATTCTGCAATAGTAGGGGCGATAATTTCAATCTCTTCACGCCCAAATAAACCACCCTCTCCTGCATGAGGGTTTAACCCAGCAACGCCAATTTTAGGGGCATTTTTCCCCGTGAGCTTTTTAAGGAGGTTGTTGAGAAGTTCGGCTGTTTTGGTGATGCGTACTGGTTCAACTCGGTCAATGGCCTCTCGAAGAGAGACATGGGTCGATACATGAGAGATAACCCAGCCTGGTTCAATAAGTGTTAACACTGGATGAGGGTCACCACACATTTCACCAATATATTCAGTGTGTCCTTGAAAGCCGGGGACGGTTGGTTCAATTGCCTCTTTACAAATGGGAGCCGTAACCATAGCTGCCGCCGTACCTTCTTTTAACAGATTGACTGCAGTGGTTATATAGCTGAGTGAAACGACTCCAGCTTCTTTTGATATAACTCCTGGCTGCACTGCTTCGATAAAAGGTGTTGGGCAGAGTACTGGAATTGTTTGTGCTTCAATCGGGCTTGTTACCGAATCGATGGGGGCAATGGGGAAAGCTCCTTTAAGTAGTGCTGATGCTTGACTGAGTACCGCAGGGTCGCCAATGACAATTGGTGTACAAAGATCAAAGAGGGAGCCTTCATTGAAAGATCGAATACATACTTCGGGGCCAACACCATTGGGGTCGCCCATAGTAATGAGTATTATTGGTTTTGGTGAGCTCATAAAAAATCCTCTAACCGGAGTGTAAGGTTAGAGGTAGTCGAGATGACGCTCTTGCTCTTTTCCAGTCTGCATAAAAGGTTCGATTGCTTGTTCAAATATACCATGGCAATAGGCAATTGTCATCCCGTAGTTGGTAATAGGGATAACATTATCCACACCTGGTTTAACGCGATTAATTAATTGTTTTCGTGTGAGCATACATCCACCACACTGTACAATAAGACTATACTCATTGATGTCTTTAGGGGCTTGGTTAAATCCTGCAACAATATCATAATTGAGAGTAAGGCCGGTAAAGTTGGAGAGCCACCGAGGTATTTTGACCCGACCAATATCATCCCCTGTAACATGGTGTGAGCAGGATTCAAGAATGAGTATATTGTCGTTCTCTTTTAAGGTTGAAATCTGGCGAGTTCCCTCAATGAACATATTGAAATCGCCTTTCATGCGGGCAAAGAGTATGCTGAAGCTTGTGAGAGGAATACCTTTGGGTATCGATGCTGAGGCTTTGAGAAAAATCTGGCTGTCGGTAATAACCAGTTTTGGTTTCATGTTATATTTTTTAAAAAAGATATCGAGTTCACGCTCTTTCATCATGACGACCATGCATTCATTGTCAAGAGCGTCTCGGATGGTTTGTACTTGAGGGAGAATGATGCGCCCTTTAGGTGCTTCAATATCAATAGGGGTTACCAGAACGACTACATCGCCATAACTGACAAGGTCACCCAGAATAGAGGGGTTGTTGTAGGATGATGTCGGAAGGTTTTTCTTAACCGAGGCAATGATCTCGCGAACATTGGTGCGCTCAATAGTACTGAATTCAAGAATGTCATCTGCAGTAGTTTTCTCAGCTAAATGTTCTTTAAGTTCTTTGCTGAGTGGTTCTACATCCGATTTGTTGTGAATTATTATAAACGGTGTATTCTTTTTATCGAGGAGCTTTATGACCCCTTGCTCGTGTTCATCAAAACTGTTCTCTGAGATGATGACGATTCCAATGTCAATTTTTGGAATGGTTTTTTGGGTGGCTTCAATTCGTTTTTGTCCAATCTCACCTTCATCATCAACTCCCGCAGTATCGATAAGGATGACAGGCCCAACTTCTGCAAGCTCCATCGTTTTATTGACAGGGTCAGTAGTGGTCCCTGCATAATCCGAAACTATGGCGATGTCCTGGTTTGAAATTGCATTGATAAATGAACTTTTGCCGACGTTTCGTTTGCCAAAAATTCCAATATGAGGTTTTAAACTTTTTAGGTTTGCCATGGTATCTCTCTCAGTATACGTATCATCCAAAGTTTTTGTTTGAGTGATCTATTATTGCTCGTGTGCTTTTTTAATGTCACTATAGACAAACCCCAGTTGTAACAGTTTACTGGGGTTTAAAATATCATCCAACGACGCAGTTGGTAGGTAGCCTGTTTTTGCAACAGCCTCATGAACGGTAATGTGGTCATTTTTAATCATGTGCGCAATCTCTGAGGCTTTGTTATACCCAATATAGGGGACGAGTGCGGTTGCTATTGAGGGGCTTTTGAGGAGCCGTTCGGCAGAACGTTGTTTGTCGATGGTAAGACCGTCAAGAAGGTTGGTGCGAAAGGTGTCACACGATGCAGTGAGCTGTTCAATAGTACTAATGATTGCCGTGCCAATAGTTGGAATATAGGCGTTGAGATCAAGAAAGCCCATGCCACAGAGTGCGGTGAGTTTTGCATCATTTGCATAGACTTCATGACTGACTGATATTACATACTCGGCAATAACAGGGTTCACTTTGCCAGGCATTATTGAACTGCCTAACTGACGTGCAGGAATGGTCATATCACTTTCGTGAAAGGTGTCGGCACTGAGCGCGCGAATATCGTTTGCTGCTTTTTCTAGATTAACCGCTAGAGATTTGAGAATCGCATGAACCTCAACGAAAGGGTCAAGGTTACAGGTTGTATCTTGTAAATTGTCACCTCGACTGAGAGGGAGGTGTGTTTCATGACGTAGGTTTTCGATCACTTCAAAAATAAAATACTTTGGAACTGTAATTCCCGTACCAATGGCACTTCCACCAATGTTAATGACTTTTATGCGTTCCATGCATTTGGATATGCGCCACCAATCTCGTGAAAGAGCTTCTTGATAGGTACTAAAAAGTTTTCCGTAAGAAGAGGGCACTGCCTCTTGCATTTGAGTATAGGCAATGCGGAGGGTGTCGCGGTATTCGCGTTCAAGACCTTCAAAGCTTTGTCGAATGAGGTCTACAGATTTTTCAAGATCAATGAGGAGGGTCATTACCGCTATTTTAAGAGCAGACGGAATAACATCATTGGTAGATTGGTAGATGTTGGCCTGTTCAATAGGGTCTATTGTTGAATAGGTTCCTGGAGTAGTGTCGAGGAGCTGGAGCGCGCGGTTAGTTATGATTTCGTTGACATTCATGTTGAAGCTCGTGCCGGCTCCGCCGCATACGCCCGGAACAATAAAGTGTTCAAAGTGGGTACCGGCTTGGACTTCGGAAGCAGCTTGTGTGAGAGCATCGATAGTGGTGCCTGAGATAAATGATGATGCATTGTCTGGGTATTTCTTGCCCATCTCTCTTGCGTACTTTTGATAGGTCTCGTAGCAACTTTTTTTAACCAAACCAATGGCAGTATACCAGCTTTTCGGAAATGGAGTGTTGTGCGGGAAGTTACTTCGAGCACGAATACTATGAATACCATACAAGGCTCCATTATCGATGGATACTTCACCTAGAAAATCCTTCTCAGTTCTCATTGGGGCCTCGGGTTACGGTTGTTTAGGTTGGCGGTTTTCGAAATGTTTTGAGTCACCCCATTCGCCATAGCCAATAGTTTCTCCAATGTGAGCAACTTTACGCTCTATGGTCTCTTTAGCTTCATCTTTCTCTTTAAAGAGTCCTGGTTTGCCTTGATAGAGGAGATAGTCTTCATGGTATTGTTTTGGAGTAAGGTTGGGCATTGCAATATTTGCTCCAGCCATGAGGCCATGTTCTCTGCCATCAGGGTGGAGTGTCTCAAGTGCCGTTGTGGATGCAATGTTTATGTCTTTCATCATTATCCGCAGTACTGAGATGCATTTAATAGCGAGGGTGTAGCGCTCTTCTTTACTTAAGAGGGTATCGCGGTATTTCCAGAGAGGGGTGCTTTCATGTTCTATATATGGGCCCATACCCACCATGTCTATGTCGTACTCCTGAATAAAGAGAAGGTCATTGGCAATGTCTTCTAAGGTTTGAAAAGGGAGACCGATCATAAATCCGGTTCCAACTTGAAAACCCGCTTCTCGAAGGTCTCCTAAAGCTTTGACTCTATCATCAAAACAGTGGAGCTCATCGTTAGGGTGTATTTTGCTATAGAGTTCTGGGTTTGATTCTTCTATTCTGAGAAGGTAACGGTGTGCACCAGCATCAAACCATCGCTTATAAGAATCGAGTGACTGCTCACCACAAGAGAGGGTAATGCCGAGTTCATTATTAGTGCGCTTTTTAATTTTTTTAAGGAGTCGCTCGACTCGGTCGGTAAACTGTTTGTCTGAGCGTTCGCCAGACTGAAGTACCACTGAAGCAAAGTCACTTTTCCAAGCGAAATCAAAGGCATCGAGTACTTCATCATCGGTAACGGTATAACGACGTACTTTGTCGTTTTCACGTCTGATACCACAGTAGTAGCAGTTTTTTGCACAGGTATTGGAAAACTCTACGAGTCCCCGCAAATAAACCTTAGTGCCTACATTCTCTTTTTTAACTCTGTAGGCGTGTTGTTTAAGGAGCTCAATCTCATCGGGATTGGTTGTTGAGAGAAGAGCCACAATATCACTTTGGGTAAAGTGGCTCTTATAGAGAATATCTTGAATACCTGACATGAAACTCCTTAAGTAACGGGTGATTAGAAATAAATATCGCGTTCGCCGTCTTTAATATCTTGAAGATATTGTTTGGTCAGCTTTTTGGTCTTCTCTTTTGCAATATCGTTATCAACCATTTTTTGAATAAGCTTCTCTCCGTCAGCTTTGAGATCTTCATCTGCAAAATCTTGTAGATATTCTTCAAAGGTAAGGAGGCCGTTTGGAAGGCAGTGATCTTTTATGAGGCCTGGTTTTGCAAGGTCCATAAAGTCTGCGCCCACTCGTCCACGGCGGTAGCACCCGGTACAGAATGATGGTACATGGTCGGCATCAACAACATCTTTGAGTACATCGAGCATAGGACGTTCATCACCAAGTGAGAATTGTCCTGCCATTCCTTCTTCTGCCTCTTCTTCGAATGTTCCTTCTTCGCCTTCGTATCCACCGGGGTTTGTTTTTGACCCTGCTGAAATTTGAGAAATTCCGAGTGAAAACGCATCACGGCGCATTTGAGCATCTTCTCGTGTACTGAGGATAATGCCAGTGTATGGAACTGCAAGTCTGAGAACTGATATGATTTTTTTGAAATCTTCATCACTCACTGCAAACGGAGGTTGTTCACTAATGTCTGATTCGTGGGCAGGTTCAAGACGTGGTACCGAGATAGTATGTGGGCCTAAGCCAAAAGTAGACTCTAGGTGATTTATGTGTTGAAGAAGTGCAAGTATTTCGTACTTCCAGTCGTAGAGACCAAAAAGTACGCCGATTCCTACATCATCAAAACCGGCTTCGAATGCACGGTCAATTGCTTGGAGGCGGAAATCATAATTAGATTTAGGGCCTTTAACATGTACACTTTCATAGGTGTCTTTATGATAGGTCTCTTGGAAGAGTTGATAGGTCCCAATGTCGTGCTCATAGAGTTTTTTAAACTCTTCGACAGTGAGCGGTGCAATATTAACATTAATACGGCGAATATTACCCTTGTCGGTTTTTGTTGCGTAAACGGTTTTAATTGACTCGAGAACATAGTCGAGGCCTTTTTTACCATAGGCTTCACCAGCGACAAGAAGCATTCTTTTGTGACCTTGGGCGATGAGTTGTTCAGTCTCATGCTTGATTTCGTGTTGTTCAAGTGAACGACGTATTAATTTAGTGTTGTCTTTTCTAAAGGCACAATAGGTACATTCATTATTACAGAGATTTGAGATGTACATTGGTGCAAACAGTACCAAACGGTTACCATAAATCGCTTCTTTCACAAAGTTTGCGGTTCTGAAAATCTCTTGGGTAAGCTCTTCATCTTCTACCCTAAGAAGTGTGAGAACATCTTGGTAATCAATGCCTTTAAGTTTTGATGCTTTTTCAAGGACAGCATGTACTGCTTCTGCAGATGTATCAATAGGTTTAGTAAGTTCTTCGCGTATCTTAGCGTCGTCAATTATGTTTTTATATTCTGTACTCATGGGCTTCCACTTTTGTAATGAGTGCTCTTGTTTATGCTGTAAAGATACCTAAAAAGGCCGTTTTTTCTTTGATGGGGATCAACAAAATTACAACTTTATAACAGATTGAAAACGTGAAAAAGGAGCATAAATAGAGAGTTATTCCGTTGGGGATTTTTGGTTTGCTTTTGCGAAATAAGCAGTCTTTTCGATAGCCATTGTAATGTCAATATTCTCTAGATAGACATCCTTAGGTACTTTAAGGTGGACAGGGGCAAAGTTGACTAACCCCTTAATACCCGCCTGGATAAGGGTGTTGGCGATAGCTTGGGCATCTGATGCAGGAACGGTTAAAATGCCGATAGTTATATTGTGTTCTTTGATGGCGTCCAACATTGTGTTAATATGAAAACTGTTACATCCTGAAATGACGCGGTTGATCTTTTGTGGGTCGTCATCGAACGCTGCTACAATAGAGATAGTCGGTTTTCGATTCGAAAAATAGGTAAGTACTGCGCGACCAAGATTACCTACTCCTATCATGCAGGCATTTTGGGTTTGATCACTGTCAATAATTTTACGAATCTCTTGGAGGAACTCTTTGATTAGGTACCCTTTTTGCGGTGACCCAGTGAGGGTGAGGAGCATGAGGTCTCTGCGTACCTGTGCTGGAGAACTATTTATATCTGAAGCGAGCTCATGAGAGAAGATATGCGTTTTACCAAGAGAGAGGAAGTTCATAAGAATCTGTCGATAGCGACAGAGACGCTCTATGCTCTTGGCTGATATATTCTCCATGGGTGCTCCTTTACAAGATGTTGGCTGTTTTTTGCCCAATGAGAGATCTCAATGGGAAGCGGAAGTCATAAATATACTATTAAATGTGAAAAAATTAACGTAAAAGTCAATTCACTGTTATTTTACTCACGGTGGGTGAAAAATGGCCGCTCATGTAAATGAGAGTGGCCAGCTGTAATTGTGATTTGCTTTTAAAAGATGTCGATGGGCTTAGTCAAAGAGAAGGTAATTGATAGTGAAATCACTTCCCTTTAGTGATATAAATTGAAGCGTATATTCTCCTGCATCGAGTGGAAGCTTCTTTTCTACAGTATTCCATCTCCCATTTGAAGGGATCTCAAATTGTACTGCGGCATTCGTAGAGCCGTCAGTTGAGATTATAGGCACTGCTAAGCTGTATGGTGAGGCCCCTAAAGCTCCCATAGCGCGGAGTGAGAGAGTGTAGGTCTGAGAATTGAGAACAGTGATGTCAAAAGTGAGCGTGTCGGCTCCAGACATGTGGACTCCAATTGAGTTACCGGTAATAATAGTGTCGCTTATGGCTTTTGTATTCTCGCTTGATGCACTAGTTGGGCTGAGGACGTCACCTAAGAATATTTGGTTATTTCTTATACCAGCTGAGAAGTCTGAAGATTGTTCTGGGGCATCTGACATGGCTGAGCTTACTGTGGATTCTGATGTGTTAGAAGAGTGAGGAGGTTCAGCGATGTCAATTTTATCGGCACTTGAAATAGATGAGAGGACGTCTCGATTACTTGAATATCTTGCTTCTGCAGAACTCATTTCAGTGTAATCTCGCTGATCGCCTTCTGAAGAATAGTCGTCACCTGTATCTGAAGATTCAGAATTCGTTTCTTCCCCTTCGGATAGATTCTCCTGATTGTCCTGAATTATTTTTGAGTCTGAGGATTGATCGCTTTGACCTGTATCGGTGTCATTGGTTGAGCTTAAATTTTCTGTGTCATTCACCGGTGTGAGGCTCTCTGATGAGTTGTTTTCAGATACTTGCGTTGTGGGGTTTGATACATCTGAACCGCCGCCGGCAAGATCACCAATGGCTGAGCATGCAGAAAGAGAAAATAATACTATGAAAAGTGCGGAAAAGTGTATCATACGGTGCCCTGGTGGTTTTCTTTGGTGAGCGGGAAGCATTGAAAATTCATATGGTAGACTCGGTTTTCTTGGGTATCATTTTGAGCAATCTTTAAGATATCTTTCCGTGCTTTTTCCAGTACGGCCTGTATTTTTTCAAATCCATTATCTGATGCGCTAATAGTGAGGCTTGAAGTGTCTCTCATTTTTGCAGGCATACTGTTAATTGCTTGGGATGCGAGTGCAGAGGTCTCCATCAAGAAGTTGCCAATTTCAACAGACCGGGGCTTAGTTCCAGCAGAGATTGTTTCATTGGTCTGTTTGTAATACCCACTTTTGTCGAGGGCAATGAGGTCAAGTTTGACTAACAGGCTAATGGACTCTTTGGCTTCGTTCTCTGAAATAGCTGGAATAAGTGATTTTGCAAGCTCTCTATAGTTGTCTTTAAACTTAAAATAGAAAAGTATTTCACGAATGGCGGTGTGGTGCCATTTTGAGTAAAATGTATATTGGTCGCGATTTAATACTTCCATACTCAGTTTTTTGCACATGAGCAAATTTTGAAAATATTTTTTCTGTTCCTCAACCGTTTTTGCTTGGTTGTAGTGAACGAGGTTTTCAAAATAGAACTGTGCCTCTCCGGTTAGCTTTAAAGCAGTGGTAAACTGCTCAATGTTTTTTTGAGAGAGATTGCGTCTGCTTTTTAAGACATCCGAGAAAAATCCAGAAGACTTGATGCCGAGCTTTTGTGCAAAATATCGTTGGGAAAATTTTGCATTAGACTCTTTTTGTTCTGCATAATAGTCAGCTAAATAGCTTCTGTAGTCAGAGTAGTCAAAAATAGTTACCACAATGTACTCTCTTTCATAGTATAGGTTTAATATACCGTACGAACCGGTTGTATCTAATATAGGTTGCTAATAGCGCTCCCAATCTGTGAGCACTGTAATTTTACAAAAGTTTATATATGTAGCATATTTGTGATCTTTGAGCTCTTTTTAGTGGGGTTTAATCATTTGATTTGAGAAAAGAGCGCGCAGTCTGAGAGCGGTTACTGTTTTTGGGGTGAAAACAGGAATGCTGCTCACTTCTTGTGAACGCTTTTTGGTAAAAGATGTCATTTAGTTATTGGTGGTTTGCAGTTTTTTTATCTAAAATTAACCTATATCACTAATATTTAAGGACACTACATATGAAACACTTGGCATTAATACTTACTCTATTTTTAATATTTACTGGATGTTTTCTTTCCAGTAATCCAGAAGAGCCCCCCGCACAAATTGATGAAGTTGAATTAGGTTCTATCTCAAGTAGCTCATCACTCTGTAAAATAATTGATGGCGAGGAGTATTGCCCTGCTGTAGACTATAGTTCTCAAGATGGCCAGGTCCCGGAGGTGTCGAGTACAGAGAACTATTCCGATGAGGAATGTAATTATAGCTCCGGAGAAAGATGGTGTGAAGAGTACTCCTCAGAGTGGTATTACTATGAGTCGTCATTTGATTTTGACAACGCCTATGAAGTACCAGAAAGAGAGCGCTGTAATTATAGCGATCTTTTTGAAGCATACCCAACGTATAATTATGATAATGAGAAATGGTATTGCCCTGATACAACGGGATATGACTATAAAGTAGAGAGTCGCTATACTTCAGGGGATACCGTGTATAGTCCAGGGTTTTGTAATACCGATGATCTTGGGAGTTACGACTATGTCCGAAGTCTTCCTCTATATACGCCTTACGCAGAATACCTTGCACTCATTAAAAATATGCCCGCTGTTACTCCAAAAAATGAGGGAGTCACTTTGCTTAGTGGTCATTGGAAATTAGTGAATGAAGCTAATGAAGGGATTCACGTTTATGATAATAGTGATCCAGTTAATCCGGTCTATGTTACCTTTATTGCGATTCCAGGTAATAGGGATTTTGTAATTAAAAATAACACACTATTGGCAAATAGTTATGAGACATTATTGGCACTTGATTTTACGACACCAACAGCAGTAACGCTTCTTAAAGATATTCCAGAAATATTAATAAATGATAAATACAGAAGAATGCCTATTGTTTCACAGGATTCTGGTTTTGTATCTGGGGTAAATGAAGTAAGAACAACTGAGGTTTATTGTAGAAATGAACTCTATCCTACTGTCTACAACGAGAGTAGTAATGAATTTTATTTTGAAGAAATGTATAGCCTTGATTATTATGAAGGCAATGATTACGATATGATAGAACCTATGATGCCTTATTTTGAGGAAGAATCAAATGGTGCAATGTTTGCCCTTGGTGAAGAATATCTTTATGCGGTAAGTCAGGAAGTGATGGTTACTATAAATGTTCAGGATGAAACCTCTCCTAAGTATCTTTCTAAAAGTGAAGTGTTTGGATGGAATGTGATGTCGGTTACTATCTCTCATGACTTGCTTTTTGTGTCGGGTTATGACATGGTTTCAGTTATTGATGTTTCACGGCCTGGTAATCCGGGTGTGAGTACTGCATTACCAGGGGTAACCTATTGCGATGAGTTGCTGTTTGTTGGTGAATATCTTTATGCCGCGAGTGGAGGCAATGAGCGTTGTTATAGTCGAAATGATGGGATAACCGTAGTTAATATTAGTGATAAATCAGAGCCACTTATTGAAGAAACCTATTCAATGGATGGGCCAACAGATATTGAAATTGTGAATGGGTATCTCTATGCTTGTGATGGACGTGCTGGGTTTAAAATATTTACTGTTGAAGGCTCAGAGCTTAATCTCATTACACAGCTTGATACAATAATTGTTGAAACTGTTTCGGTCGTTGAAGGCATTGCAACCCTCACTAGTGAAGATGGAGTATATACCTATGATGTAACTGACCCTGAAAATCCTGTAGAGTTATCTTTTACATCTGCGTTATAGTTGAGTGTCGAGTTTTTTATTGAGGCCAGCTTTTGCTGGCCTTTTTTTGTATCCTCATCTCTCAGGCCTGAGTTGATTAGTGCTCCTCATTTGAGAGCACTTTTGAGAGGAAATATTTGGTTGTTCTGTTTTTCAGTCCTTACACTGTCTATACTTAGATAAACAACATGTTTAATAGACTGAGGATTATATGAAATATTTAATGACAATTTTAGGAGCGGGCCTGCTTTTTACGGGGTGTCTAACATCAAACGAATCTACACCAGAAAAAGAGAGTACTGCTGAATGCGTTATTGTTGATGGTGTAACTTTTTGTAAGGATGGAGTGAGTTCATCGGAAAAGGTCCCTGTGCCAGATGGCAATGAATCATCTGAGGCTGATGTTGAATCAAGTGAAATGGATAGTACTGAGAACCCGTCGTCAAGTGTTGCAATTGGTGAACGCTGTATTGTGCTCGGTGGAGTAGAATATTGTAAAGAGATAGATCAATCGTCAAGTCAGGTGGATATCGTTGTTTCAAGTTCATCGATTGAGTGTGAAGCCTGTAGCTCGTCATTGTATGAATATAACGTTGATAGTATGTATACCTCAAATGATACACTGTATCATGAGGGGACGTGTCAGTCCGATGAACTCTACTCATGGGAAAATATCGTTAACACACCAATTTATTTGGCTTATGAAGAGTATTTAAAGAGTATCGGTAATGAGAGTGGTATCAAGCTCGAGACAACCGGCAAAATTTATCAGGTTGAAAAATGGAAGTTTATCAATGAGGTAGATAAAGGGGTACATGTCTATGATAATAGTGATCCAGCAAATCCGAAATATATCAGTTTTATTAATATCCCCGGTAATAGAGATATTGCAATTAAAAACAATACGCTTCTTGCAGATAGTTATGCAACATTAATTGCTCTTGATTTTTCGAGTCCCGGTGCAGTGAAGCTTCTTAAAAACATTCCCGATGTTCTTACAGGAAGATACGAAAAGGGTTACGAGATGCTCACCAAAGACTCTGGACTCATTGTTGATTGGGATGTTGTTACTACCGTAAATGTAATGTGTCAAAATTATCGGGAATGGGATTATGACGAAATGGATATAATGCCTATAATGAATGAGAGTGTAATGATGAGCAGTAGTGAATTGTCGGGTGGCGCAGAAAAAAATGATGTTATTGGTCAGGGTGGATCTCTTGCACGTTTTGCGCTTTCTTCAGAGTATCTCTATGCTGTTACTGATCGAGAACTGATCACTTTTTGGGTGACTGATGAATCGAACCCAAAGTATAGTTCTACAACTGATATTGATTGGAGTGGTATTGAAACTATCTATATGAAAGAAGATATGCTCTTTGTTGGCTCGATGAATGCAATGTATATCTATGATATTTCGAACCCTTCGAATCCTAAAATGGCGTCACGCTTTAGTCATGTAACCAGTTGTGATCCTGTGGTTGTTGAGGGTGACTATGCGTATGTAACCTTAAGAACCGGTACTGGCTGTCGCTGGGGTGATACAGAACTTGAAGTGATAGATGTTTCTGATATTTATAGCCCAAAACTTTTAGAGACATACGAAATGGCTAATCCATCGGGGCTTGGTATTTATGATGATGCACTCTATGTGTGTGATGGCCGTGCAGGGCTCAAGGTGTTTGATATTACCAACACTCCAGAACTTGAGATGGTAAATATTGTGGATACTATTGAGGTGAATGATCTCATTGTTGATGAGACGAATCTGACACTCATTGGGCCCAAAGGTATGTATCAGTATGATCATAGTGATCCGACGGACCTGCTGTTCCAGAGTTTTGTAGAGGCAGAATAGAATCGTAGTATGGGGAGAGATAGAAAGGCCAGTCAATAATGACTGGCCTTTCTTGTTCTTTTGGTAAGATTTTCGTGTATTATATGATTAGGATCTTACTCTGTAGATAGCACATTTGAGACGATCTAATATTTTTTTTGAGTATGTATGCCCAATCTATCTTTATTAATAGAAAAACGTGAAATAAGAGTACTTGTTTTTGTTCTATTGGTTGTTGTTTTGCGAATGCTATTTTCTGTTGATACCCGCCCTTATGAATACGTGTCGGAAAGTGACTAAAGCATTGACTCAAAATATGTAAAGAAGTCTAATAAGTGGTCAAAGTTCGAGGCTACTAATAATGGGAGAATTAAATATCATACGGGTACCAAAAAAGATATTGTAGGTAAAATCCTTTTTTATGCCGAACAAGACCTTTCATTACAAGTACGGGTAAGTGAAAAATGTAAGTTGTGTAAACGTGAACCGTCAAAGTACGGTATGACAACAATGTTGATTGAGCTTAATGGTGATACATTGTTTGACGACACTGTCTCGTATGCATATCCACGAAACATCCCTCTTTCAATGATGCCCGGAGATGAAATTAAACTGACCATCGGTGCTGCTGGTAGCGTTAATCAAGATTTAACCTATATTGCTCTATCAAAGTTTAGTCTATTAACATGGATAGTGCCTTGGGTTTTACCATTACTTCTTGCATTCTTTATATGGCAAGTTCTCAGACGAAGACTGTGGATTTATGGGTTTTTAACTCCCCTTATTATGGGGCTTCTCTTTGTGACAGAATCATTAAATGTAGGGTGGCCCACATTAGAAAGTGGGATCTATTATATGTTGATGATAGGTACTTATTCCGGTTTAAGTGTTATTATATCGATGGCTCTACCGACACTCCCTAATGTGTTTAAAGGTTTGCTTCACACAGTGCTTATGTTGGTTGCTTTTGGTCTTCCTTTGACCTATGGGTTGTATAATCTGTATTACCAAGTGGGGGTAGAGATGAACATTTTTTGGGCCATTTTTCAATCAAATCATTTTGAATCAGTTGAGTATGTACAGTCAATCTTCTCTGTAACATGGGTGGTGATATCTGTGGTAATTATTATCTGCTTCTCAATTTTATTTTATATCTATGAAAAAAGAGAGCGGCAGTATATTAACCGCATTAGGCTCATGGCTCTCATACTCCTTGGGCTGACTTTGATGTTTGTTCAGTCAAAACAATACCCGCATTGGAATCTTGTCGTTGATGCATTGGAAGATTATCAACGGGAATTTACCATGTTTATAAATGTTAAAAATGAGCGAAGGCAAAGCCTAGAGACCCTGCCGATGCAAAGACACCATGATGATGAACTTGCAGTGTTGATTCTTGGTGAATCTCTGAATAGAGGTCACATGTCACTTTATGGGTATCCACGTGAGACTAATCCGCATCTCACCTCAATTGCAGAAGCTGATACTAATTTTGTTGTATTTGATAATGTGTGGTCAAATGCAGTATCTACAATGCCTGCATTATCCCTAGCCCTTACAGAAGCGGATCGGTATAAGAAAAAAAAGTATTCAGATTCTTACTCTATCATGGATGTTACAAAACGTGCTGGTATACATACTACTTGGATTACAAATCATCGACTTCAGGGCAAATATGATAATTTGGTTGCGGTGATTGCAACAGATGCAGATGAGATTATTCCGGTAAATTCCAATATTGGAATGACTAATGTTGCGAATCCCCATGATGATAGGCTGTTGCGGCCAGCTTTTAAAGCGTTTGAAAAAGAGAGTGGTCTTGTGGTTGTACACTTATTGGGCAATCATCAGGGTTATAGTAATCGATATCCAAGAGCATATAAAAAGTATGGGGGTGATTTGCCTGAACGGATCTATGGCAATAAGGTACAAGAAAAATTACATAACACTGTTAATAAGTATGATAATAGCGTGTTATATAATGATTCTATTGTGGCGAAAATACTTGATTCCCTGCGAGCTATAAAGAAACCTACTCTGTTTATGTATATCTCTGACCATGGTGATGATGTGTTTACAAGGAAATATCATAACAAGAGTGTTTTTACTTTTGAGATGGCCTATATCCCATTTGTTGTATGGATGTCGCCTGAGTATGTTGAGCGCTATCCAGAGCGTGCAGCGGTCGTTAAAAGCAATAAGAATCGCCTATATACCAATGACTTTCTTTTTCATACACTTGTAGGGTTTTTACCTATTTCGACACCTATATATGATTCGACATCAGATATAGGGCATGCAGCCTACCATTTGAATGAACGGAAAGCGACAACGGAGCGTGGTAAAATAAAAATTAGTAAGTCCACCAATTCCCACTATTGGCGTTATACCAATCGTAAGCTCCTGGCGCCTCTCGTTCCTAATGCAGCAGTTGTTTGTAATGATGTGTATACTGAGGGAAGTGTTGCATATGCTCAACGAGATTCTATTGGTGGGGTTATGCTCACTTTGCATGAAGGTATAGATGATACGGCGTTTCTTGTGGGTAGCAAAAATAATTCAATTGAATATACCTTTAGTGAGTATTTGGCTGATGTACGGCTTAAAGGTATTTACTCTCTTTGGTTGAATAGGTCAGATACTACACAGTCTATAGATTCAATAGTTAAAAAAGTTGCGGGGGCCTATGATAGTCATTATATATCAGAGCTCAATATTAGTTTGACCAATAATAACGATTATGCCCATTTCAAGTATGATGGTTCAAACTATCAGCTAGTAGAGAATGGAGTGTCTGTAGGTACGGAGACCGTGGATACACTTAAAGATTCTCTTGTGCTACTCTATAATACTCGTTTATCTCTCAATGATTCGAGACTGATGAGAAAATTGAAAAAGGATTCGATTCCTTTGGATGGTTCACTTCCTCTACTCATGAGATGCCCTGATTATTTTCATAAATAGCATGAAACAAAAAAAGCCTGCTCAATGAGCAGGCTTTCGAAAATCAAATAAGTAAGAATTACTCTTCGATAGCGTCTTCTGGACACTCGTCTACACAAGCACCACAATCAGTACACTCGTCTTCGTCAACGATACAAAGTCCATCAATTACTTCAAGAGCATCTGTTGGACATACTTCAACGCAATCACCGCAACCGGTACATTTATCTTTTAAAATAGTTACTGCCATATTTTCCTCACTGTGCATTAATTTGATATGATAATCTGTTGAACTATAATATCATTATTTATTGTTCTGATAGGTAAAATATAGGTAATAACCGTTCTAAATGGGTGGCTGAAAATGCGGTTTTTTCAAAAAAAAGAGCCAAGCTGAAGTTGACTCTAAAACTAAATCTCAATTGCGTTTCTGTGAAAAAGTCGCAGTTGAAATGCGACTTTTAGGTAATAATTTGTGAAGTATTTATGGCTTAAACCATCCCAGAAAAACCCATAAATGCGAGTGCTAATAGTCCTGCTGTTACAAGGGCAATAGGTGCGCCGCGCATCGCTTTTGGTACCGTATAGAGTTCGAGTTTCTCTCTAATGCCTGCAAATACAATTAGGGCTAAACCAAAACCGATAGCAGATGCAATTGCATAGATGATCCCTTCAAAAATACCGAGCTCCTGCTTGAATGCAAGAATGGCTACACCGAGTATTGCACAGTTTGTGGTGATGAGTGGGAGAAATACCCCGAGCGCTTGGTAGAGTGGTGGACTCACTTTTTTCATAATAAGCTCTACCATTTGGACAAGTGATGCAATGATAAGGATATAACAGATTGTCTGCAAATATGCGATATTGTAGGGGATAAGCACCATATTCATAACAAGTGTTGTAACTATGGTTGCGAGGGTCATAACAAACGTTACTGCAGCGCTCATGCCAACTGCAGTACTCACTTTAGTACTTACTCCAAGAAAGGGGCAAATACCGAGGAACTGAACGAGAACAACATTATTTACAAATATAGCGCCGACAATGAGTGCAATAATTTCCATGTGATGGTCTCCTTAAGATTTTCTGGCGAATTTATTAAACGCCGCAGTTAAAAAACCAAGTGCAATAAAAGCACCCGGTGGTAATATGAAGAGGAGCATTGTTGTAGCGTCAGCCGAAACAAATTTATAATCGAAAATTGACCCAGCACCGAGTACTTCACGAACCGCACCGAGGAGTGTGAGTGCAAATGCAAACCCAAGGCCCATTCCCAGTCCATCAATAACAGCAGGGAACATAGAATTCTTAGATGCAAAAGCCTCTGCGCGACCAAGTATCAGGCAGTTAACCACGATTAGGGGAATAAAAAGTCCCAGTTGCTCATGGAGGTCGGGAAGGTGTGCAGCCATAAGCAGGTCGATAACAGTTACAAAACTTGCAATAATAACGATAAATGCGGGGATACGTACTTTGTCGGGAATAAAATTTTTAATGATTGAGATCACAAAGTTTGAGCCAACAAGTACTGCAGTAGAGGCAAGTCCCATCCCAAGCCCATTGATTGCAGAGCTTGTTACACCGAGTGCAGGACACATGCCTAAGAGTAAGACAAAGACCGGGTTTTCTGTAGTGAAGCCACGTCGAAATACATTTAATAAATTCATTGAGTTACCTCCAGTGTAGAGTCAGTAGCGGGAGGAACTATCGGTGCAGCTTCAGGCTGTGTCGCTGGTTTTTCTATGAGTGTCCCTTTCTTGAGCATAGCATCATAAGCTTTTTGAACCGCGGCGCTAAAGGCACGTGAACTTATTGTTGCTGCAGCAATTGCATCAACAGCACCACCATCTTTTGTAACTCTGAGTGTATATTCTAACGGGTCTTTACCATCAAATTGATCTTTAAATTTGGGTTCAGCCATTTTAGTGCCAAGGCCCGGAGTCTCTTTGTGACGAAGTACTGAGGTTGTTATGATTTTATTATCACTATCAAATCCAACCATGATCCATACTGCCTCTGTAAAACCATCAGCAAAGGTCTCAACGGCAGTGCCAATGAGAGTGCCATCTTTTTTGCCTGGGTAAAAGGTAAGGCCTTCAAAGCCTTCGACAGTGTACTGCTCTGCACTTGGGTCGTTGTTAAGTCCTGGGACGACGGTACTAATTGCAGCGAGAGTCTTTTTCTTTTGGACTTCTTTAATAAGGTCTTTTGTTTTCTCGTTAGTAATTGCGAGAGCCAGGGCAGAGATCACTGCAATGGCAGTGAGTACTATCACCATATTTAAAAAGGTAGAATCGAGTTTCTTAGCCAACGTTCACCTCCTTTCCGAAGCGTTTGGGTTTACAGGCTTTGTCTATGAGGGGAACAAAAGCATTCATTATAAGGATTGAGTATGAGCAGCCTTCTGGGTATGCCCCGAGAATTCGGATGAGCGCACAGAGTATACCGCCACCAAGAGCAAATATAATTTGGCCTTTGGGAGTCATTGGGCTGGTAACCATGTCGGTAGCCATAAACCAGGCTCCGAGCATTGCGCCCCCTGCAAAAATATGGAACAATGGGTTTGCATAGGTTACCGGATCTACAAGCCAAAAAGATCCACTGATAATGAATAGTCCGAGAAGATAGAAGACTGGTATGTGCCACGTGATGATCTTTTTGTAGAGCATGTAGCAGCCCCCGATGAGTACAGCTACTGCACTTATCTCACCAAAACAACCACCGATATTACCAATAATCATATCGACAAGAGTAGGAAGTCCTTCAGTACCTTGCTCAGCAAGGTGCCCAAGCGGTGTCGCTCCTGTTGTTGCATCAAAGAGTGAAAGTTGATTGGTGCCGGGTTTTGCCCATGTTGTCATTTGTACGGGAAATGAGGCGAGCATAAAAGCACGCCCGATAAGAGCAGGGTTGAATGGGTTATTACCGAGGCCACCAAAAGCAATTTTTGAGACGCCGATCGCAACAATAGCACCAATAACCACCTGCCATAGAGGAGTGATGCTGGGGACATTAAACGCAAGAAGGAGTCCGGTAATGACGGCGGATCCATCTGAGATTTTTGAAGGTTCTTTTAAAAGGTAGCGTTGGAGGGTGTGTTCAATAGCGAGACAGGCGACAACAGACGTTGCAACAACTGCCAGTGCTTGAATACCATAATAGTAAAGCCCTACACCGAGTGTAGGAATGAGGGCTATGACTACTCCCCACATAAGGGATGTTACCGACGGGGTTGCTTTTTCGTGAGGTGAAAGAGACACAATAAATTTTTGAGCCATTTAATTTCTCTCCCTTTTAATACGCATAACATTTCCTTTGCCTAATCTAATGTAGTCGAGAATAGGGCGGTTGGAGGGACAGACATAACTACAGCTGCCACACTCTATACAATCGGTGATATCATCTTTTTCTGCTTCTTCGTAAAAACCTTTCGCAGAGAGTTTTTCAAGCAGTTGAGGCTCAAGACCCATAGGGCATACCGTAACACATTTTGCACAACGTATACAGTTATCTACTGTACCGCGGCGTGCATCTGATTCGTCGAGGATAGTAAGTCCTGAAGTGCCTTTAACAACGGGGGCGTCAATATTAGTGCACGCACCACCCATCATAGGGCCACCACTGATAACTTTACCGGTATTCTCCGGAAGGCCACCAGCTGCTTCAATGAGGTCAGTCATTGGAGTACCAATTCGTGTAAGGAAATTTGATGGCTGTGAAACTTTTTTACCTGTTACTGTTACAACACGGTCAATCAGTGGTTTGTTTTTTTGTACTGCTTCATAAATTGCGAGAGCAGAGCCAACATTACTCACGACACATCCCACTTCAAGAGGCAGGGTGCCACTGGGAACTTCGCGATTAACCGTCGCTTTAATGAGTTGTTTTTCTGCACCTTGAGGATACTGAACTTTAAGAGGAACTATTTCAGTTCCTGGAAACGATGCGGCAACCTCAGTCATTTTAGCAATAGCATCAGGTTTATTTCCTTCAATGCCAATAACTGCCTTTTCGACTTGCAGTGCTTTTTTCATAGCTTCAACACCAATAAGGATCTCTTCGGTGCGCTCAAGCATAATACGATGGTCGGCAGTAAGATAGGGTTCACACTCTACTGCGTTGATTACGAGGTGATCAGCTTTCTTTCCTTCGGGTATCATGAATTTCACATGAGAGGGAAAACATGCCCCTCCTAGACCGACAATACCAGAGCTCTTAATACGTGCGACAATTTCTTGAGGCTCGAGTGTAATATCGTGGAGTATCGTATCGCTTGTATCAATACTCTCTTCCCACTCATCACCTGAAACTTTTATCGTTACTGATGTCTTTTTATAACCGTTATGAGCAGCGACCTCTTCGATCTTTGCGACGGTACCTGATACTGATGAGTGAATATTGGCTGAGATAAATCCTGCCGCTTGACCGATAGGGGTGCCGACTTTAACGGTATCTCCCTTTTTGACCAGAGCGGAAGCTGGGGCGCCAATATGTTGAGAAAGGGGGATGCTCACTTGTTTTGGGGTGGGCAATACTGTAATGGGTGCACCGGCAGAAAATTTATTTTCTGGAGGGTGTACACCGCCTATTTTAAACGTTTTAAATATCAAACCATTCTCCGTATATTATCCTACGCCTCGGTAGAAGCTTGTTGTTCTTCTTTGGCTTTACGTTTTGCCTCTTTAGCTTCACGCTCTTCTCTGAGGGCTTTCGGAACTTTAGGCTCCCACGTTGCTGAGATAGCATCGGTGGGGCAGTAGTGAAAACAGATACCACATGCAGTGCACTTTTCAGGGTCAATATAGGCCCGATTGTTAATCATTTCGATTGCATTAAAATTGTCGGGGCATGCTTTTTCACATTTTGAACACCCAATACAGGCGACTTCACAATTCTTTTTAGATGCAGCACCCTTCTCTTCGTTCATACAGTTTATCCAGATTCTTTTCCCTTTTTTGCCGAGGGGACGAATCTCAATGAGGTCTCTTGGACAGGCTGTGACACACCCATTACAACTGGTACATTTATCTTCGAGTATTACCGGGAGCTTGGTTTCTTCATCCATGTACATAGCATCAAAGTCGCAGGCGAGAACACAATCACCGCAGCCAAGACATCCTGTGGGGCAGCCACCTTCACCACTATGGAGGGTGTGTGCAATTGAACAGTTCATAGGACCATCGTATTCAGCTTTTGCAATAGACTTTTCGCAAGAACCACCACATCTCAGAACCGCAACAGTTGGGGAACCTGCTTCTACAGCCATACCGAGGAAGGTACCGATGCTTTCGGCGCACTCGTTTCCTCCAGGTGGGCAACTTAAACCTGATATATCACCTTCATCAGCACCTTTCACAAGTGCATCTGCGAAACCGCGACACCCAGGGAATCCACAGCCACCGCAATTTGCTGCAGGTAACAGCTCTTGAACAGAGTCAATACGTGGGTCTTCATAAACATGAAATTTCTTTGCAACAATATAGAGTACTATGGCAGCAATAAGTGCAATGGACCCAAGGGTAAGTACGGTTGAAAGTATCACGGCGTTTCCTTTTCTTACGGTGTTTTCTTTTTGGCGGTAAAGACAAAATTTTTGGTAATCTGTTTTTTAAACAGGAAGAGTAAACTGTAGTATGGAACAAGAGTAGCTAAGCTGATAAGGGCAGCGAATGATTCATTGTTCGATAGGACATAGGTGATAATGAGCCCTGTAAGCATACAGAAAAAGGGAATAATAAATGTATAAAGTACTGCAATCCAACCCTGCTTTTCATTCATTTCTAATATGACTCGTTCACCCGGAATAAGGGTCTCTTTTGCGAGGGCATCAATAACTTTTTCGGTGGACTCTGCTGAATTGCAAACTGACTTGGCTTGACAAGTTTCACAAGCGGCGGGTTGAACTATTGTGACCGCAACACTTAGGCCTGTTACAGAATTAACAATACCTTCTCTGCAAATGTTGTTTTCGTTGTTCATTCGACATTCATTATGAATTAAATAGCGATTTTAAATATAGCAAAGTTGTAATCAATAACTTCTTTTCATCTGTTTTTTGCAAAAAATGGCCAAAAAGATTAAAAAATAGACTTTTTAATCTTTTTGTTATAAATAGGCTTGCCATAAATACGCTTGTGTATTATTCACATGATAGCATAGAATAATCAGGGTTTTATCACTATTTAATGGGCTACTCGGGCGTGAAATATACTCCTCAATAAAAAAAGGAGACCTTCAAATGATTGAAGGTCTCCTTAAAAACCACTAAAAAGTACTAAATTTTAGAGGTTATTCCTCAGCGCTATCAGTCCAGATAACGCCATCTTCAAGCCAGCTAATATCTTCTCCGAGAACACTCGCTGCCAGTTTAACCCGTTTATGGTCAAAGTTGTCAGAAAGATCATCAAAGAGTTTGGCAACTCTATTCTCTGCGTCGAGAGAATAGACATCAGCTAAATAGAGTGGAGTCATATCATCGCCGTTTTTCTCAAAAAGTGAAATTGCGTATGAACAGGTTGTTGCAATAACAAAGAGCTCAGTGCCAATATCCATAAGTCGCCCTAGTACCATTTGTTTGCTTTCAAGTTTTTCTTGATAGAGGCCCATGTAATGGAAAATTGTTCGAGCTAATTTATGGCTGGTGGACTCTACAAACTTATAGTGTTTCGCAAGTTTTCCTTTGTCGGTGTGGCTATTCCAGAGACTGGAGTTGATCCACTGTTTGGGATACCATTTTGCATAAAAGGATGCAAGTTGGACACCGGCATGGAGTTTTTTGTTTTTTGGTCCATGCTTTTTAATGAGGTCTGCGGCAATTTTTAGATGAGGGTCCATTGCTTCTCGTGCCAAGAACAGTTGCATTATATCTGTTGTACCTTCGATAATTCGATTAATGCGACAGTCACGAAGCATCCTCTCTATAGGGAATGGGTCTTCTCCTCGTGCTTTGAGTGAGGAAGCTTTTTCATAGCCGCGTCCTCCACGGAATTGCAGAGCAGTATCAATAAGTTCCCATGAACGTTCTGTAGACCATAGTTTTGCCATTGCGGCTTCTATACGGATATCTTTGTCGGGGTCATCTGCCCATGCTGAGGTGAGGAGTGATACGGCTTCGAGTGCAAAGGTGGTTGATGCGACAAAAGATATTTTTTGTGCTCCAGCCTCATGCTCTCCTATAGGATTACCCCACTGTTTTCGTTTGTTGCCCCAGCGGCGCATATAACTGAGGCACTGTTTAGCCATGCCGACACTTGAAGCGGGAATGGTAAGGCGCCCTGTATTGAGTGTTGCAAGAGCAAGCTTGAGTCCTTTGCCTTTGCCCCAGATAATATTGTCGACTGGTACGGTAACATCGGTAAAAGTCATGAGTCCATTTTGAATAGCTCGAATACCCATAAAATCGCAGCGATGCGTCACTTGAATACCGGGATAGGCTTTTTCAACAATAAAGGCAGTAATCTGTTTTATCTCATTGCCATTAACCTCTTTTGGCTCTGTCTGCGCCATCACTACCATGAGGTCGGCAATGGGTCCATTGGTACACCAGAGTTTTGTACCATTAATGAGATAGTGAGTTCCCTCTTCATTGAGCACCGCAGTGGTTTTCATTTGAGCGGGGTCAGACCCAACACCTGGCTCAGTGAGTGCAAAAGCGGAAATTTTACCTTCAGCAAATTGAGGGAGATACTTTTTTTTCTGTGCTTCAGTCCCAAAAAGTTTTAGAGGTTGTGGAATCCCTATCGATTGATGGGCTGAGATAAAAACAGCAGTCGATGCACACCATGATGTGATCGCAGCCATGACACGACCATAATTGACCTGTGAGAGACCCAGGCCGTTATACTCTTTGGGCACCTTCATCGCAAAGAGATTCATCTTTTTGAATCCTTCGATAATTTCGTCGGGAATTGTTCTCGTCTCATCTACCTCTTCGGCGTCGAGATTCTCCTTTAAAAATTTGGAGACCTCTTTTACGAGAGCATCCCCTATGTGGCGCTCGCTTTCACTTTGGATAGGGAAAGGGAAAATCGCATCGAGGTCGAGGTTGCCCATAAATATATTGCCTGCAAAGCTTGCGCTTTTCCAAGCCACTTCACGGGCATCTTCAGTTAGGTTGAGTGCTGATGCTTTACCTTCAGACATATGTGAGGTGTCAATGATCATTTCTGGATCTTCGATTTCTTGTGGTTCATTTGTGTTGTCAGACATAGGGTCCTCACTGGTAAAAGGTTTGGTTTTTGTTTGCTTTTTCTGTTAAAAGTGGTGCAGGTTCAAATCGAGAGCCGTATTGCCGAGTTAAGAGCTCAAGTTCTGAAACAATTTTTTTAAGACCAATACTATCGGCGTATCTCAGGGGGCCACCGCGGAATGGTGGAAAACCGGATCCAAGTATCATTGCCATATCGAGATATTCAGGATTCTGTACAATGCCTTCTTCGATACAACGTGCAGATTCATTTATCATAGAATAAATACAGCGTTTTATGATAGTGTCGGTGTCTAATGGTGATGTAGTGGTAATATATTCGTTTCGAATTGCTCTCACCTCAGGATTAATCGATTGCTTTTTTCCTGAATGGAGATAGAAGCCTTTACCGCTTTTTTTACCACGGAGAGAAGGGTTAGCCATGAGTGAGTCAAAAATGGGAGCAGTCTTCATACGCTCACCATACCCCTCTTCGAGAATTTTTGCAACGTGGTATCCTATGTCTATCCCAACTTCATCAGTGAGCGTAAAGGGGCCCATAGGCATGCCATAGTCAAGGATTGTGGCATCGATCTGTTCAATGTCGCCACCCTCCTGCCAAATTTTAACTGCTTCATTGAGGTAGGGGATTAATATACGGTTAACCAAAAAACCGGGGCAGTCTTGCACGACAATTGGGGTTTTACCCAGTTTTTTACTGAGGGTTACCACTGATGCAATTACAGAGTTCGAGCTCTCTTTTCCAGCGATCACTTCTACAAGGGGCATTCTATTTACAGGGTTAAAAAAGTGCATGCCGACAAATTTTGATGGCCGATCAAGTGCCGATGCCATTTCGGTTATGGAGAGAGATGAAGTGTTGGATGCGAGAATTGCATTAGGAGGGAGGTGCTCTTCACACTCTTTAAGAACCTTCTTTTTAATCTCCATATTTTCAACAACAGCTTCTATAGCAATATCACGATCAGAGAAACCTGTGAAGTCTAAAGACCCACCAATGTGTTGCATTTTAACGGCCACTTGGTGTTTGTTGAGTTTGCGAATCCGTATGAGTTGACTATACATCTTTGCTGCAGAACTGAAACCAATATTTATTGCATCCCATGTGATGTCTTTCATCCGAACAGAGATGTCTTTCATACTGAGAGCCCAGGCAATTCCACCACCCATGATACCTGCACCAATGACAGCGGCCGAATCAACATGTTTTATTTCAACCTCTTCGGAAACACCGCTCTCTTTTTTGAGTGCTTCAGAGGTAAAGAAGACTTGTATGAGATTTTTTGAAATATCAGTTACTGCAACTTTTGCAAAATGCTCCCGCTCTATAGTATAACCATTTGAAGAAGAAGGATACGTTCGTTCAATAACTGCAAGGGCCTCGAGTGGTGCGGGATACTGACCTTTTGTTTTTGAAAGGAGTAGCTTCTTTGTTTTACTATATACTATTTTTCGTCCAATAGATGTACGTTCAAAAACCTTTTGTAGGAGGGGTTTCTTTGCCCGTCTCTTTTGGGATTTTATTAAGAACGAAGGATCTTCGAGAAGGGCTTGTATGAGTTTTTGAGATGCATCTTTAAAAAATTCCTTCTTGAAGTAGGTGTCAATGATTTTAAATCGGTACCCTTTTTTTGTGTCAAATACTTTTGCACCAAGTATAAGATCAAGAGCAGTAGTGAGGCCGGCTATCTGTGGGAGCCGCTGGGTACCGCCAAAGCCAGGAATAATGCCAAGGGATACTTCAGGGAGACCCAGTTTACATTTGGGGTTATCTGAAGCGATACGGAGATCACACGCAAGTGCGAGTTCCATGCCACCACCTAAACAGGCACCATCAATGAGGGCAACAGTAATAAAAGGTAGGGATGCAATGAGATTGCAAATGTCTTGCCCATAGTGTGCTTTTTGCATAGCATCACTTGGATTTACAATATCTTTTATCTCTGCAATGTCGGCACCTGCTATAAAGCAGCCCTCTTTTGCAGATGCAAATGCGACAACCTTAATGGTAGAGCGCCCCTTGATGTTTTCGAGTATGGTTTTAAGTTCTTTAAGGACAGCGCTTCCGAGTGTATTTACGCGAGAGCCTCCCTGATTAAAGGTGATGACTGCGAGTCCTGAATCAGCAATGTCGAGTTGCACGTTACTCATGATCAACCTCCAGTAAAAGTGCTCCGCCTTGTCCGCCACCAATACAAAGTGTTGCAATACCTCGTTTGGCTCCTCTTCGCTTTAATTCTTTTAAGAGGGTAAGAACGAGTCGCGTTCCCGTTGCCCCAACGGGATGACCGATAGCAATAGCGCCACCATTAACATTAACAATGTTGGGGTCAATTGCACCAATTGCAGTGTCGGAGTGGAGGAAGTGCTGAGAAAAATCATCAGATTCAAAGGCTTTAAGGTTTGCGATAATTTGTGATGCAAATGCTTCGTTCATCTCAATAAGGTCTATGTCAAAAATCGAGAGTCCTGTTTTTTGTAGGAGTTTTGCTGTCGAGTACACAGGGCCGAGTCCCATTCTGTTTGGAGGAAGTCCAGTATAGCTGTAATCACTTAAGTAACCTAAAGGGGTTAGGTTGAGTTCTTTAGCCCGAGATTCCGTCATGATGAGGAGCATACCCGCACCATCGGTTAGTGGACAGGCGTTTCCAGGTGTGACTGAACCACTCACTGGCTCAAAAACAGGGCGGAGTTTGCCGAGCGCTTTCATGTTTTGTTCCGCTCGTATGCAAGTATCGCGATCAATAAGGTTTTTGTAACTCGGTGGATTGGGAGTGGGGATCAGTTCCTCATTGAGTATTCCTTTTTCCTGGGCTTTTGCTGCTTTATGGTGGCTCTCCATGGCATACTGATCTTGTTCTTCTCGAGTTATACCAAATTCTCGAACGAGTACCTCGGCTGTTTGCCCCATGTTGAGAGAGCAGGTAGGGTCTGTCAGTCCTTGAATGACTGCGATGTCGGGTTTGAGATGAGAAAGTTTAAATGTTGATAGGGTTTTTAACTTTGCAAGAGTTCCTTTTGCTTTTTGGAGTGAACCAAAAAACTTGGTCATTGCACTATTAAAGAGGAGTGGGTAATTACTCATTGATTCAGCCCCCCCCACAATCATAATAGAACTTTCGCCTGCAAGAATTTTGTTGGTTGCAGTGGTGAGTGATTCAAAACCAGAAGCACAGTTTCGGTTGACGGTATAGGCGGGAATTGAAATAGGAAGGCCCGCTTTAATTGCTATAATCCGAGCAATATTCGCTTTGTCGGAAGGTTGCCCTACGTTTCCAATAATAACTTCATCTATGAGGTGAGGATCAATAGGAATACGTTCCAAAAGTTCTTTAAGGACGTGGGCTCCGAGGTCATCGGCAGGTGTCCCATTGAAATCGGTTCCCGCTTTGCAAAAGGGAGTCCGAAGTCCATCGATAATAGCTATTCTTTCTTTCATGGTTACACCTCTGTTTCTGGGTACATGGCTGAAATTTCTTGACTAAACTTTTTGTCAATAATATGACGACGGAGTTTCATCGTTGGAGTAAGCTCACCCGTTTCAATTGAGATCGGTTGAGGAATGATGGTAAAGGCCTGTATCTGCTCCCAATGATCGAGTTTTTTATTGACTCGTTGAATGATGTCCTCGATATGGCTTCGATAAATTTTTGAATTGATAAATTCGTCATCACTCATTTTAGTTGCACGATATTTTCGCTTTACTTGTGGGATGATTTCGAAATCGGGAAAGATAAGACAACTGGCAAATTTCCTGTTGTCGGCGATAACAGCTGCCGCTTCTATTGTTTTAGTGAGGCAAAGACGGTGTTCAATGGGGAGGGGAGATACATACTTTCCTGTTGATGTTTTAAAGAGCTCTTTAATGCGGCCTTGGAGTACAAGGAACCCGTCATCATCAAATGAACCACGGTCACCGGTGTGGAGCCACCCATCTTTTATAATCTGTCCTGTCTCAGTCGGCATGTTGTGGTAGCCTTGCATAAGGTTTTCACCTTGAGCGATCACTTCACCATCATCAGATATTTTAACGGTAACATTGGGGAAGGGGTGCCCTACTGTACCAAGCTTATTGGTGCCAGGAAAGTTGGCAGCAAGAACAGGTGAACACTCAGTAAGTCCATACCCTTGGAATACGGGGACTCCTATGTTTGTAAAGAACCGTCCAATTTTAGGGAAGAGTGCTGCGCCTCCTACGATAGTCATTCTGAGTCGACCACCGAGACCCTCTCTGATTTTGGAGTAGACTATTTTATTTAATATTCGGTACTGTAAGGTCGTTTGATCAAGGTCGATGCGCATGGCATAGCCAATGGCTATTCTAAGGAGGATTTTTTTAATACCACGTTCAGTAGTAGGTTTAGCAAGTATTTTGGCATACGCTTTTTCGAGTATTCGAGGTACCATTGTCATAATGGTAGGCTTCACTTCCTTCATGAAGTCACCGACTTTCTTGACATCATCAACAAAGTATATACTTGCCCCTGAACTCACATAATAATACATGACCATTCGTTCAAACACATGGGCGAGTGGAAGGCAGCTTAAAATAGTATCTGTATGACAGTTTATAGGGAATCGTTGGGCAGAACCATGAATTTGCATAGTTAAGTTTTTATGTGAGATCACAACTCCCTTGGGGGTTCCGGTACTTCCACTGGTATAGATAATTGTTGCGATATCCTCTGGGCTAACCAGGTCACGCATTTTTGCGTAGAGGTCGGGTTCTTTTTCAGAGAGTTCATCACCTGAAAGTAGGATATCCTGTATGTTGACAATGTTATTTCCTTGAACTTGTACACTATTAGAGATTACTTTTTTAAAACGTCCAAAGTCTGATTTAATATGATCTTCAATCTCTTCATCTCCATCGATAAAGAGGTATTTTATATTTCCATCTTTTGTTTCATGATCGAAATGTTCATGAGAAATATTGTGGAACATGGGAATAGAAATCGCTTTATTAATCATGATTGCGACATCAACCATAAGCCATTGGGGGGAGGGGCGAGAGATAATGCCGACCCCATCACCTGGTTGAATGCCGAGTTGTTTAAAGCCGAGAGCAAGGCGTCGAATACGTTCAACAAATTTTGAGGTTGAGTAACTCTCCCAATGATCAAGTATCTTGATATTGAGTGCTTTAGAATTACTGTATTGATTTAATACCTGTTGAATCATTTCGGGTATAGTATTGAAATCATGCATTGGAGCCTCCAAAAATATAGGGTTCAAATGAGCGTATGACAGTTCTCTCAAGATCACTATGGCCAAATGTGTGCCACGGGCGGTTTTCTACCGGTGTAATTCTTGATTTATGTTTTGCTAATTGGTCGATGTCACTAATGAGGTCTTTGGCTGCTGTAACTCCTGCGCGCATTATAGAATCCAGTTGATGGAAATCTGTCCAGTGAATCCCCTTAAGGTCAGGTTGAATGACAATGTCAGAGCAGTAGTGGAGCTCAGAGTTGATATGGTGGTAAGTGAGTTCACCCTGCCGAAAAAGCATGTCAAGTCCTGTGTTGGGGACGTAGTGTTGAGTTGGGACCGCGGTGACATCAATTGAAATGATAATGTCGACAGGGTCGAGGTAAAACGCTTGTATAGGTACAGGATATACCTGCTGTGCATCAGTAAGAAGTCTTTCTCCTAATGGGATTGGAGGGAAATACCCAGCAATGCTTGTTGCAGCGATAATCGACTCTTGTATGTTGCCTTTATTAATAAGAACTTGTTGCCCAGTAACAGCATCTATGGTACAGACATACATTTTTTGAGGAAGAGTCTCGAGATTACCAGGGTGTACGTATTGATTGACAATATTTTTAATGATTGTTGCATCTTCAACATTTGGCTTGGTGACGAGATGAAAAAATTTGAATGCCTGATCAACTCCTTTCACAATTCGTTTATGAAAAGCGACTGTAGTATTTTCTTGGGCTTCAGCATACTGCATTTTTTTAAATTCTTGTGCAAATTTTAATACAAATTGTTTAAATGTCGTATTGGTTTTATCGAAAGTACTATGCTGCATGTATGCAATAGGGATAAGTGAGCCCATTGAAGAGCCTGCAATGATATCGACCTCGATATTTGATTTTTTGAGCATTCTGAGAATACCAAGGTGAGCAAATGCGCGAGCTCCACCACCACCCAGTGCTAATCCGATTCGTAACCCTTTGTACATTGTTTCCCTAATGAATAATAAAACCCTTTGTCGCTCTATCTTTTTAGAATATGAGCACTTTTATTATATCATAGAAATGGAAAATAGGAGAGGGGTTTTAGTATAAAATATTGATTTTTTTGAAAAAATTGAGCTGGCGAGTTGGGGCCTGTAATCAGCTCAATTTAGCTGAAAAATGAGGTGTATCCGGGTTTACTCAAAAATACTGTAACTCACAAATGGAGGCTGCCTAAAATGACTCGTGTAGGGATCGAACCTACGACCCAGTGATTAAGAGTCACTTGCTCTACCAACTGAGCTAACGAGCCAACTTCATATGATAGTCGTTCCATACAATAGTTCATAATAAAGAATAAGCTATTCGGTAGATTTTAACAAGGATCTAGTGGTATAATATTAGATGATGGTTTGATTTGAAATTATTATGACGTCTTCAATAAAAAATAGTAGTCTATTCAAAAAAATGATCGAAGATATTCCGATGCCTCCAAAGCCAACGAATCTTATTAATTTTTTGCACGCTTTGAATCAAGATGGGGTTGATATTGGTTATTTGTCAAAAACGATCACCCAGGATTTAGCCATAAGCACAGCCATACTTAAAACAGTTAATTCGCCCTTTTTAAAAATGTCCCAAGAAATTATATCGATTCAACAAGCAATAGTATTATTAGGACTCGATAACATTAAAAATCTATTGTTATGTTTTTCACTGAAAAATGCATTTGATAGGTCTGATGATGTTTTTTTACAGGAGTTCTGGAAACAGACCTATGGAGTCTCTCTTATTAGTGCAGCCCTTGCTCATACTATTACCAACAAACCAAGCGATGAGTCTTTTACATACAGTATGGTGTGTGATATAGCGGTGCCAGCGATTGCAGCTGTTAATGCTGGATATGGAGAATGTTATTTGCAACATAGCTTTAGTGATTCTGTATGTGTCATAGAAGCGGAGGATAAGAGCTATTACATCGACCATTGTGTGGTAGGAGAATTTATTGCGCATCACTGGAACTTACCACCTTTCTTAAGAAAAGGGATAGAGTTGCACCATACCCATACAGAAAATTTTGGATATGAGTTCAATAGAGGCAATGCCGATTCGATTGTCTATACAGCTATTCACTATCTTGCTGAACATGTGTATGGCTCATATAAAGGGTATAATGATTCATTTGAATGGTGCGTCGTGAAGTCTCAGGTCTACTCTGTATTGGGGATAAAGGATCAATTGGTGACTCAATTAAAAAATGACCTATTGACATTGTATCAAGAAGCCGCACTGGATTAGTAGCACCAATTATTTCAAATACAATCAAAATCTCATATTACGACACCTGGTACCTTGGTTGCCAATCTAATGGTATTCTAACATTGTGTATCTACCTTATTAGTCCATCGGGGCGTAATAAAGGGCTCTTAAGATAAGAAAGTAACACAGCAGATTAGTCATTGGCTAATCTGCTGGTTATTGATATCTTTTTAAATCATAAGGATGCGCAATGAAGAAAATTTTAATAATTGAAGATGATGAAGACATTCGCGAGTTACTCAGCTATAACCTTACTCAAGAAGGGTATACGGTAATAGATGCTCCTGATGGACAAAAAGGTCTCGAAATGTTTTGGAATGACACTCCTCATCTTGTTCTGCTTGACATAATGATGCCTGGTAAAAATGGTATTGATGTCTTGAAAGAGATCAGAAATGGTAAAATTGCCCCGCAGACACCAGTAATCCTTGTTTCTGCAAAAGGTGAAGAGCTTGATATTGTGATGGGACTGGAGCTTGGCGCTGATGATTATATGGTAAAGCCATTTAGTCTAAAAGTACTTTTTGCACGTATACGGAAAGTATTCTCAAAAGCGGTACAGAAAAGTGAGATGGTGACCAACACGATTTCTCATTATGATATTACAATCGATGATAGCAAACGGAAAGTATCATATGGTGAAAATGATCTCGATCTCACTGCTTCGGAATTTTCTGCGCTTTATTTTTTAATCTCTAAACCAGGTAGAGTCTACACGCGTAATCAGATTATTTCTGCTGTTCATGGGGACGATTATTTTGTTACTGACCGGAGTATTGATGTTCTTATCGTGAGTTTGCGTAAGAAGATGGGTTATGCTGGTAAACTCATTGAAACCATTAGAGGAGTAGGATATAAATTTGCCGAGTAATACAAAAAAGCGACGCCTCTTTTGGGATATTCTTCCTTCATATGTATTGATAATAGTAATTTCGATTATCACTCTTGGCTGGTTTTCAACACTCACGATTCGTGATACCTCTATAACCAGTCTTGAAAAAGACCTTACGGCCCGATCTACCATAGTTGATAAAGTTTTTTCCCAACTCTATAGCGAATCCTATGGGTATATCGAAGCTCTTAATATGTTGAGTATTAAGACTGAAACACGAATCACTGTTATCCAGGGTGATGGACTCGTCAAATTTGATTCTCATAAAAATATTCAGTTGATGAATAATCACTATTATCGTCCAGAAATTATGGATGCCCGGAAGTCTGGCGCAGGCTCAGCCATTCGCTTTAGTAACACAATAAATAAAGAAATGGTTTATAGTGCAGTGCGCTCTGAAGTTCCAGACTTTATAATCCGAACTGCAGTTCCTATGACCGCGGTAGAATCCTTTATTGCTGGCTACACACAGCGAGTTGTTTTTGCCGGAATTTTTACACTGCTCCTTGCAATAATTGTTGCAATAATTATTTCCAAACGTATTACAGACCCACTGACCACGCTTAGAGAAGGTGCCCAGGTTTTAGCTGAGGGTCACTTACAACATAAGCTACCCGACTATGAGTGGTATGAAATGTCATCACTCTCACAGTCCATGAAGGAAATGGCCTCTCAGCTTATGCAGCGTATTACTGTTGCCAATGATCAAAAGAATGAGTTGGAAGCAGTATTTTCAAGTATGAATGCAGGAATTGTTGCGATTAACAAAAAAGGAATTCTGTCTCGCTATAATAATTCCTTCCTCCAGATGTTTTTATTAACCCACGACAGAGCGAAACAGAGAAAACTTACCCATATTATTCGAGAAAGTCAACTTGATGAACTTTTACAACATATTCACCAAACATCAAACCCAGTAGATGCAGACATTGAGATTACGAGTGGTGATGAAGGCCGGGTGTTTCATGTGCGTGGATCAGTGTTACTTGATGTCCAAGGTAATGACATTGGGGCACTTTTGGTGTTTAATGATGTGACAAAAATTAGAGAGCTTGAAAATATGCGGTCTCAATTTGTCTCAAATGTTTCACATGAATTACGAACACCCATAACCTCTATTCAGGGGTATATCGAAACTCTACTCAACGGTGCTATCAATGATATAGCGGCTCGTGATAAGTTTCTTGGGGTCATTCAAAAGCAAGCAGGTCGCTTAGCGACGATTATCGAAGATCTTTTAGCTCTTTCGCGTATCGAAAAGAGCACTGATACCCTTGTTCGAACAGATGAGTCTATCAAAGAGATTACCGATTCAGCAATTCAGTTGACGAAGATTGCTGCCGAAGAAAAGAACATCACTCTTGTAAATACTATTGATGAGAATGTAGTCCTGTCTGTGAATGCAAACCTCGTTGAGCAGGCACTGGTGAATCTTGTTCATAACTCTATCAAGTACAGTGAAGATGACAAAGTAATCACAATGAGCTCTGTTTTAGAAAAGAACGTTGTTTCTATTGTTGTCGAAGATCATGGCTTTGGTATCGATAAAATGCACTTAAAACACCTATTTGAGCGTTTTTATCGGGTCGATAAAGCGCGGAGTAGAAATGTAGGCGGTACTGGTCTTGGGCTCTCTATTGTAAAACATATTGTGCAAATACATGGTGGAACAGTCGACGTTCAGAGTGAAATAGGTCAAGGATCAAAATTTAGTATGACGTTCCCTAAGTCTTTATAGTATAAAGCCTTAGTGGATGTCTGAGGCCTCTATTTTTGGAGGCATGACCCGATTGTTTCATTTCTAATAGAATTCTAACAAATCTATTCTATACTATTGCGAGATAAGTTAAATACCAAAACTTCAGAGTTTGAAGTTCGCAATAAGGATATAATAGATGAAAATTTCGACTAATGCGTTTCGCACCCTGTGTGTGATGTTCATGGTAGTCATGAGCGTATCAATAAACCTCTGGTCAGCAGAGGCACATCCACTTTCTCTCGATTCAGAGGCTCAACCTGTAGCACACGTTGTCTATGAAGAGAAAGAGTATGATTTGGTGGTTGCACCTAATCACTCATTCGATTTGCTTCCCAAGGCAGTAGATCTTTCTTTGCAAGAAGAGAGCGTGTTTACTGGCGTTGTTCGGTTGTATAAAAAAGAGACACCTCTTAAGGGAACGGAGCTCACCTTTAAAGATGAAACGGGTAAAGAGGTTATAACTCAGAGTAACCGCGATGGAGAGTTTACTGTAAGAGGTCTTAAGGGAAATAAATTCATAGTATTCGCTTCTCTTAAAAAACACGAATTGAATGGGGCTACGATTTCAATCGCCGGACCAGAGGTTAAAGACCTCACTATCATCATGGCTGCGGAAGCTGATGTGATGAAAATGGTTTTCTCGGTTCTTGGTGGACTTGGTATTTTCTTACTCGGAATGCGCTACATGTCAGATGGACTTCAGACAGTTTCTGGGCCATCTCTTAAGCGCATGATCTCATTGGTTACTGATAACCGTTTTCTTGCAACAGGTGTTGGAGTTGCAGTGACGTGTTTTGTTCAGTCGAGTTCAATAACGACGGTTATGGCAGTGGGATTTGTTAACTCTGGTATAATGGCGTTGAATCAGGCGATTGGCGTAATATTAGGTGCTAATATTGGTACCACAATTACTGGTTGGATTCTTGTGTTGAAAATTGGAAAATGGGGGCTTCCACTCATTGGTGTATTCGCTTTTATATTTCTCTTTTCTAAAAGAGAAAAACTGAAATATTTTGCTCTAGTATTTATTGGTGTAGGCATGGTTTTCTTCGGGCTAGAATTGATGAAAAATGGTTTTAAACCTATCAGATCGATGCCTGAGTTTTCAGAAATGTTCGCACTCTTTCAAGCAACGTCTTACTTGAATGTCTTAAAAATTGCTGCAGTTGGGTGCATTCTTACCATGATTGTTCAGTCATCTTCTGCAACACTTGGTATTACTATTGGTCTTGCGTCGACGGGGGTTATTGGGTTTGAAACAGCTGCAGCTCTGGTACTTGGTGAAAATATTGGTACTACCATTACTGCACTTCTTGCTTCAATTGGTACTACCACAAATGCACGGAGAGCGGCATACTTTCATGCACTCTTTAATGTAGCAGGGGTTCTTTGGATAACAGCAATTTTTCAATACTATCTCCCGTTGGTTATTAGCGTTGTAGGGCATGACCCCAATATGATGGTGATGAAAGATGGCTCAGAAACGTACCCCTATATTACTGCTGGTATAGCGTCGACCCATACTATTTTCAATATTGTGAACACACTAATCTTTCTCCCTTTTACTGGATACATTGCAAACTTCTTAATGAAGTTCGTGAAAGATGCAAAGGTGAAGCCTGCAGAGATGATTACCAATCTTCAGTACTCTATGATTGGTACGCCATACGCTTCGGTGCAACAGTCTAAACTTGAAATAGATAAGATGGAAGTGGCCGCAAAAGAGATGATGGATGATCTCAAAAAAGTTCTTTCAAATGATTCTAATAAAGATATCTTGATGAAAAAGATCTTTAAAGATGAAGACACTCTTGATGTAATGCAAAAAGAGATTACAGAATTTTTGACTGAGTTCCTTAGTACTCAAATTCCACATGATGTTGCAGAGATCGCTAAAGAGCACTTAAGAATGTGTGATGAACTTGAGTCGGTATCCGATTATGTGATGCAAATTCTAAAACTACAGCTCCGTCTTGAGGATAATGATGTTGCGCTATCGCAAGATAGAATGGATAGCATAATTGATCTGCATGATACCGTTAAAGAGTTCTTTGATTTTGTTATGGTGTGTGAGAGTAAAGAACAGGTACAACAGCAGTTTACTTCTATAACAGATAAAAGTGATGCTATTACACGTCAAATTAGAACACTGCGTAATGATTACTGGAAAATAGCCTCAGAAGAAAGAGTCAATCCTATGGTGAGTACTACTTATACGGATATTCTTCAATCGTACCGAAAAATTAAGAACCACATCCTTAATGAGGCTGAAGTACAAACGTTATAAAATAACGCTCAATTTCATTGATTTCCACTACTTTTAGATAAAAGGGCACTTTATTAGGTGCTCTTTTTTTTGTTTTATTGAGTGCACCATTAAGAATAGTGGGCGATAGTATGGGGTATTGCTATAATTTTGCAAAATTATGATTAATGAGTGATGAAAATGAAAATTGGGCAGTACAATAAAATTATTTCGTTAGCGTTTCTTTTATGTTTTACTGGTGTGAGTAGTGCGAGTGAAAATGAATCACTTATAGGGTCAAGCGCCAGCGATACTCATAGAGAGAGTGTTCAGGTAAATGATGCTCCAAAAAATGTTGAGTTAGTTACTTCTGATACTGAATTTTCTGTTACAATCGATACCATGTCTCAGACTGGAATTCATGGTGTTGTACGGGCATTTAATGATAAAAAGAGTTTTAAATCCAAGCATGCGGTAGAAAAAGTCACACTGTTAGTGTGTAGTGGGTTTCTCGATAAAACTGAAATAAGTGATACATTTAAATATGGTTTTAAATGTAATGGTACTGTCTTTAGGCAGGTGCACTCTGATATTGATGGACGATTTACTATTGCCTATCTTCCCAAAGGAACCTATTCTGTTGCGGTAGTTAAAAAGCAACACTCCCTCTTTTCATCGACAGTAGTCTCTCACAGTGGGGTCCCGACTGAGTTACAGATTGTCGTTGCAAAAAGCCCTGATTTTAAAACTATGGTATTTTTTGTGATTGGCGGTCTGGGTATTTTCCTGTTAGGGATGCGCTTTCTCTCTGATGGCCTTCAGACCGTTTCTGGTCCGACTCTCAAACGTATGATTAGTCTTGTTACCGATAATAGATTACTCGCAACAGGTGTTGGTGTGGTTGTTACCGGAGTGGTACAATCAAGCTCAATCACGACAGTAATGGCTGTAGGTTTTGTGAACTCTGGTATTATGGCGCTTAACCAAGCGATAGGGGTCATACTCGGGGCAAATATTGGTACAACTATTACGGGTTGGATCATGGTGATGAAAATAGGGAAATGGGGACTTCCAATAATTGGAATCTGTGTCTTTATTTATCTCTTCTCAAAACGTGAAAAAATAAAATACCTCGCACTTGCTATTATGGGACTGGGAATGATTTTCTTTGGCCTTGAGCTGATGAAAAATGGTTTTAAGCCAGTTAAAAATATGCCTGAGTTTATCGAGTGGTTTACCATGGTAAATGCTACTTCATTTATAAATGTGATCAAGTTGGCCTCAATTGGGTGTATCCTTACGATGATTGTCCAGTCGTCATCGGCAACCCTTGGTATTGTCATTGGACTGGCATCTACTGGTGTTCTTGAATTTGAAACTGCTGCAGCTCTTGTAGTAGGAGTGAATATCGGTACTACTATTACTGCGCTCATTGCATCTATAGGGGTTAATACCAATGCACGTCGTGTTGCTTATTTTCACTGTATATTTAATGTTGTAGGAGCTTTATGGGTGATTTTGATATTCTATCAATATCTTGATATAGTTCGCATGCTGGTTCCCGAAGTAGAGGTGAATGGGGTAAAAGAGTTTCCTATTCTAGCCGGTATTGCAATGACTCATACCGTGTTTAATATTGTGAATACCGTAGTCTTTTTGCCCTTTACTGGGGTGATAGGGAATTTCTTAATGAAGATTGTTAAGGATAAAAAAATACCAGCAAAAGACTTGGTCACAAACTTACAGTATTCCATGCTATCATCACCATACGCTTCTATACAGCAATCAAAAATAGAGATAGATAAAATGGAGAAGAGTGCAAAGGAGATGATGGATGACTTGAGATCGATATTTTCTGGTTCTGAAAAGAAAGACGTGTATATTAAAAAAGTCTTTAAAGATGAAGATAAGCTTGACCTCATGCAAAAGGAAGTCACTGAGTTTCTTACGGAGTTTTTAAGTACACAGATCCCTCAAGATGTTGCCGAGACAGCTAAAGATCATTTAAGAATGTGTGATGAGCTTGAGTCTGTGAGTGATTATGTTATGCAAATTTTAAAATTAAAACTTCGTCTCGAAGAGAATGATACTCGGTTTTCTCCGGAGCAGGTTAACAATATAATCGAACTCCACGATACCGTTAAATCATTTTTTGATTATGTCATGGAGTGTGGCTCAAAGGAGGGCGTTCGAGACAAGTTTGCTGAGATTCTTGAAAAGAGTGACCAGATTACTCGTAAAATCAGAACTCTTAGAAATGACTACTGGAAAACTGCCTCTGAGCAAAAAATCAATCCTATGGTGAGTACATCATATACTGATGTTCTGCAGTCGTATCGTAAGATCAAAAATCATCTGCTCAATGAAGTAGAGGTTCAAGCGGTATAACAACTACACTTCTCAATTGCGTTTATAGTGTTCGTAAACTTACAGAGTAAGGTCGCTTCTTTTGATCGAGGTGGCCTTTTGTTTTCTCCATAAATGAAGGTGCTGTGCTATTACTTAGGTAGAATATGTTGTTTTTACTGGTTTTTTAAAAAATATATGATAATGTCCCGTTTTGCAACTTACTGAATTGTTGCTTACCCAAAAATACATCCCAAGTGGTTAAAAGAGGTGTCCGGTCCTAGTTTTTCTAGCATTTTCTCTTTCAATATGATATAATGAATGCTGTATTTGATTACTTTCTTTCTAGAGGTTACAAAGGTATGTCGATTAATAGTGTTCGTGAGAAACTTATTGAGGGATTGATTCAAGATATCCCGCTCCCACCAAAACCCGAAATACTTCTTCGGTTTGTGAGAGAGAAAGAAAATGATGTACTTGATCTTGAGGGGTTTGGTAATATATTATCAAATGATATGGCGTTAGCATTGGCCATAATTAAAACGGTGAATTCATCATTTTTTGGTTTAGAGTATGAAGTACGGTCTGTGAATCATGCTATTTCTATGCTTGGATTAGAAAATATTGAAAATTTAGTACTTGGCTTTTCTCTGGAACGCTCCTTGAACCAAGGAGATAGTTTCTTGCTCAATCAATTCTGGGAGACGAACCGTTTAAAGGCACTTATTGCATCGAGTCTTGCAACAAGCTATACTCGAATATCCTCTGATCTGGCCTACACCTTCTGTCTCATAAGCGATTGTGGTGTACCCGCAATTATGAGAAAAGAGAAGAGCTATGCGGACTTTTATGCAAGTATCGCCGATAAGGTCTCTGAAGACCATATCACCCAAGAAGAAGATATCTATATGTATAATCACGCTCAAGTTGGGGCTCACCTTCTTAAAGAGTGGTTGGTGCCAGAGGACCTCATTCTAGGGGTTAAATATCATCATCATACTGATTTACATGCCCTTGATGTATCACATGAGGTTAAAGTTTTAATTGCTTTACAGCATCTTGCAAGCGATATATTCTCTCGTTTTTATCATAATGAGTCTTACTATTATTGGAGTAATAGTATGGGTCAAAGTCTTGACTTGCTGGAGATTACTGATAAGGGGCTTGCAGGGATCGAAAAGAACTTTAAGTTATTGCTCAATGAGCTGTAGGACATTCCAATAGATTGAGTGAAATACTTATTGAATAGAAAGAGCCAGACTATTATAATCTGGCTCTTTCTATTCAATATTGGTGAATATTACTGTGTTACCGTTGATGGCTCTACTACTGGGGTAGAGAGCGGCATACACTGTAAGTTAAGTACTTCAAGTTTTGTGAATAAGAAGGCAGGGAGGGTGTTAATGTCCATGTCTGTCGTTACTTCGCAGAGGTTCATTTCAGCGACGGTATTTATTCGAGGGTCGTTTGCAGAGAGCGCTTGGCAGTATAAATAGACGGCTTTCTCTTTAATAGAGGTGGTAATCTCTTTTTCATCAAGTTGCTCCATTACTGTTGCGGCAAACTTTAAAATCTCACCAGCGATGTAATAGGTCTCTGCATCGTGCAGTTGGTTGAATGTTTCGGAAAATGATTGAATGCTCTGTTGATGTATTGCATCAAAATTGATTCCAAGATGGTTTCTAAATACACGTTCTACTTCGGTTTTTGCACGTGAGTAAGCTTCCATATCAGTTAAGCGCATTATTTCAGCGTAGTCATGAGCAAATTTTTTATTATCGATTTTCATAATCAACTCCTTAGTTACCATTAGTTAATAACAAATAACGTGCCAATAATTATACGAGTTATTAAGGTTAAAATAACAATACTTTGAGGGCAAACTGCTTTATTTTGAAATATATCACAGAATTGTTATTGAAATCTGTCGAATAATAGAACGTTTTTACAATCACTATTATAAAGAATAAATAAAAAAAGAGCACTGATTTCTCAGTGCTCTTTGAGTTTTTTTAAGAATTATTCTGCTACTCAGCAAGTTTGATGTATTTAGCCCATTTGAGTTCAGTATCTTTCTGTGCTTCCTCAGCAAGAGATTTTGAAACCTCTGGTTGAGATTTTGCAAGAACTCTATAACGGTTTTCCGCGTTAAAGATATCCTGCATTTTTAGCTCACCTTTAGGTGGTTTACAGTCAAGCTGGAATGGATTCTTACCTTCATCACCCAAGCGTGGGTCATAGCGGTATAGAGGCCAATGCCCAACATCAACAGCAAGTTTCTGATTGTCTGCAGACTTTGCCATGTCAATACCATGTGCAATACAAGTAGAATATGCAATGATCAGTGATACACCAGGGTATGCCTCAGCTTCTTTGATAGCTTTCAGAGTTTGTGCGTCTTTAGCGCCCCAAGCGATTTGACAAACGTATACGTTACCATAGCTCATTGCAATAAGGCCGAGATCTTTTTTACCTTGACGTTTACCGCCCATAGCAAATTTTGCAACTGCACCACGTGGTGTTGCTTTAGAAGCCTGTCCACCAGTGTTTGAGTATACTTCAGTATCCATAACAAGAATGTTTACATTTTCACCAGAAGCAAGAACGTGGTCAAGTCCACCGTAACCGATGTCATATGCCCATCCGTCACCACCCATAGCCCAAACAGATTTCTCTGCTAAGTTATCGGCAACATCAAGAAGACGTGATGAATCTTCAGATGCAATTTTCTCACATGCTGTTTTAAGGAGAGAGATAAGTTCACGCTGTTTGAAGATTGCTTGTTCGTCTTCTTGCTCATTTTCAATAAGCTGTTTAACGAGGTCAGCATCAAGT